>JAVXRI010000134.1:0-9697 GCA_036643775.1 Pseudomonas sp. | reverse complement strand
AGCATCCCCGCCCAGGCGCCGTAACTGAAATCAGGGGTGTCGTCCTTGCTGCCCAGTTTGAGTTTGCCGTAGGAAGAAAACGCCAGGCCCACCACAAACACCAGGTAAGCGGCGATCACCACCATGTAGTACCAGCCGAAGCTGCGCGACAACCAGGCCTGGGCCACACCCAACATCCTGCCGGCCTCTTGCGGGGCGATAATCAGAATGGCGGTCAACAACAGAATCAGCGCGGTAGAGGTGTAAAACACCCAACCGTTGACCGTCACCTTCTCGGGCGGGGTCTTTATTAGCGAGGCAGAACTCATGGCACAAATGCTCCAGGCAGTGCGAGAGAAATGTGGAGGCTAATCAATCTTTCCTGAGCAAATGGTGCAATAGCCCCACTGCGTCAGGTGTTATAAAAGCACCTTGAAAAAACCGTGATCCCGAATCGATTGCGTTGAGAAAAAACAGACCAAAAGCCCCGCTCCGAGGGTTGCCCTTGCTGTCATAGACCGCTCGGCAGATCTTCTCAACACGCCGTTTACACCCGTCAACACCTTGTATTCCGGGGGTTTCACGTCTTTTTGGGGTGCCAATTTGGGCCATCTGACATCGGAAATTTCCTGTCAATGGCACAGATTGTCGCAGAGCTTATTCTTTGTTGATTGAACGTTCAATCAAAACAAAATAGACTGGCCTTCGCCGAGGCAGCCGCTCGTCGACTGCTCGCAGGCCTGAGGAGATTTGCAAAATGCCCAAGGTCGGTATGCAACCCATTCGTCGCCAGCAGTTGATCGAAGCCACATTGCTGGCCATCGACCAGGTCGGCATGGGTGACGCCAGCATTGCGCTGATCGCCCGTTTGGCCGGTGTGTCGAATGGCATCATCAGTCACTACTTTCAGGACAAGAACGGCCTGATCGCAGCGACCATGCGGTACTTGATGAGCGTGCTGAACGAGAACGTCGTCGCCAACCGGCAGGCGCTCAAGGACAACAGCCCGCGTGCCCACCTGCAGGTGATCATCGAAGGCAACTTCGACGCCAGCCAGGTCAACGGCCCGGCAATGAAAACCTGGTTGGCCTTCTGGGCTTCCAGCATGCACCAGCCGTCTTTGCACAGGTTGCAGCGGATCAACGATCACCGCTTGTATTCCAACCTGTGCTGCCAGTTCCGTCGCGCCCTGCCGTTGCCTGAAGCACGCAGCGCCGCCCGCGGACTTGCAGCGTTGATCGACGGTTTGTGGCTGCGCGGTGCGCTGTCCGGAGACGCCTTCGACACCGACCAGGCGAAGCAAATCGCTTACGAATACATGGATCTACAACTGGCGAAACAGACGAGCCCGGACACGCAAAACCAGGCCTCTGAACCACCGCGCGCCGCGATTGCCAAACAAGCAGGAGCGCTGCACGGATAGCCAAACACACATATGCACTTGCGAGGACACTATGGCCCGTTTCGAACTGCAAAAACTCTACATTGATGGTGGTTATGTCGACGCTTCCAGCGACGCTACCTTTGACGCCATCAACCCGGCCAACGGCGAAGTCCTCGCCCAGGTGCAACGTGCCACCAAAGAAGACGTCGAGCGCGCAGTAGAAAGCGCCGAGCGCGGCCAGAAAGTCTGGGCCGCCATGACCGCCATGCAGCGTTCGCGCATCCTGCGCCGCGCCGTCGACATCCTGCGCGAGCGCAACGATGAGCTGGCCGCCCTGGAAACCCTGGACACCGGCAAGTCCTACTCGGAAACCCGTTACGTCGACATCGTCACCGGTGCCGACGTGCTGGAGTACTACGCAGGCCTGGTCCCGGCCATCGAAGGCGAGCAGATTCCGCTGCGCGACAGCTCGTTCGTCTACACCCGCCGCGAGCCGCTGGGCGTGACCGTCGGTATCGGCGCCTGGAACTACCCGATCCAGATCGCCCTGTGGAAATCCGCACCAGCCCTGGCTGCCGGTAACGCGATGATCTTCAAACCGTCGGAAGTCACCTCGCTGACCACCCTGAAACTGGCCGAAATCTACACCGAAGCCGGTCTGCCAGACGGCGTGTTCAACGTCCTGACCGGCAGCGGCCGTGAAGTCGGCACCTGGCTGACCGAACACCCGCGCATCGAAAAAATCTCCTTCACCGGCGGTACCACCACCGGCAAGAAAGTCATGGCCAGCGCCTCGAGCTCGACGCTCAAGGAAGTCACCATGGAACTGGGCGGCAAGTCGCCACTGATCATCTGCGAAGACGCCGACCTCGATCGCGCCGCCGACATCGCCATGATGGCCAACTTCTACAGCTCGGGTCAGGTGTGCACCAACGGCACCCGCGTGTTCATCCCTGCCTCGATGAAAGCAGCGTTCGAAGCCAAGATCGCCGAGCGCGTTGCACGCATCCGTGTTGGCAACCCTGAAGACGAAAACACCAACTTCGGCCCGCTGGTCAGCTTCGCCCACATGGAAAGCGTGCTGGGCTACATCGCCAAGGGCAAGGAAGAAGGCGCACGCGTTCTGTGCGGCGGCGAGCGCCTGACCGACGGCGAATTCGCCAAGGGCGCGTTTGTCGCTCCGACCGTCTTCACCGACTGCCGTGACGACATGACCATCGTCAAGGAAGAAATCTTCGGCCCAGTGATGAGCATCCTCTCCTACGAGAGCGAAGAAGAAGTCATCCGTCGCGCCAACGATACCGAGTACGGCCTGGCCGCCGGTGTCTGCACCAACGACATCAGCCGCGCCCACCGCATCATCCACCAGCTGGAAGCCGGCATCTGCTGGATCAACGCCTGGGGCGAGTCGCCTGCTGAAATGCCGGTTGGCGGCTACAAGCAGTCCGGTGTCGGCCGTGAAAACGGCGTGAGCTCGCTGGCTCAGTACACGCGCATCAAGTCGGTACAGGTCGAGCTGGGCAACTACAACTCGGTGTTCTAAGCACCCCTGTAGCCGCGCCCGGTCCGCAAGGCCCGGGCGCTCCCCGCTTTCCTGTCTACCGCCAAAATGAGGGAACAGAAATGTCCCATGAATTCGATTACATCATCGTCGGTGCCGGCTCTGCCGGTAACACCCTGGCGACCCGTCTGACCGAAGACGCAGGCGTCACTGTCCTGCTGCTCGAAGCCGGTGGCCCGGACTACCGCGCCGACTTCCGCACCCAGATGCCAGCCGCCCTGGCCTTCCCGCTGCAGGGTCGTCGCTACAACTGGGCCTACGAGACCGATCCAGAGCCACACATGGACGGCCGCCGGATGGAATGCGGTCGCGGCAAGGGCCTGGGTGGCTCGTCGCTGATCAACGGCATGTGCTACATCCGTGGCAACGCCATGGACTTCGACGGCTGGGCAGAACTGCCAGGCCTGGAAGACTGGACCTACCTGGACTGCCTGCCGTACTTCCGCAAAGCGGAAACCCGTGACATCGGCGCGAACGACTACCACGGTGGCGAAGGCCCGGTCAGCGTGACCACGCCTAAAGCCGGCAACAACCCGCTGTTCCACGCCATGGTCGAAGCCGGCGTGCAGGCCGGTTACCCGCGCACCGAAGACCTCAACGGCTACCAGCAGGAAGGTTTCGGTCCGATGGACCGTACCGTGACGCCTAAAGGCCGTCGCTCCAGCACCGCCCGCGGCTACCTGGACACCGCCAAAAAGCGCTCGACCCTGACCATCGTCACCCACGCCCTGACCGATCGCGTCGTGTTCAACGGCAAGCGTGCCGTTGGCGTGACCTACCTGGTCGGCGCCAGCGAAGAACGCGTTGAAGCCCGTGCGCGCAAGGAAGTTATCGTCTGCAGCGGCGCCATTGCTTCGCCACAGCTGCTGCAACGCTCCGGCGTCGGCTCGGCCGAACTGCTGAAAAGCCTCGACATTCCGGTGGTCCACGACCTGCCGGGCGTCGGTGAAAACCTCCAGGACCACCTGGAACTGTACCTGCAATACGCCTGCACCCAACCGGTCTCCCTGTACCCGTCGCTGCTCTGGTACAACCAGCCAGCCATCGGTGCCGAGTGGCTGTTCAACGGTACCGGTATCGGCGCCAGCAACCAGTTCGAAGCCGGTGGCTTCATTCGTACTCGCGAAGAGTTCAAATGGCCGAACATCCAGTACCACTTCCTGCCGGTTGCGATTAACTACAACGGCAGCAACGGCGTACAGGAACACGGCTTCCAGGCGCACATGGGGTCGATGCGCTCGCCAAGCCGCGGCCGTATCCAGGCCAAGTCGAAAGACCCGCGCCAGCACCCGAGCATCCTGTTCAACTACATGGCTACCGAGCAGGACTGGCAGGAATTCCGTGACGGCATCCGCCTGACCCGCGAAATCATGGCGCAGCCAGCACTGGACGCCTACCGTGGCCGCGAGATCAGCCCGGGTGCCGACGTGCAGACCGACGAGGAACTGGACAAGTTCATCCGCGAGCACGCCGAAACCGCATTCCACCCATCCTGCTCATGCAAGATGGGCACCGACGACATGGCCGTGGTCGATGGCCAGGGTCGTGTGCATGGTATGCAGGGTCTGCGCGTGGTTGATGCCTCGATCATGCCGATCATCATCACCGGCAACCTCAATGCCACCACGATCATGATCGCCGAGAAAATCTCCGACAAGATCCGTGGCCGCCAGTCGTTGCCGCGTAGCACTGCCAAGTACTACGTCGCAAAAGATGCGCCGGTCAAAGGCAAGCCTATGCGTGAAGTGAAACAGGCGTAGTCAGCCTGCACCGGCCTCTTCGCGGCTAAAGCCGCTCCTACAGGTACTGTATTGCCCTTGTAGGAGCGGCTTTAGCCGCGAAAGGGCCCACCCAGGCAACATTAAAAAAGGCACCCATCGCGGTGCTTTTTTTTCATCTGCAGAAACGCTTTACATGCTGCCAATTCATCAGGTTAGAATCGATTGGCACGCGACCTGCTTATCCACAGCAAACCGCCCCCTTTCTGCTTTTCCCCGGAGTACTGCCTTTGGATGCGTCCACCATCAATAGCCTGTTCTTGATCGGCGCATTGCTGGTAGGTGCAAGTATTCTGGTCAGCTCACTGTCATCGCGGCTGGGCATCCCGATCCTGGTCATCATCCTCGCCGTCGGCATGCTCGCCGGTGTGGATGGCGGCGGCATCATCTTCAACAACTACCCGACCGCCTACCTGGTCGGCAACCTGGCATTGGCGGTGATCCTCCTCGATGGTGGTTTGCGCACGCGCGTGGCGAGTTTCCGCGTAGCCCTGTGGCCGGCGCTGTCGCTCGCCACGGTCGGCGTGCTGATCACCACTGCGCTAACCGGCATGGTCGCTGCCTGGCTGTTCGACCTGAGTCTGATCCAGGGCCTGCTGATCGGTGCCATTGTCGGCTCCACCGACGCTGCTGCAGTGTTCTCGCTGCTCGGCGGCAAGGGTCTGAACGAACGGGTCACCGCGACCCTGGAGATCGAGTCGGGCAGCAACGACCCGATGGCCGTGTTCCTTACCGTCACCCTGATCGACATGATCGCCAGCGGCCAGACCGGCCTGCACTGGAGCTTGCTCACTCATCTGCTGCGCGAGTTCGGTATCGGTGGCCTGATGGGCCTGGGTTGCGGCTGGCTGATGCTGCAACTGGTCAATCGCATCAATCTTGCCGGCGGTCTGTACCCGATCCTGGTGGTAGCGGGTGGCCTGGTAGTGTTCTCGTTGACCAACGCCTTGCACGGCAGTGGCTTCCTCGCCGTCTACCTGTGCGGCCTGGTGTTGGGTAACCGGCCAATCCGCAGCCGCCACGGCATTCTGCACATGCTCGACGGCATGGCATGGCTGGCGCAGATCGGCATGTTCCTGGTCCTCGGACTGCTGGTCACCCCGCATGACCTGCTGCCCATCGCCCTGCCGGCCCTGGGCCTGGCGTTGTGGATGATCATCTTCGCCCGGCCCTTGTCGGTGGTGGTCAGCCTGCTGCCGTTCAAGGCCTTCCATGGCCGTGAGAAAGGCTTTATCTCCTGGGTCGGCCTGCGCGGCGCGGTGCCGATCATTCTCGCGGTATTCCCATTGATGGCCGGGCTGCCCGATGCCCAGCTGTTCTTCAACCTGGCGTTCTTTATCGTCCTGGTCTCGCTGCTGGTTCAGGGCACCAGCCTGCCGTGGGTGGCCAAGCTGCTCAAGGTGACGGTACCGCCAGACCCGGCACCGATCTCGCGCTCGGCCCTGGAAGTGCACATCACCAGCGAGTGGGAACTGTTCGTTTACCGCCTGGGTGCGGAAAAATGGTGCATCGGCGCCGCCCTGCGCGAGCTGAAAATGCCCGAAGGCACGCGTATCGCCGCCCTGTTTCGTGGTCAGCAACTGCTCCATCCGTCGGGAAGTACCACCCTTGAAGTCGACGATCTGCTCTGTGTGATCGGCCACGAACACAACCTGCCAGCCCTCGGCAAGCTGTTCAGCCAGGCTCCGCAACGCGGTCTTGATTTGCGCTTCTTCGGTGACTTCGTGCTCGAAGGGGACGCAGAACTGGGGGCTGTAGCGGCGTTGTACGGTTTGCAGCTCGATGGCCAGGACCCGCATATGCCACTCAGCCGCTTCATCGCCCAGAAGGTTGGCGGTGCGCCAGTGGTCGGTGACCAGATCGAATGGAACAACACACTATGGACGGTGGCGGTGATGGAAGGGAACAAGATCAGCAAAGTGGGCGTCAAATTCCCCGAAGGAACTCGACCCGGCCCCGGGTTGTTCCTTTAAACTCCAAACTTCGCCTCTGGTTGTAAGAATTTTCTGCCTATGTCCCTGCGCACCTCCATATGCGCAGCCCTGCTCGGGCTGTGTCTGTCACTCTCCTACGCCTGGGCGGCGGAACCGCCAACCCGCGCGTCCATCCAACACAGCCTGGACAAGATCGCCGAGCGCAAACTGCCCGAAGCCGAGCAGAAGGCCTTGCAACAAGTCCTCGAACAGACCCTGACCTTCCTCGGCACCAAGGAAGACAGCGAGAAAAAGCTCGTCGCCCTCAAGCAACAGCTCAGCGATGCGCCGCGCCAGACCAGCGAGAACCAACGCGAACTGGCCAAGCTCAATGACAGCAAAGTCATCCCGGTAGCCCAGCGCTATGCCGCGCATACCGTGCCGCAGCTGGAGCAGCTACTGGCCGAGCGCAGCACCGAGCAGGGTGAACTGCAAAAGGCCCTGTCTGAAGCCAACAGCCTGACCATTACCTCGCAGACCCGCCCGGAGCGCGCCCAGGCTGAAATCAGCGCCAACCAGACCCGCGCCCAGCAGATCAACAACACCCTCAAGGTCGGCAAGGATGGCGGCAAGCCGCTGACCGCCGATCAGCGCAACCAGCTCAACGCCGAACTGGGTGCAATCAACGCCGTGACCCTGCTGCGTCGCCAGGAACTGGCCGGCAACAGCCTGCTGCAAGACCTCGGCAACAGTCAGCACGACCTGCTGATCGAGCGCGCCGCGCGCCTGGAACAGGAAATCCAGGACCTGCAGACGCTGATCAATCAGAAGCGCCTGGCGCAATCCCAGCAAACCGTCACCGAGCAGTCCATCGAAGCACAGAAGGCCGGCGGCAGTACCTTGCTGGCCACCGAAAGCGCGGCCAACCTCAAGCTCTCCGACTACCTGCTGCGCAGTACCGACCGCCTCAACGAGCTGACCCAGCAGAACCTCAAGACCAAGCAACAACTGGACAGCCTGACCCAGGCCGACCAGGCCCTGGAAGAACAGATCAGCGTCCTCAAGGGCAGCCTGCTGCTGTCGAAGATTCTCTACAAGCAGAAACAGGCCCTGCCGCACCTGAAAGTCGACCGCAACCTCGCCGACCAGATCGCCGACATCCGTCTGTACCAGTTCGAGATCAACCAGCAGCGCGAGCAGATCACCAGCCCGAGCGCCTACGTCGACAAACTGCTGGCCAATCAACCCAATGAAAATGTCACGCCACAGCTACGCAAAGCCTTGCTGGAAGTGGCGATTACCCGAAGCGATCTGCTGGAACGCCTGAATCGTGAACTGAGCGCCCTGCTCAATGAATCGATCACCCTGCAACTGAACGAAAAGCAGCTGCTGAGCACCTCGCAGAGCTTGCGCACCACGCTCGACGAGCAGATGTTCTGGATTCCGAGCAACAAGCCACTCGATCTGGAATGGCTGCGCACTGTCCCCGAGCGCCTGCAGAAGCAACTGGTCAGCTTGCCGTGGGGTTCCGGGATCAAGGAGCTGGGCGATGGCCTGACTCAGCGCCCGCTATTGTTCCTGCCGTTGCTGCTGTTGATTGGCGCGCTGCTGTGGCGGCGTAAATACCTGTATCAACGTCTGAACAAGGTTCACCAGGACGTCGGCCACTTCAAGCGCGACAGCCAGTGGCACACGCCACAGGCGATCCTGATCAACATCCTCCTGGCCATGCCCCTGAGCATGGGCCTGGCCCTGTGCGGCTACGCCCTGCAAATCGACGCCCGTGGACAGAACGCCAACCTCGGCGCCGCCCTGTGGCAGATCGCTCAAGCCTGGCTGGTGTTTTATACCGCTTACCGCGTGCTGGCCCCAGGCGGCGTGGCCGAACTGCATTTCCGCTGGGACAAGCCGCAGGTTGAGTTCCTGCGTCGCTGGATCCGCCGCCTCGGCGCCGTGGTGCTGGCCCTGGTTGGCGTGGTCGCCGTGGCCGAACACCAACCTTCGGCGCTGGCCGACGATGTGCTCGGCATTGGCGTGGTGCTGACCTGCTATGCCTTGATGGCCTGGCTGCTCAGCCGCCTGCTGCTCAGCAGCCCGGCGCACCGCAATACCTCGCTGTTCCGCCAGGCGGTGGGCGTAGCCTTCACGGCCTTGCCGGTGGCCTTGTTCATCGCGGTGTGCTTCGGCTACTACTACACCGCGCTGAAACTCACCGACCGCCTGATCGATACCCTCTACCTGCTGATGCTGTGGCTGGTGATCGAGGCCGCGTTCGTGCGCGGCCTGGCCGTGGCGGCTCGGCGCCTCGCTTACCAGCGAGCCCTGAGCAAGCGCCAGGCGACCACCAAGGAAGGCCTCGATGGCGAAGTCATCGTCGAAGAGCCGACCCTGGACATCGAACAGGTCAACCAGCAATCCCTGCGCCTGATTCGCCTGGCCCTGCTCGGTGGCTTCATCGCCGCGCTGTACTGGGTCTGGTCCGACCTGATCAGCGTGGTGGCCTACCTCGACAACATTACCCTGTACGAGTACACCAGCGGCACTGGCGCGACCATGAGCATGGTGCCGATCAGCCTCAGCGATATGCTCGGCGCCCTGGTGATCATCGGCATTACCTTCGCCCTGGCGCGCAACTTGCCGGGCTTGCTCGAAGTACTGGTGCTGTCACGCCTGAACCTGGCCCAAGGCAGTGCCTATGCCACCACCACGCTGCTGTCGTATGTGATTGCCGGGGTCGGCTTTGTCTCCACCCTGTCGGCCCTTGGGGTGAGCTGGGACAAACTGCAATGGCTGGTGGCTGCACTGTCGGTGGGCCTGGGCTTCGGCATGCAGGAGATCTTCGCCAACTTCATCTCCGGCATCATGATCCTGTTCGAACGCCCGGTGCGTATCGGCGACACCATCACCATCGGCAACCTGTCCGGCACGGTGAGCAAGATCCGTATCCGCGCCACGACCATTACCGACTTCGACCGCAAGGACATCATTGTCCCGAACAAAACCTTCATCACCGGGCAACTGATCAACTGGTCGCTGACCGACACCATCACCCGCGTCACCCTCAAGCTCGGCGTCGACTACG
>JAVXRI010000133.1:0-9980 GCA_036643775.1 Pseudomonas sp. | reverse complement strand
GCATAGTTGCGGATGCCGTCGCCCTCGTTGAGGGCATGGTTGAAGCCGAACGAGGTTTCGCTGCTGTCGTAGGAGCCGTACTTGATGCGGCCTTCGTTGAAGTTCTCGTCGCGGCTGGCCAGCTTGGTGATGTAGTTGATCGAGCCGCCCACGGCGCCCGCGCCAAACAGAAAGCTTGAGGGGCCGCCGATGGCTTCGACGCGGTCATAGATCCAGCTGTCGACCGGACGCGCGGCTATCGAGTCGTACTGCACGCTGATGCCGTTGAACAGTTGGGTGATCTGCGCACCGGAAAAACCCCGGTAAGCCACCGAACCTGCCGAGCCGGGCGGCGAGGCGGCGGTCATGCCCGGCACGCCGGCGAGCATGTCCTGGGTGGTCTGGGCACCGCGCTGTTCGATCTGCTTGCGGTTGACGATGCTCACCGACGCCGGGGTTTCCCGTGGGGTCAGGCCCAGGCGTGAGCCGGTCTGCGAGGGGGTGTCGAGGAGCACACCGTCGTCGGCGTCTGCGCGACCCTCGATGCGCAGGTCAGGCAAGGTCAGCGGCGCTTCGGCCGAGGCGTTCATGGACAGGGCGCACAGCAGCGCCGCGCAACCGGAAAGGCGATAGGAGTAGGGCATGGAACGAACTCTGGAAATTGAGCCAGCGGCCAGCGGCGCCTGTCACACAGGTGCAGCAAAAAGGCCGGTTACCGGCAGCCGCGCAGGCTGCCGCAGGGGTCAAGCCAGAAGCGGGGAGGCGCGAGGGTTGGCGGCGGGCCAACAGTAGCGTGGCGGGGCTTTACTGCGCAGTTCGCGGTGATAGCGGCGGGTGCGCGAAGCCGCCAGCAGCCAGCCAATGACCAGCATCAGGCCCAGGCAGACGACCGCTGCGGCGCACACCGGACAGGTTTGCATGCTGTCCCAGCCAGAAACCGACTGGTCGCTGAAGTCGCTTTTCAGCGTCGGCCCGGCGCTGCCCATGGCCGAACAATAGGCACCGCCAACACCATTGAGTTGCAGGCCCGCCATCTGTCCGTGACCGATGCCGCAGGCGAACAGATTGAACAGGACACAGAAGTACAGGGTCCAGGCAATCAGCGGGCGGTTGGCGGGGGAGGCGTTCATGGGCGCGACTTTATCACCGATCTCAGGGGGCTAGAAAGCCGAATCAGGCCTGGCCATCACTCACCCGCGCGGGTGGTGGATTGTACTGGGCGAAGCTGACGTCGTCGGTCTGGTCCACGCGCTTTTTCAGGCGCTCGTTGAAGGCACGGTTGACTGCGTACTGCCCGCCCGAGGTGGTGCGGAACTGCGCGGTCAGGGTGATGCCGTTGAGGTTCATGCTGTCGACCCCGAACACTTGCAACGGACCTTGCAGGCTGTGACGCAGCATCGGGTCTTCGCTGATCGAATGGCCGACTTCGCGGATCAGTTTCAAGGCGCTGTCGATGTCGGTTTCGTAGCTGAACTGCACCGAGAAAAAGGCATAGGCGAACTGCCGGGACTGGTTGGTGACCGCTTTGATCTGGCCGAACGGCACCGAGTGCACGAAGCCTTTGCCGTCGCGCAGGCGCAGGGTGCGGATGGTCAGGCTTTCGACGGTGCCGGCGTGACCGGAGTCGAGCACTACCCAGTCGCCAATGGCGATGGTGTCTTCGATGAGGATGAACAGCCCGGTGATCACGTCCTGCACCAGTTGCTGGGAGCCGAAGCCGATGGCCAGGCCAACCACCCCGGCACCGGCCAGCAGCGGCGCAACGTTGATGCCCAGGTTGGCCATGGTGGTGATGGTACAGATCACCACCAGGATGATCTTGATCGCGTTGCGCAGCATCGGCAGGATGGTTCGCACCCGGGTACTCGGCTGGCGTGCCGCGCGGCGGCCGACGGTGGGCTTGAGCGCCTCCTGGATGGCGGTGTCGATCACCACCCAGAGCAGCCAGGTGACCAGCAGGATCAGGCCGATACTGCTCAACGAGTCGCTGATGGCGCGGCCCAGGCTGTTGCGCAGGGCGAAGTCGAGCACCGAGAAGCCCCAGATGCGCCCCAGCAGCACAATGAAGGCCACGGCGATGGCAATGCGCAGCAGAGCCCGCGCCAGATTACGCAGGAGTTCCTTGTAGGGCCGCAGGCGCTGTCTGGCATCCGCTTGTTCCTGGTGCTTGAACATGTGCTGAAACACGGTACTGAGGAATACCGTGCCGATCAGCAGGATCGAGGTCAGCAAGGCTTTTTGCAGGGCGCGCTGGCTCTCTTCGCCGGCGCCGATCAAATGGATGGCCGACACCAGAATCATCATCAGGATCGGCAGGAACCACAGCGCCGAGAAAATCCTCAGGGTCTCTTGTACGGCACGGTGTTGCAGGCGGTCGGGCAGGGCGCGGTTACGGATCAGGTGCGCTACCGGGCGGCGCAGTCTGATCACCAGCACGGCGAAGGCCAGGGTTGCCAGCAAACCGGTCACTGCGGCGACGCTGCTGGTGATGTTGCCACCCAGATGCCGGGCAATCTGCGGGCTGGTCAGGGCATCGCTCCAGGCGGCCAGAAAGCCGATCAGAAACAACGGCCGTGGCGCTACCCGGCGAATGATGCGTACCGCGGTGCGTTTGTGCCCGGTGTCGAACAGGGTTATCAGGCAGAGGATGATCGAGGTGGAGAAAATGCCGCTGCTGGTGGCATAGGCCAGGCTCATGCCCAAGGCGCGGCCTGCCGAGAGTATCAGGAAGTGACTGATGTAGAGGGTGATGATCAGGCTGGCCACGGCGGGCAGGGTGTAGACCAGCAAGTACTTGACCACGCGACTGGGGCGCGGCCTGTTGCGCAGCAGGCGCGACTGGCTGCTTCTACGTGCCAGCAGGCGGCCGACGTGAGTGAGCAGGGCAAAGGCGAGCAGCCAGGTAATGGTCAGCAGCGCGAAGTCACCCCATAGCTCCAGAGAGCTGAGCCCTGAGGGCTGGTTGACCAGCACATCGACTTCATCGGCCGCGCGATCGGCGCGCAGGCGCCAGTTGTCGATCAGGTGATTGTCGACATCCAGTTCCTGGCTGACATCGTCCAGGCCGTCGGCGATGGCGCCGAGCAGGCCACCCTGAACCACAGGTTCGGCAGGTGCTGTGGATTTGCTCGCCCCAGGTAGCAGCGGGGCGGCGGCCGCCAGCTGGAGACTCAGCAGGCAACCCAGCAGGAGGGCGAAGAGGGATCGGGTCACTGGATACTCCTTGAACCGTGGATGACGGAAAGAGTAGTCAATGACCGTGTGGGAGCGGATTCATCCGCGATGGACTGCGTAGCAGTCCCATCTGTTGGGGCCGCGTTGCGGCCCATCGCGGATGAATCCGCTCCTACAGTAAGCGTTACTGGCCGGTATAGATCTGGTCGAACACGCCACCGTCATTGAAGTGGGTCTTCTGTACGGTGCGCCAGTCACCAAAGGTTTTTTCCACCGAGAGGAAATCGACTTTCGGGAAACGGTCGGTGTACTTGGCCAGGATCGCAGGATCACGCGGGCGCAGGTAGTTGTTGGCGGCGATTTCCTGGGCTTCTGGCGACCACAGGTATTTCAGGTAGGCCTCGGCGGTAGCGCGACTACCTTTTTTGTCCACGACCTTGTCGACCACGGTCACTGGTGGCTCGGCTTCGGCGGAAACGCTCGGGTAGATGACTTCGAACTGATCACGGCCGAACTCGCGGGCGATCATCTCGGCTTCGTTCTCGAAGGTCACCAGCACGTCACCGATCTGGTTGGTCATGAAGGTGGTGGTGGCGGCGCGGCCACCGGTATCGAGCACCGGTGCCTGTTTGAACAGCTTGCCGACAAACTCTTTGGCCTTGTTCTCGTCACCGCCGTTTTTCAGCACATAACCCCAGGCCGAGAGGTAGGTGTAGCGGCCGTTACCCGAGGTCTTCGGGTTGGGAACGATGACCTGGACGCCATCTTTGAGCAGGTCTGGCCAGTCTTTGAGCGCTTTGGGGTTGTCCTTGCGAACGATGAACACGGTGGCCGAGGTGAACGGCGCGCTGTTGTTGGGCAGACGGGTGACCCAATTGTCCGGCACCAGCTTGCCGTTGTCGGCCAGGGCATTGATGTCGGTGGCCATGTTCATGGTGATGACATCGGCGGGCAGGCCGTCGATCACCGAGCGCGCCTGCTTGCTCGAACCGCCGAAGGACATCTGCACGGTGAGTTTCTCTTTGTGCTCGGCTTCCCAGTGTTTCTGGAAGGCCGCGTTGTAGTCCTTGTAGAAGTCGCGCATGACGTCATACGAGACGTTCAGCAAAGGCGCGGGTGCGGCGTGGGCCAGGGAGCCCAGGGCGAGGCCGGCAGCCAGAAGCGAGGCACTAAAGAGTTTTTTCACTGCGCATTCCTTGTTCGAATTAGCGTTAAAGGCATTATGCCAGCGACTATAGCGGTTGCTGCTTAGGCGCTAAAAGATTAAAAAGTACTTTGCTTATTCCATTTTCTTGAAAAGTGCATTGCCACAGCGTGAGCAGAAGGCTGCGCCGTGCTCATGCTGGTTTTTGCGGCAGACCGGGCAGTCGTGCTGGAGCTGTTCGCCACGCATGGCATTGGCCAGTTCAGCGGTGAAGATCCCGGTGGGCACGGCAATGATCGAGTAACCGGTGATCATCACCATCGAGGAAATCACCTGGCCAAGCGGGGTCTTGGGCACGATATCGCCAAAGCCGACGGTGGTCAGGGTGACGATCGCCCAGTAAATGCCTTTGGGAATGCTGGTAAAGCCATGTTCGGGGCCTTCGACCACATACATCAGGGTGCCGAACACCGTCACCAGGGTCGAGACACTGACCAGAAAGACGATGATCTTCTGCTTGCTGCCGCGCAGCGCTTCGAGCAGGTAATGCGCCTGCTTGAGATAGGGGCTGAGCTTGAGCACGCGAAAGATCCGCAGCATACGGATCACCCGGATGATCAGCAGGTACTGCGCGTCGCTGTAGTACAAGGCAATGATCCCCGGGACGATCGCCAGCAGGTCGACCAGTCCGTAGAAGCTGAAGGCATAGCGCAACGGCTTGGGTGAGCAGTACAGGCGCACCACATACTCGGCGAGAAAAATCGCGGTAAAACCCCACTCGATCAGCGCCAGCAGCCCGGCGTAGTTCTGGTGGACCTCGTCGATGCTGTCGAGGATCACAGTCACCAGGCTGGCGAAGATGATCAGCAGCAAAGTTTTGTCGAATCGCCGCCCTGCGACGGTGTCGGTCTGGAAGACGATGACGTAGAGCCGCTCACGCCAGGTTTGCGGTGTGTCCATAGGTGGGGCGAATTCCAAGAGGGGGGGCTACAGCCTAGGAGGAGGGGCGGCAGTTGTGCAACTGCTACCTTGTGGTGCGGCCACCTGATAAAAGTGCTAGTTGTTGAGGTTCCCACGAACGTACGAGACTGTGCGCTATACGCCGCCTTGGGAATCGTTACTCATGGAAATCTTGAACAAAGGTGTGAGCAAACAAATTAGCTCTGGTACGCCTGTACGGCAAGGTGTTCGCCTCTTCTACCAGGGGAGTCGACTGGCGACCGAGATGGGGGTGCTGGGCAATCGCAGTGTAATGCGCGCACAAGAAACGACGCTTGCACATTGTAGTGATACTGAACTGAAGTTGTTGCAGACAGACCAGCCTGGGTCTGTTCTGGGTGTGCAGAATGCAGCGTTAGTTGCAATCGCCTACTCACCATATGGGCATTATGTGGCGGATCAGTCTTCGACGCTGCTTGGGTTCAATGGGCAGAGGTATGACCCGGTGACAGGAGGGTACCTACTTGGGAATGGTCACCGTTTACACAGCCCGACCTTGATGCGGTTTGTGTGTGCAGATTTTCTGAGCCCATTTGGCAAGGGTGGTATGAACGCCTATGCCTACTGTGCAGGAGATCCTGTTAATAGAAGTGATCCATCAGGACGGATAGCTACTCTGTGGTTTAAATCTCTGCGCAGCCACAGGCCTGCCCCAGGGATCGCTAAACGATCAGGCCCACAAACCTTCGGCAATGGTAAATACATCGATCATTCGCGCTCAGTAACTAAGCGAACACTCATTATCGAATCGGAAGCCGCAGCTGCGAATATGCCGATTGGGGGGGCTCTTGTAAAAGCTCGCCCCACTCTTGAAGTCGTGCCTACGTCCCGTGGCGGGCCCACCATCGATAGTCTTCCCGCTCGAGCCTGGGCCTTCGAGCGGGGAATAGATCTAGACCAGAATCTTCCACGCGCCTCTCAAGCTGTAAGCGAGCAACAGGTTGAAATAACGCCGAATCAACGTCAGGTAGCGATTGAGGCAGAGCGGGTGCGGCAGCAGGACAACCACATTGCCCTGCTGGCTTCCCAGGGGCAGTGGTGGTGAGCTGACACTGCCTTTATCTAACCACCTCAACCATGAAGTCGCCCAGTTCGCCGCACCAGCGGCTGGCGCAGCAGGCGCTGTCCGATCAGCACCAGCCAGCAGGCGAAGATGAATGGCGCGGTCAGGCCTGGCACCGGCAATTGAGCCACCAGCGGTTGCAGCAGGATTGCCAGGATCATCGCCAGCAACGGCAGCCAGGGTTGGTTGCGAGTCTGGCTGAAGGCCAGCGCAGCGAGCGCGGCGTTGAAGCCGTAGAGGCCGGCGTACGCGGCATTGGCTTCCCCCCCGAGCAGCGCGACGCTACCGCCCAGCGCGGCGCCGAGCAACGCCCAGGCAGCGGCATAGCGGTTGGCGATCAGCAGGCCGATGGCAATCAGCAGGCCAGCCAGCGGATTGTCCAGCAGAAATACCTGACCCAACCCACGCATCAAGGCATAGAGCGCATTGGGCTCAATTGTGCTGGTAGCGCTGGCGCCAGGCTCGCTGACCAGCAGCACGCCCCAGCCGATCATCACGAACGGTGCGGTGTAAGCCGGGAGCAGCAGGTTGGAGCTGGCGCGCTTTAGCCACTGGTGCACGAGCATGCTGCTCAAGCCGCCGGCGGCGATGATCAACGGTGGCAGGATCGCCGACCAGGGCAGGGCGTAGCTGAGCAGCAGACCGATCAGCACGCCGTTGTAGCAGTACAGACCGGCCTGGCGATCGCTGCGGTTGTAGCCACGGCGCTGGGCGGTGAGCAGGCCGGCGAGGGCGCCAAGCAAGGCGCCGCCAACCAGATCGGGGGCGGTCAGGGTGATGGCCAGCAGGCACAACAGCCCGCACAGCGGATTGCGCTGCAGCAGGACCTGGCTGAAGCCATTGAGCAAGGCCGTGGCCCAGTCGGGGCACGGGTTGACGAAATTCTTGGTGTACATGGGGGCAGTCTGGGTTGATGTGGAGTGGGGGAGCCTCTATCGGGCCGGGTTTTCCCACATGGATATGTTTTGGCCGCTCTGGCCTCATCGCTGGCAAGGCCAGCTCCTACAGGTACGCACCTGGTAGGAGCCGGCATTGCCGGCGATGGGCTGCGAAGCAGCCCGCTGTTACATCAGATCAAGGTTTCAATCCGCAGCGTGTTAGTCGATCCCGGCTTGCCAAAAGGCACACCGGCAGTGATCAACAAGGTATCGCCACGGCTGGCCATGCCTTGTGCCTGGGCAATTTCCAGCGCGGTGGAGCAGATTTCATCGACCTGACGCAGGCGGTCATTGACCACCGAGTGCACACCCCAGGCCACGCTCAGACGGCGGGCGGTGGCCAGGTTGGGAGTCAGGTTGAGGATCGGTGCCCGTGGCCGCTCGCGTGCAGCGCGCAGGGTCGAGGCACCCGACTCGCTGTAGTTGACCAGCACCGCTACCGGCAGAATCCCGCTGATACGGCGTATCGCACAGCTGATCGCATCGGAAACCGTCGCTTCCGCCTTCGGCCGGCCGACGTCCAGTTGTACCTGGTAATCCGGGCCGTTCTCTACCTGACGGATGATCTTGCTCATCATCTGCACGGCTTCCAGCGGGTAGTCGCCGGAGGCGGTCTCGGCCGAGAGCATTACCGCATCGGCACCTTCGGCCACGGCGTTGGCCACGTCGGTGACTTCGGCGCGGGTCGGCGCTGGCGAGAAGCGCATCGATTCAAGCATCTGGGTGGCGACGACCACCGGTTTACCCAGTTCGCGGCAGGTATTGATGATGCTCTTCTGGATCTGCGGCACGCTTTCGGCCGGCACTTCCACGCCCAGGTCACCACGGGCAACCATGATCGCATCGCTGAGTTCGGCAATCGCCCGCAGTTGGGTAACGGCCGACGGCTTCTCGATCTTGGCCATCAGGTAGGCGCGATCGCCGATCAGCTGACGCGCCTCGACGATGTCTTCCGGACGCTGCACGAACGACAGGGCCACCCAGTCGACACCCAGCTCCAGGCCGAAGGTCAGGTCGCGGCGATCCTTGGCGGTCAGCGGGCTCAGGTCCAGAACCGCTTGCGGTACGTTGACCCCTTTGCGGTCGGACAGCTCGCCGCCGTTGAGCACCTCGGTGTCGATGGCGTCGCTGTGCTTGGCGGTCACCCGCAGGCGCAGCTTGCCGTCATCGAGCAGCAGGTCCATGCCCGGCTCCAGCGCCGCGATGATTTCCGGGTGCGGCAGGTTGACCCGCTCAAGGGTGCCAGGGGTGCTGTCCAGGTCCAGGCGCAGGGCTTGGCCGCGTTGCAGCTGGACCTTGCCCTCGGCGAAGCGGCCGACGCGCAGTTTCGGCCCTTGCAGGTCCATGAGGATCCCCAGTGGGTAGTTGAGCTGGCTCTCTACCTCACGGATCCACTGGTAGCGCAGGGCGTGATCTTCATGTTCGCCGTGGCTGAAGTTGAGGCGAAAGATGTTCACCCCGGCTTCGACCAACTGGCGGATGTCGTCGATACCCTTGATGGCAGGCCCGAGGGTCGCGAGGATTTTGACTTTTTTATCAGGCGTCATGGTTTGGCACTCTCAAGGATCAGAATCGCGCGAAAATCGTTGACGTTGGTCCGCGTCGGCTCGGTGACGATCAGGGCATCGAGCGCGGCGAAGTAGCCATAGCCATTGTTGTTGTCCAGTTCGTCGCTGGCCGACAGGCCCAGGGCCGCAGCACCTGCGTAGCTGTCCGGGGTCATCAGGGCACCGGCGTTGTCTTCCGAACCATCGATGCCATCGGTATCACCGGCCAGGGCGTAGACGCCGGGCAGGCCCTTGAGGCTTTCGGTCAGGCTCAGGAGAAACTCGGCGTTGCGCCCGCCACGGCCATTGCCGCGCACGGTCACGGTGGTCTCGCCACCGGAGAGGATCACGCAGGGCGGCGACAGCGGCTGGCCGTGCAGGACGATCTGCCGGGCAATGCCGGCATGAACTTTGGCCACTTCCCGCGATTCGCCTTCCAGGTCGCCAAGAATCAGCGGGCTGAAGCCGGCTTGCCGGGCTTTGACCGCTGCCGCTTCCAGCGACTGCTGGGGACGGGCGATCAACTGGAAATGACTGCGTGCCAGTGCCGGGTCGCCGGCCTTGACGGTTTCCGAGGCCGGGTTGTTAAGCCATGCGATAACCGCTGCCGGGGCTTCGATGTTGTAGCGCTTGAGGATCGCCAGGGCTTCAGCCGAGGTGCTCGGGTCGGCCACAGTGGGGCCGGAGGCGATGACCGTGGCCAGGTCGCCCGGTACATCGGAAATCGCATAGGTGTAGACCGTGGCGGGCCAACAAGCCTTGGCCAGACGGCCACCCTTGATCGCCGAGAGGTGCTTGCGTACGCAGTTCATCTCGCCGATGGTAGCGCCGGATTTGAGCAGCGCCTTGTTGATCTGTTGCTTGTCGGCCAGGGTCAGGCCCTCGGCCGGCAAGGCCAGCAGGGCAGAGCCGCCGCCGGAAAGCAGGAAAATTACCCGGTCGTCTTCGCTCAGGTCGCTGACCATCTCCAGCACGCGCTTGGCTACCGCGAGGCCGGCGGCATCGGGGACCGGGTGGGCGGCTTCGACCACTTCGATCTTCGAGCAGCTGGCGCCGTGACCGTAGCGGGTCACCACCAGGCCGGAAACCGGGCCTTGCCAGTTACGTTCGACGACTTCGGCCATGGCGGCTGCAGC
>JAVXRI010000132.1:0-10004 GCA_036643775.1 Pseudomonas sp. | reverse complement strand
GCCCCACCAATCAGGCCCCCATCGATATCCGGCATGCCGAACAGTTCAGCCGCATTGGCCGCCTTCACGCTGCCGCCGTATAGAAGCTGCACATTCCGTGCAACTTCGGCATTCTCTGCCGCCAACTGGGCGCGGATGGCTGCGTGCACATCCTGCGCTTGCTGTGGCGAGGCCGTCAGCCCTGTGCCAATCGCCCATACAGGCTCATAAGCAATCACCGCATTGGTGAAGGTATCAACACCGAACGCTTCGATGATGCTACCCAGCTGACGCCCGACAATCTCAAGCGTTTTACCCGCTTCGCGCTCTTCGAGGGTTTCCCCTACGCAGAGCACCGGCTTCAAACCACAAGCCTGTGCTGCAGCGAACTTGCGATTGAGAACTTCGTCGCTCTCGCCAATGATCTGGCGACGCTCGGAGTGCCCAATCAGTACCAGCCCGCAACCTGCATCAACCAACTGGCTCGGTGCAATTTCACCGGTCAGTGCGCCTTGTGCAGGCTCTACCGCAGAATTCTGAGCGCCAACAGTGATCGACTTACCCTGCAATCCATCAATCACTTGATTGATGTACAGCGAGGGAGGAAACACCGCGACCTCAACACCGCTCGGCAAGGCCTGATTACTCAAGTCCTTGATCAGCTCAGCGACGCTGGCGCGGGTACCGTGCATCTTCCAGTTACCAGCTACCATAGGGCGACGCATGCTGTACCTCGTCGGTCAAAGTGGGCGCAGATGTTACCCAACCAAATCACTGCTGGCAAGCGTATTTCAAACGCAAACTTCACTTACCAGTTTTGCCAGGGCTTCGGCGTGGCCACGAACCTGACTTTCGTCATCGCCTTCGACCATTACCCGCACCAACGGCTCTGTTCCGGACTTGCGCAGCAGCACGCGGCCACGCCCGGCCATTTCCTCGGTTACCCGGTCAGTGGCTTCTTTCACCGCAGGGTGCTCCAGCGGGTCGACCTTGCTTGCGCCATAGCGCACATTGATCAGCACCTGTGGGCACTTGCGCAGGGCCTGACGCGCCTGGGCGAGGGTCTCACCGCGACGTTTGAGGGCCATCAGCACCTGCAGCGCAGCGATAATCGCATCACCGGTAGTGGTGTGGTTGAAGCACACGACATGCCCGGAATTCTCGCCGCCGAGAATCCACTCGCGCTCCAGCAGCTCGGCCATCACATAACGGTCGCCAACCTTGGCACGCACGAAGGGAATATCAAGATCCTTGAGCGCCAGCTCCAGGCCCAGGTTACTCATCAGGGTGCCAACCACCCCACCCTGCAGCTTGCCGCGCTCTTGCAGGTCACGGGCGATGATGAACAGCAGCTCGTCGCCATCGACGATCGCACCGGTATGGTCAACCATCAGTACCCGGTCGCCGTCGCCATCGAAGGCAATGCCCAGGTCGGCATGACCGACCAGCACGGCAGCCTGCAACGATTCGATATGCGTCGAGCCACAGCCTTCGTTGATGTTCAGGCCATCCGGCTGCGCGGACAGCACCGTGACATCGGCGCCGAGTTCGCGGAACACGCTTGGCGCCACCTTGTAGGTTGCACCGTGAGCGCAGTCGACTACCAACTTGAGACCGGCAAAATCGGTACTGGTCGGCACACTGCTCTTGCAGAATTCGATGTAGCGCCCGGCAGCGTCGTTGATTCGCGACACTTTCCCCAGCTTGCTCGAACCAACCACGGTCATCGGCTGATCAAGCAATTCTTCGATCATCAGTTCAACTTCGTCCGGCAGCTTGGTGCCCTGGCCAGAGAAGAACTTGATACCGTTGTCGTCATGAGGGTTGTGCGAAGCGCTGATGACAATGCCCGCTTCGGCATGGAAAGTGCGGGTCAGATAGGCGATGGCCGGGGTCGGCATCGGACCGAGCAGCATCACATCGGCACCTGCCGCAGACAAGCCGGCCTCCAGGGCAGACTCGAACATGTAGCCGGAAATACGTGTGTCTTTACCCACCAGCACCCGGCAAGCACCCTGCTTGCGAAAGGCCATGCCCGCTGCCCAGCCAAGCTTGAGCATGAAGTCCGGGGTAATAGGGTATTCGCCGACACGACCACGAATGCCGTCGGTGCCAAAGTATTTTTTACTCATAGATGCTCCATCACACTTATTCGGCGGCTTGAACCGCTGCAATCATCCGCACTACATCGGCGGTTTCGACGACGTCGTGAACGCGCAAGATACTCGCCCCCTTCGTCATCGCCAATGCAGCCAATGCCAGGCTGCCGTTGAGTCGTTGTTCCACCGGACGATCCAGAGTCTGTCCGATCATGCTCTTGCGCGACACGCCCACCAACAATGGGCGTCCCAGGCGATGCAGGGACTCCATGTGCTTAAACAGGCTGAGGTTGTGCGCAAGCGTCTTGGCGAAGCCGAAACCCGGATCGAGGATGATCCGCTCGGCCTCAATACCCACCGCCGCGCACGCCGCCATCCGTTGTTCAAGATAGCTCGCCACTTCGACGGTGACATCTTCGTAATAGGGATTGTCCTGCATATCGCCCGGCTCTCCGCGCATATGCATCAGGCACACCGGCAAGCCGGTTGCCGCTGCCGCATCCAGGGCACCATCGCGACTGAGCGAGCGGACATCGTTGATCAACCCGGCGCCAAGCCTGGCCGACTCGCGGATAACTGCCGGCGTCGAGGTGTCGACCGAGATGATCACGTCCAGCTCGCGATTGATTGCTTCGACAATCGGCGCCACGCGCTCCAGCTCCTCGAGCGCGGAAACGGCCCTGGCGCCAGGCCGGGTGGACTCACCGCCGATATCGATCAGGGTTGCGCCGGCCGCGACCATTGCCTCGGCATGGCGCAATGCCGCATCACGCTGGTTGAAGCGGCCGCCATCGGAAAATGAGTCGGGGGTGATATTGAGAATACCCATGACATGGGTACGAGACAAATCAAGAACCCGGTTGCCGCAAGGCAACCGGGTTGGGTACTGCTGTGAAGTCATAAGAGCCCTTAGATTTGCGCCGCTGGGCCGCCGATCGGCGATTCCGGACGATCACCTTGCTGCGCAGGGGTGCCCGAAGTGCCCGATCCACCTTCCCAGTCGCGCGGCTCGCGCGGGGTACGACCGGCCATGATGTCGTCGATCTGCTCGGCATCAATGGTCTCGTACTTCATCAATGCGTCGGCCATGGCATCGAGCTTGTCGCGGTTGTCCGTAAGGATCTGCCTGGCGGTGGCGTAGCACTGATCGATGATGCTGCGCACCTCGGAGTCGATCAGCTTGGCCGTTTCGCCCGATACGCTGGTGTGCTGGGAACCGGCACTGCGACCCAGGAACACCTCACCTTCTTCCTCGGCATACATCAGCGGCCCGAGTTTTTCCGACAGTCCCCATTTGGTGACCATGTTCCGGGCAAGCTGGCTGGCACGCATGATGTCGTTGGAGGCGCCAGTGGTCACACCGTCGAAGCCCAGGGTCATTTCCTCAGCGATACGGCCGCCGTACAGCGAGCAGATCTGGCTGATCAACGCACGCTTGGACAGGCTATAACGGTCCTCCTCAGGGAGGAACATGGTGACACCCAAGGCACGACCACGAGGAATGATCGAGACCTTGTAGACCGGGTCGTGCTCAGGCACAACACGACCGACGATGGCATGACCGGCTTCGTGGTAGGCGGTGTTCTGCTTCTCTTTCTCGGACATGACCATGGATTTGCGCTCGGCGCCCATCATGATCTTGTCTTTGGCCAGCTCGAACTCTTTCATCTCTACGACGCGCTTGCCGCCACGGGCAGCGAACAGCGACGCCTCGTTGACCAGGTTGGCGAGGTCCGCACCGGAGAAACCAGGCGTACCACGGGCAATGACCGCCGGATTGACGTTCTCGCCGACCGGCACCTTGCGCATGTGTACCTTGAGGATCTGCTCACGGCCGCGGATATCCGGCAGACCGACCACGACCTGACGGTCGAAACGGCCAGGACGCAGCAACGCCGGGTCGAGAACGTCCGGACGGTTGGTCGCGGCGATGACGATGATGCCGTCGTTCATTTCGAAGCCGTCCATCTCTACCAGCAACTGGTTGAGAGTCTGCTCACGCTCGTCGTGACCGCCGCCCATGCCGGCACCACGATGGCGACCAACGGCGTCGATCTCGTCGATGAAGATGATGCACGGAGCGTGCTTCTTGGCCTGTTCGAACATGTCACGAACACGGCTGGCACCAACACCGACGAACATTTCGACGAAGTCGGAACCGGAAATAGTGAAGAACGGCACCTTGGCTTCACCGGCAATGGCTTTGGCCAGCAGGGTTTTACCGGTACCCGGCGGACCAACCATCAGCACGCCACGAGGAATGCGGCCACCCAGGCGCTGGAACTTGCCCGGATCGCGCAGGAACTCTACCAGCTCGCCAACTTCTTCCTTGGCTTCGTCGCAACCGGCGACATCGGCCAGCGTGGTCTTGACCTGGTCTTCGGAGAGCAGGCGCGCCTTGCTCTTGCCGAAGCTCATCGGCCCGCCCTTGCCGCCTGCACCGCCTTGCATCTGGCGCATGAAGAACATGAATACGGCAATGATCACCAGGATCGGGAAGCTCGCGACCAGCAGCTGGGTCCAGATGGACTGTTGCTCAGGCTGCTTGCCTTCGACCACAACGTGGTTGTCGACCAGATCGCCGATCAGGCCGTTGTCCTGAATGGCCGGACGGATGGTCTTGAAGCTGTCGCCATCAGTGCGCTTGCCGGTGATGACATAGCCATCGACCGCTACGCGCTCGACCTTGCCATCCTTGACCTGCTGAATGAAGTCGGAATAGTTGAGGGTCTGCGGCTCATTCGGGCTGGAGAAGTTGTTCATCACCGTCACCAGGACAGCCGCGATGATCAACCACAGGATCAAGTTCTTTGCCATATCGTTCAATTAGCTACCCTCTGAAGCCGGCTGACGGCGCAGCCGTGCCTCGCATGATATTCACCGGCCTAACTTACTACATTACCTACACATCTGCAGGCGCCGTCTGTAACCCTTTGTGAAACCTAGACTACACGATGTTTATCCAGGTCAGGCAGGACAGCCGATTGGAAAAAACTATCGGACACCCTGAAAGCCACCGGCCTGAAGCCTTACTCGCCGCGATAACCTCTCGCCAGCATGTACTGCTCACGGGAGCGATCCCGTGAAGAATCAGGTTTAAGCATTATGATCTTGTCGAACTTTTTACGGGCATCTTTCAGATACACGTCAAATCCTTCGCCCTGGAAAATTTTGATCACAAAATCTCCGCCCGGCTTCAGTACCCGGGTTGCCAGGTCAAGTGCCAGCTCGCACAGGAACATGGCCTTGGGCATGTCCACGGCAGGCGTACCACTCATATTGGGGGCCATATCGGAAATCACAAGGTCTACGTGCGAATTACCGACGGCCTCGAGAATCTGCGCCAACACTTCGTCCTGGGTAAAATCGCCACGAATGAAGGTGACATCCGGAATGCTGTCCATTTCCAGGATGTCAGACGCAATCAGACGACCCTGACCGCCGATCAGACGACTGGTCACCTGCGACCAGCCCCCAGGCGCAGCACCCAGGTCGATCACGCTCATGCCTGGGCGGATCAAACGGTACTTTTCCTGGATTTCCAGCAATTTATAGCTCGCACGCGAGCGATAACCATCCTTTTGCGCCTTTTTGACGTAAGGATCGTTGAAGTGTTCTTTCAGCCAGCCAAGGCTTGTCTTGGAACGCGCCACTGGGCACCTCGATGATTAGGGTCGTGATTAACTGGGCGGATCCACGGGCCCTCGGGTAAAATGGCCGCCATTTTTACAGAATCAGACACAAGGGTCAGATTATGCCGCTCAATAACGAGCAGAAGAAACAGTACAAATCCATTGGCCACGATCTGAAACCAGTTCTGATTGTGGCAGGCAATGGGCTGACTGAGGGCGTTATCGCCGAACTCGAACGCGCTCTGGCCGATCATGAACTGATCAAGGTCGAGATTCGTTCGGAAGACCGGGAAGAACGTGCCGCCGCAATCGCCGCGCTGTGCAAGGCCGGCCGCGCCGAACTGGTGCAGACCATCGGCAAAAAGGCGCTGATCTACCGCCGCAACCCACAGCCGAACAAGCAGCTGTCGAACATCCATCGCTACAAGTGATGTTCGCCGCGGTCAGTGGCGCGCTTTGCGCGCCCTGCCCGGCACCGGCTGCATGACCAGCAGCAAGCCGGTAAGACCCAGAACCAGATAGCAGAACAACTGCCAGCGCAGCTCCTGGGGCAATCCCACGCGCACGGCAAAATACGCCACGCACGCCAGCATCGCCATCAACAGCAATTGCCCTCGCATGTCCTGCCACATACTGGACAGGCCCTGCGCCTGAACCAGCACCATCACCTGTACGCCTGCGCAAAACGCTGCAAACGCCACCAGCAATGAAGCCATCAGGCTGCCAATGTCTTCGATCAGCAGCGGCGCCAGGCCAACCTTGCCCAACGCCGGCAGCAGACCGAAATGCAACATCCACAGGCCACCAACCCAGAACACCTGAGTCAGCTGCCAGATCACCGTGGCCGCGGCAAAGCCGCGGCGTCGGTCAGATGTGTTTGACTTCGACAATCTCGTACTCGACCGTACCGCTTGGCGTCTTGATCACCACGGTATCACCCTCTTCCTTGCCAATGATGGCACGGGCGATCGGAGCACCGACCGAGAGCTTGCCATTCTTGACGTCAGCCTCGTCCTCACCAACGATCTGGTAGGTGACCTGATCGCCGGTCTCGGTGTTTTCCAGGTCCACGGTGGTGCCAAAGATCACCTTGCCGGTGTGGGCAATGGTGGTGACGTCGATCACGACCGAGTTCTGCAGACGACCTTCGATATCGCGGATACGCGCCTCGACCATGCCCTGCTCTTCACGGGCAGCGTGGTACTCGGCATTTTCCTTGAGATCGCCCAGTTCGCGCGCCTCACCAATCGCCTGGCTCAGGCGCGGGCGCTCGGTCTTGCTCAGGAAAAGGTGCTCTTCTTCCAGGGCGCGAGCGCCCTGGACGGTCATCGGGTACTTGGTAATGCTCATGCTTTGAGTCCTGCATGCAGATCCTGCAAGCGGCGAACGGTCTTTTCAGGACCAAATTTCAGCGCTTCACAGATGGCTTCACCGGCCGCAATGGTGGTGGTGCAGTAGATCTTGTGCTGCAACGCATTGCGACGAATCGAGTAGGAGTCGGCGATCGACTGGCGGCCTTCGGTGGTGTTGATGATCAGCGACACTTCGTCGTTCTTGATCATGTCGACCACGTGCGGACGACCTTCGGTCACCTTGTTCACGCGACGCACTTTCAGGCCAGCCGCTTCGATAACCTTGGCGGTACCGACGGTGGCAACCACTTCGAAGCCCAGGGCGATCAGGTCACGGGCAACGCCAGCCACCTGTGGCTTGTCGTCGTCACGCACGCTGATGAACGCGGTACCGCCGGTCGGCAGCACTTCGCTGGCACCCATCTGGGCCTTGGCGAAGGCTTCACCGAAGCTGTCGCCGACACCCATGACTTCACCGGTGGATTTCATTTCAGGGCCGAGGATCGGGTCAACACCCGGGAACTTGGCAAACGGGAACACCGCTTCTTTGACGCTGTAGAAGTTAGGAATGATTTCCTCGGTGAAACCGATTTCTTTCAGCGATTTACCGGCCATGACGCGCGCGGCAATCATCGCCAGCGAAGTGCCGATGCACTTGGAGACGAATGGTACGGTACGCGAAGCGCGCGGGTTGACTTCGATCACGTAGATCTTGTCGCCCTGCAGGGCCAGCTGAACGTTCATCAGGCCGACAACGCCCAGCTCCAGAGCCATCTTCTTGACCTGCTCACGGACTTCGTCCTGAACATGGGCTGGCAACGAGTACGGCGGCAGCGAACAGGCCGAGTCACCGGAGTGAACACCCGCTTGTTCGATGTGCTGCATGATCGCGCCGATCACTACATCCTTGCCGTCGCAGACCGCATCCACGTCCATTTCGATGGCGCAGTTGAGGAAGTGATCGAGCAGCACCGGGCTGTCGTTGGAGACTTGTACCGCTTCACGCAGGTAGCGCTTGAGCTCGTCCAGTTCGTAGACGATTTCCATCGCACGGCCGCCCAGTACGTAGGACGGGCGCACCACCAGCGGGTAACCGATGACACCGGCAGCACGAATCGCTTCGTCTTCGCTGCGCACGGTGGCGTTTGGCGGCTGCAGCAGGTTCAGGCGCTGAACCATGTGCTGGAAACGCTCACGGTCTTCGGCGCGGTCAATCGCGTCCGGGCTGGTGCCGATGATCGGCACGCCGGCTTCTTCCAGCGCACGCGCCAGTTTCAGTGGGGTCTGGCCGCCGTAGTGAACGATCACGCCTTTTGGCTTCTCGACCCGCACCACTTCCAGCACGTCTTCCAGCGTCAGCGGCTCGAAGTACAGGCGGTCGGAAGTGTCGTAGTCGGTGGAGACGGTTTCCGGGTTGCAGTTGACCATGATGGTCTCGTAACCGTCTTCACGCAGCGCCAGTGCCGCGTGTACGCAGCAGTAGTCGAACTCGATACCCTGGCCGATACGGTTAGGACCGCCACCCAGGATCATGATCTTGTCGCGGGTCGACGGGTTGGCCTCGCACTCTTCCTCGTAGGTCGAGTACAGGTAGGCGGTGTCGGTGGCGAACTCGGCTGCGCAGGTGTCGACGCGCTTGTAGACCGGGAACACTTCCAGCTTGTGACGGTGACGACGCAGGTTCTTGTCGGTAATGCCGAGCAATTTGGCCAGGCGCTGGTCGGAGAAGCCCTTGCGCTTCAGACGCAGCATCAGGTCCTTGTCGATGGCCGACAGGGCCAGGGTCTTGACCTTCTCTTCGTCCTTGATCAGGTCTTCCATCTGCACCAGGAACCAGTGGTCGATACCGGTCAGGGCGAAGATTTCGTCACAGGTCATGCCGGCACGCATGGCGTCGGCCACGTACCAGATACGCTCGGCGCCCGGCACGGTCAGCTCGCGCTTGAGAATGCTGTTGGCATCCGGGCTGGCCAGGTCAACTTTCGGGTCCAGACCACTGACACCGACTTCCAGACCGCGCAGGGCTTTCTGCAGCGACTCCTGGAAGGTCCGGCCGATAGCCATGACTTCACCCACGGATTTCATCTGGGTGGTCAGGCGGGCGTCGGCTTTCGGGAATTTTTCGAAGGCAAAGCGCGGCAGCTTGGTGACGACGTAGTCGATCGACGGCTCGAAGGACGCCGGAGTGCGGCCGCCAGTGATGTCGTTCTGCAGTTCGTCGAGGGTGTAGCCGACAGCCAGTTTGGCCGCGATCTTGGCGATCGGGAAACCGGTGGCTTTCGAGGCCAGGGCCGAAGAACGCGACACCCGTGGGTTCATCTCGATCACGACCATGCGGCCGGTGTCCGGGCAGATACCGAACTGAACGTTGGAACCACCGGTTTCAACGCCGATCTCACGCAGCACCGCCAGGGAGGCGTTGCGCATGATCTGGTATTCCTTGTCGGTCAGGGTCTGTGCCGGTGCAACGGTGATCGAGTCACCGGTGTGCACGCCCATCGGATCAAAGTTCTCGATGGAGCAGACGATGATGCAGTTGTCCTTTTTGTCGCGGACCACTTCCATCTCGTACTCTTTCCAGCCGATCAGCGATTCGTCGATCAGCAGCTCTTTGGTCGGCGACAGGTCCAGACCACGGGCGCAGATTTCTTCGAACTCTTCACGGTTGTAAGCAATACCGCCACCGGTGCCGCCCATGGTGAAGGACGGACGAATGATGCACGGGAAGCCAAGCTTCTCGAGCACGGCGTTGGCTTCTTCCATGCTGTGGGCGATACCGGAGCGCGGGCACTCCAGGCCAATGGCCTTCATCGCCTTGTCGAAGCGCGAACGGTCTTCGGCCTTGTCGATGGTGTCGGCGTTGGCACCGATCATTTCCACGCCGAACTTTTCCAGAACGCCTTCGCGCTCCAGGTCCAGGGCGCAGTTCAGAGCCGTCTGGC
>JAVXRI010000131.1:7416-10600 GCA_036643775.1 Pseudomonas sp. | reverse complement strand
CTGTTTGAAGACACCCGCGCTCGTTTCCGCGAGGAGACAGCGGACATCCCGATTGCCAATAGGGCGTACAGGCTCAGGGCGCTGGGGAGAATGGCTGAGCGTGCCGAGAACATGAAGAACATGGCGCTGACTGCCCAGTTGCTTGAGCAGGCGGCCAAGGAAGTCGGCGATGTGTATGTGAATCGCCAGACCAAGAACGAGAATCCCCACGACAACGTGCCGCCCACCAGGGTGCAGGTCGACGTGGTGGATGCGAGGAAGCCGGATGCCGTCACTTAACGTGCCTCAGGCCAACTTCCTGCGGATGGAAAACAAATTCCGGGGGTTCGTGGCCGGGTTTGGCTCTGGCAAGACCTGGGTAGGCTGTGCGGCACTGTGCAAGCACGTCTGGGAGTGGCCCCGGATCGACTCCGGCTACTTCGCCCCGACTTACCCGCAGATCCGCGACATCTTCTTCCCGACCATAGAAGAGGTCGCCTTTGACTGGGGCCTGAAGGTCAAGACGAAGGAAAGCGACAAAGAGGTCGAGTTCTACAGCGGCGGCCAGTACCGCAGCACGACCATCTGCCGCTCGATGGAGAAGCCGCAGACCATTGTTGGCTTCAAGATCGGGCACGCCCTGGTCGACGAGCTCGATGTTCTGCCCGCGCTGAAGGCTGAGCACGCCTGGCGCAAGATCATTGCCCGTATGCGCTACAACGTGCCGGGCCTGAAGAACGGCGTTGACGTGACCACCACCCCCGAGGGGTTCAAGTTCGTCTATCAGCAGTTCGTGAAACAGCTGCGCGAGAAGCCAGCGCTGCAGGGGATGTATGGCCTGGTCCAAGCGAGCACATTCGACAACGAGTTGAACCTGCCAACTGACTACATCCCGTCCCTGATGGAGTCGTACCCGGCCCAGCTGATCCTGGCTTACCTGAATGGCCAGTTCGTAAACCTCAACGCGGGTTCGATCTACCACGCCTATGACCGCAAGCTAAACACCTGTTTCGACTCGGTCGAGGCGGGTGAGCCGCTGTTCATCGGCATGGACTTCAACGTTGGCAAGATGGCGGCGATCACGCACGTCAAGCGCGCTGACGGCAAGCCCAGGGCGGTAGATGAGCTGATTGATGGCTTCGACACCCCGGACATGATCCGGCGCATCAAGGAACGCTACTGGCGGCACAACGGCAAGGACTACGAGAAGACCTGCGAGATCAGGATCTACCCGGACGCCTCGGGCGGATCGCGCAAGTCGGTCAATGCCAGCGAGACGGACATTGCCATCCTGCGCCAGGCCGGCTTCAGCGTAATTGCCCCTGACGCAAACCCACCGGTGAAAGACCGCATCAACGCCATGAACGCGATGTTCTGTAACGCGAATGGCGAGCGGCGTTATCTGATTAACCCGCTGCGCTGCCCGACCTATGCGGACGGCCTGGAGCAACAGGTCTGGGCGCCCAATGGTGAGCCTGACAAGAAGTCCGGCGTCGACCACGCGAACGACGCCGGTGGTTACTTCATCCACCACGATTACCCGATCAGCAGGCCGGTCACTCATGTGCCGATCTCGTTCACTTTCTGAGGCCACCCATGCCGAATTTCAGTCCCCGGGCAGAGTACTCGGAAGCCTTGCCCGGCTGGCAGCTGGTCAAGCGCTGCGTGGCCGGTGCCCGCGAGGTGCGCAAGCACGACATTTACCTGCCGATGCCAGATCCCGAGAACAAATCTGCGGAGAACCTGGCGCGGTACAAGCAGTACAAGAAGCGGGCGATGTTCCTGAACATCACCGGTCGCACGCGCACCGGCCTTCTGGGCGCAGTGTTCCGCAAGACTGCCGAGCTGCAGCTACCCACCGGTGTCGAGTACCTGAAGGAGAACGCCAGCGGCGACGGCACGAGCCTGGAGCAGCTTTCAAAGGACTCTGTAGGGGAGTGCTTGGATAGCGGCCGTGGCGGCTTCCTGGTGGACTTCCCAGCGGTTGAAGGGGTGTCCTCAATGGCTGACATGCAGGGCCGACGCGCGCTGATCCAGCACTACGGCGCTGAGTCGATCATCGACTGGGATGAGCAGGTGATCGAAGGGGTAAAGCGCCTGGTCTATGTCTGTCTACTGGAGTGCACTTCGGAGTTCAGTCCGGACAGCCTGGAGCGGACCACTGGCACCCAGTACCGGGTGCTGCTGCTGGTTGAAGGCCGATATTTACAGCGTGTTTATGCCGAAGACGGCAAGACCTATACCGAGGTCGCGCCGCTCGACAAGAACGGCCGACCCTTCGATCACATCCTTTTCAGCTTCTACGGCGCCCAGAACAACGACGCCAGTGTCGACCGGTCGCCGCTCGAGGACCTGGCCGACGTGAACATTCTGCACTACGGCAACAGCGCAACGGTGGAGGAGAGCGGGTTCATCAGCAGCCAGCCGACGCTGTTCATCACCACCGACATCGACGCTGACTCTTTCGTGAAGTTGAACCCGAACGGCATGCACATCGGCTCGACCCGGGGCTACAACCTGGGCAGGTCCGGTGACGCAAAGCTTGTCCAGGCAACCGAGAGCCAACTGGCCCGCACGCTGATGAAGGACAAGGAAGAGCAGATGCTGATGATCGGTGCTCGCATCGTTCAAAAGGCAGGCGGCGCCGAGACGGCTGAAGCTGTGCGCATCCGGTACAGCTCGGACAACAGCGTGCTTGGCACCATCGCTGGCAACGTGTCCGAGGCCCTGAAGCGAGCAGTGTTGGACGCCCAGCGCTTCATGATGGGCGAGCCGGATGAGAGGGCCACGGTCTTCTGGCTCAATCAGTCGTTCTTCGACGAGACCATGACAGCCCAGGACATCCTCGCTCAGGTCCAGCTCTGGCAGCAGGGCGTCATTGCCAAGTCCGACCTGCGCACCAACCTGCGCCAGGGCGGCGTGCTTGAGGCCGATCGTACTGACGATCTGATCGACGCAGAAATCGAGACCGAACCACCGGTAGGCGGAAGCGATGAGTAATGAAGGCTACCTGGAGGACGCCGCCACCAGGCATCAGATCTACGTCCAGCGGTATGCAGGCGGAAATCTGAAGCGTGTGGCGTCGTTTATCAGTAAAGCCATCAAGACCGCCAAGCAGCGCGTATCAGACGGTTTGAGCGCATATGGCACCAAGCGCTACACCACGCAGATGGAAACGCTTCAGGGCGATTTGCGGGGCATCTAC
>JAVXRI010000131.1:0-7406 GCA_036643775.1 Pseudomonas sp. | reverse complement strand
TGGATCTTGGCGAGTTCGCCGAGTATGAGGCTGAATTCAACGCCACGATGCTGGGTAAGGTCGTCCGCGCAGTGGTTCAGCTCAACGTGCCGTCCGCCGAGTTGGTTTCGGCTGCCGCCCTGGCCGATCCCATGCTGCTGGAGGCTCGCAAGGGTGTTCAGCGGATCAGCATCAGCGGTGCGCTCGACCAGTTCGGCACCAAGAAGACTGCCGAGATCATCGGTGAAATCCAGATCGGCTCATCCCTGGGCGAAACCAGTCAGCAGATCAGTCGGCGCCTGAGCAGCATCCACCAGATGCAGAAGGATCAGGCGTCGGCCCTGGTTAGCACCATGACCAATCACATCGCCAGCACAGCGCGTGCCGAGGTGATGAAGCAGAACGACGACATTCTCCTGGGTATGCGCCGGGTCGCCACGCTGGACAGCCGTACCACGCTGTTCTGCATGAGCATTGACCAGACGATCATCCCGCTGGATGGCCCAAAGCCGCCGTATCACTGGCGGTGCCGCACAACGCTGATTCCTGTGCTCAAACCGGAGTATGTCCGGGAGATACCGGGTTCCACGCGGCCATCAGTCGGCCCAGATGGGGTGGAGCAGGTCAGTAGCAAGACCAGCTACCCCGAGTGGTTGGCGCGGCAACCTGTGTCGTTCCAGAAGGATGTGCTCGGCCCGGCGCGCTATGAGCTGTTCAGCAAAGGCGAACTGCCAATCGACCGGTTTGTCGACGACAACGGCAAGACCCTAACGCTGCAGCAATTGAGAGCATTAGAGCCAGTCGCCTTTGAGCGGGCGGGTTTGTAGCGGCCGCTCGCCCATGAGCATTTAGAAGCTGACGTTAACGCTCGTAGCCCCGCGATCTTTGAGCTCTTTGATCAGCTCCTCCAAGGTTGCCTCTCCAAGAAGAATTTGGTCATCGGGAGTCGCATCGGTGGCGAGTTCGGTACCAAACAGCACCTTGTTGAGCTTTACCCAAGTGTCTTTGCGAGGGGCGCCGAAGCACGAGTGGTCCCGATTTTCGTAACGAGAAGGCATAACCGGGTTGAGGCCGATGGCGTGTGCAAGTTCGGTATAAGACAGTCCTTTCGCTTCGCGAGCAGCCTTCAGAGCTTCAGGGAAGCCTACGTCTTTGCGGTCTGGGAGCATGGTTTGATTCCTTGTTTCGGTTTGTGATGGGGTAAATGTACCGTACAAGTACGGTACTTTCAATGTATTTTTCATTTTTGCAGGCAGGGCCTGTTCAACGTCTCTGGGAGACAGCAATGACCTTGAAATTCCAACTAGACAGCCTCGAAGGCGTCGACGAATCCATTCAGGCCCTGTACGTCGAGAAGGACGGCAAGTTTGTCCTCGGTATCGACGGGCTCCCGCAGCAGGAAGACGTCACTGGTCTGAAGGCCAAGGTTGACGAGCTGCTCGGCGAGAAGAAGGCGGCCGAGAAGGCGCGCAAAGAGGCCGAGGAAACCGCTCGCCTCGAGCGTGAAGAGGCAGCCCGCAAGTCGGGCAACGTCGAAGAGCTCGAAAAGTCCTGGTCGGAGAAGTACGCGCGCCGCGAAGCAGAGCTGACCGGCCAACTCGAAAGCACCAACAGCACCCTGATGGGTCAGATCCGGGATCTGACGGTGGGCCGCACGGCTACTGAGCTGGCTACTACTCTCGCTGTCCCAGGTACTGCAAAGGCATTGCTCCCCCACATCGAACGCAGGCTGAGCGTCGAGCAGCGCGACGGCAAACCCACCGTTGTCGTGCTGGACGCCGCCGGCAAGCTCTCCGCGGCCACGCTGGACGAGCTGAAAGCAGAGTTCACCAACGATCCGGCCTTCGCGCCGCTGATCGCAGGAAGTAAGGCATCTGGCGGCGGGGCCGGCGGTGCTGGAAAAGGCGGCGGGGCCGCACAGAAACGCTCCGAAATGACCTCTGTCCAGAAGCGCGAGTACATCGAAGCGCACGGGCAGGAGGCATACCTCAAATTGCCAAAATAGGAAGTAGCAGATGCCTACCACCCTCAATTCGGACATGATCATCTACAACGATCTTGCCCAAACCGCCTACCTGGAGCGTCTGCAAGACGTTCTGGAGGTGTTCAACGCCTCGTCGGGCGGTGCGTTGATCCTGCGCAACGAACTGATCGAGGGTGACCTGCGTAAGCGTTCGTTCTACAAGATCGGCGGCACGTTGGGTCACCGTAACGTCAACTCCGACGCCGCTGTAACCGGCATCAAGATCGGCGCTGATGAAGCGGTCGGCGTAAAAACCCCGTGGAAGTACGGCCCGTACGAGACCACGGAGGAAGCGTTCAAGCGTCGTGCGCGAAGCCCGGAAGAGTTCTCCATGCTGGTTGGCCAGGATATGGCAGACGCAGCCCTGGACTACTACATCCAGACTGCCTTCGCGTCCCTCGGCGCTGCCATCGGCGCAAACGCCAACATGGTTGCAAGTGGCTCCTTCGCGGTCGACCACAAGAAGGTGCTGACCAAGGGCATGCGCAAGTTCGGTGATCGCTTCAACCGTATCGCGCTCTTCGCCATGGACTCCGCTACCTACTTTGACCTGGTTGACGACGCCATAGACCAGAAGATCTACGAAGAGGCGGGTGTGGTCATCTACGGCGGCTCCCCTGGGACCATGGGCAAACCGGTCCTCGTCTCCGACAAAGTAACCGAAGAGCGCATCTTCGGCCTACAGGTGGGTGCCGTTTCGGTAACTGAGTCCCAGGCTCCGGGCGTGCGCTCTTACCCGGTGAACAACCAGGAAAACTTGGCGATCGGCTATCGCGCGGAAGGCGCTTTCAACGTCGACATCATGGGGTACTCCTGGAAGGACACTGCGGGCGTTAACCCGAATCTCGCAGCCCTCGGTGCCGGCGCGAACTGGCGCAAGCATGCGACCAGCGACAAGGCTACTGCCGGCGTCCTGATCGACCTGTCTGCGCCTTAAGAGACCACCGCAATGGGCGGCCTGCGAAGGCCGCTATGGAGAGCACCATGGAACTGATTTACACAACCCAACGGGACGGCTTCGAGCAGGGCCGGACCTACCGTAACCCGCGGCATTTCGAACAGGTCGAGCCGGGCGTTGAATCGATTGTGGTAATTGGCGACTGGCCTAAGGTGGCAGCCGCTTACGAGGAGGCTGGCGCCGAAGTGTCCGTCGTCGAGGTGCCGAAGATTGCCCCGCAGAAGGTCGTTCTTGTCGGCGGCTTGAGCTCCGGTGTTTCGGAGCTCCTGGTTGCTGAACTGGCCTCAATCGGCGTGATCGTCGAGTCGTTCGCGGCCCAGAGCTTGGAGCGCCCGGAAGGCGAGCTCGGCGAAACAGCCTCCCGCCTGTTCGAGGTGCTCGAAGCAGTCAATGCCGGCGTATTGAGCCTGCAGCGCGAGCGTGATGGTACGGTCGAGCAAGTCGCCAAGCTGGAGCAGGAAAAACTCACTCTGCTCAATCAGCTGGAAGAACTCAAGATTGTGAACGGTGATCCCGAGATCGAAGCTATGAAGGCCAAGCTCGACGCTGCCGGGGTCACCTATCGCGCCAATGCCTCGAAAGAGGCGCTGCTGAAGCTGATCGACGAATTGCCGAAGGCATAACACCGGGGCTGCGGCCCCACTCATTCAAGCGGAGGCCTGATGGCTACCTACATCACCGTGGTCGACGTGGATTCAATCCTTGGGACTGGTTGGGCGCCTGCTGAGACCAAAGATGAGGCGGTGTTCGAGGCGAATGCCTACATGACGTCGCTCAATTTGGCTGGCGTCGAAATGAACAGCATCCCTGACGATGTGAAACAGGCCGGCGCCCGCCTAGCCAAATGTGCGTCCCAGGGCAAGTTGTACCAGCAGCAGACTGAGGGATCTCTTGAAGCCAAGACGGTCAAGGCTGGATCGGTCTCGACCAGCAAGACCTTCGGCGCGATTGATAAGACCTCAGCCGCTGCTCAGCCGGCCTGCGTGCAGTTGGCTCTGGCCCTGCTGACGCCGTGGCGTAGCAACCCGTTCGCCTTTGCCGTGAAAAGGGGGTAGGTATGGGATTGCGCCACGACATCCAGACTGACCTGGCTGAAGCGTTCGATGAAGACTTGGCCGATGCGATCATGCCGTTCTCCGGTACCTACATTGGGCCGGGTGTCTTGGACCCAGTCAACGAGACGACCACTGCCCAGCCAGTGACCTACACCGGCCGAGGCATTCTCGACGCTTACGACAGCCGACGCATCGACGGGGCGAATGTCCTGGTGGGCGACGTGTTGCTGATCTGTCTGGCCAACGAGGTCACCGACAAGCCTGCGGTTGGGCACAAGATCACCGCTGAAGACCTGCTGACCGGCGAGCAGGCGACGTACACCGTCGTCAGTCCCGGCATTGACCCGGCCAAGGCCCACTACGAGATCCAGCTGAGGAAGTGACCATGGCCAAGGGGAGAGGGTGGAGCACGCCTCCGAGTGCGTTTGCTGAGGTGGTTGAGGAAGAACTCACGAAGCGTGTCCGTGTCATCGCGATGGCGATGCTCAATGAGATCGTGCTGCGATCGCCAGTTGGCAATCCTGATCTCTGGAAGCGCCCGCCACCGCCTGGGTATGTCGGGGGTAGATTCAGAGGCAGCCACATAGTGAGTATTGGCGAGCCTGTTTACACCGTGACGACCAAGGTTGACTCTGCTGGCTCCGAAACGATCAGTCGGGGAGCTAGTCAGTTGTCAGGGCTTGAGCCTTTCACGGTGGTTTTTATCCAGACGAACCTGCCATATGCCGAGCGCCTCGAGGATGGCCACTCATCACAGGCAGATCCTGGCGTTATTTACGCTGGATCCTTCCACGGAGTCTCACAGGCCTACAGCTCATGACCTTCGAACAGATACGCGCCATCGTCATTGGGCGCATGCAGCAATGGGTCGGTATCCCGGCTGATGCTGTCGATTACCCAAACCCGGATAAGCCGTTCAACAAGGATGGCAGGGTCATCTGGGCGAGGCTGGCGGACATCCCAGGTCTTTCGTCGACCCCAGAGATCGGCATCGGCCCTTGCGTGCGTCGAACCGGGATCATCGTCATTCAGCTGTTCGTGCCGACCTACAAGGGCACCCTGGCTATCACCCGGGCCGCCGACACGCTCGTCGAACACTTTGAGTTCTACAGCGACCCGACTGGGCCATTCGAGTGCCACGCGGCATCTGCCCAGGTTGTTGGTGACGACGGCAACAACTGGTATCAGGTCAACGTCCGGGTGCCGTACAGGGCCTATTGATGAGCGCAGTTACTACCGCCAGTCGGTATGGCTATCAAGTGGCAGGCCGGTGGGTATCGGCCTGCCTTGGGGCGCGACTACTTGATCTTACCCGAAGCATCCTGCTCGACCACCAAGTCCAAGACATAGACTTCCGACGAGGCGTCGGCCGGCGGATTCTTCCATTCGTACTGCTTCACTCTCACCACGGTGCGAACGCCGTTATGGTGCTCGTAGCCCTCGATGGACTGGTACAGTGGGTGCCAGGTGTCCGTGGTCGGCAGTTGCAGGCCGGCGTCGTCATAACGGCGCTCGCGCACTTGCAGGCACTGGTAGTTTGGGATCAGCGGATGACTGCACTTGACCTTCTTGGCAGCCACTTCTAGGAACTTGATCTCGCCTTTGCTGCCGTAGCGAGTCTCCGGGGTGGCTTCGCCCTGGAACTTCAGAACAGAGCCGTCTTGAGTGATCAGCTGGAGCACCGGCTGCGGGATGTCGCCAGTGATGGTGGTGCGCAGGTCACCCTTCAGCAGACGTCCGACCTGGGCATCCAGGTCCATCAGGCTCTTGTCGCAGGCCATCATGGTCGAGGCAAGTGACTGCACCTTCAGCACGCCGTCCTGATAGCTATAGCCGCCGAACTGGCGGTTGCAGCCACCGCTGATATTCAGGTTCTGGTCGACGAAGTTCAGGCGCAGCTTTCGCTCGATACCTTTGGTCAGGGCGGCGATGGGGCTGCCCGAGCCATCGTTGGCCGATACCAGATTCCAGTAGTAGGCCGACAGCTCAGTCTGGGCTACGGAAGACGTGGCAATCGCAGGCATGGAGGGCGATCCTTCATTGGAAGTGGAAGCCGGGGTGCAAGCCTGGAGCAGGGCAGCACAGACGGCAACGAGGAGAATGTTCTGTTTCATAGTTCGCTCTTTCAGCCTTGATAAATATGAGCGGCATCCTCTGCAGACAGGACGCACGCGCCAGCAAACCGGGATATCGAGGCCGTTTTAGGATTGTCCTACGACGTGGATCCTGCCAAGCCCGTAGGCCGAGTCGGGCGACCTCAGCCGTTTACCGATGGCAATCGGACAGCATCGGTTCCTTTCGGTTTCATATATCTGGTGACCCGGGAGTGTTGCCAAATTTTACACAGCAGGCCGCGAGCCTCGTGAAACCACCAACGCACCGCCACATGGCGGTTTTTTTACGCCTATCAATAGGAGAAACACCCTATGTCCAGTGGTGCCAAGGTCCAGCTTGCCTGGATCAAAGAGGTGACCCCAGGCGTTACGCCGGCCGGCGACTGGAACGTGCTGACCCGTATCAGCAACGGCCTGATGCCGACCTTCAACTCGGAAGAGAACAACGAGATCGGCTTCACCCGCATGTCGCAGGGCACCGCCCAGACCACCGTGGATGTGGGCGGCGACATCGAGACCAAGTGGCGCTACGGCGCGCTGGACGAGTTCATGGCCTCCTGCTTCGGCAAAGCTTGGGCCAGTAACCAGCTGACCATGGGCGACGAACGCATCACCTTCTCGGTCGCGTCCTACGCCACCGACATCGGCGTCTCTGCCATCGCCCGCGGCGTGCAAGTCGCCACCATGAACTTCGATTTCCCGGGCGACAACGAGGTCACGGTCACCACGACCATGGCCGCGCGCGCCTGGGACGATAAGAGCGACAACACGTCGTTCATCCTCAACGCCCAGCCCGAGACCAGTCAGCGCCGATTCAGCTTCAAGGACATCAGTGGGCTGAAGATCAACGGCGTCCAGGTTGGCGAGGACAATGCCTGCGTCGACAGCTTCAACCTGCAGTTCGACAACGCCGTCCAGACCCAGCGCTGCATCGGCAATGGCAATCCGTACCCGGGCAACATCATCGCCACCACCTTCACCCCGTCCGGCGCGATCACCATCAGCTGGTCGAAGATGGCCTACGAGCTGTGGAAGGTGCAGAAGACCAACGACGCGATCAGCCTGGAGTTCACCATCGGCAACGCCGACGGCGGCTACAAGTTCCTGATCCCCGAGATGGAAGTGACCGCTGATTGGCCGGATGGCGGATCGACCGACATCATCCAGGTGGAACTGAATTACACCGCCCGCCGCGTGACTCCGACCATCACCCGCCTGCCAGCGCCGATCGTTGTAGCAGCGGTTGATGTAACCCCGGCCACCCTGAGCCTGGAAGT
>JAVXRI010000130.1:0-10788 GCA_036643775.1 Pseudomonas sp. | reverse complement strand
TGCGGCCAGTGGTCGGCTGAACGTGCCGCTGCCTGGGACTACAAGCGCGTCACTGGCGGTCTGCTGGTACAGAGCCGCGACATCGGCATGATCACTGCTGCGGACCTGAAAGTAGTGACCAAGCGTGCCCCGACCCAGCAGGAGATCGACGACCTGATCTTCGCCTGGAAAGTGGCCAAGTACGTCAAATCCAACGCCATCGTCTACGCCAAGGGCCGTCAGACCATCGGTGTCGGCGCCGGCCAGATGAGCCGCGTGAACTCCGCACGCATTGCTGCAATCAAGGCAGAGCATGCTGGCCTGCAGGTGCAAGGCGCGGTCATGGCATCGGATGCGTTCTTCCCGTTCCGTGACGGTATCGATAACGCGGCTAAAGTGGGTATCACTGCGGTGATCCAGCCAGGTGGCTCGATGCGTGATGCTGAAGTCATTGCTGCCGCTGATGAAGCTGGTATCGCCATGGTCTTCACCGGCATGCGCCACTTCCGCCACTGATTCATGTAGTTCCCTCTGTAGGAGCCGGCCTTGCCGGCGATGCAAGACAACGTCTTGCCAAGCGGGGCTGCTACGCACCCCATCGCCGGCAACGCCGGCTCCTACACAGTAGCGAGCTCCGAGTGGGCTCCCATCCTGATTCAGCGTCATCGAGGTTTTGACATGAAAGTTTTGATTATCGGTAGCGGCGGTCGTGAACACGCCCTGGCCTGGAAAGTCGCTCAGGACCCACGCGTCGAGAAAGTCTTCGTCGCCCCGGGTAACGCTGGCACCGCCACCGAAGCCAAGTGCGAGAACGTCGACATCGACGTCACCGCCCTGGAACAACTGGCCGACTTCGCCGAAAAGAACGTTGCCCTGACCATCGTCGGACCTGAAGTCCCACTGGTTGCCGGTGTGGTCGATCTGTTCCGCAGCCGCGGTCTGGACTGCTTCGGTCCAACCAAGGGTGCCGCCCAGCTGGAAGGCTCCAAAGCATTCACCAAGGACTTCCTGGCTCGCCACAAGATCCCTACCGCCGACTACCAGAACTTCACCGAGATCGAGCCGGCCCTGGCCTACCTGCGTGAAAAAGGCGCACCGATCGTGATCAAGGCCGACGGCCTGGCCGCCGGTAAAGGCGTGATTGTCGCCATGACCCTGGCGGAAGCCGAAGACGCCGTCCGCGACATGCTCGCTGGCAACGCGTTCGGTGACGCCGGTTCACGCGTGGTAATCGAAGAATTCCTCGACGGCGAAGAAGCCAGCTTCATCGTCATGGTCGATGGCAAGAATGTGCTGCCAATGGCCACCAGCCAGGACCACAAACGTGTTGGTGACGGCGACAGCGGCCCGAACACCGGTGGCATGGGCGCCTACTCGCCTGCCCCAGTGGTCACCGCCGAAGTACACCAGCGCGTAATGGACCTGGTGATCTGGCCGACCGTGCGCGGCATGGCGGAAGAAGGCAACGTCTACACCGGTTTCCTGTATGCCGGGCTGATGATCGATAAAGCCGGCAACCCGAAAGTCATCGAGTTCAACTGCCGCTTCGGCGACCCGGAAACCCAACCGGTCATGCTGCGCCTGCAGTCGAGCCTGGTACTGCTGATCGAAGCAGCTTTCGCCGAAGCCCTGGACAAGGTTGAAGCCCAGTGGGACCCGCGTCCGAGCCTGGGCGTGGTCCTGGCTGCCGGCGGCTACCCTGGCGACTACAGCAAAGGCGCAGCCATCAACGGCCTGGACGCTGCCGCCAAGCTGACCGGCAAGGTGTTCCATGCCGGTACCGCCCTGAAGGACGGTCAAGTGGTTGCCAGCGGTGGCCGTGTACTCTGCGCCACCGCCCTGGGTGAAACCGTCGAAGCCGCCCAACAGCAGGCCTACCGCCTGGCTGGCGAAGTCAATTGGGAAGGCAGCTTCTACCGCAAGGACATTGGCTACCGCGCGATTGCCCGCGAACGCGGTGAACATCAGCAGTAACAAAGCGCCCGGAAGCAGCAGCGCCATCGGCGTTCTGCTTCCAGCTTGTCGACAGGGCCCTTCATGGGCCTTGCCTTCACCTTGGCGCGCCGCGCATAGTTATCATTCGGCACTTTGCTAAGAAGGGATCTCGTCGTGCGTTGGCTCAGGATCGCCATAGGCCTCACCGTCAGCCTGCTGACTTTGCTCTGCCTGTTCCCGGCTTCAGCCGAACAAGGCAGTGGCTGGGCCGTTTTGCTCGACGAACAGGCCAACCTTCAGCTCAGCGATGTGCGCTCCGAACGCTATCGCACCCAATTCAGCCCTCTGCAGCTGAACCAGCTTGATGCCGCAACGCCCAACGAAGCGCTGTGGTTGCACTACCGCCTGGAACCCGGACAGCACGAACAACTGCTGCGGGTCTTCGCTCCGGACCTCTCCCGTCTTGATCTCTATGCGCTCGACGGCGATCACCTGATCAAACACATACACAACGGTCGTCCGTCCGAAAGCGGCGAACCGACCGTACGCAGCAGCGATCACCAACTGGCCTTGCCCAACAGCGCGCGTACGCTGGACATCTACCTGCGCCTGGTTTCCGAGCATCAACTGCGCCCCAGCATCAGCCTTGAGCCCGCCACCCTGGTCGCCGCCGACCAGCGCCAGACCCTGATGTTCGGCCTGCTGTTTGGCTGTTTGCTGATGCTGATGCTGCACAACCTCATCCGCTTTGCCTACTCACGCTCCACCACCAGCCTGAGCCTGGCGGCCTATCACGGCCTGATGCTGCTCAGCGCGCTGATCCTGCTCAACCTCAGTGGCCCCTGGTGGAGCCTCTGGCACTCGGCCCAGACCCCGGCGGCGTATCTCACGGCATTGCTGGCCAGCTTGGCCGGCCTGACCTTCACCCTGCGCTTTTTCAGCCCCTGCGGCCAGCCACGCCTGAACCGCCTGCTGCAGGCAGAGATGATCCTGATCGGGCTCTGCGGCCTGCTGCTGCTGTTCGTCGATACCCTGCCGCTCAACCTGATGACCTACGCGCTGTTCGCCCTGGGCAGCGTAAGCATGCTGCTGATCGCCAGTTACCACTGGTACAAGGGTTATGAGCCTGCGCGCCTGTTCGCGCTGTCGATGCTGCTCTTCAACATCGGCTGCCTGGTGGTTCTACCGGCGCTGCTCGGGCTGACCCGGACACCGACGCAATGGTTGCTGTTCACCCTCCTGGGGCTGACCAGCCTGAGCGGCCTGCTGCTCAATCTGTCGGTCAGCGAGCGCTTGCGCCGGATCAGTGAAGAGCGCTTCAGTGCCAGTCGCGAGCTGGCTGCCAGCAACGCCGAAATCAATGCCAAGGCCGAGTTCCTGGCCAAGATCAGTCATGAGATACGTACGCCAATGAACGGTGTACTGGGCATGACCGAACTGCTGCTGGGCACCCCGTTGTCGGTCAAACAGCGCGATTACGTGCAGACCATCCACAGCGCTGGCAACGAACTGCTCACCCTGATCAACGAGATTCTCGATATTTCCAAGCTCGAGTCCGGCCAGATCGAGCTGGACGACGTGCAGTTCGACCTCAACGCGCTGATCGAGGATTGCCTGAGTATTTTCCGTGCCAAGGCCGAGCAACAGAACATCGAGCTGATCAGCTTCACCCAGCCGCAAGTGCCACGGGTGATCAGCGGCGACCCGACGCGCCTGCGCCAGGCGCTGCTGAGCCTGCTGGAAAACGCCCTGAAAAAAACCGAGCAGGGAGAGATTCTCCTGGTCGTGGCACTCGACCAACGCGGCGACTCGCCACGTCTGCGCATCGCCGTGCAGGACAGTGGCGAGGCCATGCCCCCCAGCGAGCGCGAAGCGTTGCTGCAGGCCGAACTGCACAGCAAGCACTTTCTTTCCAGCAACAAGCTGGGCGGACACCTGGGCCTGGTTATTGCCAAGCAACTGATCTCCCTGATGCAAGGTGAGTTCGGCATCAAGACCAGCCACGGCATGGGCAATACCCTGTGGCTGACCCTGCCGCTGGATCCCCTGCGCCTCGAACAGCCTGCCGCCGATCTCGATGGTCCGCTGCGCGGCGCCCGGGTCCTGGTGGTGGACGACAACGATACCTGCCGCAAGGTCCTGGTACAGCAGTGCAGTGCCTGGGGCATGAATGTCAGCGCCGTGCCGTCCGGCAAGGAAGCCCTGGCCCTGCTGCGCACCAAGGCGCACCTGCGTGACTACTTCGATGCGGTCCTGCTTGACCAGAACATGCCAGGCATGACCGGCATGCAACTGGCAGCCAAGATCAAGGAAGACCCGAGCCTGAACCACGACATCCTGCTGATCATGCTCACCGGCATCAGCAATGCGCCCAGCAAGGTCATCGCACGCAACGCCGGGGTCAAGCGGATCCTGGCCAAACCGGTGGCCGGCTACACCCTCAAGACCACCCTGGCTGAAGAGCTGGCCCAGCGCAGCAAGGACCAGCCGATCTTCCCGGCCCCTGTCAGCCTGGGTACACCGCTGCACCTACCCGGCGATTTCCGCATTCTGGTGGCGGAAGACAACAACATCTCGACCAAGGTCATCCGCGGCATGCTGGGCAAGCTCAACCTGGAACCGGACACCGCCAGCAACGGTGAAGAAGCCCTGCAAGCGATGAAAACCCACCACTACGACCTGGTGCTGATGGATTGCGAAATGCCGGTACTCGATGGGTTCTCTGCTACTCAGCAGCTGCGCATCTGGGAAGTCAGCAATCAGCGCAGGCGTACACCCGTGGTGGCCTTGACTGCGCATATCCTGGCTGAGCACAAAGAGCGTGCGCGCCTGGCAGGGATGGACGGGCATATGGCCAAGCCTGTGGAGCTGTCCCAGTTGCGCGACCTGATCGAGCACTGGGTCGCCCACCGTGAAGCCGAATCCAGCCAGGTACCGGCCTCGTAAGCGCAGCAGGCCCTGATACACTTCCCTGACGTCCCTTCAGCCGTGAGCTCCGACCATGCTCCATGAGTTGTTCAGCGTCTACCTGAAAATGCTCGTGCTCTACAGCCCGTTCTTCGTGCTCTCGTGCTTCATCAGCCTGACCCGCGGCTACTCCAGCAAAGAGCGCAAGCAGCTTGCCTGGCGTGTGGCGTTTGCAGCGTTGATCGCCAGCGTGGTGCTGTACCTGTTCGGCAGGGCAATCTTCGGGGTCTTCGGCATCACGCCCGATGCCTTCCGCATCGGCGCGGGCAGCGTGCTGTTCATCTCTGCGCTCGCCATGGCTCAGGGCAAGTCAGCCGTGCAGACCGACAATGTTCAGCAGGACGTGACCATTGTCCCGCTGACCATTCCGCTGACCGTTGGCCCAGGCACCATCGGGGCACTGTTGGTCATGGGCGTCGGCCAGCCTGAGTGGGGCGACAAGTTACTCGCAATCATCAGCATTGCCCTCGCCAGCTTCACGGTCGGCCTGGTGCTCTACCTCTCGCACCGGATCGAACGAATCCTGGGCGACCAGGGTTTGCAGATCGTCAGCCGGTTGATGGGCTTGTTCGTCTGCGCACTGGCAGCCCAGATCATTTTTACCGGGATCAAGGGCTACCTGGCCTTGTAAGCTGAACGGCTCTCACATCATTCAGATTTTGTCGGGCAGTGCTGATCATGACTTTGTTGCGCCATTCCTGCCTGAACAACCGAATGTTGAAGCGCACGCGCTCCAGTGCGTTGGCGGTCACTTGCACGTCACTTGTGCGATTGGCGAACAAAAAACGCTGAGCAAAACGCCTGGCTCTGAGTTCCTGATGGTAGAGCACGATATCGATGTAGCTACCCACTCTGGTACACAGCAGTAACTGATAAATGGCCGTATCCTTTTCTTTGCTCAAGGCATTGTCTTCGAAGCACTCAAGGGCTTCGCCATTCTCGGACAAGCCCTGCAGCGCTTGCCCGCCAACAATGGTCATCTGCTGCGTAGCCAGTTTGGCAATGTGGCTGACCGCCTCTTCAGCCAACGGTCCGGGCGTTAGTCCTGGTACACAGGCATCGGGGGCCGGCGTCGCGTCCCACCCCAGGAACTGCAAACGCCTTTTGTAATTGGACAACCAGTCCATGTTCAGCCCGCAGGCTCGCTCGCTACGAGCAATCCGCTGGGCAAACAGATTGGCGAGGATCACATCCTGCTGATCCTCAAAATCCATCGTCGGCAAGAAGGCGGTCAAACTGCCGGAGACCACCGACACGCTCGCTGCTAGTGGTTCGCTCATTCCCTGTCCTCCCTGACACTGACTGGCAAAACGTACTGGGATCGGAGCATCTCAAGCCGCTTGTCCAGCAGCGCTCTGACCCCTGAAAAAACACCAGGGAACAATTCGCCTGTGAAACTTCTTGTTACCTGATGGTTGATTTCTTCAGCCTTCAATTCCTGAGTCAAGCATTGCCCATCCACGGGCTGCTTGGTTTCCAGGAAAAAGCTGCTCGACACCACTCGCACGCCAGGCAGTACCACCCGCAGCTCCAAAGCAAGTCGAGTGACCGGTTTGACGCATGGGGCCTGTACGCGCTCCAGCGCTTCTGTACCCAACACCTGCAAGGCGGGATGCGTAACAGGTAACGCTTGAACCTTCGCCAGTGCGTCATTCAAGGCGGGTAGCATCTGGGCGGGCAACAACGCGTTCAATTCATGCCGGGCAATCGCCAGCGGCGTGTTTGGCACTGTTTTCTCTACCTTGGTCTTCTCGGCAGAAGTACTGACAACCCAGCCCAGCCCGGTATGCCTGTCCATATAGGTGCCATGCCACTGTTTGTTTTCACCCAGCAACAAGAACTCGGCTGAAGCGTTAAGCCAGGCAAACAGTTGAGCGTCGATGGCATCGTGCCGTTCACGCGCATCAAGATCAGTGGACAACAGCAACAGACAGTTGCCGGACAGTACTAACGAAAATGCTTGCGTATGCATCTCATACCTCCCTGTATGAAACAGAAACACCGGCGACCGCAGTCGCCGGTGCCCGCCGTCACGAGCGTTTTTTCGGCACGATTGACAGGGTCAGCACGTCCTGCTTGCTTTTATCGCCCACGCGCTCAATCAGCGTGCCTTTGACTTGGTCATAAAGACCGCGATGGAAGGACAACGCGGCAGCGCCGGTATAGGTATCCGAATGGCTGGAGCTCCACTCAAAGACCAACACATTGGTTCTGCCCGGAGGGGACTCGGTGCTCTGCATACAGCCGACGCTCAACATCACTTCACCATTGGCGTGCTGGGTGCACACCGCCATGCTCAGCGCTGTGCCTTCTTTCTCGGCATTGGTGCGATCGAATAGCGCAGTGGCCTCAGGGCTTTCGGCCAAGGTGTCAACCGCGTCGCGGGCAACGCTCACCAGTGCGGCTATCGTCGTGGCGCCTCCAGTGGCGTAACCCAGGCCAGCCTGCACGGCTTTGACCAACAGATTCTTGACCGACAGATTCTGTGAGCTGGCGACTTCCTTGGTATACGAAAACTTGATTGGCAGCCAACCACAGGTTTGCATGGTCTGCAGGTAGGCCTGAAACCATTGCTGGCCTTCGGTCGTCGGGAAAAACTGCGCCGAAGCGGCGAGGGAACTGAACAGGTGGCTGTACTTGAGTGCCTCGCTGTTTTCTGTGGAAAGACCCACAAACACCAGAAGGTCGCCGTTGTTCAACTGGACATTGTTGCCAGAGCTCTGAATTTCACTCATGAGTGCTCTTCCTTGATCATTGAAGGGAATGGCTTGCTGCCAAGCCACCCCATCAGATTGATCCGTAAGAGACACAATGGGCACAGTGAAACATGCCCTCCGGGAAGTCAGGGTTTGTGGCCGTACCACCGGGGCGTATAAACCCATGGCTGCTGACCCGGACGATCGAAGGCAACCGTAGTAGAGGAGCCGATCAGCACCATGGTGCGCATGTCCACATCCTCAGGCACCAGCGCTTGCAACTGAAGGACACGCAGCGTCTGCCCCGGCCGCCCCACATCGCGACCAAGGACTACAGGCGTGGTCCCGAGACGGTGCTGGCGGACGATCTCCAGTGCCCGCCCCAACTGCCAAGGCCGTGAACGCGAGATAGGATTGTAGAACGCCAACGCCAGATCGGCCTGACAAGCCAGGTCCAGGCGCTTCTCGATGATCGACCAGGGTTTGAGGTTGTCCGACAGCGACAGCACGCAGAAGTCATGCCCCAGTGGTGCACCGGCCTGGGCAGCGGTGGCCAGCGACGCAGAAACACCGGGCAGCACTTCCAGATCAACCGCATGCCACCGCGGGTCGGTGGATTCGTGCAGCGCTTCGAGCACCGCAGCGGCCATGGCGAAGACGCCAGGATCGCCGGAAGACACCACTACTACCGAACGTCCTTGGGCGGCCAGTTCAAAGGCATGCCGGGCACGTTGCATTTCTTCGCGGTTGTCAGTGCAGTGCATGACCTGATCCGCGCGAAAAGGGCCGGCCATGCGTACATAGGTTTCGTAGCCGAGGATATCGTTGGCCCGGGCCAGCTCTGCCTTGACCGCAGGCACCATGAACTCGGCTGCTCCCGGCCCCAGGCCGATCACCGCCAGACGACCGCGGGCACGACCGATGTGCGATGATTCGATCGGCTGATTGGCGACCACAATCGCCAACCCTTCGCTCACTGGCTGCGGTGGCAGCAACTGTGGGAGCACCTGTGCTGCCAGTGCGCTGGCGCTGTCGGCGTCCGGCGCGAAACGCAGCGGGACACCCAGCTCAGCCGCGGCGGCATGCAAGGTCGCTTCAGCCATCAGCGACTCGTTTGCCAGCAAGCAGGCCAGCGCAGGCTCAGCGATGCGCGCATTAGCCAGTGCGTCACGTACCGCTGCTGCCAGCTCCGGCACAGCAGCAGTCACCGCCAGCATGACGCAACGCGGATAGATCACCAGCTCGTGGGCTGAAACGTCCCGCGCGTCACAGCCGACGTGAATGGCCAGTTGCGCCTGCTCACTTTGCGGCAACTGTGCATCAGCGAGCCAAGGCGCCTCACCGTCGATACGTACCGACTCGCCAGCCAGCAAATCACTCACAAAGCGCTTGCCCAGCTCCAGGTCGGCCAGGGCATAGCCACTGGGTGGATTGAGCAGGCACGTACCGAAGCGCAATTCACCGCTGGTGGTGATTGCCGCCGCGACACCCAGGCCCGCGGCTATTTCCCGGGCCATGACATTGACCCCGCCGAGGCCACCGAGCAGCGGCACCACGGCGCTGCCATCCTCGGCTACGGCCAGCACCGGCGGCTCGACGCCCTTCTCCAGCAACTGGTTGGCCAAGGTGCGAATGACGATACCGGCCGCGCACAGGGCAATAATCGGCGTGTCCTGCCGATAGAGCTGGCGCAGGGTGGTGCCGAACTCCTGATAACTGCAATCGGCATCCTCGACCCGGCCGTGCAGGCCATGGATCAACGCATCCGGATACAATTGCTGGATCTTGCGGGCAGTGGCCAGACTGCCGTTGCCGAGAATGACGATGGCCGGTGCTTTGCGCGTCATCAACCTTGCCACCTTTCACCCGGAACAATGATCAGCGAGAAGTACGGCGACGACTGTGGATCGACTTCATCCAGGGCAACGATCTTCTGGTTGGCCATGGTCGCCCGTTCCACGTACAGGGCGCGCTCGGCCAGGCCGAGTTCAGCGAGTACCTCACGGACCTTGGGGAAGTTACGCCCCAGCTTCATGATCACCGCCGCATCGGCGTCGGCCAGGCGACGTTTGAGCTCATCGTGCGGCAGCACCCCGGAAAGCACCGACAGGCTTTGATTGCGATAGACCAAGGGCGCGCCGAGTACCGAGGCACCGCCGAGCATCGAGCAGACACCTGGAATCACCTGAGCGTCGTAGCGCTCGGCCAGACGGTCGTGCAGGTACATGTAGGAGCCGTAGAAGAACGGATCGCCTTCGCAGATCACTGCGACATCGCGTCCGGCGTCCAGGTGTGCGGCGACTTCCAGACTGGCAGCGTCATAGAAATCGCTGATCACCTGTTCGTAGGACAAGGGTGCCGGCAGCGCTTCGGTGGTCACCGGGTACACCAGCGGCAATAGCGTCTGGGCGTCCTGCAAGTGACCTTCGATGATGCCAAAGGCATTGCCACGCTTGCCCTTGGCGACGAAGTAAGCCACCACTGGCGACTCGCGCAGCAGTCGCAGGGCTTTGACGGTAATCAGTTCCGGATCGCCGGGGCCCACGCCCAGACCCAGCAAACGTCCACGAGCCTGCATCATTCGACCTCCGTGGCCAGGGCATTCACTGCAGCCGCCGCCATGGCGCTACCGCCCAGGCGACCCTGCATGATGACAAAGGGCACGCCGCGGCTGTCAGCAGCAAGCATCGCCTTGGATTCGGCAGCACCGACAAAACCCACCGGGAAGCCGAGGATCAAAGCCGGCTTCGGCGCGCCGGCATCGAGCATTTCCAGCAGATAGAACAGCGCGGTCGGGGCATTGCCGATCACCACCACGCTACCCTCCAGGTGCGGCCGCCAGAGCTCCAGAGCCACTGCCGAACGGGTGTTGCCCAGTTCACGGGCAAGGTCGGGTACCTGCTCGTCACGCAACGTACAGATCACCGGGTTGTTCGCTGGCAGGCGGGCGCGGGTAATACCTTCGGAGACCATACGTGCATCGCACAGGATCGGCGCACCAGCGGCCAGAGCATCACGCCCGGCCTTGCCCGCCCCCGGCGAAAACTGCAGGCCATCAATGGCATCGACCATGCCGCATGCATGGATCACCCGAACCGCGAGTTTTTCCAGATCGGCAGGAATACGATCAAGCCGCGCTTCCTCTCGAATGATCGCGAAGGAATTGCGATAGATCTCCTGACCATCGCGGATGTAATCAATCATCAAGGGT
>JAVXRI010000129.1:0-10984 GCA_036643775.1 Pseudomonas sp. | reverse complement strand
AGGTTCAGGTCCTTCTGGTGCAGGCTGATGCGGAAGCCTGGATCGAAGGTGCCTTTGATCATGCGCTCACCGTGCACTTCGAGGATCTTCGAAGAGGCGAAGCCGCCCATCAGTGCTTCACGTACCTTGGCTGGATCGGCACCGTTCTTGGCAGCAAACAGCAGCGCTTCGGCGACGGCCTGAATGTTCAGGGCGACGATAATCTGGTTGGCGACCTTGGCAGTCTGGCCGTCACCGTTGCCACCGACGCGGGTGATGTTCTTGCCCATGGCCTGGAACAGCGGCAGGGTGCGTTCGAAAGCGTTCGGGCAACCACCGACCATGATGCTCAGGGTCGCGGCTTTGGCGCCGACTTCACCGCCGGACACCGGCGCGTCGAGGTAGGCAGCACCAGTGGCTTTGATTTTCTCGGCGAAGGCTTTGGTAGCGGTAGGGGAGATCGAGCTCATGTCGATCACTACCTTGTTTGGACCGACACCTTGGGCAACGCCGTTTTCACCGAACAGGACGGCTTCGACCTGTGGGGTATCCGGCACCATGACGATGATGAATTCAGCTTCCTGAGCCACTTCTTTCGGGTTGGCCAGGGCGACGGCGCCAGCGGCGACCAAGTCAGCCGGGGCAGCATCGTGATGAGTGGAGAGGAACAGGCTGTGACCGGCTTTTTGCAGGTTCTGCGCCATTGGGCGGCCCATGATGCCGGTGCCGATAAATCCGATTTTAGCCATGAGAGATGCCTCTTTCTTGTACTTGTAGGAGCCGGCCTTGCCGGCCAACGGGGCTATGCGCTGTTCAGTCGGGCCCCTTCGCCAGCAAGGCTGGCTCCTACAGGGGAGTGTGAGTTCAGATCGCGTTGTGGGATTTCAACCAGCCAAGGCCAGCTTCGGTGGTGGTCAGCGGCTTGTATTCACAGCCCACCCAGCCCTGGTAACCGATGCGGTCCAGGTGTTCGAAGAGGAAGCGGTAGTTGATTTCGCCAGTACCCGGCTCGTTGCGGCCCGGGTTGTCGGCCAGCTGGATGTGGTTGATCTTGGCCAGATTGCTTTCCATGGTGCGGGCCAGATCGCCCTCCATGATCTGCATGTGGTAGATGTCGTATTGCAGGAACAGGTTGCTGCTACCGACTTCGGCCTGGATTTCCAGGGCCTGCTTGGTGTTGTTCAGGTAGAAGCCAGGAATGTCGCGGGTGTTGATCATTTCCATGACCAGCTTGATCCCGGCTGCTTCCAGTTTGTCGGCGGCGTACTTGAGGTTGTCGACAAAGGTCTTGCGCACGCTGGCGCAGTCCGGACCTTGAGGACGGATACCGGCCAGGCAGTTGACCTGGGTGTTGCCCAGCACCTGGGCGTAGGCGATGGCCAGGTCGACACCGGCGCGGAACTGCTCGACGCGGGCCGGATCGCAGGCGATACCGCGATCACCTTTGGCCCAGTCGCCGGCCGGCAGGTTGAACAGCACCTGGGTCAGGCCGTGGGCATCGAGCTGCTGCTTGATTTCAGCCGAGCTGAAATCGTACGGGAACAGGTACTCAACACCGCTGAAGCCGGCGTCGGCTGCAGCCTTGAAACGGGCGAGGAAGTCCTGCTCGGTGAACAGCATGGACAGGTTGGCGGCGAAACGTGGCATGGTTGTCTCCTTGCAAAAGTGGGCCCTGTGCGTATCGCAGCAGGGCCGCTCAAGCGATCAGTCGAGCAGGGAAATCGCGGTTGGCGCGTCGTTGCCGACCAGTGCCAGGTCTTCGAATTCGTTGACCGCGTTGATTTCGGTGCCCATGGAAATGTTGGTCACGCGCTCGAGGATAACCTCGACCACTACCGGTACCCGGAACTCTTCAGCCAGCTTTTGCGCCTTGAGCAGGGCCGGGGCGATCTCACCTGGCTCGGTAACGCGCAGGGCTTTGCAACCCAGGCCTTCGACCACGGCGACGTGATCGACGCCATAACCGTTGAGTTCAGGCGCGTTGACGTTCTCGAACGCCAGCTGCACACAGTAATCCATCTCGAAGCCACGCTGCGCCTGACGGATCAGACCCAGGTAGGAGTTGTTCACCAGCACGTGGATGTACGGCAGGTTGAATTGCGCGCCGACGGCCAGTTCTTCGATCATGAACTGGAAGTCATAGTCGCCCGACAGCGCCACTACCTTGCGAGTCGGGTCAGCCTTGACCACGCCCAGCGCGGCAGGGATGGTCCAGCCCAGCGGGCCGGCCTGACCACAGTTGATCCAGTGACGCGGCTTGTAGACGTGGAGGAACTGCGCGCCGGCAATCTGCGACAGACCGATGGTGCTGACGTAGCAGGTGTCTTTGCCGAACACCTGGTTCATTTCCTGGTACACGCGCTGCGGCTTGACCGGCACGTTGTCGAAATGGGTCTTGCGCTGCAGGCTCGATTTGCGCTGCTGGCAATCTTCCAGCCAGGCGCCGCGGTCCTTGAGTTTACCGGCCGCTTTCCACTCGCGGGCAACTTCCAGGAACACCTCCAGGGCGGCACCGGCGTCGGAAACGATACCCAGGTCAGGGGTGAACACCCGGCCGATCTGGGTTGGTTCGATATCGACGTGAATGAAGCGGCGGCCTTCGGTGTAGACATCAACCGAACCGGTGTGGCGGTTGGCCCAACGGTTACCGATACCCAGGACCACGTCAGACTTGAGCATGGTGGCGTTGCCGTAGCGGTGCGAGGTCTGCAGGCCGACCATACCGACCATCAGCGGGTGATCGTCAGGGATGATGCCCCAGCCCATCAGGGTCGGGATAACCGGGATGCCGGTCAGTTCAGCGAACTCGACAAATTTGTCACAGGCATCGGCGTTGATGATGCCACCACCGGCCACCAGCAGCGGACGCTCGGCGCTGTCGAGCATGGCCAGGGCTTTTTCGACCTGGATGCGGTTGGCGGCAGGTTTTTGTACGGGCAGCGGCTGGTAGGCGTCGATGTCGAATTCGATCTCGGCCATCTGCACGTCGAACGGCAGGTCGATCAGCACAGGGCCTGGACGGCCGGAGCGCATTTCATAGAAGGCTTTCTGGAACGCGTAAGGCACCTGGCCTGGTTCCAGAACGGTGGTCGCCCACTTGGTCACCGGCTTGACGATGCTGGTGATGTCGACGGCCTGGAAATCTTCCTTGTGCATACGGGCACGCGGCGCCTGGCCGGTGATGCACAGGATCGGGATGGAGTCGGCCGAGGCGCTGTACAGGCCGGTGACCATGTCAGTGCCGGCAGGGCCGGAGGTGCCGATGCACACGCCGATGTTGCCGGCTTTGGTGCGGGTGTAGCCCTCGGCCATGTGCGAGGCGCCTTCAACGTGACGAGCGAGGACGTGATCGATACCGCCGACTTTCTTCAGGGCCGAGTACAGCGGGTTGATTGCGGCACCCGGAATACCAAACGCGGTTTCAACACCTTCGCGGCGCATCACCAGAACGGCTGCATCAATTGCTCTCATTTTGCTCATGGTTTTGTGCCTCTTTGATTTTGTAATTGTATACAAATGGCTTTTCGTCAGAGTGTATTCACGCCAGGCGACTCTGGTCAATCCATTTTCATCGGCGATGGGTGCTTTCGTCGGGAAGGCCATAAAAAAGGCGTTTCGTCAGAATTGGTTTATCGCGCTGAAAATATTGTATACAAAAATATTCGCCATTGTGTTCTATTTGTTCTATTGCTTTTTCACACCTGCCCTCAGGGCTTCTAACAACAAGAGGACCTTTCCATGACCACATTGACCCTGAAAGCCGCTGTCAGCCTGGTGAACGCCGCGCTGGCCGCGGGCCGCAAGATTTCCGCCGCGCCCTTGACGGTGGCGGTGCTCGACGCCGGCGGCCACCTGCTGGCGCTGCAACGTGAAGACGGTGCCAGCCTGTTGCGTCCGCAAGTGGCCATGGGCAAGGCCTGGGGCGCGATAGCCCTGGGCAAGGGCTCGCGCCTGATTGCCCTGGACGCACAACAACGCCCGGCGTTTTTCGCTGCGCTCAATGGTCTGGGGCAGAGTTCGGTGGTGCCGGCGCCGGGTGGTGTGCTGATTCGTAATCAGCAGGGCGTGGTAGTGGGGGCGATCGGTATCAGTGGCGATACCTCGGATATCGATGAGCAGTGCGCGATAAGTGCGATCGAAGAGGCGGGGTTGACGGCGGATGCCGGTGTAGCGGCCTGATCAATACGGGTTTTGATCAGGCTCTGTAGGAGCGGATTTATCCGCGATGGGGCGCAGCGCGGCCCCAAATTGCCGGGACTGCTACGCAGTCCATCGCGGATAAATCCGCTCCTACAACACAAACGTCAGGCGTCCGGTTCACACCCTTTGAGCACCAGACGAATGATGGTCTGCGTCGCCGCCTCATAGTCGCTGTCTTCGAGCTTGGCTTTGCCGGTAACCACCGAGATCTGCCAATCGAAATCCGCGTAGGTCTGGGTCGCCGCCCAGATGCTGAACATCAGGTGGTGCGGGTCGACCGGCGCGATCTGGCCACGGTCGATCCAGGCCTGGATACACTCGATGTTGTGCCGCGCCTGCTCGTTGAGCTGTTCGACCTGGCTTGGGCTCAGGTGCGGGGCACCATGCATGATCTCGCTGGCAAACACTTTGGAAGCAAAGGGCAAGTCACGGGAAATACGCACCTTCGAGCGGATATAGGCGCTCAATACTTCCTTCGGGTCACCGTCGGCATTGAACGGCGTCGACGCCTGCATGATCGGCTCGATGATACTTTCCAGGACCTCGCGGTAGAGGTTTTCCTTGGACTTGAAGTAGTAGTAGACGTTTGGCTTGGGCAGCCCGGCCTTGGCCGCGATGTCGCTGGTCTTGGTGGCGGCGAAGCCCTTGTCGGCGAACTCTTCACTGGCCGCGCGCAGGATCAGTTCTTTGTTGCGCTCGCGAATGCTGCTCATGGTTGACGCTAATCCTCGGGCCTGAAAGGGCGGTTGCGCATGGTAGCACCGCGTTTGCAAAGGGCTCAAGGTGGCGACTTTGAGCTAGACTGAGCGCCTCGGCGCATGCGGCGTGCAACTCCAGCCGCTGGTCGATGTGCTGCGCGAAGCAGTACTTATGCACGGCGTCGTCCGCGCCGACGAAATGCCGGTGCAGGTGCTGATGCCAGGTGCCAAAAAGACTCACCGCGTTTATGTCTGGGCCTACGCCACGAGCCAGTTCTCCGATCTGGCAGCGGTCGTCTACGACTTCAGCCCGAGCCGTGCTGGCGAACACGCTCGAAACTTCCTTGGCGACTGGAATGGCAAGCTGGTCTGCAATGATTTCGCAGGTTACAAGGCAGGCTTTGAACTGGGCGTTAGGGAGATCGGCTTGCCCACGCCGCTGCGCAGGTTGTCCGGCGCCACGATCTCCGGGATTCCATCGAGAAACGCAAAGCAGTGTACATGCGAGCCTAGCCAGTCGGGCAGTTGCTGCGACCAGGTGGCTTCGGCAAAGGTGTAGCAGGATGTACCGAGGACGGCGACGAAGGTCTGGGCCTGGTGGATCTCGCCGGTGTGCCGGTCGATGATCGGTACCGTCTGGCCGGCATAGTCGACGAACAGCTTTTCACCGGCGCGGTGCTCCTGGGGCATGACCACGTCGACCTTGTCGGCCCAGGCGCGGTAGTTCTCGCAGAACCAGCTGTACTGGAGTGTCACGAGCGCTGGTGTCAGCCGGCGATGCTGTATCAAAGATGGGCGTAGGCCTCCCGGAGTCTGCTTGCAGGAGTCGGCTTCAACTGCCCGGTGCTGTTGCGCTCAAATGGCGTGATGGTGAACGATCGTTGGAAAAGGCGCGGATAAACGGCGTCAGGTACGTATATTGAGAGGATGAACGAAAGAAAACCGTGTGGCTTGCAAGGAAGGGCATTAAGACTTAACACCAACCTGAAATTCAATCACTTTCCCATCTATCTCAATCACTGTGATGCTCCTCCCTGTCAATCGCCTACCTTCAACCTCGCGTACCTGCGAATCGAAGTTCGCTACTAGGCGCGTTCCATCGCTGAATGTCGTCTGCTGCACTAGTCGATCCGTCGTCAGCCAATGAAAGTCCGTTATAGCTTGGGTCGCCAAGCGCTCGTGCAGCGGGCGGAAGAAGGCGTCTTGGCGCTGGATCACCGGCAATCGCTGCTTCAACGTAGCATTACTCAGGTGATAGAGTGGCGGCACATTGTAGAGCAACTGGGTCAGCTCGTTTTCGACTCGTACATTGCTCAGTTTCAGGTTGTCGAACAGCCAGTGATGAGTGGTAATCACTGAACCGTGAAACACCATTTGATAGAGCGGTAGACGCGTTTCCGGCGCGAAGTAGACTGTGCGATAGGGTTCCTTGATCAATACGGTCTTGAAGAACACACTCGGCTGCTCTGGCGGGTACCAGTTGCCGAGGTAGTAAGGCGACTTTTGGTTCTTGCTCAGGTCGGCATCCCCCCAACCGATTACCGGAGTCTGCATGCCATGAGCAAATAGAATGCCCTGAGCCGTGGCTGCGTTACCGTCTTCGGATCCCATAGGCAATTGCAAGGTTTCATTGATCCAGCGTGCGGCCGCAGCGTTCTCAGCGGCATTTTGAGCCTGACTCATGGTGTGAGCTGGACGAAAGCTGTCAAACAACATTCCGGAGGCTGTGACGTCGAGAAACCAGCTGTTGAATCCGGCCTTGGCCTGTACCGCTTTGATTCGTGCTTCGAGCAATGGGCGGATGCAGTGGGGATCGGTGTAGTGACCGGCTTGCTGGAAGCCACTTTTCAGCTCTCCATTTTTGAGGACAATTGCGCAATTGCGATAGGCGTTCCGCCCAAGATGAGCGGTGGCCCAATCCGGGTTGTCCGCTGAGGCCAACGCCGTTTCATAGGAGTCATAAGGTGCGAGCAGATATCCTGTCTCAACACCGGCCGTCACCGCTTCTGGATGCCAAAGCCCACCCTCCCAACCGTCTCCAAGCCCTAGCCACAGACGCGGCAGATTCGCTGCTTGCAGTTGCTTGATAGTCGCAAGCGACAAGGTACCTCCCCAGTCCGCCGGATCAGCGGTGAAAGCATTACCGAACAGTTTCGCCACCTCACTGCGCAATTCACCGTAACGACGGGCGAGTAACTCTGCATCGGGCTCGTCACTGGCCTGCCAGCTCTGCCGTGCCTTGTTGTTCAGTGCGTTGTTGAGGCCGCGGAGCAACACATCCTGTTGATAGCTAGTGAGGGACGGCGTTACAGAGTCGAGTACGGTTTGGGCTTCAGCATTGAGCAGGCCGCGTAGATCTCTGGCCAATGGCTGATTGCCCCGTAGTTGCAGCAAGAGTTTTGGCCAGCTCTGAACATCTTTTCGCCCCAGCACTCCGTTACCCCACAAGTAAACATGGCTGGCACCCACCAATTTTTTGGCTTCGGGGGTTTTCAACAGTTTGTTATTCAGTGTTTCATAGCGCCCGTTGTCGATCAGCCATTGTCGATAGCGCTTGGCCCCAGCCATCAGGTCATCACCTCCCAGCGATAGGCTGAAAGTCATTGGCGCCGCGGGATCCAGCGAAGTGAATTCATGACTAGCAGCCAACGCCAGTCTCTTGTCTTCGGCACTGAGGGTCAGGCGATTGTTGTAGGGATTGGTTATCAGCCAGTTCAGGGTAAAACTGCCATGATCAACGCCCCACAACGGCAAGCTCAGATCCTGGGTGGTGTTAAGTTCGCCCTGATCGAGCAAAAATTTGTGCCACAATGCATCGCCTGCGGGCACGTAGTGTCCTTCGGCTAAAGGCCAGATCAGACCTTTGCCCATGGCGTTGCCGGGTTGCTTGAGGAACTGAAGCTCGCCGGGGTCGCGGGCCTTGATCGACAGCAATAGGTCGCGTTGATTGAGCTCAGCGCTCAGGGACCAAGCGCCGTCGTCCCATTGCCAATCGATACGCTGGATCCCTTCCTTAAGGTCGTTGACCTTGTGTGCAGCCACACCAACAGAGGCTTGCACCGCCGGGCTTTGGGCGGGGGTGACACGAATCGCCAGGGTGGTAGGATCGAGCTCGACGCGCCAAAGGGGGTTTTCCAGGATCGTATTGGCAGTTACCCACGGGGATAACAGTAGGGCACAGTTCAGCAGCAACCAGCGTGCGATGGACGGCATGGGCAATCCCCTCTCAATTGAGGTGACGACCGTAAGCTAGTTGGTAGCTAAGCAGGGCTCTAAGACGTTTCGAGGTATTTCGGTGGGGGGCTTCGCAGGACCTTGGTAGGAGGCTGAGCGGCTGCATCCAGGACGGGCAGCAGTTTCAGGGCCTGTCCGATGGCCATATCGCATTCGGCAATCTGCAGTTCCAGGAAGTCATAAAGGTTAACTTCCTGAGCCAGCGCATGCAGATGCTCCAGACGCCAGTTGCCATGAAGACTGCGTGCAATGGTGTCCTGGCCAGCCTTGATCCGGCCATCCCTGAGGGTGGCCAGCTTTTCCGGGCAGCGCTCTCCGGAAATGATTGCCCGCATAATCTTCATGCCGGTAACGCCGGAAATATCACTGATGACGTTCGCCAGTTGGATGTTCATCTGGCTCGACGCTTTTTGCATGCGGTTGAGCGTCTGGGCTTGATCGCGCACCTTGCTGCCCCGTTGGCGCACTAGCGAGCGTAGGGAACAGATGGCGTCGGCAGGCCAGAACGCGCCTCGCAAGAGCCCATGGGTCATCAACTGCCAAATCCACTGACAGTCCAAGACGTCGGACTTGCGCCCCGTCGTCTGGCGAGTTGCCCGAGAAGTTGACCAAGCAAACCTCGAAGCCTCGAGCGTCAAGCAGCTCGAAGTGAGCAATCCAGTACACCCCCGTGGCCTCCATCGCGACCACTCGGATATTCAGCGACTCCAGCCAGTCGGCTAAGCGACCCAGATCGTCGGTGAAGGCCTCAAATCGTTGCTGAGGATTCTTGCGCGCCATTCCAAACTCTCGCAGGATAATGGCGCGCGCGGCACACGGTGGTGAAGGGGTTCACTCTCTCATACGTGGTCACAGCTAGCTGTGCCTACAGCGACTTCACGCCGATACCGTGCGGACCACTCTCTCACGTGGGTGCTGACACACCAGTGCTGGTTCTGTCCCGCGCGCATCCCTATCCTAGCAAGCATGCGGCTGGCGCCACATACTGTTGCGGCATCGTAGCACCGCGTTTGCAAGGGGCTCAAGGTGGCGACTTTGAGCTAGACTGAGCGCCTCTCAACCCGCTGGAATCAGGCAAACATGGCAGGAAGCAGTCTTCTGGTATTGATCGACGATATCGCCACGGTACTCGACGATGTCTCGGTAATGACCAAGGTCGCGGCGAAAAAGACCGCAGGGGTGCTGGGCGACGACCTGGCGCTCAACGCCCAGCAGGTTACCGGGGTGCGTGCCGAGCGGGAAATTCCTGTGGTCTGGGCGGTGGCCAAGGGCTCGTTCGTCAACAAGTTGATCCTGGTGCCGGCAGCGCTGTTGATCAGTGCGTTCATCCCCTGGGCGGTAACGCCGCTGTTGATGATCGGTGGTGCTTTTCTGTGCTTTGAAGGCTTCGAGAAGCTGGCGCACAAGTTCCTCCACAGCAAGGCGGAAGATCAGGCCGAGCACGCAGCGTTAGTAGAAGCAGTAGCAGACCCTGACGTCGACCTGGTGGCCTTCGAGCAAACCAAGATCAAGGGCGCGATTCGCACCGATTTCATCCTCTCGGCGGAGATCATCGCGATCACCCTGGGCACAGTCGCCGCTGCGCCGCTGACCCAGCAGATTATCGTGCTCTCGGGCATTGCCATCGTCATGACCATCGGCGTTTACGGCCTGGTCGCCGGTATCGTCAAGCTCGATGACCTCGGCCTGTGGCTGACCCAGAAGGCTTCGCGTGCGGCACAAGCGCTGGGCAACGGCATCCTGCGCGCGGCGCCGTACATGATGAAGAGCCTGTCAGTGATCGGTACGGCGGCGATGTTTCTGGTTGGTGGTGGGATTCTGGTGCATGGCGTGGCGCCTCTGCATCATGCCATCGAAGCCTTCAGTGAAGGGCGCGGCGGGGCGTTGACCGGGGCGTTGCTCAATGGCGGGGTGGGGATTGTGGCCGGTGCTGCGGTACTCGCAGTGGTCGCGGTTATCGGCAAGATCTGGCGTTCGCTGAAAGGCTGATGGCCTCATCGCTGGCAAGGCCAGCTCCTACAGGGTCAGGTGTTGAACCGATCCTGTAGGAGCCGGCCTTGCCGGCGATCAAATTGATCAGAAGTGTACTTTGACCAGGAAGCTCGCCGTGTTCTGGTCAGTATCAAAGGCATCGCTGTCTTTGATCCCGTACTTGTTCTTCCAGTAGTCGTACTCGAAACCAACGTACAACTGCTTCTCGCCCCAGTTCAGCGCCTTGCCCAGGTCATATTTGACCTGCGGGTTGAAGTGCAGGTTGGCGTGGTAGCTCTTGTCGTTGTCCACGACCCAGTCCATGAAGCCGTCAATCACCATTTCGGAGTTGCCGACCGGGATGGTGTAGCTCCACACCGGGGTGATCTGCCAGACATTGCTGCCGTCGCGCTTGCCGTCGGCGGTACGCAGGTAGGTGTTGAGCTGGAAGTAGTCAAAGCCTGGGATGTCGAGGTCGACGGCCGGGCCGATCAGGTAAGACTCGACATCGTCTTCACCGTACTCGTAGGTGGTCGAAATCAGCACGTCCTTGATCGGGCCGAAGGAGAAGTCGGCACCGGTAATCTTGCCGAGCGAGAAGCGCGGGCTGAACTCACCATAGAAGGTATGACCGTCACCGGCACCGTTGGTGGCATCGGTGTTGTACTTGATGCCGTCGATGAAGAAGAACAAGTCACCGAAGCTCCAGCCGCTGGCGTGCTCGAAGGTCACGGTCTGCTGCTTGGGCGGGTCAACCTTGAAGTCGATACCGTTGAGGTAGGTCAGGCTGTTGTCTTGCCACAGCAGCAAGTCGCCGGCTTGACTTTGCTGGGCGGCAAACAGACTGCTCAACAGCAACAACGAGGTGGTGGTGCGCTTCATTCACATGCTCCTAATGGATG
>JAVXRI010000128.1:0-11024 GCA_036643775.1 Pseudomonas sp. | reverse complement strand
CAAGCCGACTGGCTGGCGCGCCTTCTATGACGGCAATGCCTGGAAGGTCGAAGACAAGCGCTGATCGAGCTTGGGCCGCTTCTCGCGGCCCATCGCCGGCAAGGCCGGCTCCCACAGACTGAACAAAAATTTCTGTAGGAGCCGGCCTTGCCGGCGATCGACCGCAAAGCGGTCGTAATCCCGGGCTTGCAGTAGGGCAGGGCAATCCGTGAAACTCACAGATCGCCTTGCAGCCTTTCGGAGGGCACTCAGATGGCCCAGGAACTCTACACCCGTACCAACCAGAAGATTTACTTCGCCGGCCTGGCCCTTGAAGCCATGGGCAAGGCGCAGGAGAGTCGCGCCATGAACGCCCAGGCCTTGATCCAGGCCGAGCGCGAGTCGGCGCTGTTTCACCTGTACGGTGCGCTGCTGGGGTTGTGTCACGAGATTGCCGGGTTTTACCGTTTGCCACAGGCCGCTGCACCTCGCGCAGAGCTATTGCTCACTCGCGAAGTACTCGACGCTGTAGCAATTCCCGAGATGGCCGAGCTGGTCGAGTTGGCTGAACAACGGGAAACCTGGTTGGCGCAACTGTTAGGCGCTTATGCCGATTTGTTCCGACCGCCGGTCGCGAAAAAAGCCCCGAAAACCGACGTTACCCAGCCGCTGATTCAGGCCGTGAGTCTTGATGAGCCCGAGGTGCCAGCGCTTTCGCGGGAAGAGTTGGAGAGCTGGCGGCAGAACCTCAAGGGCCTGACCGTTCGTTTTCGCGAAGGCTTGAGTGAGTGCTGATTGGGGCGGTCACTGATACAATGCTGGCCTTTCGTGGAGAACTGCCCTTTATGCCAACGTCCTTTCTAGAAATTGTCGAGTTGCCTGATGGCCGGATCGAGCTGCGCCGAGCCGAGGACGAAGGCTCCCTGGTAACCCTGGATTTCTCCGAGGACGCCAAGGCTTTCCTGCAAGGTCAGCACGTCGAAGTGGCCAAGGCCATGCTCAGTGTTGGTGTGCAGATGGCCGGCAAGCTGGTAGAAGGCGAAGTCGAGCGAGACGAAGGGTCACGCGTCCTGCATTGATCGCCCTGCTTAGCTTCCTCGTCCTGAGGAAGCCTGGCGAAACCCATCGATACTTAACCTGAATATCAGCCGAGGCGGATGTTCAGGCTTTGTGCGTCTCCGGCGCGGGCGGCGTTGCTCAATTGCTGGCGGGCACTGCTGCTGACGGTGCTCAACCAGCTGACCACGGTATGGCTGCGCCCCAGGCGCAATGCGTCACAGGCCAGTTGCAGGGCGCTCTGGTTGCCGCGTGGTTGCAGTAACAGAATGCGTTCGCGGTTCAGGCCTGCTTCGCGCAGCCAGGCCTGGGTCAGGCTGGCCGGTGGGGCAATCAGGGTCAGCCAGCGGGCGTCCTGCTCTTCGCTCAACTCGCTGAGCTCGCGCAGCATGGGGGCTAGCAGGCTCTGGCAGTTGCCCAGCGCACCACGGAAGGACAGCTCGCTGAAAACCTGAGCGGCGCCAGGGTGTGGCGCAGGCTTGGCGGCTTTCAGTCCGGGCAGTACTGGCTGGGCCAGGAATGCCTCGAACAGGGGCAGTTGTGCTTGCTGCGGTACGTTCTGCGATGCTGGGGGAAACTGCATGACGCCTCCTTTATCGGCGAATGACGCCGACACTCAAGCCCTCGATCACCAGCTCCTGTTCTTTCAGGTTGACTTCGATGGGGGCGAATTCGGGGTTTTCAGCAAGCAGCCAGACTTTGCTGCCTTCGCGCTGGAAGCGCTTGACCGTCACCTCGTCACCCAGGCGGGCGACCACGATCTGACCATTGCGCGCCTCACGGCAGGTATGCACGGCGAGCAGGTCGCCATCGACAATGCCGACGTCCTTCATGCTCATGCCGTGAACGCGCAGCAGGTAGTCGGCGCGGGGATGGAAGAAGGCCGGGTTGATGTTGCAGGATTCTTCGATGTGCTGTTGGGCAAGTATCGGTGCACCGGCGGCGACGCGGCCGATGATTGGCAGGCCGCTGTCTTCAGTCTTGGCTTCCAGGCCCGGGATGCGAATGCCGCGTGAGGCGCCAGGGGTCATTTCGATGGCACCCTTGCGTGCCAGGGCCTTGAGATGCTCCTCGGCGGCGTTGGGCGACTTGAAACCCAGTTCCTGGGCAATTTCCGCGCGGGTCGGCGGGAAGCCGTTGTCTTCCAGGCAGCGCTTGATAAAAGCCAGAATCTCAGCTTGGCGTGGCGTCAGTTTTAGCATGTCGATCGCTCTGTCTTTTTATACAGTGACTGGGATTATATACAGTGGGTGGCAAGCTGCAAGCATCACGCTGCAAGAAAACCCGGCGCCAGGTGCGGATGTCCTTGCAGCTTGCGGCCTGTAGCTGTGATTTAATACGTGACCGGGTAGACGTAAAACGGCTGTATGGACTTGACAAATCACCACTTTGAAACGTATGTTTCAAACAAGTGTTTGTCAGGCGGAGTAGTCATGGCCCAGTCGGAAACCGTTGAACGCATTCTCGATGCTGCCGAGCAGTTGTTCGCGGAAAAAGGTTTTGCCGAAACCTCATTACGGCTGATCACCAGCAAGGCCGGCGTCAACCTGGCGGCGGTGAACTACCATTTCGGTTCCAAAAAGGCGCTGATCCAGGCGGTCTTCTCGCGTTTCCTTGGGCCTTTCTGTACCAGCCTCGAGCGCGAGCTGGAGCGTCGTCAGGCCCGTCCTGAGCAGAAACCAAGCCTTGAAGAGCTGCTGGAGATGCTGGTCGAGCAAGCGATGGTGGTGCAGCCGCGCAGTGGCAACGACCTGTCGATCTTCATGCGTTTGCTGGGCCTGGCGTTCAGCCAGAGCCAGGGGCACCTGCGACGTTATCTGGAAGACATGTACGGCAAGGTGTTCCGTCGTTACATGTTGCTGGTCAACGAGGCCGCACCGCGCATTCCACCTATCGAGTTGTTCTGGCGCGTGCACTTCATGCTCGGCGCCGCAGCATTCAGCATGTCCGGCATCAAGGCGCTGCGTGCCATCGCTGAAACCGACTTTGGCGTTAACACCTCCATCGAGCAGGTCATGCGCCTGATGGTGCCGTTCCTCGCTGCCGGCATGCGCGCTGACAGTGGTGTTACTGACGAGGCGATGGCGGCTGCGCAGCTGCGTCCTCGCAGCAAGTCTTCAAGTTCGGCAGTCGCAGCCAAGGCGTGATGCCACGGCTGGGCGCGGCGAGCGGCATCGGCTAAGCTAGCGCCCCATGGCCAGTCTCGATTTCCTGCACATTTCCCTCGCTGATCAATGCCTCTATGGGTTCGCCCGGGGGCAGTTGCGCCTGCGTCTGGCGGTTTCCACTGCGCGCAATGGCGCCGGCGAGGTCAATGGCTCCGGCTGTACGCCGCGAGGTCGTCATCAGGTGCGCGCCAAAATCGGTGCTGGCCTGCCGCCGGGTGCGGTGCTGCGCGGACGGCGCTGGACGGGTGAAACCTGGTCCCCCGAGCTGCATGCAGAATTTCCCGGTCGCGACTGGATCCTCACGCGCATTCTCTGGCTCAGCGGTTGCGAGCCGGGCTTCAATCGCCTGGGGGCGGTCGATACCTTTCGTCGCTACATCTACCTGCATGGCACGCCCGATAGCGAACCTATGAGTGTGCCGTTGTCCCATGGCTGCGTGCGCCTGCGCAACGCCGATATGCTCAACCTGTTCGACCAGGTGCCGGCGCATTGCCCGGTGCAGATCGATGAAGCCGCGTGCCCCCAATGGGCTCACATCAGCGTCAACTGAAGGATCAATTATGAGTGCCAGCCTGCAAGGCTCCCTGATGGTGGATATCGCCGGTACCTGGCTGACCGCCGAAGATCGCCAGCTTTTGCGCCAGCCCGAAGTGGCCGGTTTGATCATCTTTGCCCGCAATATCGAATGCCCGCGTCAGGTACGTGAGCTGACGGCCTCGATCCGTGCAATCCGCCCGGACCTGATCCTGGCGGTGGATCAGGAGGGTGGTCGGGTCCAGCGTCTGCGCCAGGGTTTTGTGCGGCTGCCAGCGATGCGCGCGATTGCCGACAACGACAACGCCGAGTACCTGGCCGAGCAGTGCGGTTGGCTGATGGCTACCGAAGTGCTGGCGGTCGGTCTGGACCTGAGTTTCGCCCCGGTCCTGGACCTGGATCATCAGCGCAGCGCCGTGGTCGGCAGCCGCGCTTTCGAAGGTGATCCGCAGCGCGCCACGGCCCTGGCCGGTGCCTTTATTCGTGGTATGAACGCCGCAGGCATGGCTGCTTGCGGCAAGCACTTCCCGGGTCATGGCTGGGCCGAGGCCGACTCCCATGTCGCCATTCCTACCGACGAGCGCAGCCTGGAGCAGATCCGCGCCGTCGATCTGGTGCCGTTTGCGCGCCTCAGTGGCCAGCTGGCGGCAGTGATGCCCGCGCACGTGATCTACCCGCAGGTCGACAGTCAGCCGGCCGGTTTCTCGCGGCGCTGGTTGCAGGACATCCTGCGCGGTGAGCTGGGCTTCGACGGGGTTATTTTCAGTGACGACCTGTCGATGGCGGGCGCTCATGTGGTCGGTGATGCGGCCAGTCGTATCGAGGCGGCGCTGAGTGCCGGTTGTGACATGGGGCTGGTGTGCAATGACCGGGCCGCTGCCGAGTTGGCGTTGACGGCCGCGCAGCGGCTGAAGGTCAAGCCTTCAGCGCGTATTGCACAGATGCGTGGGCAAGGTTTTGCGCGTACGGATTATCGTCAGCAGCCGCGCTGGCTGGAGGCGCTTGGGGCGCTCAAAGAGGCTCAACTGGTCGATTGATACAGCCCATCGCCGACAATGCCAGCCCCCTGTGGGAGCTGGCATTGCCAGCGATGAACTCAACCTGCTTTTGAAGCCTTGCGCTTGCCGGGCAGCGGCGCAAGCAGTGCATCAATATCCTCTGCAGCCAGGCGCCAATCCCCCGCCTGACGCCCATCCAGCACGCCGGCCGCCAGCGCCGACTTCTCCTGCTGCAGTTGCTGGATCTTCTCTTCCACCGTGCCTCGGGTAATCAGCTTGTACACAAACACCGGCTTTTCCTGGCCAATGCGATAAGCGCGGTCAGTGGCCTGGTTTTCGGCTGCAGGATTCCACCATGGGTCATAGTGGATCACGGTATCGGCAGCAGTCAGGTTCAGGCCGACACCACCTGCCTTGAGGCTGATGAGAAATATCTGCAGCCGACCGCTCTGGAAGTCCTGCACCGGCGCCCGGCGATCACGGGTTTCACCGGTCAGCAGGGCATAGGCGATGGCGCGCTGCTGCAGTTCGGCCTCGATCAGCCGCAACATGCTGGTGAACTGCGAAAACAGCAGCACCCGCCGTCCTTCGGCGAGCAACTCCTCAAGCATTTCCATCAGGCTTGCCAGCTTGCCCGAGTGGGCGCCGCGAGCAGTTGAGGCCTGACTGTTGACCAGGCGCAGGTCGCAGCAGACCTGGCGCAGCTTGAGCAGGGCTTCAAGGATGATGATCTGGCTACGTGCCACACCTTTGCGGGTGATTTCGGCGCGCACCTTCTGATCCATGGCCAGGCGCATGGTCTCGTAGACATCGCGTTGAGCGTCGCTGAGGTCGACCCAGTGGATCATCTCGGTCTTGGCTGGCAGTTCGGTGGCAACCTGCTCTTTGGTGCGCCTGAGCAGGAAGGGTTTGATTCGCGCATTGAGGTGTTGCAGGCGCTCATCATCGCCCTGGCGTTCGATCGGTACCCGGTAGTCGCGGTTGAATGCTTTGGCGTCCCCCAGCCAGCCGGGCAGCAGAAAGTGGAAGAGCGACCACAGCTCACCCAGATGATTCTCCAGTGGTGTACCGCTAAGGCACAGGCGCTGGCGTGCTTCGAGCTGGCGTGCAGCCTGGGCGGCCTTGCTGTTCGGGCTTTTGATGTACTGCGCCTCGTCGAGGATCAGTACATGCAGCATCAGGCCCTTGAAGTGTTCCAGGTCCTTGGGCAGCAGGGCGTAGGTGGTCAGCAGCAGGTCGTAGTCCAGCAGGTTGTCAAAGTGCTTGCGTCGACCAATGCCCTGCAGTGCCAGGACGCGCAGGTCAGGGGCGAAACGCGCCGCCTCATCCTGCCAGTTGGGAATCAGGCTGGTGGGCATCACCACCATGGCGGGGCGGGTCAGGCGTCCGGCATTTTTTTCCGTAAGCAGGTGGGCCAGGGTCTGCAGGGTTTTGCCAAGGCCCATGTCGTCGGCGAGGATGCCGCCGACCTCCAGTTCGCGCAACGCCTGCATCCAGCTCAGGCCTTCAAGCTGATAGGCGCGCAGTGTCGCGTTGAGGCCATTCGGGACCTGTGTCGGTTGCAGGCGGATGTCACGCAGGCGTTCGCCCAGACTGCGTACCTGCTCGCCGCCTTGCCAGCTCAGTGGCAGCTCTTCCAGGGCGTTGAGGCGCGTGGCGTCCAGCGTTGGCAGGCGCACGCTAGTGTCACCGGGTTCACGCAGGTAGAAGTCGCCAAGGGTTGCCAGCACCGGCTTGAGGCGGCCGTAGGGTAGTGCCACTTGCAGGTTGCGCCGTGCTTCGCCGGCGGGGGCGGGAATCTGCACCAGCAGCTGTTCATCATCGCGGCGCTTGTGCAGTTGCGCCGGGTTGAGCAGCTCCGGATGACTGCGCAGCACGTTGAGCAGGATCGGCAGCAGGCTCAGGCGCTGGCCGTTGACTTCGATGCCCAGCTCCAGATCGAACCAGTCGCGGCCGCTGGCTTCGTCGATTTGCGCGTACCAATCGTCAACCTCGGCGAGGTTGAAGGCGAAGTCATCGGTGAACTCGATCTCCCAGCCTTGCTCGCGCAGGGCGGGCAGGTCGTTAAGCATGAAACGCAGCCAGGCCGCTTCGGAAGCCAGCTCCAGCAGGTCGCCGGCGCTCTCAGGCAAGGCTTTGCTTTGCCGGGTGGCGACCTTGAAACCCAGGTGCTGCAGGGTCAGGCGGATCTGGTTTTCCGCTTCGGCGTGGCGCTTTACGCGTTGACTGGTGGTGCCGTCCAGGCGGCTGACTTCCTTGCCCTGCCTGCCGCTGGCGCGAATGCCGTCATAGTTGAACGACAGTGCCGCCCGGTGCTGGTGCTGGCGCTGCATCCTGCCGGTTTGCGGCACATAGGCGCTGAACTCGTGGCTGCCCAGGATCAGGTGAGGTGTCGGGGCAAGACCATCGTTAGACATCGGGCTACTGCTCCATCAACTCCGCGGGCGCAGCGGGGGCGCTGACTGGCCGGTTGGCCGTAACCTTGAGCAGCAGGGCCAGATGGCCGCCATCGAGGAAGGTCAGGTCGCCGCTTTTGATGTTGCTGTTGCTCTGCTTGAACGCTTCGCTCTGGATCACGCGGCCATTGCCGTCAAACTGGTTGACCCAGAAGTTGGCATCCACGGCGATGAAGCGCTCTTCCTTGAGGGACAGGTTGCCCGCGATGGGGAACTGGCCGAAGTGTTCCTCGCCGTCGCTGATCGCCACCGTGCCGGCGTCCTGCTTCCAGGCCTTGTGCAGCAGCACGGTGTACTGCGGGTCGGCCGCAAGCTTGGCGGCTTCCTCATTCATTGCCGGCTGGCGCAGGTCGCCCTCGGCAACGAGCTGAGCGCCGTTGCGCCAGTCTTCCGTGGTCGGCGTGGCAATTGCCGGCACGGCGTTCTGCCGTACCAGGATCATTTCGACCTGATAGGTGCCGTCGGCAAATGCTGCCGGGGCAATCAGGGCCAGCAGCAGGGTCAGGTTACGCATTACACGCATGGAACTTCCTTCACGCAGATTGTGGGGTCAGGCGCTCGAACAGCGCCTCGAGGTTATTGAAACGTTCTTCCGGGCGCTCCATTGGCACCATGAACTTGAACTGGGTGGCGCCTTCGAACTTGTAGCGCTTGGGCTGGCTCTGGATCAGCTTGATCAATGCCAGTGGGTCGACCGGGGTTTCGGCTTCGAACTCGATCTTGCCGCCATTGGGGCCGGCATCGACTTTCTTGATGCCGAGCTTTTCCGCCTGCAGTTTCAGCAAGGTCAGGCGCACCAGGTTCTTGGTCGGTTCGGGCAACAGGCCGAAGCGGTCGATCATCTCGACCTGCAGGTCCTTGAGGCCGTCTTCGTCCACCGCCGAGGCGATGCGTTTGTACAGGATCAGGCGCGCGTGCACGTCCGGCAGGTAGTCTTCGGGAATCAATGCCGGCAAGCGCAGGTTGATTTCCGGACCACCGCCCAGCGGCTGGTCGAGGTTCGGCTGGGTGCCCTTGCGGATGGCCTTGACCGCGCGCTCGAGCATTTCCATGTACAGGGTAAAACCGACCGCCTGGATCTGCCCGCTCTGGCCTTCGCCGAGCAGTTCACCGGCACCGCGGATTTCCAGATCGTTGGTGGCCAGGACGAAACCGGCGCCCAGGTCCTGGGTGTTGGCGATAGCCTCCAGACGCTTCTCGGCATCCGGGGTGATCTGTTGGCGCGGTGGCGTGAGCAGGTAGGCATAGGCCTGGTGGTGGCTGCGTCCGACCCGGCCGCGCAACTGGTGCAACTGGGCCAGGCCGAACTTGTCGGCGCGCTCGATGATGATGGTGTTGGCGCTGGGCACGTCGATGCCGGTCTCGATGATGGTCGAGGCGATCAGGACGTTGAAGCGCTTGTGGTAGAAGTCGCTCATCACCTGTTCGAGTTCGCGCTCGCGCATTTGCCCGTGGCCGATAGCGATCCGCGCTTCGGGTACCAGTTCGGCGAGATCGGCGGCGCATTTCTCGATGCTCTTCACATCGTTGTGCAGGTAGTAGACCTGGCCGCCGCGCAACAGCTCACGTAGCAGCGCTTCTTTGACTGTGCTCTTGTTCTGCTCCATGACGAAAGTGCGCACCGACAACCGGCGCGCCGGCGGGGTGGCGATGATCGACAGGTCGCGCATACCGGCTACGGCCATGTTCAGGGTGCGCGGGATCGGCGTGGCGGTCAGGGTGAGGATATCCACCTCGCTGCGCAGGGCCTTGAGCTGTTCTTTCTGGCGCACGCCAAAGCGGTGTTCTTCGTCGATGATCACCAGGCCCAGGTCCTTGATCTTGACGTCGTCCTGCAGCAGCTTGTGAGTGCCGATGACGATGTCGATCTTGCCCTCGGCGAGGTCGGCGACGGCAGCAGCAACTTCCTTGGGCGACTTGAAGCGGCTCATCACTTCGACGGTCACCGGCCAATCGGCGAAGCGGTCGCGGAAGCTGTTGTAGTGCTGCTGGGCGAGCAGCGTGGTCGGTACCAGAATTGCGACCTGGCGACCGCCGTGCACGGCGATGAACGCGGCACGCATGGCCACTTCGGTCTTGCCGAAGCCGACATCGCCACAGACCAGGCGGTCCATCGGTTTGGCCGCGAGCATGTCCTCGCGTACCGCTTCGATGGCACTCTGCTGATCCGGGGTTTCTTCGAACGGGAAGCCTGCGCTGAACGTGGCGTAGTCCACTGACGGGTCGGCAAACGCATAGCCTTTTCGCGCGGCGCGACGGGCATAGATGTCGAGCAGTTCGGCGGCCACGTCGCGGACCTGTTCAGCCGCCTTGCGCTTGGCCTTCTGCCAGGCCTCGGAGCCGAGGCGGTGCAGCGGCGCCAGGGCGTCATCGCTGCCGGTGTAGCGGGCAATCAGGTGCAGGTTGGCTACCGGCACGTAGAGCTTGGCGCCCTCGGCGTATTCCAGGGTGAGGAACTCGGCGGCCTGGTTGTCGATTTCCAGGGTCGCCAGGCCCAGGTAGCGGCCGACGCCGTGGTCGATATGCACCACCGGCGCGCCTTCGCGCAGTTCGGTAAGGTTCTTGATCACTGCATCGTTGTTGGCGTCGCTGCGTTTGTCGCGGCGCCGGCGCTGCATTACCCGCTGACCGAACAGCGGGCTTTCGGCGACCAGGGCGATGGCCGGGTCGTCCAGCAGCAGGCCTTCGTCCAGCGGCGCGATGGTGATTGCCAGGCGCTCTTTGCCGGCGGCGAAAGCGCTCCAGCTGTCGACGGTTTGCGGGCGCAGCTTCAGGCGTTCGAGCAGTTCCAGCAATACCTCGCGACGACCCGCCGATTCGGCGGTGAACAGCACGCGACCGGGGAACTGCTCAAGAAAGCCCGACAGCGCCGCCAGCGGCTGGTTGGCCTTGGCTTCGATGGCAAGGTTCGGCAGTGCCTGGGCCGGGAAGCGTTCGCGACCGACGCCGCTGTCGACATCATCTTGGCTGACCACCACGCGCGGCCAGCTCTTCAGGCGGGCAAAGCAGTCTTCCACCGGCATGAACAGCTCGGCTGGTGGCAGCAGGGGACGCGATGGGTCGATGCGCCGCTCCTCATAGCGGTTGCGCACATCGCTCCAGAAATGCTCGGCGGCCTGCTCGACGCCCGGCAGCGAGAACACCTGGGTGTCCTGGGGCAGGTAGTCGAGCAGGGTCGAGGTGTCGTCGAAAAACAGCGGCAGGTAATACTCGATACCGGCCGGGGTGATGCCGCTGGACAGGTCCTGGAAGATCGGGCAGCGGCGGAAGTCGACATCGAAACGCTCGCGAAAGCGTGCCTTGAAGCGGGTCACCGCATCCTTTTGCAGCGGAAACTCACGGGCTGGCAGCAGGCGTACCGAATCGACCTTGTCGATCGAGCGCTGGGTCTCCGGGTCGAAGGTGCGCAGGGTCTCGATCTCGTCGTCGAACAGATCGATCCGGTACGGCAGCTTGCTGCCCATCGGGAACAGGTCGATCAATGCGCCACGCACGGCGAACTCGCCATGCTCATATACAGTGTCGACGCAGCGATAGCCGCTGGCTTCCAGGCGCGTACGCATCTGCTCGACATCGAGCTTCTGGCCGATGTCCAGTACCAGGCTGCTGCCCAGCAGGAAACGGGTCGGCGCCAGGCGGTGCAGGGCGGTGGTAATCGGCACCACGAGAATACCGTGATCAAGCTCCGGCAGCCGGTACAGGCTGGAAATCCGCTGGGAAATGATGTCCTGGTGCGGCGAGAACAGGTCGTAGGGCAGGGTTTCCCAATCGGGGAAAGGCAGCACCGGCAGCTCGGGCGCGAAAAAGCGCAGCTCTTGCTCGAGCCGGTCAGC
>JAVXRI010000127.1:0-11223 GCA_036643775.1 Pseudomonas sp. | reverse complement strand
CACTCTCATTTGAGTTGTAGGACAAGTCAGGCTGTCCGGCAACTAGCAAAGGTGCCCTGTAAGGCGCAGACGGTACTCCCATCTGCGGGGGGTTTCAAGGGTATGCCGATGCTCGCGGCTGCTCTTTGCGGGCTAAAGAGCCAGGAGTTATTTAGGAGGTCGCTTTCAGTTACTACAGAGCATATTGCCCGACGTCATGATGGCTCAGCTTTACCAGCCTGAGGACGCATAAAAAAATCCGATGCCAGCAATGGCATCGGATTCGGATTTACTTCAGCTGAAGGTCAGATAACGCTTAGAAGTCGTCTTTGACTTCGCCATCCTTGACCTTGAACTCGCGGTTCTGCAGATAAGCATTGCGAATGAATACGTACTTGTCGCCGCTGATCAGCTTTTCGGCCGACAGCAAGCTGGCGCGGGTATCGACGACGTCCACGGCAATCGCGCTGTTGCGGGTCGGCACATGGTCGATGTAGCGGTAGGGTTCGGTGTAGGTGTCCGGGTACTTGCCGATGGCATCACGCACGGTGCTTGGGCCAAGCAATGGCAGCATCACGTAAGGGCCACTGCTTACACCCCAGTAACCCAGGGTCTGACCGAAGTCTTCATCGTTACGCTGCAGGCCCATTTTCGTGCCGACATCGAAGAAGCCAGCCAGACCGAAGGTGGTGTTGACGATCAGGCGTGCAGTATCGACGCCCGCAGCATGAGGCTTGAGCTGCAACACGTTGTTGGCCAGGTTGGTGACATCACCCAGGTTGCGAAACATGTTGTGAATGCCGTCTTCCAGGAACTGCGGGGTGACCGCCTGGTAACCCTTGGCCAATGGCTTGAGTGCGTAGGTGTCGACAGTGTCGTTAAAGGTAAAGATCGGGCGGTTGATACTCTCCCACGGATCTTCCTCGGTCGCCGCCTGGGCTGCGCCCAACGGGGCCAGCAGCAGGCCGGCGCAAACACAGGCCCGGGTCATCCGATCGAGCACGCCTGTACCGATCCTACGCATAGAGTTACTCCTCGACAGTCACTGCGTAGGACGCTTCGCGTCCTGCGCTTAAAAAGGGAACAAGTATAAAGGGTCTTCCACTGATAAACAGCCTGACACAAATGAGGTCACGATTTTGTGAACAACTGTGTTGTGAACACGTAACCCAGGTGTAACACGCCGAGTGTAACCTGAGAGCCATTTCAGGGACGTTGCCATGTCAGACTTTCCCGCGATTACCGCTCTATTGTTCGGCCTGCGTAATTGCCTTGTCGATGCGGGTACCGGCCCTGAACATCCCCACCCTGCCCCAGGCGCCTTGCAGACCCTCGACTGGTTGCACCAGCAGCAGGTGCCGTGCGCCTGGATCGACGAACTGTCCGCCACCGACGCCGAGCACCTGGCCGGCCCACTGCCTGCCTGGCTCAACGCCCATCGCGTTTCGACCCCCTGGCCGGCACCCGATGCCTGCTGGCAGGCGCTGATGGGCCTCAAGACCGGCAAACTGGAAGGTTGCGTACTGGTCAGCGGTGAGCCGCGGCTGCTGCAGTCAGGCCTCAACGCTGGCCTGTGGACCATCGGCCTTGCCAGCTGCGCGCCGCTCTGCGCGACCGACAGTCCCCAGGAGCAGGAGCACAAGCGTGCCAAGGCGACCCTGCAACTGTTTGCCCTGGGCGTGCACTCGGTGATCGATCACCTCGAAGCCCTGAACGATTGCCTGGCCGACATCGCCCAGCGCCGCCTCAAGGGCGAAAAACCCTGACACAGGGCCGTTGATCCGGGTCATGCAAAGCCTCGCTCAGTGGATTACTCTAGTAGGCAAGGTATGGACCTTTCACCCGCTACCGGGGTCCATGACTGTGCCTATTCATAGAGGGAGATCACCCATGCCTGCCCGCGAACTGCAAGAGCAACTCGACACCCTGCGCGAGCAACTGGAGCAAAATCCACCGCTTTCGGAAGAAGAGCGCGAACACCTGCATGAGCTGATGCAGCAAATCGAGGCCAAGCTTGAACTGGAAGCCAAAGTCCCAGACAACAACCTGGTCGACGGCGTCAACCTGGCCGTTGAGCGTTTCGAAGTGGAGCACCCCGGCCTGACCGCCACATTACGCAACATCGTTCAGAGCCTGCAAAGCATGGGCATCTGAATAGCCGACTGCAATAAAAAGCCCCGTCATCGAACGGGGCTTTTTTCGTTACTGCCGAACCAGGCGCAGGTTCGGCAATGTCACGGTTTCGGTGCTGCGATACGGGTTGATATCCAGCCCACCACGGCGCACGTAACGGGCATAGACCGTCAGAAACTCAGGATTGAGCAGGCGCTTCAGATCCAGGTAGATGCGTTCCACACACTGCTCATGGAAGTCGGCGTGTTGGCGGAAGCTGATCAGGTAGGTCAGCAGGCTGGCATGATCCAGCGCCGCGCCACGGTAATGCACGGTAACGCTACCCCAGTCCGGCTGGCCGGTGACCGGGCAATTGGATTTGAGCAGGTGGCTGTGCAGTGTTTCTTCGACGATGCGGCTGCTGTCGCAACGCAGCAACTCCGGCTGCGGTTGCTCGTAGTTGTTGATGCTGACATCCAGGTCGTCAATGCACACGCCCGGCAAGGCAACCACGCCCTGCCCTTCGACTTCGGCCAGACCGCGTACCTGTACGGCCACCGGCTTGCCGGCCGCGGCCGAGAGGTCTTTGACCAGGCATGCCTGCAGCGCCGCCGGTGTTTCGAATACGGTCTGGTTCAGGGAGTTCAGGTACAGCTTGAACGACTTGGACTCGATAATGTTGGGCGAGTCGGCGGGAATGGCGAATTCACCGATGGCCACTACCGGCTTGCCCGAAGGCAGCAGCCAGGACAGCTCGAAGCAGTTCCAGAAATCCACACCTTGCCAAGGCAGGGTCTGGGCGCTGACGCCCAGCTCGGCCCATTTGGCCGCGCGCGGGATCGGGAACAGCAGCGATGGCGTGTAAGTGGCGATGTATTCGCTGGACTTGCCCAGCGGGGAGTGTTCGGCGGCGGGATGCATGGCTCAAACCTGAAGGACGAAATGCGCCTAGTTTATCGGGTTTGTGCCATGCGTTGGGTAATCGCCTGTTATTGGCCGATAGTCAGCGTGCCGACCATGCCTGCCTGATAGTGGCCCGGTACGTTGCAGGCGAACTCGATCGGGGTGGCCTGACTGAAGGTCCAGGTCAACTCGCCACGTTTGCCAGGGTCGACCATCACCGTATTGGCATCTTCATGCTTCATGCCGCCACCGTGCTGCATGCCGCCATGGCCCATGGCCGCGTGGTCCATCTGCCCCTGCATGGCGATCATTTCCTTTTGGTGCCTGGCATGCATGACGGCGTCGCCAAGGCTGAACTCATGCGCCACTGCGCCTTTGTTGATCAGCACGAAGCGTACTGTTTCCCCGGCCTTGACCTGCAGGCTGCGCGGTTCGTAGTACATATCGCCCATGACGATCTCCACGGTGCGATCGGCCTTGGCGGCAGGTGCAGGCGCGCCAAACGCGAACGAAGGTGCTGGAGACGCCAGTGCCGGCAGACTGAACAACGCCAACGCGCCAGCGAAAAAAAAGTGTTTCATGTCAGGCTCACTCCAGAGTTGCGACGAATCAGGCTTCACTGTAGAAAACCGGCGCTGGCAGCTACCTGACAAAAAGATTACAACTTTGTCAGCTTGGCCACCGACAACGCCCGGCACGGTATAACCACCCGGCAACCCATCTCCAAGAGCCGCCCGATGAAACTGTTGATCGTCGAAGACCAGACCAAGACCGGCCACTACCTGTGCCAGGGCCTCAGCGAAGCAGGTTTTGCCACAGAGCTGGCCACTGACGGCAATACTGGCCAGCACCTGGCCCTGACGGGCGACCACGACCTGCTGATCCTCGATGTGATGCTGCCCGGCCGCGATGGCTGGCAAATCCTCCAGGCCGTGCGCGCATCAGGCAATGAAGTGCCGGTGCTGTTCCTCACCGCCCGCGATGCGGTGGAAGACCGCGTGCATGGCCTGGAACTGGGGGCCGACGATTACCTGGTCAAGCCGTTTGCCTTTTCCGAACTGCTGGCACGGGTGCGCAGCCTGCTGCGCCGCGGCAGCAGCCCGACCCAGGAAACCAGCCTGGGCCTTGGCGACCTGCGCCTGGACCTGATCCGTCGCCGGGTCGAACGCAGCGGCCAGCGTATCGACCTCACCGCCAAGGAATTTGCCCTGCTTGAGCTGCTGTTGCGACGCCAGGGCGAGGTGCTGCCCAAGTCACTGATTGCCTCGCAGGTCTGGGACATGAACTTCGACAGTGACACCAACGTCATCGAAGTGGCGATCCGCCGTCTGCGCCTGAAAATCGATGACAACCACGAGCACAAGTTGATCCATACCGTGCGCGGCATGGGTTATGTTCTCGAAGAGCGGGCGGCCTGATGCGCCAGGTGTCTCTGGGCAGCCGCCTGGCATTGCTGTTTGCCGCCTGCACAGCCGTCGTGTCATTGACCGCAGGCGTACTGTTCAGTCGCGCCAGCCAGCACCATTTCATCGAGCTCGACCAGCAACTGCTCGAGAGCCGCCTGTCAGTGCTGCGCCAGATGCTCGACGGCGTCCACGACCCGGCCAGCCTCGCCACACGCCTGCCCGCCCTGCAAAGCGAACTGAGCCATCAGGCTGACCTCGCGGTGCGCGTTCGCGGCAGCAATGGACAGGTATGGTTCGACAGCCAGACCAATCTACCCGACTCGCCCCAGGTACCTGGGCTGAGCACCTTGCATAACACCAATAGCGCTTACCGTAGCCTGTGCGTCAATCTCGACGATGGCGACCCGCAGTCGGCGCAACTGACGCTGTTTCTCGACATCACCCACCACCAGCACTTTCTCCAGCGTATGCAGCAACTGATCTGGCTGACCGTCGGCCTCTCGGCCCTGGCCACCGCCCTGCTCGGTGCCTGGGCTGTGCGTAGCGGCCTGCGTCCGCTGCGACAAATGGGCGAAGTGGCGTCGAAAGTATCGGCGCGCTCATTGACCACACGCCTGCCCGAAAGCGAGATGCCGGTGGAACTGGCTGAACTGGCGCGAACCGTCAACGCCATGCTCGAACGGCTCGACAATGCCTTCCAGCGCTTGTCGGCCTTCTCTGCCGATATCGCTCACGAACTGCGCACGCCACTGTCGAACTTGCTGACCCACACCCAGGTCACCCTCACCCGCCCGCGCGACCTGGAGGAATACCGCGAAGCCTTGCACAGCAACCTTGAAGAGCTGCAGTGGATGGCGCAACTGGTCAACGACATGCTCTACCTGGCCAAGGCCGATCACGGCCTGTTGATGCCCAGCCGCCAGCAGCTGGTTCTGGCTGAAGAAGCCGACGCCCTGCTGGAGTACTACGCGCCGCTGGCTGAAGAAGCAGGTGTAGCTCTCCACCGGGAAGGCCACGCCAGCCTGGAAGGTGACCGGCACATGCTGCGCCGGGCCCTGTCCAACCTGCTGGACAACGCCTTGCGCTTTACCCCGGCACAGGGGGAGATTCGGGTGAGTATCGAGGTGCAGGACGACCAGGTGCGTCTGCAGGTGGCCAATACCGGTGAGCCCATCGATCCGGCGTTACTACCACGGTTGTTCGACCGCTTTTACCGGGCGGATCCGGCGCGTCGTGAAGGCAGTAGCGAGCATGCGGGGTTGGGATTGGCAATTACCCGCTCGATTGTCCAGGCCCATGGCGGGAGCATCCGTGCCGAGTCGGCGGCGGGCTGGACGCGGTTTGTGATTGACTTGCCAGCGGTGTAGCCCGCTATCGCCGGCAAGGCCGGCTCCCACAGAGTGATCTGTTACCTCAGGTCATGAGCCTGCCAGCAATCCTGTGGGAGCTGGCGTTGCCAGCGATCGAGCGCGAAGCGGTGGTAACAGCGGTCACTCGTAACGCAAGGCGTACGCCGGTTCAACCTGCGAAGCCCGATAAGCCGGATACAAGGTCGCCAGGAAACTCATCACCAGGCCAGCGCTGCAGATCAGCGCCACATCACCCCATTGCAGCTCCGACGGCAGGCTGCTGATGAAGTACACATCCGAAGTGAAAATGTGTTGCCCGCTGACTCGCTCCAACCAGCCGACAATCTGGCTGACATTGATGGCGGCAATCACCCCGAGTACGCCACCGATCAAGGTACCGACAATCCCGATCAAGGTGCCCTGCACCATGAAGGTCCCCATGATCTGTGCCGGGGTCGCACCAATGGTGCGCAGGATGGCGATGTCCGCGCCCTTGTCATTGACCACCATGATCAGCGTGGCAATGATGTTGAACGCCGCCACGGCGATGATCATCAGCAGCAACAGGCCAATCATGGTCTTTTCCATTTTCATCGCACTGAACAGGCTGCCCTGGGTGTGCGACCAGTCATCCGCGCGATACGCCTCACCCAGGCCCGTGGCAATCGCCTTGGACACCTGCGGCGCGGCGTACAGGTCGTTGAGCTTGAGGCGCACGCCCTGTACCTGGCCCGGCTGCCAGCGCTGCATCTGCGCGGCATCGGCCATATGGATATAGGCCATGGAGCCATCCAGCTCGGCCCCCACCTTGAACACCCCGACCACGTTCAGGCGTTGCATGCGAGGAGTGATACCGCCCGGGGCGCTGCTCACTTCCGGCACGATCAGGGTCAGTTTGTCGCCGACATTCAAGCGGAAACGCCGGGCGCTGATCTCACCGATCACCACGCCATATTCACCCGGTTCCAGCGCCTCCAGGCTCCCCTGGACAATGTGCTGGCCAACGATCGAGACCTTGCCCTCTTGAGCCGGATCGATACCGCTGACCTGGATCGGCTGCATCGCCCCCTTGTAGGAGAGCATGCCTTCCATCTCGGTGAGCGGCGCGGCAGCAATCACTTGCGGATTTTTCAGTGCGGCGTCGGCCACAGACCGCCAGTCATCCAGCGGCTGAACACCGAGAATGCTGGCATGGGGCACCATGCCGAGAATCCGCGCGCTCATTTCGCGCTGGAAGCCGTTCATCACCGACAACACCACGATCATCGCCAGCACACCCAGGGACAGGCCGATCATCGAGGTCATGGAAATGAACGAGATGAAATGGTTGCGGCGCTTGGCGCGGGTGTAGCGCGCGCCGATGAAAATAGACAAGGGTCTGAACATGAACGAAAGCACCCAGGTAAAGAAAAGGAACAAGGTGCCCGACTAAACCTGCGGGCACCCTGCACAGCCAGGTCAGATCGGCACCAGGTGCCCGTCTTCCAGGCGCAATACACGGTCCATCTGCCGCGCCAGGTTGAGGTCATGGGTGACCACCAGGAACGCTGTCTGCGACGAGCTGCTCAGCTCCTGCATCAGGTCCTGGATGCCTTGCGCGGTGTGATGGTCGAGGTTACCGGTTGGTTCGTCGAGCATTACCAACCCCGGGCGGTTGACCAGCGCGCGGGCAATTGCCACGCGCTGACGTTCACCACCGGACAGCTCGGACGGTTTGTGGCTCAGGCGATGGCCCAGGCCGACACGCTTGAGCAGTGCCTCGGCGCGTTCGCGCGCTTCCGGGATCGCCGTGCGGCCGATCAGCAACGGCATGCACACGTTCTCCAGCGCAGTGAACTCCGGCAGCAGGTGGTGGAACTGGTAGACGAAGCCCAACGCCCGGTTGCGCAGCAGGCCACGGGCACGTTCGCCGAGGGCCGAGAGTTCTTCGCCAGCCAGCCAGACGCTGCCCTGGGTCGGGGTATCGAGGCCGCCCAGCAGGTTGAGCAAGGTACTCTTGCCCGACCCCGAACTGCCGACGATGGCCACCCGCTCACCGGGGTGCAGCTCCAGCTGCAAGCCGGACAACACCTGTACCGACTCCGGGCCTTCCTCGTAGGACTTGCCCAGGTTGCGGCAACTCAGCACTGCTTTATTACTCATGCCCAACTCACTCATAACGTAGCGCCTCCGCAGGCTGGGTGCGTGCCGCACGCCAGGCCGGATACAGGGTGGCGAGGAAACTCAGGACCAATGCCGCACCGCAGACCATCCACACATCCTCGGCCATGACCTGGGACGGCAGGTAGTCGATGAAGTAGACGTCGGCATTGAGGAACTTGTGTCCGATCAGGGTTTCGAGCCCGGCAATCGCCGCGCTGACGTTCAGCGCCGCAGCGATGCCGACCACGCCGCCGATCAGGGTACCCACCACACCGATCACCGTGCCCTGGACCATGAAGATGGCCATGATCTGCCCCGGGGTTGAACCCAGGGTGCGCAAGATGGCGATATCGCCCTTCTTGTCGTTGACCACCATCACCAGGGTGGAAATGATGTTGAACGCCGCCACCGCCACAATCAGCAGCAACAGCAGACCGATCATGGCCTTCTCCATGCGAATTGCCTGGTACAGGTTGCCATGTGTGCGGGTCCAGTCACGGGCATAGAACTCCTGCTCACCCAGCTTCTGGGCGATATCCCAGGTGGCGCGCGGGGCCTGGAACAGGTCGTCGAATTTCAGGCGCAGGCCCTGGACCTGATCGGCTTTCCAGCGGTGCAGACGCGACAGGTCCGACAAGTTGGTCAGCCCCAGGTAGCCGTCGATTTCGCCAGCACCTACGTGGAAGATACCGACCACGGTAAAACGCTTCATGCGCGGGAACATGCCAGCCGGGGTTACAGTGACCTCCGGGGCGACGAAGGTCAGCTTGTCGCCGATGCCCACGCCCAGTTTGGTCGCGGCCTTGTCGCCGATCATGATGCCGAACTCACCCGGCGCCAGGGCGTCGAGTTTTCCTTCACGGATGAAGTTGTCGATGATCGAAACCTGCCGCTCCTGGGCCGGGTCGATGCCGTTGAGCAGCACCTTCTGCACCTTGCCCTCGTGGGTCAGCAGACCCTGCATCTGGGTAAAGGGCGCCACCGCAACAACCTGCGGGTTCTGCTTTACTTGCTTGGCAAGGGCCGGCCAGTCATTGATCGGCTGGCCGGTTTCCAGCGTGGCATGGGGCACCATGCCCAACACTCGGGTGCGCATCTCATGATCGAAACCGTTCATGACCGACAACACCACGATCATCACTACCACGCCCAGGGCGAGGCCGATCATCGAGGTCAGCGAAATGAACGAGACGAAATGGTTGCGACGCTTGGCACGGGTATAACGCGTACCGATAAATACGAAGAGAGGTCTGAACATGTCGGGGCTTGTTCGGATGAAAGAGGAACGTCCTTGTGGCGGGGCTTGAATAGCGGCTTTACACTCAGACCACCGCCGCTACCATGGGTTCGCCATGTCGACACTAGATGAAGAAGATCGCCGCGAATACTACCGTATCGAGGATCGGATCGCACTGGAAATTAGCCCACTGAGCGCTGCTGAAGGCCTTGGCCCAGACTTGTTGCAAGATGATTCACCGCTTTTCAACCTGCTCAGCGAACTGCACCTGAGCGAATTCGAGTCCCAGCACCTGCTGCGCCAGCTCAGCGACAAGGATCGCACCCTGGCCGCCTTCCTCAAGGCGCAGAACAAACGCATCGACCTGCTCAGCGCCGTGGTTGCACAAACCCTGCTGGGTCAACTCAGCGCACCACAGGCAGTGGTACTGTCCGAAGGCGGTATCGAATTCAACCAGGCGCAGCCCATCGCTGCCGGTAACCGGGTTGCAGTGAAAATGGTGCTGATGCCGCAGGCCCTGGGTTTGCTGCTGCGCGCCAGAGTCACCCACTGCGACCAACAGGCCGACGGCCAGTACGAAATCGGCACCGAGTTTGTCGACACGAGCGACGCTCAGCGCCAGTTGCTGGCTCGCTACATCCTGCAACGACAGGCGCAACAACGACGCCAGGCGCTGGAACAGAACACCCCGAGCGCTACTTGAGTCTCACCCTTTTATTGAAGGAACAAACGTGACCCAGATTTACGGCCACCGTGGCGCCAAGGGCGAAGCCCCAGAAAACACCCTGACCAGCTTCCAGCATTGCCTCAAGCACGGCGTGCGTCGCTGCGAACTGGACCTTCACCTGTCGGCTGACAATGAGCTGATGGTCATTCACGACCCAACCCTCAAACGCACCACCGGCCGCCGCGGCAAGGTGGCTGAACACCTGGCGGCCGATCTCGTCACCTACGATGCCCGCAAGGGTGGCCCGGGCTGGATATCGCCCAGCCCTATCCCACGGCTTGAAGAGCTGTTCGAGAAGTGCGATTTCGATCACTGGCAACTGGAGGTCAAGAGTGCCTCGCGCACCCGTGCGGTCACCACGGTGCTGGCCATTCGCGAAATGGCCCAGCAGTTCGGCCTGCTCGACAAGATCACCATCACCTCCAGTTCACGGGAAGTGCTGGGTGCGGCCCTTGAGCTGACGCCGGATATTTCCCGGGGACTGGTAGCCGAGTACGCCTGGCTCGACCCGTTGAAGGTCGCCCAGAACTATGACTGCAACCTGCTGGCATTGAACTGGACACTGTGCACCCCTGAGCGCCTGATCAAGGCCCAGCGCCAGGGTTTGCACGTGTCGGTGTGGACAGTCAACGAGCCGGCGCTGATGCGCAGGCTCGCCGACTTCGGCGTAGACAGCCTGATTACAGACTTTCCCGGTTTGGCCAGCGCCACTCTCGAGAATCGCTGAAATCGGTCTCCCCGGCCGGCTCAGGCCACCGGCCGGAGCCGCTCAAAAAAGCCGGTTGAGGCCGTCGTAGGCCGCTACCCGATAGGCTTCAGCCATGGTCGGGTAGTTGAAGGTGGTGTTGACGAAGTACTTCAGGGTATTGCGCTCACCCGGCTGATCCATGATCGCCTGACCGATGTGAACAATCTCCGAAGCCTGGTAGCCGAAGCAGTGCACGCCGAGGATTTCCAGGGTTTCACGGTGGAACAGGATCTTCAGCATGCCTTGCGGCTCACCGGCGATCTGCGCCCGCGCCATGCCCTTGAAGAACGCTTTGCCGACTTCGTAAGGCACCTTGGCCTGGGTCAGCTCCTGCTCGTTCTTGCCGATCGAGCTGATCTCCGGAATGGTGTAGATACCGGTTGGTACGTCGTTGACGAAGCGCCAGCTGCCGTTATCGACGATGCTGCCAGCAGCCGAACGGCCCTGGTCGTGCGCGGCGCTGGCCAGGCTCGGCCAGCCGATCACGTCACCGGCACCGTAGATGTTCGGCACGTGGGTACGGTAGTTCTCGTCGACTTCGATCTGGCCACGGCTGTTGACCTTGATGCCGATGTTTTCCAGGCCCAGCTTGTCGGTGTTACCGGTACGCCCGTTGCACC
>JAVXRI010000126.1:0-11297 GCA_036643775.1 Pseudomonas sp. | reverse complement strand
GAAACAACTGACTAAAACCGCTATCTCCTTGAAAACGCTAAGCTTTTCAGCTGCCTCGTTTTCGATGGACGCAATTATGGACTCATTCGATTGAGCTGGCAACCCCTTGAATTCAAAAAGTTTATTTTTTTCTGCAAGGGGGCCTGAGGGGCCTGGATACCGTGGGGGGCAACGCAAGAACCGGAGTGACGCACACCCGAAAAAGCGTCTTATCATACAAGCCATCTTCCCTGCCCGTCTGCTTGGCTGCCGTCGATGATGCAAACCGAACTGGATCTTTTCGACCCACAAAACCCGCTGCAACCGCTGTGGATGGGTGCGCAGACGCTCGTCTTGCCAGGCTTTGCCCTGCCAGAGGTGGAGGCAATGCTGCCGGTGTTGCGTCAGGTTGTTGCCCAGGCGCCCTTTCGCCATATGCAAACACCGGGTGGTTTGAAGATGGCTGTAGGGCTGACCAATTGTGGTGCGCTAGGTTGGGTCAGTGATCGTCAAGGCTATCGCTACAGTCCGCTCGATCCGTTGAGCAACCGTCCTTGGCCGGCGTTGCCACCAATGCTTGCAGAGCTGGCCAATCGCGCTGCTGCTCTGGCCGGGTTCGCCGATTTTCGGCCAGATGCCTGCCTGGTCAACTGCTATCGCCCCGGCAATCGTCTGAGCCTGCACCAGGACCGCGACGAGCGCGATTTCACCCAGCCGATTGTTTCGGTGTCGTTGGGGTTGCCCGCCGTATTTTTGCTCGGCGGGCAGACCCGCAATGAACCCACCCGGCGCATTGGTTTGCGCCACGGCGATGTACTGGTCTGGGGTGGCGAGGACCGCCTGCGCTTCCACGGCGTGCTGCCGCTCAAACCCGGCGCGCATCCACTGCTGGGCAACCTGCGGATCAACCTGACCCTGCGCAAGGCCGGATGAGCGCCTGCATTGCACCACTCTGACTCACGCTTTACAGTCTGGCCCTCCGATTCCCGCAGATAATCGCAATTGTTTCTCAGCCCAGACAGGAGTCGCGCTGTAAATGCAATGGATCAAAGCACTCGCTGCAGCCCTGGCCATGTCCCTACCACTGGCCGCCAGCGCATTGCCTGAAGAAACCTCAGTGCAGGTTCCGGGCCCTCATGGCCCCCTGGCGGGGAGCCTGCTCACCACCCCGGGCAACGCCGCAGTGGCGATCATCATTCCCGGCTCCGGCCCCACTGACCGCAATGGCAATAGCCGGCAAATCGGTCAGACCACCTGGACCTACAAGCTGCTCGCCCAGGGCCTGGCCGAACAGGGCATCGCCAGCCTGCGCATCGACAAACGAGGTATCCGTGGCAGCGCCGGGGCAGTTGCTGATCCAGGCCAGATCACCATCGACGACTACGCCAGCGATGTAAAAGCCTGGACAACGATGCTGCGCCAGCGCCTGCCGAATACCCCGGTCTGGTTGTTGGGGCATAGTCAGGGCGGCACCGTCGCCCTGCTGGCAGCACAAGACAATCCCGATATACAGGGCCTGGTCCTTGCCGCCAGCGCAGGTCGCCGCCTGGATGCAGTGATCCTCGAACAACTGCAACGCTACCCTGAAAACGCCCCATTGATTGCACCTGCCTCGGCACTTCTGCGCCGTCTGACGGCGGGTGAAACGGTAGACAATCAGCACATCCCCCTCGCCCTGCTGCCAATCTTCAACCGCGAGGCGCAGGCCCTGCACACCAGTGAACTGGCCCTGGACCCGGTACAGTTGATTGCCGGCATCAGCCAACCGGTCCTGATCCTGCAAGGCGGCCAGGACCTGCAGATCACCCAGGTCGATGCCCGATTGTTGCAGGCTGGCCAGCCCACTGCACAGCTGCTGATACTGGAACACGCCAACCACGTACTCAAGGACGTGCCCGCCGGTGATCAGCAGGCCAACCTGGCCACTTACAGCAATCCGCGCCTGCCTCTGGCAGAAGGCCTGTTGCCGGCAGTGAGCCGCTTTATCCTCAAATCCGGCAATCCATAAACTGTATGTACATACAGATAAAACTTGCTAGCCCTGTCATTCCTGCGCATCCTATGCCTCACCCCAGCCATAGAATGACACCCAGCCGGCATGCGTCTGTTTCTCTGTGAAAAGCCCTCCCAGGCCAAGGATATCGCCAAGGTCCTCGGTGCCAACCGCCGCGGCGATGGCTGCTGGGTGGGGACTGACGTCACTGTCACCTGGTGCATCGGCCACCTGCTCGAAACCGCCCCCCCCGACAGCTACGACGCCCGCTACAAACGCTGGGTACTGGCCGACCTGCCGATCATTCCGAGCCAGTGGAAGATGCTGGTCAAGCCGAAAACCGCCAGCCAGTTCAAGGCGGTCAAGCGCCTGCTGGGCGAAGCCCGGGAACTGGTAATCGCCACGGACGCCGACCGCGAGGGCGAAATGATTGCCCGTGAGCTGGTCGAGCATTGCCGCTACCGCGGACCGATCCGTCGCCTGTGGCTGTCGGCCCTCGACGACGCCTCGATCCGCAAAGCCCTGGCCGCGTTAAAACCGGGCAGCGAGACCTTCAGCCTGTACCACTCGGCCCTTGGCCGTTCGCGCGCCGACTGGCTGATCGGCATGAACATGAGCCGTCTGTTCACCCTGCTCGGGCGTCAGTCCGGCTATCAGGGCGTGCTGCCGGTGGGCCGGGTGCAAACCCCGACCCTGCGCCTGGTGGTGGACCGCGACCGCAGCATCGCCGACTTCGTGCCGGTGGCGTTCTGGGCCATTGATGTGGTGCTCGACAGCGGCGGAACCCGTTTCACCGCGCAATGGCGCGCCGCCGAAGACACCTGCGACGATCAGGGCCGTTGCCTGAATCAGGCCCTGGCGCAACAGGCCGCTGCGGCGATGGTCAATGCTGCCCATGCACGCGTGGTCAAGGTGGCTACCGAGCGGGTACGTGAAGCCGCACCCTTGCCCTTCGACCTCGGCACCTTGCAGGAGCTGTGCTCGAAAAAATTTGGCCTTGGCGCCCAGGAAACCCTCGACATCGCCCAAGCGCTGTATGAAACCCACAAGCTGATCACCTACCCGCGTAGCGACTGCGGTTATCTGCCGCTGAGCCAGCACGCCGAGGCCGCGGGCATCCTGGCTGCGCTGCTGCGTGCCGATCCGGGCCTGGCACCACTGCAGGGGCACCTGCAGGCCCAGCGCCGGTCACGGGCCTGGAACGACGCCAAGGTCTCTGCTCACCACGGCATCATCCCCACTGCAGCGGCCAGCGACCCATCACGTTTGCCGCCAAAATACAAAGCGGTCTACACCCTGATTCGCGCGCGTTACCTGGCGCAGTTCCTGCCTAACCACGAGTACGATCGCACTCAGGCTGACTTCGACTGTGCAGGCCAGGCCTTGCGCGCGGTGGGCAAACAGATCGTCGAACCGGGTTGGCGCCGTGCCCTGCCTGAGGCACTGACGCCAGCCAAAGGCCGCGAAGCACCGGTCGCGCAAGTGTTGCCCGCCTTGCACCAGGGCCAGGACTGCGCCGTGGCCGACGTCAACCTCAAGGACCAGTGGACTCAGCCCCCCAAACCCTTTACTGAAGGCGACCTGATCAAAGCCATGAAAAACGTGGCCAAGCTGGTCGACGACCCGCGCCTCAAGCAGAAGCTCAAGGACACCACCGGCATCGGTACCGAAGCGACCCGTGCCGGGATCATCCAGGGCCTGCTCGACCGCGGTTACCTGGTCAAGCAAGGCAAGGCGCTGAGCGCCACACCCGCGGCCTTCAGCCTGATTGACGCCGTGCCTCGGGCCATTGCCGATCCAGGCACCACAGCGATCTGGGAGCAGGCTCTGGACATGGTCCAGAGCGGTGAAATGAGCCTGGAAGAGTTTGTCGCCAAGCAGTCGGCATGGATGAGCAAGCAGGTCGAACGCTGTGCCGGTTTGAGCCTGACCATCAGCGGGCCGGCTGCCCCCGTCGGACGTGGGGGCACGCCGTGGAAGAAGAAGCGCAAGCGCAGTACGACAGCAGCCAAGGCCCCGCGCAAACCACGGGCAAAGGTGCCGTAACGCCCCTGGCAAGCGCCCGGATCACCCGGGCTTCACCGCCTGCAAGGTATAACTCAACGGCAACCTCCAGCGGTCCTTGTCCAGCGACCACTCACCGTCGCCGTTCTTGCTCATCTGCCCCGGCAAGGCCTCCCAGGGAATGCTGTCGTGTTCCACCAGCGCAGTAATCTGCAAGCCATGCTCCAGCAAGGCGCTGATGACTTCACCCAAGCCATGGTTCCACTCATGGGTAACGGTTTGCGTGAGCACGGTGTCCGTCTCGACATAGGTCTGGTCACTTTCCCATACCGTCGGTGCTTCTCGCTCGAAATAGGGGTACTCGATGACCAGCCGTTCCTGATGATCTTCGTTCACCGCCAGCAGCATCGGATGGCCTTCGCGCAGGAACAAACGCCCTCCGGGTCTGAGCAGCGCCGCCACCGTGCGCGCCCAACGCTCGATGCTTGGCAGCCAGATCAAGGCGCCGATGCCGGTGTAGACCAGATCGAAGCTGCCTGGGGTCAGCACCTTGTCTGCGGCATAGACATCCGCCTCGACGTAGTCGATGGCCTGGCCACACCACTGTGCCAGAGCACGGGCCTGGTCCAATGACTGCGCGGAAAAATCCAGCCCGCTCATCTGCGCGCCCAGCCGCGCCAGCGACACCGTATCGGTGCCGATATGGCACTGCAGGTGCACGGCGCGCAAGCCGCGGATATCACCCAGGCGTGGCAGGTCGAAACGTACGACCTCGGACAGGTGTTGCGGATCGGCAATGAACCGCTCCACCTCATAGTCAGCGGACGCCGCATGCAGCGCCGCCCGCTCATCCCAGCTACGGCGGTTCAGTTCCATCGAGTCGCTCATGACCAGCCTTCCAGTGGCAAACAATAGTGGGCCCGACTATAGCCTGCTCACAGCGCCAGGCTCAAACTGACCATCAGGTTGCGTGGTTCTCCCGGCAGGTTCCACACCGCGTTGTAACCGCGCTCGTAGTACTTGCGGTCGAACAAGTTGTTCAGGTTCAGGCCGACTGTGGCGTGCTCGCTGACTTTGTAATGGGCCAACAGATCGACCGTGCTGTAGCTCGGCAAGCGGAAACTGCTGCCAGCCTGGCCGGAGCGATCCCCCACATAGTTGGCTGCGACACCAATGTCCGAGCCTTGCAGCAGGCCCTGCTGAAACTCATACACCGCCATCAGGCTGCCGCTGTGCCGGGGAATACCGAGCAGGTCACTGCCCTCGGGCAGGCTGGTATCGCCCTTGGTCACTTCGGCGTCGATGTAGGCATAGGCACCGATCAGGCGTACGGCGTCGCTCAGCTGGCCACTGAACTGCAGATCGACACCCTGACTGCGTGCCTTGCCGGCAGCAACACTGTCGCCGAAGGCATCGGTGGTGATGACATTTTCCTTGTCGATCCGGAACAGCGCAAGGGTCGCCCCCAGGCGGCTGTCGAACAGGTCGAGCTTCAGCCCGGTTTCATAGCCCAGGCCCTTCTCCGGCTTGTACACCTGGCCCTGGGTACCGATGCTGTTGGGCTTGAACGAGGTCGACGCATTGGCAAACACGCCCACCTCCGGGGTGAGCTGATACAGCAGGCCCACACGCGGGGTGGCGACGTCTTTTTCCTGGGTGTTGCTGACCTGGCTGGTGCGGTTCTGTGCAGTCTGTTCGATATGCTCCAGGCGTACCCCGATCAGGCCACGCAAGCGCTCGGTGAACGTGATCTGGTCTTGCAGGTTGAGTGCGTAGCTCTGCGTGCGCTCGAAGAAGTCATTGGGTTTGACCAGCGCGGGCTTCGGCTTGCCATACACCGGGTTGTAAATGTCCAGGCCATACTCCGCTAATGTAGCGCTCTGCGGGTACTTCTGGCTGTTGCGGTAGTTCTCGTACTCCAGGCCGATCAGGGTCTGGTGCTGCCAGCCGGCGAAGTCGAACTGCCCATGCAGCTCAGCCTGAGTGATGCTGTCGTTCCACTCGAAATCACGCTCGCGGTAGAAGCGGCTGAGGGTGGTGCCGACCAGTCGCTGCGGCTCGGAGCTGTTGCCCTTGAGCCGGCCCTGGGTGTAGTGGTTGGCCAGGCGCAGTTTCCAGCTGTCGTTCAGCGCATGCTCCAGAGTCAGGTCGAGGGTCTGGTTGTCGTTACGAATGCGTCCATCGTTGGGCTCACCGAAGAAGCTCGAGCGGCTGACCGGGCCCAGCTCGTTGTTCACCGCCGGCACCCCGCGATCAAACACCGACTCGGTGCGCGAGAATTCGCTGTCGATCGACACCAGCGTGTCCGGGCTCACCTGCCAGCTCAGCGACGGGCTGACGATACGCCGCTCACTGCCGACGTAATCGCGAAAACTGCCGTTGTCCTCCACCGCCATATTGACCCGCGACAATACCCGGCCGTCCTCGCTCAGCGGCGTGTTCACATCCAGGCTGCTGCGGTAACGGTCCCAGCTACCGGCGCTGGCTTTGAACCGGGTGAAGGCCTCGGCTTGCGGACGCTTGGTGACAATGTTCACCAGGCCGCCCGGATCCCCCCGGCCGTACAGGCTGGCCGCCGGCCCCTTGAGCACCTCGATGCGTTCGATGTTCGAGGTATCCGGTGCGCTGTAGCTGCCGCGATTTACCGCGAAACCGTTCTTGTACAGCTCACCGGTGGTAAAACCGCGCACGCTGTAATTGAGGAAGGTCAGGCCACCAAAATTGTTCTGTCGGCTCACTCCGCCGGCAAAATCCAGGGCGCGGTCGATGCGGGTACTGTTGAGGTCTTCAAGCACCTGACTCGGCACCACGGCGATGCTCTGCGGGGTGTCGCGGATATCGGTGTCGGTCCTGGTTGCGGTGCTCGAGCGGTTGGCACGATAGCCCTGCACGGGCCCCGTGGCTGACTCTTCGAAGTGGCGCTCGCTGACGGTCAAGGTGTCGAGCAACACCGGCTCCGCAGCCGCTGCAGGCAGCGCGAACAATGAGGCAGACAGGCCGAGGGATAACCTTCCGAGGGGGTAGTTCATGGGGGCTCCTTGAGTGAGATGTAATAACATAACAATTCAGGAAGCCATTTGAAACGGAAGAATGCGGTTGATCGCGAGACCTGCCTCGTGATCAACCGCTAAACCGCTCACACCTCAGGCATGTACCCAACGCCGATGCAGCCCACGCGCCAGGGCATCGAGCATGAACCCCAGCACTCCGATCAACAGCACCATGGCCATCAACTCCGAATACGCCAGGCGATCGCGGGTATCGAGAATGAAGTAGCCCAAGCCGGCGCTGACCCCGAGCATTTCGCACGGCACCAGCACGATCCAGAGGATGCCGATCGCCAGGCGCACACCGGTCAGCACGTGGCCGATCACACCGGGAATGATCACCTTGCACAGCGTCTCCCAACGGGTGGCACTGAGGCTGCGGCTCAGTTGCAGCCAGCGGGGGTCGAGCTGACGCACACCGGCAGCGGTATTGAGCAGGATCGGCCACAACGCGGCAAAAGCCAGGAGGAAGTAGATCGGCTGGTCGCCCACGCCCATCAGCATCACCACCACCGGCATCCACGACAGCGGCGAGATCATGCGCAGGAACTGAAACGCCGGCGAGGTCGCCGATTCCAGATGGCGATAGCTGCCCACCAGCAACCCCAGCGGTACCCCGATCAGCAACGCCAGCAGCAAGCCGATCAGGATGCGCTTGAGGCTGACCCACACATGCTCGTAGACCTCAGCCTGCCCCAGCAACTCGACCAGACTGGCCAGGGTCGCCTCAGGTGAAAAGCGTGCCGACAGACCATCCGCCTCGCCGAACACATGCACGCCCAACCACCACAGCAGCAGCAACCCGAGCAAACCGGCAGCACCCAGGCCGCCATGCACAACATGCTTACCCATCAGATCGCAAACTCCTCGCTACGCTCGAAGCTGTCCGGCAAGCCGAAGGCCTTGAGCCCACCCACCGCCTCGATGCTGTTGCGCACAAAACGGTCATCGACCAGGTCGCGGGCCGTCTGTTGCGGGTCGAGACCGGCGAGGAAACCCTTGTCGCCTTCAATCAGGGTGTTCTGCAAGCGACGCACCAGCTCCTCGGTGTAACTGGGGAACGGATACGGCTGGAAGTCGATGCGCTTTTCATCCCACTGCGCATGCTGGATCGCGCCACTGGCGATGTAGGCCGCACGGTCATCGGCAGACGGCACCAGCACCTGGCTGAGCACCTGCGGAGTATGTGGGGTGTAACGGTTAGGGCCGGCTTTGGACAGCAAAGCGGCAGCTTCGGCACGGTGATCGCGGGTCCATAGCTGGGCCTTGACGATGGCATTGACCACCTTCTGCGACCATTCCGGGCGGTTGTTCAGGTCATGCTCATGCATGAACACCACACAGCAGGCATGGTTGCGCCAGATGTCTCCGGTAAAACGCTGCACGCGACCGACTTTGAGGTCTTCGGCCAGGGCATTGAACGGCTCGGCGACGATGTAGCCGGCAATGCGCTTGCTCGCCAGGGCCGGCGGCATGTCCGACGGTGGCAGCACCACCAGATTGACCTCGTTGGCGGCCAATTGCGCGGTGGTCGGTTTCGATACCGGCGTCAAGCCGTGGTCGCGGAACAGTTGCTGCACCACCACGTTGTGAATCGAATACCAGAACGGAATCGCCACGGTCTGTCCGCCCAGTTGCTTGACCTCGGTGATGCCCGGCGCCACGGTCAGGCCCGAACCCCCGACATGGTTCCAGGCCACCACCTTGGCCGGCACCTTGCTGCCATAGCGCGCCCAGACCGTCATGGGTGAAAGCAGGTGAATGACGTTGACCTGACCGGAGATGAACGCCTCGATCACCTGCGCCCAGCTGCGCAGCAGCACCGGCCGCTCGGCCTTGATGCCTTCGGCTTCGAACAGGCCATTGTTATGGGCCACCAGCAATGGCGTAGCGTCGGTGATCGGCAGGTAGCCGATGCGCACCGGTGCATCCGGATCGCTGGCGGCACGCGCCTGCAGACTGCTCAGCAGCGGCATGGCGCCACCAGCGGTCAGCAAGGCACTGAGTTTGATGAAATCACGACGAGTGTGGGTGAAGTCGTCCAGGCACATGGGCAGTCTCCGACGGCAGCGGCAAGGGTTCAGAATCAGGTTCGGGAGTGCGGCTGGCCCGCCGAAGGGTTTTGAGGATGTCGATACGCAGCGCGCCCAGTTCCTCGACCCGCTGCTCACGCGGTTGCGGCAGGTCAATGTGCCATTGGCCGAGGGTGTGCGCCGGGTGGTTGCCCAGTAGCAGCACGCGATCGGACAACAGCAAGGCTTCGTCGATATCGTGGGTAATCAGGACCGCCGCGGTGTTGTGCTGGGCGATCAGTTGCAACAACAGTTGTTGCATGTCGGCGCGGGTGACTTCATCCAGGGCGCCGAAGGGTTCATCAAGCAACAGCACCTGCGGCTGGCGCGCCAGACAGCGGGCCAGCGCGGTGCGTTGCGCCATGCCACCGGAAAGCTGCGCCGGGTACTGCTCGCGGGCGTGCTGCAGGCCCACCGCTTCGATGGCATGGTCAATGCGCGCACGGCGCTCGCTGGCCGCAATCTTTGGCTGACGGGCAAAATCCAGGCCGAAGGCGACGTTGTTTTCCAGGCTTAGCCAAGGCAACAGGCTGGGATCCTGGAACGCCACTGCCAGGCGCGGATGCGGTCCTTGCAGCGGCTCACCGAGCAGGCTGACGCTACCGCTGCGTGCCTGCTGCAAACCGGCGAGCACCCGTAGCAGGCTCGACTTGCCGACCCCACTGGGGCCGAGAATGGTGATCACCTCCCCCGGTGCCAGCTGCAGGTCGAAGTTTTCCAGCACGCTCTGCCAGCCTTGTTCACGCGGGTATCCGAGACTGATCCCGCGGGCTTCAAGCAACACGTGCGTCATGCTGTCGACGCCTGCCGCTGCAGCTCGGCGCGCAACTGCACCAGGCTTGGCGTGACGATCGGCACGAATGCCGATTCGCGCCAGCGCCGGGCGAAGCCTGCGCCATGCGCGCTCAGGTACGCCTTGCCACCGCTGGCTTGCAGCTCCAGCTGCACGGCATCGGCAGCCGTCTCGGCGAGAATGATGCGTAGCTTGAACAAGGCTGCCGGCTGGCTCAGGAAGCGACCATCAAGCAGGCCTTTTTTCAATTCGGCGACGGTGTTTTCCAGGCGCTCGCGCAACACACTCAAGGCCTCGCCGAGGAACGAGCGCGCGCCTTGCAGGTGGCCTTCGACTTCACTCAACGAGCGCCGCGTCAGGCCGATGGCCATGCCACATTGCAAGCCCAGGAAAGAAGGGCGAACCGCAGGCAGGAACTGCTTGGCGTTTTCGTGCAGCAGCCAGTCACGACTGATTGCCACCTGTTCGAAACTCAAGGCTGCGGTGTTGCTCGATTGCAGCCCCATCAATTGCAGGTCGTCGGAGCGGGTAAGCCCGCCAGCGTTGTCCGGAATTGCCAGCACGAACGGTGATGCGCCCTCTTCTTCAATCGCTGCCGCCACCACGAAACCACCCTTACGCAGGTTGGTGACCCAGTGCAGGCGACCGTCGAGGGTCCAGCCCTGTGCATCGGCAAGCCCTTTGACTTGCAGCGCTTCAATGCCGGACAGGTATTTCATGGCGTTGGACAGCCCGGTAGCACCGGCCAGCTCACCGCTGAGCAGCTTGGGCAGCAGACGTTCACGCAGAGCGGCATTCGGACTGTGCAGCAGGTATTCGATGAAGGCGCGCTGGCCCCAGAACACGAAGGCAGCCGCCAGGGAATGACTGGCCACGCTGGCAACGCTTTCTACCGCGTCGGCGACCGTGCCGCCAGTGCCGCCCAGGGCCTCGTCGATACCGACGCGCAACACCTGCGCTGCCGCCAACTGCCCCAGCACCGCCTGCGGATCGCAGTGCCCCAGATCGAGGGCTTCGGCCTGCGCATCCAGCCATGTGGCCAATGCGGGATCGAGCATGTCGTTTACTCCTTTAAAAAAAGCGCCAGCCTGCGCCGGCGCCAAGGGTTCGTTATGCCGAAGGCTGCCAGCGGTACTTGCTCAGCTCGTCATTGAGCGGCGTCTGGGCGAACACATTAGCAAAGTTGCACAGGGTGGCGAGACTCACACCGAGAATCACTTCCAGGGCATGACCTTCGCCATAGCCTGCTTCACGGAAGGCGTTGTAGCCAGCGTCGCTGACGTTGCCACGGGTGGCGATGACTTCACGGGTGAACGCGGCCAGGGCTTCGAGCTTTTCCTGCGGCAGTTCGCCACGGGCACGCAGGGCATCGACCACCTCTTGCGGCAGTTTGGCCTTGTTCAGGGCCA
>JAVXRI010000125.1:0-11648 GCA_036643775.1 Pseudomonas sp. | reverse complement strand
CACCCCCGGCAATGTCTGCAGTACCTCGCGGGCAAACTCGCCGAACGATTCCAGATCCCGAGCCAGAATCTCCAGCAAGAAGTCATAGCGTCCGGAGATGTTGTGGCAGGCGACAATCTCGGGAATCTCCATCAGCCGCTGCTCAAAGGCCCGGGCCATGTCCTTGGAGTGCGAGTCCATCATGATGCTGACGAAGGCGGTGACGCCAAAGCCCAGCGCTTTGGGTGACAGGACGGCCTGGTAGCCGGTGATGTAGCCGTTCTCCTCAAGCAACTTGACCCGTCGCCAGCACGGCGAGGTGGTCAGAGCGACGTTGTCGGCCAACTCGGAAATGGTCAGTCGCGCGTTGTCTTGCAGCGCGGCCAGCAAGGCGCGGTCGGTACGGTCGATGGCGGCAGGCATGATTTGCCCTCCGTGGCCTGAATTCATTGTTTTATTGTCAATAACCACCCTTGGCAGTGGTCATATTTGGAAAAAAATCAGTACCTCAGTGGCATAAGCTTATAACAAATCACAAGAGGCTGTAGTCATGAGCGGCTCCACCAAGGATTCAGGTTTTGCTACCCGTGCCATCCACCACGGCTATGACCCACTGGCCAACCAGGGTTCACTGGTTCCGCCGGTCTACCAGACTGCCACGTTCGCGTTTCCTACGGTTGAGTACGGCGCAGCCTGCTTTGCCGGCGAACAGGGCGGGCATTTCTATACGCGTATCTCCAACCCCACCCTGGCCCTGCTGGAAGACCGCATGGCATCGCTTGAGGGCGGTGAGGCCGGACTGGCGCTGGCCTCGGGCATGGGGGCGATAACCGCCACTTTGTGGACGCTGTTGCGGCCAGGTGATGAGGTGCTGGTCGGGCGTACCTTGTACGGCTGTACCTTTGCCTTCCTGCACCATGGCATCGGTGAGTTCGGGGTCAAGGTTCGTCATGTCGATATGACCGACCTGCAGGCGGTCGAGGCGGCCATCAGTGCGCAAACCAAGGTGATCTACTTCGAAACGCCGGCCAACCCGAACATGCAGATGGCCGATATTGCCGCGGTGGCAAGCCTGGCCCATCAGCGCGATATCACCGTGGTGGTCGATAACACTTACTGCACACCGTACCTGCAACGACCGCTGGAGCTGGGTGCCGACCTGGTGGTGCATTCGGCGACCAAGTACCTGAGTGGTCATGGCGATATCACCGCCGGCCTGGTGGTAGGGCGCAAAGCGCTGGTCGACCGGGTTCGCCTGGAGGGCCTCAAGGACATGACCGGTGCGGTGATGTCACCGCAGGACGCCGCTTTGCTGATGCGCGGCATGAAAACCCTGACCTTGCGCATGGAGCGTCATTGCAGCAATGCCCAGACCGTTGCTGAGTACCTGCAGCAGCATCCGGCAGTGGAGCTGATCAACTATCCCGGCCTGTCTGGCTTCCCTCAATATGAACTGGCTCAGCGCCAGATGCGTTTGCCTGGCGGCATGATCGCCTTCGAACTCAAGGGCGGGATCAGCGCCGGGCGGCGCTTCATGAATGCCCTGCAGTTGTTCAGTCGTGCCGTCAGTCTGGGGGATGCCGAGTCGCTGGCCCAGCACCCGGCAAGCATGACCCATTCCAGCTATACCCCTGAGGAGCGTGCCCAGTACGGCATCTCGGAAGGGTTGGTACGGTTGTCGGTCGGTCTTGAAGATATCGACGATCTGCTGGCCGATATCGAACAGGCTCTGAAAGCCTGCGCCTGAAACCATCAAGGATGAGGTCAATGCAATGGTGGCAATGATGAGCCTTGTGCCAGGTGAAGGTGTGCCGCGTCGCCTCGGTGATGACCCGCAGGTCGACAGTGACCCGGGGGAAACCGCCGAGTGGCTCGATGCGCTGGATTCGACCCTGCAGCACTGCGGCCCCGAGCGTGCGCGATTCCTGCTTGAGCAACTGGAAGCACATGCACGTGAGTTGGGCCTGGAACGCGGTGCCCAGCCATTTTCGGCCTACCGCAATACTTTGCCGGTGGAGCAGCAGGGCGCTTACCCGGGCGATCTGGAGCTTGAAGAACGCATCACCAGCCTGCTGCGCTGGAACGCCCTGGCCATGGTGATGCGCGCCAACCATGCCTATGGCGACCTCGGCGGACATATCGCCAGTTACGCCTCGGCAGCGGAAATCTTCGAGGTCGGCTTTCAGCACTTTTTCCGGGGTGAATCAGGCAGTGGCCAACGCACCGCCGACCTGGTGTTCTTCCAGCCGCATTCGGCACCTGGCATCTATGCCCGGGCGTTTCTCGAAGGGCGGCTGAGTGAAGGGCAACTGGCCAGTTACCGGCAGGAAGTCGCGGGCAATGGCCTGTGTTCTTATCCACACCCCTGGCTAATGCCTGACTTCTGGCAGTTTCCCACAGGCTCCATGGGCATCGGCCCGATCAACGCGATCTACCAGGCGCGGTTCATGCGTTACCTGCACAACCGCCAACTGCTCGACACCAGTGCCCGGCATGTCTGGGGAGTATTCGGCGACGGTGAGATGGACGAGCCGGAGTCCATCGCCGGTCTGACTCTGGCCGCGCGCGAGCAACTGGACAACCTGACCTTTGTGGTCAACTGCAACCTGCAGCGCCTTGACGGTCCGGTACGCGGTAATGGCCAGATCATTCAAGAGCTTGAAGCCCTGTTCAGCGGCGCAGGCTGGAACGTGATCAAGGTGCTCTGGGGTTCGGAGTGGGATGCCCTGTTTGCCCGTGATACCGAACATGTTTTGCTGCGTCAGCTGGCGGCGACACCGGATGGCCAGTTCCAGAACCTTGGCGCCAAGGATGGCGCCTACAACCTCGAACACTTCTTCAACCAGCAACCGGCCTTGCAGAAACTGGTCGAGCACATGAGCTCTGCCGAGATCAACGCACTGAAGCGTGGTGGTCATGATTTGCGCAAGCTGTACGCCGCGTTTGCCGCAGCCAAGGCCTGCAAGGGACGGCCAACAGTCATCCTGGCCAAGACCAAGAAAGGTTATGGCATGAGCGCGGCCGGCGAGTCGCGCATGACCGCGCACCAAGCCAAGAAGCTCGACGTCCAGGCCTTGCTGGCGTTCCGCGATCGCTTTCATTTGCCGCTCAGCGATAGCCAGGTCGAGCAGTTACAGTTCTATCGCCCAGCCGACGACAGCGCCGAGATGCGCTACCTGCGTGAGCGTCGAGCTGCCCTTGGCGGGCCTTTGCCCGCCCGGCGCAGCGACGCGCGCCGGGTGCCGGTGCCTGCGCTGGAGGTTATGGGCGGCTTTGCCTTGCAGGCCGATGGCAAGGAAATGTCCACCACCATGGCGGCGGTTCGAATGCTCAGTGCCTGGCTCAAGGCCCCGGAGCTGGGCGCACGTGTAGTGCCCATCGTCGCCGACGAGGCGCGGACCTTTGGCATGGCCAGCCTGTTCCGCCAGATCGGCATCTACTCACCCTTGGGCCAGTGCTATGAGCCTGAGGATGCCGGGTCGTTGCTGTCCTACAAGGAAGCGCGTGACGGCCAGCTGCTGGAGGAAGGAATCACCGAAGCCGGGGCGATTTCTTCGTGGGTGGCGGCGGCAACGTCCTACGCGGTGCATGGCGAGCCGATGCTGCCGGTGTACATCTACTACTCGATGTTCGGCTTCCAGCGGGTCGGCGACCTGATCTGGGCCGCTGCCGACCAGCGTGCCCGCGGTCTGTTGCTGGGCGCTACGGCCGGGCGCACGACCTTGGGTGGGGAAGGTTTGCAGCATCAGGACGGTTCGAGTCTGGTGATGGCGTCGATGGTGCCCAACTGCCGGGCCTGGGAGCCGTGTTTTGCCGGCGAGCTGGCGGTGATTCTCGAGTACGCGGCGCGGCGCATGCTGACCGAGCAGTGTGACGAGTTTCACTACGTGGCGGTGATGAACGAAAACTACCCACAGCCGTCCCTGCCCGAGCAGGTGCACGAAGAGGTCTTGCGTGGCATGTACCGTTATGTCGAACAGCACGTGACCCAGGCCAGGGGGCGTGTTCGCCTGCTGGGCTCGGGGGCGATCTTGCGCGAAGTGATTGCCGCCAGTGAACTGCTGGCAGCCGATTGGCAGATTGCAAGTGAAGTGTTCAGTGTCACCAGCTTCAGCGAGCTGGCGCGCGAGGCGCGCGACGTCGAGCGGGCGAGCCGCTTGGGGCAGGGCGTTGTTGACGGTAGTAGCCACGTCCAGCGTTGTCTGGAGGGCAGTGCGCCGGTCATTGCCGCCACGGACTATGTGCGCGCCTGGCCGCAGTTGATTGCCGAGTATGTACAGGCGCCCTATGTCACCCTGGGCACCGATGGCTTCGGTCGCAGCGATACACGACAGCAGTTGCGGCGGTTTTTCGAGGTTGATCGCTTTAGTATCGTCCTGGCCAGTTTGCACAGTCTGGTGCGCCATGGGAGCGTGGAGCGACAGGTGCTTGAGCAAGCACTGGAGCGCTACGGGCAGCGAGCGGGGGACGCGCCCTGGTACAGCTGAGAGAGACTCCGAAGTGAGCTGTAACGCAGCCCAATAAAAAGCCCCGCCAATCGGCGGGGCTTTTTCTCAGTTGCGCTTGAGTCCGTAGTGCTCGTCGAGCATGCCCGGTGAGTTCGGCGCTTTCGGCGCGTAGTCACGCGGTACTTCGGTATCTTTGGGCGGCGTCAGACGATCACGTGGGGCCTGCACGGCTTCCGAGTGCAGAGCGGCCAGCAGGCGCTGACGGGTCAGTTCGTCCAGGGCCAGGCGGTTGGCGCCATCGGCCAGGTGGTCCTGAACTTCCTGATAACTTTGGGTCAGTTTCTTGACCAGCGCAGCCGTACTGTTGAAGTGAGTAACCACCTCATTCTGGTAGCTGTCGAAGCGTTCCTGGATATCATCCAGCTGCCGCTGAGTACTGCTTGGCGCGGCATTGGGCAGCAGGCGGGCGACCAGGAAACCAACGACAACGCCCACGACGAGGGCCAGGGTCGGCAACAACCAAACTAAGAGCGAGAGTTCCACGAGTCCTTCCTCTATAAACGGCTTTGCTTTACGTTAACGGCTCGGACCTGCGCTGTATACCGCGAACCATCGCAAATATCTCAGACAGAATCATTCAGCTAGACGAGTCGACCCTTTCCGAGGTCACGGAGTTTATCCTTGCTTATCCGCGAAACCCCCATATTCATCGATGGCCCGGTCGGCCAACTGGAAGCCTTGTACCTTGATGTTGCCGATGCGCGCGGCGTGGTACTGCTCTGTCACCCCAACCCGGTGCAGGGTGGGACCATGACCAACAAGGTCGTGTCGATGCTTCAGCGCACCGCCCGCGATGCCGGATACATCACCCTGCGTTTCAACTACCGTGGCGTTGGCGCCAGTGCCGGCAGCCATGACATGGGCAGCGGCGAAGTCGATGACGCCCAGGCTGCAGCGAACTGGCTGCTGGAAAAACACCCGCAGTTGCCTCTGACCCTGATGGGCTTTTCGTTTGGCGGCTTCGTCGCGGCCAGCCTCGGCGGGCGTCTGGAAGCACAGGGTATCGAGCTCAAGCAGCTGTTCATGGTTGCACCGGCGGTGATGCGCTTGCAGGATCACGATGTCTTGCCACAAGTCTGCGCCCTGAGCGTAATCCAGCCGGAAACCGACGAAGTGATCGATCCGCAACTGGTCTACGCCTGGTCCGAGGCACTCCAGCGCCCCCATGAGCTGCTGAAAGTGGCAGAATGCGGACACTTTTTCCATGGCAAGCTCACCGACCTCAAGGAACTGGTGCTGCCGCGCCTTTCGAACTGATACAAGCCTGATAAGCGATTACCCATGACTACGCGCATCCTTACCGGTATCACCACCACGGGCACGCCTCACCTGGGCAACTATGCCGGTGCCATCCGCCCGGCAATCCTCGCCAGCCGTGAGCCAGGTGTCGACTCGTTCTACTTTCTGGCCGACTACCACGCCCTGATCAAATGCGATGACCCGCAGCGCATCCAGCGCTCGCGTCTGGAAATCGCCGCGACCTGGCTGGCCGGTGGCCTGGACCCGGAACGGGTGACCTTCTATCGCCAGTCCGACATTCCGGAAATCCCCGAGCTGACCTGGCTGCTGACCTGCGTGGCGGCCAAGGGCCTGCTCAACCGTGCCCACGCCTACAAGGCCTCGGTGGACAAGAACGTCGAGAGCGGTGAAGACCCGGATGCCGGTATCAGCATGGGCCTGTACAGCTACCCGGTACTGATGGCCGCGGACATCCTGATGTTCAACGCCAACAAGGTGCCGGTCGGCCGCGATCAGATCCAGCACGTGGAAATGGCCCGTGATATCGGCCAGCGCTTCAACCACCTGTTCGGCCAGGGCAAGGAATTCTTTGCCATGCCCGAAGCGCTGATCGAAGAAAGCGTGGCGACGCTGCCGGGCCTGGACGGTCGCAAGATGTCCAAGAGCTACGACAACACCATTCCGTTGTTCACCAGCGCCAAGGACATGAAGGACGCGATCTCGCGGATCGTTACCGACTCCCGCGCCCCGGGCGAAGCCAAAGACCCGGACAATTCGCACCTGTTCACCCTGTTCCAGGCCTTCGCCACCCCGGCACAAGCCGACGAGTTCCGCAGCGAGCTGCTGCAGGGCCTGGGTTGGGGCGAGGCCAAGCAGCGTCTGTTCCAGCTGCTCGATGGTCAATTGAGTGAGCCGCGCGAGCGTTATCACCAACTGATCAGCCGCCCGGCTGACCTCGAAGACATTCTCCTGGCCGGTGCCCAGAAAGCCCGCAAGGTGGCAACACCGTTCCTTGAACAGCTGCGTGAGGCCGTTGGCCTGCGTTCGTTCCGCAGCATCGAGCAGGGTACTGCCCAGGTCAAAAAGAAAGCTGCCAAGGCGGCGCGCTTTGTCAGCTTCCGTGAAGACGACGGCAGCTTCCGTTTCCGTCTGCTGGCGGCCGACGGTGAGCAACTGCTGCTGTCGCGCAACTTCGCCGATGGCAAGACTGCAGGTGCGGTGAGCAAGCAACTGCAGCAGGGCGGCGAACTGGACGTACGTACTGAAGGTCTGGGCTTCAGCCTGTGGCTGGAAGGTGAGTGCGTTGCCGACGGTCCGCAACTGGCCGATGAAGCTGCGCGTGACGCGGCGATCGAGAGCCTGCGCGCTGCCTTGCAACCACAGCAGGACTGAACGGCCAGACGCAAGTCTGATTGCCATTATCCGGGGCCGTCGCTACAGTGACGGCCCGTTTTTGTTACCTTGCTAACGAATTATGACGCCCCTAGAACGATATCAAGCAGATCTGAAACGTCCCGAATTCTTCCATGATGCGGCGCAGGAAACTGCGGTGCGTCATCTGCAGCGCCTGTACGACGATCTGATCGCGGCGCAGAACAGCAAGCCGGGTGTATTCGGCAAGTTGTTCGGCAAGAAAGAGCAGGCACCGGTCAAGGGTTTGTATTTCTGGGGTGGGGTAGGGCGCGGCAAGACCTACCTGGTCGATACATTCTTCGAAGCACTGCCGTTCCAGCAGAAAGTGCGTACGCACTTCCACCGCTTCATGAAGCGTGTGCACGAGGAAATGAAAACCCTCAAGGGTGAGAAGAATCCGCTGACCATCATCGCCAAGCGTTTCTCCGATGAGGCGCGGGTGATCTGCTTCGACGAGTTCTTTGTCTCCGACATTACCGACGCGATGATCCTTGGCACCCTGATGGAGGAGCTGTTCAAGAACGGCGTAACCCTGGTGGCCACTTCCAACATCGTCCCGGACGGCCTGTACAAGGACGGCCTGCAGCGCGCGCGCTTCCTGCCGGCTATCGCTCTGATCAAGCAGAACACCGAGATCGTCAACGTCGACAGCGGCGTCGACTATCGCTTGCGTCATCTGGAGCAGGCCGAGCTGTTCCACTTCCCGCTGGACGAAGCGGCCCACGAAAGCCTGCGCAAGAGCTTCCGCGCGCTGACGCCGGAGTGCACCCAGGCGGTGGAGAACGATGTACTGGTCGTTGAGAACCGCGAAATTCGTGCGTTGCGCACCTGTGATGATGTGGCCTGGTTCGACTTCCGTGAACTGTGCGATGGCCCGCGTAGCCAGAACGACTACATTGAGCTGGGCAAGATTTTCCATGCCGTGCTGCTCAGTGATGTCGAGCAGATGAGTGTGGCTACTGATGACATCGCCCGGCGCTTCATCAACATGGTCGACGAATTCTATGACCGCAACGTCAAGCTGATCATCTCGGCTGAGGTTGAGCTCAAGGACTTGTATACCGGTGGTCGCCTGACCTTTGAATTCCAGCGCACGCTGAGCCGCTTGCTGGAAATGCAGTCCCACGAATTCCTGTCGCGGGCGCATAAGCCGTAATAGGGCAGCTGCAAGTTTCAAGCTACAAGCTGCAAGCACAATCAAGAGCTGACCGCGTACTGCTCTTGCTTGCCGCTTGTAGCTTCCAGCTTGAAGCTGAGGAGGCCTTCAGGCCTCCTGCATGAACTGCTGCCGATACTGATTCGGCGACAGTTCCGTGTGTTGCCTGAACAGGCGCGCAAAGAAACTCGCATCGTCATAGCCGACCTCATAACTGATGGTCTTGATGCTTTTGCGCGAGCCTGACAACAATCCCTTCGCCGTCTCGATCCGCAGCCTTTGCAGGTAGTGCAACGGCTTGTCGCCGGTAGCGCTCTGGAAGCGGCGCATGAAGTTGCGGATGCTCATGCCATGGTTGCGCGCCACATCTTCGAAGCGGAACTTGTCGGCAAAGTGCTCTTCGAGCCAATGCTGGATCTGCAGGATGATCAGGTCCTGGTGTAGCTTCTGTCCGCCAAACCCCATGCGCCCCGGGGTGTAGCTGCGCTGCACCTCATAGAGGGTGTCGCGGGCCACCGCCTGGGCGACGTTGGCGCCGCAGAAGCGTTCGATCAGGTAGATATACAGATCGCACGCCGAGGTGGTGCCGCCAGCGCAATAGAGATTGTCGGCGTCGGTCAGGTGCTTGTCCTGATTGAGGCTGACCTTGGGATAGCGTTCGGCGAACTGGTTGAAGAAACGCCAGTATGTGGTCGCCTCTTTGCCGTCGAGCAGACCGGATTCAGCCAGCCAGAACACGCCACTGGCTTCGCCGCAGAGCACCGCGCCGCGGGCGTGTTGCTCGCGCAGCCAGGGCAGGACCTGGGGGTAGCGCTGGCAGAGCGCATCAAAATCGTCCCAGAAGGCCGGCAGGATAATCACGTCGGCCTGTTCCAGGCCGCCGTCCACTGGGAGCTGGACTTCGCTGAAACTGCGCACAGGCAGGCCGTCGGGGCTGACGAGGCGAGTCTCGAACATCGGTTGCAAGCCCAGGCCAAGCTGCTTGCCATAACGCAGGCTGGCCAGGTGAAAGAAATCCTTGGCCTGCATGAGCGTCGAGGCAAAGACATTATCGATGGCCAGGATACTGACGCGCCGCAAGGACGCGGTGGGTTGGGTAAACATCATTTTCGTTATTCTTATAGGGTAGAGTGGTCAATCACCGGCTGGATCGTCTTATTTTTTGGCCGTTGTGTCTACCCTCGGTTCCCGCGCATTGCACGGGAACCGCCAATGCGCCTCAGGGGGCTGGGTTGGGCTGGTCCTGGTGGATGGCTTCGATGCTTGCCAGGAGCTCGTCGGAGAGCTTGAGGTCGACGCTGGCCAGGTTGCTGTCCAGTTGCTCCAGAGTCGTCGCGCCGATGATGTTGCTGGTCACGAATGGCTGGCGGGTGACAAAGGCCAGGGCCATCTGTGCCGGATCCAGGCCGTGGTCGCGAGCGAGCTTTACATAACGGCTGCAGGCCGCCACGGTCTGCGGGTTGGAGTAGCGCGAGAAGCGGCTGAACAGGGTCAGGCGGGCTTTCTCTGGCCGTGCACCATCTTCGTATTTGCCCGAGAGCATGCCGAAGGCCAGCGGCGAGTAGGCGAGCAGGCCGCATTGTTCACGGATGGCGATTTCCGCGAGGCCCACTTCGAAGCTGCGGTTGAGCAGGTTGTAGGGATTCTGGATCGACACTGCACGGCTCCAGCCCCGGCTCTCGGCCAGTTGCAGGAACTTCATGGTGCCCCAGGGTGTTTCGTTGGACAGGCCGATATGGCGGATCTTGCCGGCCTTGACCTGCTCGTCGAGTACTTCCAGGGTTTCTTCCAGCGGAGTGAAGTGATCCTGAGGCAGGTGCTGGTAGCCCAGCTTGCCGAAGAAGTTGGTGCTGCGCTCCGGCCAGTGCAACTGATAAAGATCGATCCAGTCGGTTTGCAGGCGCTTGAGGCTTTCGTCCAGGGCGCTGACGATGTGCTGGCGGTTGTGCTTGAGTTGGCCGTCGCGAATGTGGCTGATGCCATTGCCGGGGCCTGCGACCTTGCTGGCCAGGATCCAGTCGCCACGATCACCACGGGCCTTGAACCCGTTGCCGATGATGCGCTCGGTGGCGGCATAGGTTTCCGGGCGTGGCGGCACCGGATACATCTCTGCGGTGTCGATAAAGTTGATTCCGGCGGCCTTGGCACGTTCGATCTGAATGAAAGCCTCGGCTTGCGTGTTTTGTTCGCCCCACGTCATGGTGCCCAGGCACAGCGCGCTGACATTAAGGTCGGTGCGGCCCAGCTGGCGGTAGTCCATTGGCGTCTCCCTGGCAAAAGAAGCATAAAAGCAGGTTGAATTTTTTTTCGCAATCTGGATAATTCAGCCCCTCTCTGTGTGTGGGAGTGATGCCCCCCACACAGAAGAACCCTGCCGAATATTGGACGCGCTGACCCGAGCCCCCGATAGCGTCCGTGTGCGGCTGTGTCCTTGACTTGTCAAGGTACGCACTATCCAGTAAGATCTGCCGTCTTATTTTCGCTGGGCGGCCCCTGAGGCTATAAAGAATGAAAACTTTTACTGCTAAACCGGAAACAGTAAAGCGCGACTGGTTCGTAGTTGACGCCGCTGGTCAGACCCTGGGTCGTCTGGCTACCGAAATCGCTAGCCGTCTGCGTGGCAAGCACAAGCCAGAGTACACTCCTCACGTTGACACCGGCGACTACATCGTCGTAATCAACGCCGAGCAGATCCGTGTGACTGGTGCCAAAGCTTCGGACAAAATGTACTACTCCCACTCCGGCTTCCCGGGCGGTATCAAGGAAATCAACTTCGAGAAGTTGATCGCCAAGGCCCCAGAGCGCGTGATCGAGACCGCGGTTAAAGGCATGCTGCCGAAAAACCCGCTGGGTCGCGACATGTACCGTAAGCTGAAAGTCTATGCGGGCGCTGCTCACCCTCATACTGCTCAGCAGCCCCAAGAACTGAAGATTTAACGGAATAGTTCATTATGTCGGCGACTCAAAATTACGGCACTGGCCGTCGCAAGACCGCAACCGCTCGCGTTTTCCTGCGTCCAGGTACCGGTAACATCTCCATCAACAACCGTTCTCTGGACGTGTTCTTCGGTCGTGAAACCGCGCGCATGGTAGTACGCCAGCCGCTGGAACTGACCGAAACCACCGAGAAGTTCGACATCTACGTCACCGTTATCGGTGGTGGTGTCAGCGGCCAGGCCGGTGCAATCCGTCACGGTATCACCCGTGCACTGATGGACTACGACGAAACCCTGCGTAGCGCTCTGCGCAAAGCTGGCTTCGTTACTCGCGACGCCCGTGAAGTTGAACGTTAGAAAGTTGGTCTGCGTAAAGCGCGTAAGCGTCCGCAGTACTCGAAGCGTTAATTCCGCTTC
>JAVXRI010000124.1:0-11945 GCA_036643775.1 Pseudomonas sp. | reverse complement strand
CCACACTGCGGTCGAAGTCCTGCACCATGACCTGCCATTCCTGGTCGACTCGGTACGCACCGAGCTCAACCGCCGCGGCTACAGCATCCATACCCTGCAGACCACCGTACTGAGCGTGCGTCGCGGGGCCAAGGGCGAGCTGCTGGAGATTCTGCCCAAGGGCACCCAGGGTGAGGGCGTTTCGCAAGAATCGCTGATGTACCTGGAAATCGACCGCTGCGCCAACGCCGCCGAGCTCAATGTGCTGACTCGCGAGCTGGAGCAGGTGCTTGCCGAAGTGCGTGTCGCCGTTGCCGATTTCGAACCGATGAAAGCCAAGCTGCGCGATCTGCTGGCGCTGGTCGAGCAAACCAAGTATGCCCCGGCCCAGGCCGAGAAAGCCGAGGTCAAAGATTTCCTCGAGTGGCTGCTGGGCAACCACTTCACCTTCCTTGGTTATGAAGAGTTTGTGGTCCGTGCTGACGGCCAGGGCGGCCAGCTGGTCTATGACGAGCAGTCGTTCCTCGGCCTGACCCGCCTGCTGCGCGCCGGCCTCACCGCCGAAGACCTGCGCATCGAAGACTACGCGGTCAATTACCTCAACGAGCCGCTGCTGCTGTCTTTCGCCAAGGCCGCTTACCCGAGCCGCGTGCACCGTCCGGCCTACCCGGATTACGTATCGATCCGCCAGTTGGACGCCGACGGCAAGGTCATCAAGGAATGCCGCTTCATGGGCTTGTACACCTCTTCGGTGTACGGCGAGAGCGTGCGCAACATTCCCTATATCCGTGGCAAGGTCGCTGAAGTCGAGCGTCGTTCCGGTTTCGACCCCAAAGCCCACCTGGGCAAGGAGCTGGCGCAGGTTCTGGAAGTGCTGCCGCGCGATGATCTGTTCCAGACACCGGTGGACGAGATGTTCAGCACGGTGATGTCGATCGTGCAGATCCAGGAGCGTAACAAGATCCGCGTGTTCCTGCGCAAGGATCCGTACGGCCGCTTCTGCTACTGCCTGGCCTACGTGCCGCGGGATATCTACTCCACCGAAGTGCGGCAGAAGATCCAGCAGGTGCTGATGGATCGCCTGAAGGCCAGCGACTGCGAGTTCTGGACCTTCTTCTCCGAGTCGGTACTGGCCCGTGTGCAACTGATTCTGCGCGTCGATCCGAAGAACCGCATCGACATCGACCCGCAACAGCTGGAAAACGAAGTGATCCAGGCCTGCCGTTCGTGGCAGGACGACTACGCCAGCCTGACCGTCGAAAGCTTCGGCGAAGCCCAGGGCACCAATGTCCTGGCCGACTTCCCGAAAGGCTTCCCGGCCGGCTACCGCGAACGCTTCGCCGCCCATTCGGCGGTGGTCGACATGCAGCATTTGCTCACCCTGTCCGAGCGCAAGCCGCTGGTCATGAGCTTCTACCAGCCTCTGGCCCAGCTCGGTGAGCGCCAGCTGCACTGCAAGCTGTATCACGCCGATACGCCGCTGGCACTGTCGGATGTACTGCCGATCCTGGAAAACCTCGGCCTGCGCGTGCTCGGGGAGTTCCCGTATCACCTGCGCCATGCCAGTGGCCGCGAGTTCTGGATTCACGACTTCGCCTTCACCTACAGCGAAGGCCTGGATCTGGACATCCAGCAGCTCAACGACACCCTGCAGGACGCCTTTGTCCATATCGTCAAAGGTGACGCAGAAAACGACGCCTTCAACCGCCTGGTGCTGACCGCCGGTCTGCCATGGCGCGACGTCGCGCTGCTGCGTGCCTATGCCCGCTACCTCAAGCAGATCCGCCTTGGCTTCGACCTGGGTTACATCGCCAGCACCCTGAACAACCACACCGACATCGCCCGCGAGCTGACCCGGTTGTTCAAGACCCGCTTCTACCTGGCGCGCAAGCTCAGCGGCGAAGATCTGGACGACAAGCAGCAGCGCCTGGAACAGGCCATTCTGACCGCCCTGGATGATGTCCAGGTGCTCAACGAAGACCGTATCCTGCGTCGCTACCTGGACCTGATCAAGGCGACCCTGCGCACCAACTTCTACCAGACCGACGCCCACGGCCAGGCCAAGTCGTACTTCAGCTTCAAGTTCAATCCCAAGCTGATTCCCGAATTGCCCAAGCCGGTGCCGAAGTTCGAGATTTTCGTCTACTCGCCGCGTGTCGAAGGCGTGCACCTGCGCTTCGGCAACGTTGCCCGTGGCGGCCTGCGCTGGTCGGACCGTGAAGAAGACTTCCGTACCGAGGTGCTGGGCCTGGTAAAAGCCCAGCAGGTGAAGAACTCGGTCATCGTGCCTGTCGGTGCCAAAGGTGGCTTCCTGCCGCGGCGCCTGCCGCTGGGTGGCAGCCGTGACGATATCCAGGCTGAAGGCATCGCTTGCTACCGGATCTTCATTTCCGGTCTGCTGGACATTACTGACAACCTCAAGGATGGCGCCCTGGTGCCACCGGTCAACGTTGTGCGTCACGACGATGACGACCCGTACCTGGTAGTGGCGGCCGATAAAGGCACCGCGACCTTCTCCGACATCGCCAACGGCATCGCCATCGATTACGGCTTCTGGCTCGGCGATGCGTTCGCTTCCGGTGGCTCGGCAGGCTACGACCACAAGAAAATGGGTATCACTGCCCGTGGTGCCTGGGTTGGTGTGCAGCGTCACTTCCGTGAGCGCGGCATCAACGTGCAGGAAGACCCGATCACCGTGGTCGGTGTCGGTGACATGGCCGGTGACGTGTTCGGCAACGGCTTGCTGATGTCCGAGAAGCTGCAACTGGTCGCCGCGTTCAACCACCTGCACATCTTCATTGACCCGAACCCGGAACCTGCCAGCAGCTTCGCCGAGCGTAAGCGCCTGTTCGACCTGCCGCGTTCGGCCTGGAGCGACTACGACACCAGCATCATGTCCGAAGGCGGCGGGATCTTCCCGCGCAGCGCGAAAAGCATCGCGATCAGCCCGCAGATGAAAGAGCGTTTCGCCATCGAGGCAGACAAACTGACCCCGACCGAGCTGCTCAACGCCTTGCTCAAGGCGCCGGTGGACCTGCTGTGGAACGGTGGTATCGGTACCTACGTCAAGTCCAGCGAAGAAAGCCATGCCGATGTCGGCGACAAGGCCAACGACGCGCTGCGTGTCGATGGTGACGAGCTGCGCTGCAAGGTGGTGGGCGAGGGCGGCAACCTGGGCATGACCCAGCTCGGCCGTGTCGAGTTCGGTCTCAATGGCGGCGCCACCAACACCGACTTCATCGACAACGCCGGTGGTGTGGACTGCTCCGACCACGAGGTCAACATCAAGATCCTGCTCAACGAAGTGGTGCAGGCCGGTGACATGACCGAGAAGCAGCGTAACCAGCTGCTGGGCAGCATGACTGACGAAGTGGCCGGTCTGGTGCTGGGCAACAACTACAAGCAGACCCAGGCGCTGTCCCTGGCGGCTCGTCGTGCCCGTGAGCGCATTGCCGAGTACAAGCGCTTGATGGCCGACCTGGAAAGCCGTGGCAAGCTGGACCGGGCCATCGAGTTCCTGCCGACGGAAGAGCAACTGGCCGAACGCCTGGCTGCCAACCAGGGGCTGACCCGTGCCGAGCTGTCGGTGCTGATCTCCTACAGCAAGATCGACCTCAAGGAAGCGCTGCTCAAGTCGCTGGTGCCGGATGACGACTACCTGACCCGCGACATGGAAACCGCGTTCCCGCCGTCGCTGGTGAACAAGTTCGCCGAAGCCATGCGTCGCCATCGCCTGAAGCGCGAAATCGTCAGCACCCAGATCGCCAACGATCTGGTCAACAACATGGGCATCACCTTCGTTCAGCGCCTGAAAGAGTCCACCGGCATGAGCCCGGCGAACGTTGCCGGTGCTTACGTGATCGTGCGTGACATCTTCCACCTGCCACACTGGTTCCGTCAGATCGAGGCACTGGACTATCAGGTGCCGGCTGAAATCCAGCTGACCCTGATGGACGAGCTGATGCGTCTGGGCCGCCGCGCAACCCGCTGGTTCCTGCGTAGCCGTCGTAACGAGCAGGACGCCGGGCGTGACGTGGCGCACTTCGGGCCGAAGATCGCCGCCTTGGGGCTGAAGCTTGACGAGCTGCTGGAAGGGCCGACCCGTGAGCGCTGGATGACCCGCTACCAGAGCTTCGTCGACGCCGGTGTGCCGGAGTTGCTGGCGCGCATGGTTGCTGGTACCACGCACCTGTACACGCTGTTGCCGATTATCGAAGCGTCCGACGTTACCGGTCAGGACCCGGCTGAAGTGGCCAAGGCCTTCTTCGCGGTGGGCAGTGCCCTGGACCTGACCTGGTACTTGCAGGAAATCAGTAACCTGTCGGTGGAAAACAACTGGCAGGCGCTGGCCCGCGAGTCGTTCCGCGATGACATCGACCTGCAGCAGCGGGCGATCACCATCTCGGTGCTGCAGATGGCCGATGCGCCGCAAGACATGGATGCCCGCGTGACACTGTGGCTGGATCAGCACCGTGTGATGGTCAACCGCTGGCGCGCCATGCTGGACGAACTGCGTGCCGCGACCGGTACCGATTACGCCATGTATGCGGTGGCCAACCGCGAACTGGTGGATCTGGCCATGAGCGGGCAGGCGGCGGTGGTGCCGTCCTGAGTCTGAGCTGAAATGAAAAAGCCCCGGCAATTGCCGGGGCTTTTTTTGACCTTTGTAGGAGCGGATTCATCCGCGATGGACTGCAGAGCAGTCCCGATTTTGGGGGCCGCGTTGCGACCCATCGCGGCGGTCCGGCGTCCCGGTGAATCCGCTCCTACAGGTAAGGGCGTGCCTACTTGAACCTGCGTTCTACGCCTTTCTCGACCAGAATCTTCGCCGCAATCTCTTCCACCGAGAAATGCGTAGAGTTGATGTGCGCAATGTTCTCGCGGCGGAACAGGTTCTCCACCTCGCGCACTTCGAACTCGCACTGGGCGAAGCTGGCATAGCGGCTGTTGGGCTTGCGCTCGTGACGAATGGCAGTCAAACGGTCCGGGTCGATAGTCAGGCCGAACAGCTTGTGCTGGTGGTTTTTCAACGCCTGGGGCAGTTGCAGGCGTTCCATGTCGTCTTCGGTCAGCGGGTAGTTGGCCGCGCGGATGCCGAATTGCATGGCCATGTACAGACAGGTCGGGGTCTTGCCGCAGCGCGAAACGCCCACCAGGATCAGGTCGGCCTTGTCGTAGTAATGGGTGCGGGCACCGTCATCGTTGTCCAGGGCGAAGTTGACCGCCTCGATGCGCTCCATATAGTTGGAGTTGCCGCCAATGGAGTGGGATTTGCCCACCGAATAGGACGAGTGCGCTGTCAGTTCCTGCTCCAGCGGGGCCAGGAAGGTCGAAAAAATGTCGATCATGAAACCATTGGAGGTCGCCAGGACCTCTCGGATATCCTGATTGACGATGGTATCGAAGATGATCGGGCGAGCACCGTCCTTTTCAGCGGCGCTATTGATTTGCTGTACCATGACCCGCGCTTTTTCCACGCTGTCGATGTACGGGCGTGTGAATTTATTGAACGGAATGGTATCGAACTGCGCTAGAAGACTTTGTCCCAGCGTCTCGGCTGTGATGCCGGTGCCATCGGAGATAAAGAAAGCAGATCGTTTCATTTGCGCCTTGGGCCTTAAGCTGATGACGAATCTTGGATATGATAGGTTCGGTTTACCGAACAGCGTGTTCGGCATTCTCACTTATTTTCCAGGTCCAGGCCACAAGCGCCCGGCCAAGCCAGAGCTGGCAGGCGGGCGACCTGAGCTTTTCCAACACAGTTAGTGGAGAGATCACCTTGGTAGAGTACGTAGTTTCCCTCGATAAGCTCGGCGTCCATGATGTAGAGCATGTGGGGGGCAAGAACGCATCCCTCGGCGAGATGATCAGTAACCTCGCGGGCGCCGGTGTTTCGGTTCCCGGCGGCTTTGCCACTACGGCTCAGGCGTACCGTGATTTTCTCGAGCAGAGCGGGCTGAACGCACAGATCCATGCCGCGCTCGACGCGCTGGATGTCGATGACGTAAACGCCCTGGCCCGGACCGGCGCTCAGATCCGCCAGTGGATCATGGAAGCCGAGTTCCCCGAGCAACTGAACGCTGAAATCCGCACCGCTTTTGCTGAAATGTCTCAGGGCAACCCGAACATGGCCGTGGCCGTACGCTCTTCGGCTACCGCCGAAGACTTGCCAGACGCTTCGTTCGCCGGTCAGCAGGAAACTTTCCTGAATATCCGTGGCGTCGACAACGTCATCCGCGCCGCCAAGGAAGTGTTTGCTTCCCTGTTCAACGATCGCGCCATTTCCTACCGCGTCCACCAGGGCTTCGACCACAAGCTGGTGGCTCTGTCGGCAGGCGTACAGCGCATGGTGCGTTCGGAAACCGGCACCGCCGGTGTGATGTTCACCCTCGACACCGAATCGGGCTTCCGTGACGTCGTGTTCATCACCGGCGCCTACGGCCTGGGTGAAACCGTGGTGCAAGGCGCGGTCAACCCGGACGAGTTCTATGTCCACAAGGGCACGCTGGAAGCCGGCCGTCCGGCCATTCTGCGTCGCAACCTGGGCAGCAAAGCGATCAAGATGATCTACGGCGAAGAAGCCAAGGCCGGTCGTTCGGTCAAGACCGTTGATGTCGACAAGGCAGATCGCGCCCGTTTCTGCCTGAGCGACGCTGAAGTCAGCGAACTGGCCAAGCAGGCGATGATCATCGAGAAGCACTACAAGTGCCCGATGGACATCGAGTGGGCCAAAGACGGTGACGACGGCAAGCTGTACATCGTTCAGGCCCGTCCTGAAACGGTGAAGAGCCGCGCCCAGGCCAACGTCATGGAGCGTTACCTGCTCAAAGAAACCGGCACCGTACTGGTTGAAGGTCGTGCCATCGGCCAGCGCATCGGCGCCGGCAAGGTGCGCATCATCAAGGACGTCTCGGAGATGGACAAAGTCCAGCCAGGCGACGTGCTGGTTTCGGACATGACCGACCCGGATTGGGAGCCGGTGATGAAGCGCGCCAGCGCCATTGTCACCAACCGTGGCGGGCGCACCTGCCACGCGGCGATCATCGCCCGTGAACTGGGTATTCCGGCAGTGGTCGGTTGCGGTAACGCCACCCAGTTGCTCAAGGATGGCCAGGGCGTGACCGTTTCCTGCGCCGAAGGCGACACCGGTTTCATTTTTGAAGGCGAGCTGGGTTTCGACATTCGTCAGAACTCGGTCGATGCCATGCCTGATCTGCCGTTCAAGATCATGATGAACGTCGGCAACCCGGACCGCGCATTCGATTTCGCCCAGCTGCCCAACGCCGGTGTCGGCCTGGCGCGCCTGGAGTTCATCATCAACCGCATGATCGGCGTGCACCCCAAGGCACTGCTGAACTACGCCGGCCTGCCGGCCGAGTTGAAAGAAAGCGTCGACAAGCGTATCGCCGGTTACAACGATCCGGTCGGCTTCTACGTCGAAAAACTGGTCGAGGGCATCAGCACCCTGGCTGCAGCGTTCTGGCCGAAAAAGGTCATCGTGCGCCTGTCGGACTTCAAGTCCAACGAATACGCCAACCTGATCGGCGGCAAGCTCTACGAGCCGGAAGAAGAAAACCCGATGCTGGGCTTCCGTGGTGCCTCGCGTTACATCAGCGAAACCTTCCGTGACTGCTTCGAGCTCGAGTGCCGTGCACTCAAGCGCGTGCGCAACGAAATGGGCCTGACCAACGTCGAGATCATGGTGCCGTTCGTGCGTACCCTGGGTGAAGCCAGCCAAGTGGTCGACCTGCTCGCCGAAAACGGCCTGGCCCGTGGCGACAACGGCCTGCGCGTGATCATGATGTGTGAGCTGCCGTCCAACGCCATCCTCGCCGAAGAGTTCCTCGAGTACTTCGACGGCTTCTCCATCGGTTCCAACGACCTGACCCAGCTGACTTTGGGCCTGGACCGCGACTCGGGGATCATCGCTCACCTGTTCGACGAGCGTAACCCTGCGGTCAAGAAGCTGCTGGCCAACGCCATCCAGGCCTGTAACAAGGCCGGCAAGTACATCGGTATTTGCGGTCAGGGTCCATCCGACCACCCGGACCTGGCCAAGTGGCTGATGGAGCAAGGCATTGAAAGCGTTTCGCTGAACCCGGACTCGGTACTCGAGACCTGGTTCTTCCTGGCCGAAGGTCAGGCTGCGAACTGATGCGCTGAGCCGAAACCTTCACCTGGCCGCTGTGGCCGGTGAAGGTTTCGACCGTATTCCAGGGCGTGTTCCAGTGATGGATCCCGCCCTTTTTCGTGCAAGAAACCTATGCAAAGCAGCAGTACTCTATTTCCCGTGGCCTTGCTCAGTGCAGAGCGTCGGGGTGATCTGAGCGAAGATGTCTACCGGATCAAGGCCGGTAACAGCCCGGATCGCACCGTTGAACTGGCGGTTACCCGTCTCGGTCTGGCTGACCAGTCCGAGGTGCGTGGCACCCCGGTGATTCTGCTGCATGGCAGCTTTTCCAACCGGCGCTTCTGGTACTCGCCCCGGGGCATTGGCCTGGGCGCTTACCTGGCGCGCGCCGGTTTCGATGTGTGGATTCCGGAAATGCGCGGTCACGGCCTGTCGCCGCGCAATCGCAATTATCGAAACAACCGTGTCGCCGATTATGCCCGTTACGATTTGCCGGTCATTGCCGCCTTTGTCAGCGAGCAATGCGGCGGTGCTGCGCACTGGATCGGCCATTCGCTGGGCGGTACGACCCTGGCAGCGGCCCTGGGCGGTCAATACCTGGGCGCTGAGCATATAGCCAGTGCCGCATTTTTCGGTACCCAGGTCAGCCGTACCTACTGGCCATTGAAATTGCCACCCGTAGAGTGGGGCGGGCGTTTGCTGCTCAAGCGCTTCGGGCAGATATCCGGCTCACGGCTCAAGCGCGGTCCGGAGGACGAGCCTATTGGCCTGGCCCTGGAAAGCATGCGCTGGTTTGGTCTGTTTGGCCGCTTTGGCGACAAGGATCGCGACTGGTGGGCCGGGCTGGCCGAGGTTGATGTTCCGGTGCTGGCAGTCGCCGCTGCTGGCGACCATCAGGACCCTGTGTGGGCCTGTCGCAAGCTGTTCGAGCAGTTGGGCAGCGAGCACAAGCAGTTTGTTCGCTTGGGGCGCGAGGAGGGCTTCGACAACTTCGGGCATGTCGATATGCTGGTCAGCAAGCCGGCTCAGGTGCAGGTATGGCCGCTGGTCGAGCGCTGGTTGCGCGATCCCTTGGCGAGTTTGCTGGGCGAAACTGCGCAGCAGGTGACCGAATCGGCGCCGACGTGTAGCCTTGAGTCTAAAGCTTGACCGCTGGGCCTCGTTAATTGATTGAAACTGTGACATCCCTTTGTCTTGGCAACTGACAGGAGTTTCCCATGCATTATCTCACCCCCGATCTGTGCGACGCCTACCCGGAACTGGTGCAGGTGCTGGAGCCGATGTTCAGCAACTTCGGCGGCCGCGATTCTTTCGGTGGTGAGATCGTCACCATCAAGTGCTTCGAGGACAACTCGCGGGTCAAGGAGCAGGTCGAACTCGATGGCACGGGCAAGGTCCTGGTGGTCGATGGCGGCGGCTCCCTGCGCCATGCCTTGCTGGGCGACATGCTGGCCGAGAAGGCGGCGAAGAATCACTGGCAAGGCCTGGTGATCTACGGCTGCGTGCGTGATGTCGATATCCTCGCGCAGACCGACGTCGGCGTGCAGGCCCTGGCCAGCCACCCGCGAAAGTCCGTACGTCGCGGTGTCGGCGAGCTCAACGTGGTGGTGACATTTGCCGGCGTGACCTTCCGTCCGGGCGAGTACATCTACGCCGACAACAATGGCGTGATCGTCTCGCCAAGTCCGTTGAAAATGCCTGAGTAAAGCTCTGAAACCGGTCTGTGGGGTAGGGATGTTCGAGGAAGAGAACGCACAATGGGGGCTGGTACACGCCCTGGTGCTGGATGGAAAAGGCGGTGCCCGTGCGATCGCTCGAACTGAACTGGACGCCCTTGCGCTGCAACCCCAGGAAAGCCTGTGGTTGCACTGGGATCGCAGCCACCCGCAGACCCGTACCTGGTTGCGCCACGACAGCGGCTTGAACGAGTTCGCCTGCGACCTGTTGCTGGAGGAAAACACCCGCCCACGCCTGCTGCCACTGCTCGATGCGCAGATGCTGCTGTTTTTGCGCGGGGTCAACCTCAATCCCGGCGCCGAACCTGAAGACATGGTCTCGGTGCGTATTTTCGCCGAGGCCCAGCGGGTGATCTCGCTACGCCTGCGGCCGTTGCGCGCCAGCGATGAACTGCTGCAGCAACTGACCGATGGCCGCGGGCCGAAAACTGCTTCCGAACTGCTGCTGAGCATGGCGCAACTGCTGACCGAAAAGGTCCAGGCGCTGATCAGCGACCTGTCGGAGGTGGTCGATGGCGAAGAAGAGAAACTTGAAGCCGACAAACGCTATGCCCCGGACCAGGGTAGCCTGCAGCAGATCCGCCGGCGTGCGGCCGGATTGCGGCGTTTTCTCAACCCGCAGCGGGAAATCTATGCGCAACTGGCACGCAACAAGTGGAACTGGTTCGCCGCAGATGACGCCGACTACTGGAACGAACTCAACAACAGCCTGACCCGCTATCTGGAAGAGCTCGAACTGACCCGCGAGCGCGCCGCCCTGGTGCTTGAAAGCGAGGATCGGCGGCGCAGCGAGCGGATGAACCGGACCATGTACCGCTTCGGTATCATCACCTGCATTTTTCTGCCCATGAGCTTCGTTACCGGGCTGTTGGGCATCAACGTTGGCGGCATTCCCGGTTCCGACAGCCCTTACGGCTTTCTCTTCGCCAGTCTGCTGGTACTGACCCTGGCGTTGGGGCAGTGGTGGCTGTTCCGCCGCCTGCGCTGGGTGTGACGATGAATTTTGTGAACAATCAGTCACAAACTGCCTGCCGGGTTCATGTGACCCGTGTCGTAGCGACCTCGTCTTTGACAGATATTGCGCGAGGTGCCCATGCACGATCCGTTTGAAGAATCCCTGCGGGACCTGCTCAAGGCTTCGCCGTCCGGCCACGACCGCGACGACGATGCCTGCCTTGGGCGCGTCCTGAAAACCGCCAACCGCCAGGTTGGTGCGGGCGATCTGTTCAGCCTGCTTGGCCGCTGGAGCCAGGCGCTGATGATCGCCGTCAACAATGGTTCGGCGCACGTTGCGCCGGTCCGCCGTAACGCTACCGCTCGTAAAGCTGATAAGGCCGATTGAATATGGAACTTAATCTCTGGACCCAGAGCTTGCTCACCGCGATGACCGCGTTGTGGACCAAAGTGGCGAACTTCATCCCCAATCTGTTCGGCGCGCTGGTCGTGGTGCTGCTGGGCTTTGTCGTCGCCAAGTTGCTCGACACCTTGCTGTCCAAGCTGTTGGCCAAGCTGGGCCTGGATCGCCTGATGGGCGGCACCGGTCTGACCAAGATGCTGGACCGGGTCGGTATCCAGGTGCCGATCTCGACCTTGATCGGCAAGATCGTCTACTGGTTCGTGTTGTTGATTTTCCTTGTCTCGGCCGCGGAGTCCCTGGGCCTTGAGCGGGTTTCTGCAACACTGGACATGCTTGCCCTGTATCTGCCGAAAGTATTCGGTGCAGCGCTGGTGTTGCTGGCAGGTGTGTTGCTGGCACAACTGGTCAACGGCCTGGTGCGTGGTGCCGCCGAAGGCATCGGCCTGGAGTACGCGGCCGGTGTCGGGCGTATTGCCCAGGGTCTGGTGATTATCATCAGTATTTCGGTGGCAATCAGCCAGCTTGAGGTCAAAACCGACCTGCTTAACCATGTAATCGTCATTGGATTGATTACCGTTGGTCTGGCCGTTGCCCTGGCGATGGGCCTGGGCAGCCGTGAAATTGCCGGGCAGATTCTGGCTGGAATCTATGTGCGAGAGCTCTATCAAGTGGGCCAACAAGTGCAGGTTGGAGAGGTCGAAGGGCAGATCGAGGAGATCGGCACGGTCAAGACGACCCTGCT
>JAVXRI010000123.1:0-12392 GCA_036643775.1 Pseudomonas sp. | reverse complement strand
GTTGCCGACGCAATCGGCGATGGTTGGGTACTGCAAGGTCATGGCGTAGTTCGCAATCCAGACTGCGGGGGCGCCTATCATACCGGCAAACGCGCCGTGCCCATATCACGCAATGTGTAGGCGTTATAGCCACAAGCTATAAGCCACAAGCTGCAAGCTGTACTCTCTTTCCGCTTATAGCTTGTAGCTTACAGCTCAGTTGCCACCGGCAACTGCATATTCAGCCGCAGGCCTTGACCGGTATTCTGCGCCCACAGGCGTCCGCCCTGGCGCGCGATGGCATTGCGGGCGATGCTCAAGCCCAGACCAAAACCTCCGTCCCCCGGGCGTGAACCGTCCAGCCGGGTGAAGGGCGCAAAGATACGCTCAAGTTCAGCTTCGGCCACGCCGCCACCCTGGTCTTCCAGCCACAGCAGCCAATGATCGCCCTGACGGCGACCACCCAGGCGGATTACGCCGGTGGCCGGAGAGTGGCGGATGGCATTGCGCAGAATGTTCTCCAGGGCCTGGGCCAGGCTGTTGAGATTGCCCTGCACCCAGCATGAAGCATCCAGGCTGCAGTGCAGCTGCGACGACGGCCAGGTGCTTTCAAAACAGGCATCTTCGGCGAGCATTTCCCACAGTGCCTGAACCTGGATCGGCTCCTTGCTCATTGGCGTGCGCTCGGTGTCGAGCCAGGCCAACTGCAAGGCGTCCTCTACCAGCCGCTGCATGCAGTCGATTTCGCGGCCCAGGCGCTCACGCAACTGACCGGCGTCCGCTTCGCCTTCGCAGGCTACACGCAGGCGGCTCAGGGGCGTGCGCAGCTCATGGGACAAGTCCCGCAGCAGTTGCTGCTGCAGGGCTACCGTGCCCTGCAGTCGTTCAGCCATGTCATCGAAAGCACGCCCCAGTTCGCCCAGTTCGTCCTGACGGCTGGTGGTGCTGCTGGCGACCCGCGCCGACAACTGATCCGCGCGCCAGGCATTGGCCTGCTCGCGCAACTGGATCAGCGGCATGATCAACATGCGGTACAGCCCTACGCAAAACAGCAGCGTGAACAAACCCGGGATAACGCCATTGGTCATGAATTGCCAGAACAGACGGTAGCGACCGGGCATCAGGCGTTCCGGCAATTCGATCACCAGCAAGCCCTGCTCCGGGTGTTCGACAAACGGCACACGCATCCAGGGCAAGCCAATCACCCGGCGACTGACCGGCCAGTCGATGCCGCGCAGGAAGGTGATCTTGCGACTCTGCTCAGGGGTCAGAGCGGTGCTGCTCAACGACTGCAGGTCTGGCCCCAGCACATTCAACCAGATACCTTCACTGGCGGCTGTTTCGGCCATCCAGGCATCGACCCCTGCCTGCCCGCCCTGCTCCCAGGCGCGTTCGGCCGCAGCGGCATAGTCGGTCAAGGTGACCCGGGCCTGATCGGAGAGATAGGCGTTCTGGGTTTCCATATGACGGCCCCAGCTCCAGCTCAGGCCGATCATCAGCAAGCAGAAACCGACCAGCAGAATCGCCAGTTTCCAGAACAATGAGTGACGATTGGGCAATTCAGTTGACCTCAGCGGCGCTGAGTACGTAACCCTTGCCCCAGACCGTGCGTAGTTCCCGCTCCTGGTAACCGATCGTCTTGAGCTTGCGCCGGATCTGGCTGACATGCATGTCCAGGCTGCGGTCATGACGGGCATAGCCACGCTGCAGCACCTGCTGGTAAAGGAAGGCCTTGCTCAGCACTTCTTCATGACTGCGGTGCAGAATGTCGAGTAGACGGTACTCGCTCAGGGTCAGCCCGGCCCAGCGCCCACCACAGCAGACATCAGAAGTCTGCTCGTCAAACTGCAGGGCACCCTGTTGCGGCGAAGGCGGTTCCTGGCGCCGGCGTTCCAGCGCTACACGCCGCAGAATCGCCTCGATGCGTACCTGCAGCTCGGCCATGCTGAAGGGTTTGGGCAAATAGTCGTCGGCTCCACGCTGAAACCCGGTGATGCGATCGGCTTCAGCGCCCAGGGCAGACATCATGATCACCGGTGTCGAGCTGCTTTCGCGCAGTTTTGCCAGGACATCCAGGCCGTTCAGCCCCGGTAGCAGGATATCGACCAGCACCACATCAAAATGCGACTCGCGCGCCACTTCCAGACCGTCGCGACCATTCTTGCACCAGGTGACCTTAAAGCCACCCCGCTGCAATTCTTCATGCAAATAAGCACCCAGGACCGGATCGTCCTCGATGGCAAGTATGTTGGATTCGCTAATAGCTACGGGATTCATTGGCGGGTGCTAGCAATTCTCAATTACGCGATTATTGAGTAATTGCCTGGTGCAGGCAACCCACAACTACTCGTCGGCACGGCCCCGGAGATTTCGCCTACGTTAAAAGTAGATACAAGTGAGTGCATTGCGCGAGAAGGCGCGGTACTTTTCCGACTTGGTCCGTCAGCAAGCATCGACGGCGGCTTACAGCACTTGCCAGGCACAGGAGAGTTGCGTGCTGAATCGTTTGGGAATCCGCAGCCGCGTGTTGCTGCTGGCGTTGCTACCTGCCGGCTTGATGGCGCTGGTATTGGGCAGCTATTTCACCTGGCTACAACAGAACGAACTGCAAACCCAACTGCTGCAGCGCGGCAAGATGATTGCCGAACAGCTGGCGCCTTTGGTGGCACCGGCCCTGGTCCGTCACGACCCGGCACAGCTGGAGCGCATCGCCGCCCAGGCTCTGGAGCAGTCGGATGTGCGCGCCGTGGCCTTCCTCGGCCCGGAGCGCAACAACCTCGCCCACGCCGGCCCGAGCATGCTCAACCAGGCACCTGCCGGGGGCGGTACGGAAATGCTGCAGCGTACGGGTAGAGACGCCACCCGTTATCTGCTACCGGTGTTCGGCCACCACCGCGACCTCGCCGGCGAACGTGTTCCGAACGAAGCGGATCGTCTGCTGGGCTGGGTCGAAATCGAACTGTCCCACGACGGCACCCTGTTGCGCGGATACCGCAGCCTGTTCACCAGCCTCCTGCTGATTTTCTTCGGCATGCTTGCCACGGCACTCCTGGCCTTGCGCATGAGCCGCACGATCAATGGCCCCATCGGCCAGATCAAACACGCCGTGACCCAACTCAAGGACGGCAACCTGGAAGAACGCCTGCCGGTGATGGGCAGTTATGAGCTGGACGAGCTGGCTGCCGGCATCAACCGCATGGCCGAAACCCTGCACAGCGCCCATGAAGAGTTGCAACACAGCATCGACCAGGCCACCGAAGACGTTCGCCAAAACCTGGAGACCATCGAGATCCAGAACATCGAACTGGATATGGCGCGCAAGGAGGCCCTGGAGGCCAGCCGGATCAAGTCCGAATTCCTTGCCAACATGAGCCACGAGATCCGTACCCCGCTCAATGGCATTCTCGGTTTCACCCACCTGTTGCAAAAAAGCGAGTTGAGCCCGCGCCAGCTCGACTACCTGGGCACTATCGAGAAGTCCGCCAGCAGCCTGCTCGGCATCATCAACGAGATCCTCGACTTCTCCAAGATCGAGGCGGGCAAGCTGGTACTCGACAGTATTCCGTTCAACCTGCGCGACCTGATTCAGGACACCCTGACCATTCTTGCTCCCGCAGCGCATGCCAAACAGCTGGAACTGGTCAGTCTGGTCTATCGCGACACGCCATTGTCGCTGGTGGGCGACCCCTTGCGCCTGAAGCAGATCCTCACCAACCTGGTGAGCAATGCCATCAAGTTCACCCGCGAAGGCACCATCGTTACCCGGGCCATGCTCGAAGAGGAACACGAGGACAGCGTGCAACTGCGCATCAGCGTTCAGGACACCGGCATTGGCCTGTCCAACCAGGATGTACGGGCACTGTTTCAGGCCTTCAGCCAGGCCGACAACTCACTGTCACGCCAACCGGGCGGTACCGGCCTGGGCCTGGTGATCTCCAAGCGTCTGATCGAGCAGATGGGCGGCGAAATCGGCGTCGACAGCACCCCGGGCGAAGGCTCGCAGTTCTGGGTCAGCCTGCGCCTGCCCAAGGCCCGCGACGACGCCGAGGACCTGCCGCTGCAATCGCTGGTGGAACGCCGGGTCGCCATCGTCGACGCGCACGAACTGGCGCGCCAGGCGCTGGAGCATCAACTGGAAGACTGCGGCCTGCGCGTTACCACGTTCAATTCGATCGACCCGTTGCTGCATGCAGTGGCCGCGGCGCGAATGGCTGGCGAACCGTTCACCCTGGCAGTCATGGGGGTCAACCTCGATAGTGTCAGCCCTGAACGTCTGGGCCAGTACATTCAGCAACTGGAGCGCCTGGACTGCCAGGCGCTGGTGCTCTGCCCAACCACAGAGCAGGCGCTTTACCACCCTTACCTGCCCAACGCCCATGGCCAGCTGCAAGCCAAACCTGCCTGCACGCGCAAGGTGCGCCGGGCCCTGCTGGAACTGGTCCAGCCACGGCGCACTGCCAGCGAAGCCAAGGTCAGTAGCGACCAGCCCCTACCCAAGGTGCTGTGTGTCGACGACAACCCTGCCAACCTGCTGCTGGTACAGACCCTGCTCGAAGATCTCGGCGCCGAAGTACTCGCGGTCGACAGCGGCTACGCAGCTGTTCAGGCGGTACAGGATGAGCGCTTCGACCTGGTGCTGATGGACGTGCAGATGCCGGGCATGGACGGTCGCGAGTGCACCGAGCAGATCCGCCAGTGGGAAAGCAGCCAGAGCGGCGCGCCCCTGCCGATCGTCGCCCTCACCGCCCACGCCATGGCCAACGAAAAACGCGCCCTGCTGCACAGCGGCATGGACGATTACCTGACCAAACCGATCAGCGAACGCCAGCTGGCGCAAGTGGTGCTCAAATGGACCGGCCTGAACCTGACGCCGCCGCACAACGAGCGTATGCCCGAACGCCTTGCCCACAGCAGCGAACTCAAGGTCCTCGACCCGGAAGAAGGCTTGCGCCTGGCAGCGGGCAAACCGGACCTGGCCGCCGATATGCTCGCTATGTTGCTGGCTTCGCTGGAAGCCGACCGCGAAGCGATCCGCGTCGCCCGCGAAGCCGCCGACCGCAACGGCATGATCGAGCGTGTGCATCGCCTCAATGGCGCCTCGCGCTACTGCGGGGTGCCGCAGCTGCGGGCAGCCTGTCAACGCAGCGAAACCCTGCTCAAACAGAATGACCCTGAAGCGCCGCGGGCCCTCGACGAACTGGACCGGGCCATTATCCGCCTCACAGCCCAGGCGCGTCTGAGCGCCTGACCTGAAGCAAGGTGATCAACAGCCCCCGCGGTTAGACTGCCCCCAATCGACTCAGGAAGACCTCATGCGCGTATTGTTTTTCAGCAGCCAGACCTACGATCAGGACAGTTTTGCCAACATCCCGGCGAACCATGGCCTGGACCTGCACTTTCAGCCAGCGCGCCTGAACGAAGACACCGCCCCTCTGGCCGGCGGCCATGAGGTGGTCTGCGCCTTCATCAACGATGACCTCAATGCCGCAGTGCTCAAGCGTCTGGCCGCCGGCGGTACGCGCCTGATCGCCCTGCGCTCGGCCGGCTACAACCATGTCGACCTTGCGGCAGCAAAAGACCTGGGCCTGGCCGTGGTGCGCGTACCGGCCTATTCGCCGCATGCCGTGGCTGAACATGCCGTCGCCCTGATCCTGGCCCTGAACCGCCGCCTGCACCGGGCCTACAACCGCACTCGCGAAGGCAACTTCAGCCTGCATGGGCTGACCGGCTTTGATCTCCACGGCAAAACTGTCGGCGTGGTGGGTACCGGCCAGATCGGTGCCGCCTTCGCCCGTATCATGGCTGGCTTCGGTTGCCAGTTGCTGGCTTACGACCCCTATCCAAACCCTGAGCTACTGGCCCTGGGCGCCCGCTACCTGGAACTGCCAGAACTGCTGCGCCAGGCACAGATCATCAGCCTGCACTGCCCCTTGACCGAACACACCCGCCACCTGATCAATCCACAGAGCCTGGCACAGCTGCAGCCGGGCGCCATGCTGATCAACACCGGCCGCGGTGCACTGATCGACACACCGGCGCTGATCGAGGCGTTGAAGGACGGTCAGCTGGGCTACCTCGGCCTGGATGTCTACGAAGAAGAAGCCCAGCTGTTCTTCGAGGACCGCTCCGATCTGCCGCTGCAGGATGACGTGCTGGCCCGCCTGCTGACCTTCCCCAACGTTATCGTCACCGCCCACCAGGCCTTCCTCACGCGTGAGGCGCTGGCGGCCATTGCCGCGACGACACTGGATAACATTACCCGCTGGGCGGCAGGCAATCCGCAAAACTTGGTCGAGGGTTGATGCTAGGATACGCGGCAGATTTGGAGGACCCATGGTCGAACACGATTTCCGCTACAACCTGTTTAATCCGCAACACACCCTGATCGAATGCCGCGCCCTGGTGCCTGGCCGCTATCAAGTGACCGGCAACGGCGGTTCGATTCAGAAGAACGACGTCCTGCTGGTCACCCTCAAGGGCAGCAAGGACTTGTCCATGCGCCTGACCGTGGAAACCGTACGCCACCTGATCAACCCGACCGGTCAATGGGTCGCGGTAGCCAGCGGCCCGGTATTCGGCGAACTGGCGATCCACACCTGGGAAGTCAACTGCGACAGCTGCCAGGCCAACCTGAGCTTCGAGTTCGCGGTGGATGGCAAGCTGGGCAAGAAAGCCCTGCAACCGGCCGCTACCGCGCGCATCGCCGAGCTTGGCTGGACCAGCCGTGGCGATAAACACCTGTGCCCGAAATGCAAGGAGACGGCCCAGTGAAAAACCTGCTGCTCTCAGCCCTGACCGGCACTGCCCTGCTGGGTTGTGCGGCCGAGCCGATGAAGCTGGAACAAGAACGCAGCTACCTGCTGGAGTGGATCGGTGAGCGTCCATTGATGGACTACAGCCACCTGACCCTGACCCTGGCAGCGGACGGCCGAGCCTATGGCAACGGTGGTTGCAACCACTGGTTCGCGCCTTACCAGCTCGAAGGCGACAAACTCACCTTTGGCAAAGTCGGCAGTACCCGCAAGTTGTGTGCACCGGCATTGATGGAACAGGAAAAGCGCTTCCTGCAGTCGCTGGAGACTGTCCAGCGCTGGGATATCTCGCCGATCGAACAGGTGCGTTTCTGGCCTGCCGAGGGCAAGCCGCTGCGCTTCTGGCCTGAAGAAGGCTGAAGCAGCGGTGTAGGAGCGGATTCATCCGCGATGGCCTGCACAGCAGGCCTATTTAGGGCCGCGTTGCGCCCCATCGCGGCGGTCCGGCGTCCCGGTAAATCCGCTCCTACAGATTGTTTTTGAGCGCTGCCAACTTCTGGATCAATCCCTCAAGCGTCTGTTCCCCCATCAACTGCTCACGCACCTTGCCCTTGTCATCGATGATGTAGGTCACCGGCAAGGCTTCGCTACGCGGCAGCTCATAACGCTCGGCCGGGTCCTGGGCGAGCACGGTGAAACCGATGCCCAGCGCTTCAGTGGCCTTTTTCAGTTCCTCACCCTGCAGGCCGTCGAAGTTCACGCCGACGACCTTGATGCCTTGCGCCTGCCATTGCTTGGCGGCGGCATTGAGTTCCGGTATTTCAGTCCGGCATGGGCCACACCATTCAGCCCAGTAATTGAGCACCAGCCAGTGCCCGTCGATCTGCTCGGCTTTCACGGTCTGGCCGTTCTGGTCCAGGCCATAGTCTGCACCGCAACCGCCGAGCAACAGGCTCGCGGTGATGGCCAGTGCTGCTGCCAAACGCCTTGTCATGGGTCAATCCTTCTCGAAGATTCAAGCAAAATGCGAAGTCGCTGCGGTTAGAATAGCCGCCACACCCTGCTGGATGCGACCCGAACATGACTGACCTGACCCTCTATCACAATCCGCGCTGCTCCAAATCCCGCGGCGCGCTCGAACTGCTTGAAGCCCGAGGCCTGGCCCCGACCGTGGTGCGCTACCTGGAAACCCCGCCAGACGCCGCGACCCTCAAGGCCCTGCTCGGCAAGCTGGGTATCGATGCGCGCCAACTGCTGCGCAGCGGTGAAGACGAATACAAGGACCTCAACCTGGCCGACCCGGCCCTGAGCGAGGCGCAACTGATCGACGCCATGGTCAAGCATCCCAAGCTGATCGAGCGACCGATCCTGATTGCCGGTGACAAAGCCGTGATCGGCCGCCCGCCAGAGAAGGTTCTGGAGATCCTGCCGTGAGCGCACCGTACATCCTGATCCTGTTCTACAGCCGTCACGGCTCGACCAGCGAGATGGCCCGGCAGATTGCCCGCGGTGTCGAAATGGCCGGCCTGGAAGCACGGATTCGCACGGTGCCGGCGATTTCCACCGAATGTGAAGCGGTAGCCCCGGACATTCCTGAAACCGGCGCGCTGTACGCCACCCTGGACGATTTGCGCCACTGCTCCGGCCTGGCCCTGGGCAGCCCGACCCGCTTCGGCAATATGGCGGCGCCGCTCAAGTACTTCATCGATGGCACCAGCAGCCTGTGGCTCAGCGGTGGCCTGGTGGGCAAGCCCGCTGCCGCCTTCACCTCCACCGCCAGCCTGCATGGCGGCCAGGAGTCGACCCTGCTGTCGATGCTGCTGCCCTTGATGCATCACGGCATGCTGATCATGGGCCTGCCCTACAGCGAGTCGGCGTTGCTGGAAACCCGTGGCGGCGGTACGCCCTATGGCGCCAGCCATCACGCCGGGGCGGACGGCAAGCGCGACCTGGATGCCGACGAAATCACCCTGTGCCGCGCCCTGGGGCAACGCCTGGCCACCACCGCCAAACTGCTGGAGAACGGCCGTGGCTAAAAAGCCCAAGGTGCTGCCTTCGATTGACTGGCTGGCCCCACGCCTGCGCCTGGCCCGGGCATTGAGCCTGGCGAGCTTCTTCGGCCTGATTGCGCTGCTGACGATCAACAACCTGCTGTTCGCCGACCTGCATGGCGCACGCACCGGCGTGATCCTCGCGGTCGAGCTGGTACCGCTGGCGCTGCTGCTGCCGGGAATGTTGCTGGGCAACGCACGCGCGCATGCCTGGACCTGCTTCGTGGTCAACCTGTACTTCATCAAAGGGGTACTGGCCGCGTTCGACCCGGCGCGAGCATTGTTCGGCTACCTGGAAGTGGCGATCAGCCTGGCGTTGTTCATCAGTGCCTTGCTGTATGTACGCTGGCGCTTCCAGTATGACCGGCGGTTGGCCGGGGAAGGTTCGAACTAAGCGTTGAGGCTATCGCTGGCAAGGCCAGCTCCCGCAGATTATTCACCAGCTTGATCTTGTGGGAGCCGGCCTTGCCGGCGATAGCAACACCGCCAATCTCAATGATTGACGGTATGCGCCAGCATCACCGACAGCTGACACAGTGGCCGGCCACTTTCGGCATGCCACTGATTGAAGGCCGCCTGCACCAGCGCCAGATCACGCTGGCTGGTCGGCGGCTTGTCGATGATGTCCTGGGCAATCAGCGCCGCACTCATGTCATCGGTGGGGATGAAGGTGTCCTTGCCGACCATGCGCAAGAAACGCGGTGCCGACAACCCGCCCAGCTGGTTGCCATGCTTGGCCAGGTACTTCCACAGGCCGACGATATCGGTCACCGGCCAGTCGGCAATGAACGCACCGAAGCTACCCTGCTCCTTCTCAACGTCGAGAATCATCTGTGCATTGCGTGGCACGCTCTTGAGCTTGCCCAGGTGGCGGATGATTCGCGTGTCCTGCATCAGCCGCTCCAGGTGCTCGCCCCCCATCAGCACGACCTTTTCCGGGTCGAAGCCGAAGAACACCTGCTCGAATGCTGGCCACTTGGCATCCACCAGGCTGTGCTTGAGCCCTGCGCGGAACACGCGCAAGGCCAAGGTCGAAAGGTAGCGGTCGGCGCTGATAGCACGCAGTTGCTCGGCGTTTTTCGCCTGGGGCAGGTGCGCCTCCAGGGCCTGGGCGGAGCCAAAGCGGTTCAGGCAGTACTCATGCAGCCATTGGTAGTCGCGCATGCCGGTCAGATGTTCAGCACATCGAGAAAACGTGGCGGTGCAGTGTCGTCGATCTTGAGATTGACGAAGTCGAACAGGTTGCGGTCGGCCAACTGCGACGGCACCACGTTCTGCAGGCCGCGGAAAATGCTCTCGGTACGTCCCGGAGTTTTGCGCTCCCACTCCACCAGCATGTCCTTGACCACCTGACGCTGCAGGTTTTCCTGCGAACCGCAGAGGTTGCACGGAATGATCGGAAACTCTTTCAGGTCCGAATAGGCCTGGATGTCCTTCTCGCTGCAGTAGGCCAGCGGACGGATCACCACGTTACGGCCATCATCGGCGCGCAGCTTCGGCGGCATGGCCTTGAGGGTGCCGTTGAAAAACATGTTGAGGAAGAAGGTCTCGACGATGTCGTCGCGGTGATGCCCCAGGGCCATTTTGGTCGCGCCGATCTCGTCGGCGAAGGTGTACAGGGTGCCGCGACGCAGGCGCGAGCACAGCGAGCAGGTGGTCTTGCCTTCCGGAACCAGCTCTTTGACCACCGAGTAGGTGTCTTTCTCGACGATGTGGTACTCGACGCCCAGGGCCTTGAGGTAGGCCGGCAGCACGTGCTCTGGGAAGCCCGGTTGCTTCTGGTCCATGTTCACCGCGACGATCTCGAACTTGATCGGCGCCACTTTCTGCAGGTACAGCAGAACATCGAGCATGGTGTAGCTGTCTTTGCCGCCGGACAGGCAGACCATGACCTTGTCACCGTCTTCGATCATGTTGAAGTCGGTGATGGCTTCGCCAGCGAGACGACGCAGGCGTTTTTGCAGTTTGTTCTGGTTGACCGAAAGGGTGCCCATAGCGCTTGAAATCCGCGAGGTGTGACAAAAGCGGCATATTTTACGCACAAACCGCCGACAGGCGTAGGCCAATCCGATAAAGACTGCAAGGTGATTAGCCGCCACGCTGACAGCGCGATTTGCTCTAAAAAGCCGGCTTTACGCGGCTAACTCCTTCCTATACTGCGACATAAGGCCACACATCAAAGGTGACCTCGATCCTCTGGCCCCCATTACTTGGGGTCGCAAGCGCTCCGCTGGGGGGCGATGGCAACAACGGAAGGAGTGACTGGCATGATCCATCACGTACTGGGGTTGTTTACCCATCCTGACCAAGAATGGAAAGAAATCCGTGGCGAGGAAGAAAGCATCAGCCACATGTACCTGACCCATACCCTGATACTGGCGGCAATCCCCGCCGTGTCAGCGTTTATCGGTACGACCCAGGTCGGCTGGGTCATCGGCGATCGCGCCCCGGTCATGCTGACCCAGGAAAGCGCACTATGGATGACCATCATGTCGTACCTGGCCATGCTGGCGGGTGTTGCGGTGATGGGCGCGTTCATACACTGGATGGCACGCACCTACGACGCCAATCCAAGCATGGCCCGCTGCATCGCGTTTGCCACGTATACCGCAACGCCGCTGTTCGTCGGCGGCCTGGCGGCGCTATACCCTCACCTGTGGCTGGGGATGGTCGTCGGCACGGCAGCCGTGTGCTACACGGTCTATCTGCTCTATGTCGGCCTGCCGACCTTCATGAACATACCTTCGGATGAAGGTTTCCTGTTCTCGAGTTCGGTACTGGCGGTCGGCCTGGTGGTGCTGGTAGCCATCATGGCCTTCACCGTGATTGTCTGGGGACTTGGCGTGGGGCCTGTCTATACCAACTAGAATCATCTATTAGAAAAGCAGCAACATAGGCGCAGTAACCATCAGGCCGCCGCTAAGGCGGTCTGATGCTGTGCGCTGACAGGTGGCTCGGCAGCGCCGCGGCGGTTACGGCATAATTGTCGGCCAGGAGTGTTCCCCGATATGCCCGAACTGCTCAAATCCCGCGTCGAAACCTGTTATCAGCAAGCCGAAACCTTTTTCAAACGCCCCTTCCCCCGCCCTGAAGTCAGCTTCAAGCTGCGCGGACAGAAGGCCGGTGTCGCTCATCTGCATGAAAACCTGCTGCGCTTCAATCTGCAGCTGTACCGCGAAAACAGCGAAGACTTTCTCAAACAGACCGTGGCCCACGAGGTCGCGCACCTGGTGGCCCACCAGCTGTTTGGCGACCGCATTCAGCCTCATGGCGAGGAATGGCAGCTGATCATGCGCGGGGTTTATGAACTGCCGCCCAACCGTTGCCATACCTATGAAGTCAAACGCCGTTCGGTGACCCGCTACATCTACCGCTGCCCTTGCGCCGGCAGCGACTTCCCGTTCTCGGCGCAACGCCACAGCCTGGTACGCCAGGGGCGGCGCTACCGGTGTCGGCGCTGCCGAAGCACCCTGGTGTATAGCGGGGAGACGCGGGTGGAGTAACAAAAGCCTGGTCGCACAAAAAAGCCCATCCGAAGATGGGCTTTTTCATTGCACGATCCGCGTCTTAGCGAGCAGGACCTTCGGCCACGCCCAGATCATCCATCGGA
>JAVXRI010000122.1:239-12649 GCA_036643775.1 Pseudomonas sp. | reverse complement strand
ATCGAATCCGACGGCTTCAAAAGCCTGAAGGGAGGCCAGACTGTCTCCTTCGTTGCCGAAAAAGGCCAGAAGGGCATGCAGGCTGCACAAGTTCGTCCAGAGTAAGATCTGACCGAATAAAAAAAACCGTCCATGTGACGGTTTTTTTTGTGCCTGGCGTTTGGCTGTGTAGGAGCGGATTCATCCGCGAAAGGGTCGCGTAGCGACCCCAAAAGATGGGCCTGCTGCGCAGTCCATCGCGGCGGTCCGGCGCCCCGGTAAATCCGCCCCTACAGGGATCAGGAATCAGCCGCAGTTGACGCTGGTGACCACGCCTTGGGCATTGGTGTGCAGGTTCAACCGCTCGGAGCGGTAATCCATGGTCATCGCATCATGCGGGCCAAGGGCATGGGCCATTTGCGAGCCGCTAGCCTTGCGCGCCTGCTCGACCAATGCCTCGGTAGCCTGCTTGCCAATGGCGAACTCAGCGCCCTTTGCCTCGCAACGACCGTCATTGTTCGCCGCCACAGCCTCTGGCGCCTTCGACGACGAACCGCCAGTGTTGCTGCAACCCGCCAGAACGGCGACCGCCAACAGGCCCATCAATGATGCACGGAACATGAATCCTCCTTTGAATACAGAAATACGGCTGCCTGTCTGACAGCTTCGCTGGTTTTTCGTTGCAAAACCCGTCAAGTCTGCCTGAGCCAGCGTACTCGGGTAAAAATGTAATCGTCACGGGATTTTGCACAAACTCAGTACAGGTCGATGTAATCACTCGAGGGTGTCGGCCAGTTGCGCTGCAATACGTTGAACACCTGCAACACCCAGCGCTCGTCCGCCGCGGCCTGCTCGCCGACGCAACCGGAACCTGCCGCCCAGGTTTCCAGACGAAAGGCCAGGCCATCAAGCTCGCGACCGCCAACCACCTGCGACAGCCAGGCGATCCCACCACGGTTGACCCGCAACTGGTTGTGCACCGCGTTGCTGCCAGCGGCAAGCAGGCTACGCACGGCTTCAAGGGTGAACTGTTCGGGGTTGTTCAAATCGATCTGCACAGCACTGTTCCGACACGCTGGAAACCATTAGTTTGCCACGCCCCCGCGCTTATGCCTAAGTCGCAGTGCATCGGCAGGCCCGGGCATGATTTACTGCAGCCTTGGGCGCAGCGCAATCAGGCCTCGCTCTTCAAACGCCAGGGCCCGGCATTTGAACCCTCAGCGCTCGCAGTTTTTTCGGAATGACTCATGACAAGCCACATCATCGATGCCGACATCAAGGTCAAATGGGCCGAAGGGCAAAGCGCCTATAGCCCCGCCAGCGCCGAAGAACTGATGCTGATTGCTGTCGACCTGCTGGTCAAAGACCTGGGCAACGAAGCTGCGCGCAGCTTTGTCGAACAGGTCTTCGAACGTTACTCGCACGCTACTTCAGACGCGCAAGCCGCGTACTGAGCAGGTCAAAAAAGCCCTGGGCATCGCCACTATCGGTCCACATCACGTTGCTCGGCTGCTCAAGGGTGTTGTACCAATCAGCAATGGTCTGGCCGTAGGTCGGGCCTTCGCGGCTGTCCACCTGCATATGAATCTGCCGCCCTTTGAACAGCTCGGGCTTGAGCAGGTAGGCGATGACGCTGGCGTCATGCACCGGGCCGCCGGGCATGCCGTAGTGATCCATATCGGCTTTGACGTAGGCATTGAGAATATCCACCACCAGCTTGCTGGCCTGATTATTCAGCGCTGCCAGCTGCTTGAGCCGCGCCTCGCTGGTTAACATCTTATGAGTAACGTCCAACGGCAGGTAGGTCAGTTTGACACCGCTGCTGAGCACCACTTCAGCGGCCTCCGGGTCGGCGAACAGGTTGAACTCGGCCACCGGGGTGATGTTGCCGCCGTTGAAGTGAGCACCGCCCATCACCACCACTTCCTTGATGCCCTTGGTGATCTCCGGTGCCTGGATCAGCGCCAGGGCCAGGTTGGTCTGCGGGCCGAGCATGGCCACGGTGATGCTGTGCGGCTCGGCCTTGCCCAGGGTGTCGATCAGGTACTGAACGGCGTTGCCTTTGGCCAGGCCTTGCTTGGGCTCATGCACCGGGACACCGGGCAAGCCTTCCTCGCCGTGAATGTTGGCCGCGTAAATAGGCGTACGCAGCAACGGCTTGGGCGCGCCGGCATACACCGGAATGTCTTCGCGGCCGCCCCACTCCCTGGCCAGGCGCGCATTGCGCGAGGTTTTGTCGAGGCGCACGTTACCCGCCACGGTGGTGATCGCGCGGATCTTCAGCTCATCCGGCGAGGCCATGGCCAGCAGCAAGGCCACCACGTCGTCGGCACCGGGATCGGTGTCGATGATCAGATCGATCGGTGCAGCCTGGGCGGCAGCCGCCGACAGCAGGGTCATCAGCAGTACTCCTTGAAGCAAACGTTTGGCAGGTTGAATCAGTTCAATCATCGGACACGTCCTTGTAAGGCAAGAATCTAGAAAGTAACGCCAGCGATCAAGGCGATATTGCTGTAGGGCTGGCACTCACCGGTGCGTACCACGGCGCGGGCGCCGCGGCTGAGGTGCTTGAACTCGGCATGGCTGAGCAGGGTGCGAAAGCCGAGCTGGCCATGGGCATGGCATTGGTCGACAGTGGTCAGGCCGGGGGGATTGGCCTGGAACATTTCATCGGCGAGCACGTGGCTTTCTACCTGCATCTCGCTCAGCACCGTGCGCAGGACGCTGGCGAAGTCGGGAATACCAGGCGTCAGCGCCAGGTCGATCAACTCGACACCAGGCGGCACCGGCAAACCGGCATCGCCGATGATCAGCATGTCGCCATGGCCCAGCGAGGCGATAACCCGCGACAGGGCGATATTGAGCAGGGGCGTCTTTTTCATGGCTGCAACTCGGCCAGGTAAGGGATCGAAGGCTGGGCACCGGCACGGGTAACCGACAACGCCGCGGCGCGCTGGCCGAACGCAATCGCCGCGCCCTCCTCCATGCCGCTCGCCAACGCGGCAGCGAAACCGCCAACGAAGGTGTCACCCGCCGCCGTGGTGTCCAGCGGCTGCACCTTGGGTGCCGGAAAATGCTTGAAGCCCTGGGCATTGGCGAACAGCGCACCTTCGGCACCAAGGGTGACTATGACGTTCTTCACCCCGAGGCTACGCAAGTGACTGGCCACCGCCTCGGCGCTGGCCAGGTCGGTCACCGGCAGCCCGGTCAGTGCCTGGGCTTCGCTTTCGTTGGGGATCAGGTAATCGATCGCGCCGTACCAGTTCAGCGGCAACGGGCCGGTGCACGGCGCCGGGTTGAGGATCACCGTCTTGCCCAGTGCGCGGCCACGCTCCAGGGTGTAGGCCACCGTCTGCGCGGGAACCTCCAGCTGGCAGATGATCACCTCGGCGGATTGCAGCAAGGTGTCGAAGGCCTGAACCGATTCGGGCAACAACTGACCGTTGCCGCCGGGGATGATGACGATGGAGTTCTGGCTGCTGGCATCGACCACGATCAACGCCAGGCCACTGGAAACACCAGGGCACACGGCCACGCCCTGACAGTCGATCTGCTCGTCAAGCAAGGCCTGACGCAACTGCTGACCATAGGCATCGTCGCCGACATTGCCGATCATCGCCACGCCAGCGCCGAGACGGGCCGCCGCCACCGCCTGATTGGCGCCCTTGCCGCCCGGTACCGTGGCAAAGGACTCGCCCGCCAGGGTCTCGCCGGCGCGCGGCAGCCGCTCGGCGCGGGCCACCAGATCCATATTGAGGCTACCTACCACTACTACCTTGGCGTGCATGGGTGTTCTGTTCTCAGCGGTAATCATTGAAAAGGTCTGGGCGTGGCGCGGTGGACTCACGCAGCACGATCTTCGGGGCAACGATGCGCTGCTCCGGCGCGCCGCGCAGTGGCTGGGCAATGCGTGACAACAACAGGGCAGCAGCGCTTTCACCCAGTTCGCGAATTGATTGACCGACCGTGGTCAGCGCCGGGAACACGTAGCGACTGAGCTGGATGTCGTCGAAGCCGATCACCGACAGCTCACCCGGTACGCAGATGTTGCGCTCGGCGGCGGCGCGCAACACGCCGATGCCGATCATGTCGTTACCGGCGAAGATCGCCGTCGGCCGCTGGCCGTCGAGCAATTGCGCGGCGGCGGCATAGCCGCCGAGGCTGGTGAAATCGCTGCTGATAATGTGGTCGTCGCCCACTTTCACCTTGGCCTCGGCCAGGGCACGGCGGAACCCGGCCAGGCGCATTTGCGCGGTGCTGGTGCTGACCGGGCCACCGATGCAGGCGATGTCCCGATGGCCCAGATCGAGCAGATGACGAGTCGCCAGGTAAGCACCCAGCTCGTGGTCGATGCGCACCAGATCGGCCTCCACCCCTTCCAGGGCGCGGTCAACGATCACCATCGGCGTGCGCACATTGGCCAGGCTGCCCTGCAGGTCGCTGTCCTCACCCACCGAGGCGACGATCAAGCCATCGATGCGCTTTTCCAGCAGCACGCGCAGGTAGCTGCGCTGCTTTTGCGGGTTGTCGTCGGAGTTGCACAGGATCACGCAGTAGCCGTTGCGTTCGCAGGCATCTTCGATACCGCGGGCCAGTTCGGCGAAGTACGGGTTGACGCTGTTGGGCACCAGCAGGCCGATGGTGGCGGTGCTGCGCGCCTTGAGGGAGCGGGCCACGGCGCTGGGCACGTAGTCGAGCTCGGCAATCGCCGCCTCGACTTTCAGGCGCACCGGTTCGCTGACCGGTCGGGTCTTGTTCAGTACATGGGACACGGTGGTGTAGGAAATCCCCGCCAGTGCCGCGACATCTTTGATAGTTGCCATGGGTCAGTTCCGCCGACTTGCACGTCGGCTACGGTAGGTGTCGAGGACCACGGCGATGACAATCACCGCCCCGGTGATAATGCGTTTGGTCGGCTCTGAAGCGCCGATCTGGGCCAGGCCGGCGGCGAGCACGGAGATGATCAGCACACCAAAGAAGGTGCTGATTACCGAACCGCGCCCGCCCATCAGGCTGGTGCCGCCGATCACCACCGCTGCGATGACCTGCAGCTCAAGGCCGGAGCCGGCATTGGGGTCGGCGGCTTCCAGGCGGGAAATCTGGAACAGTGCGGCAAGGCCGGCCAGCAGCCCCATCAGCGAGAACACCAGGATCTTGTACGGACGCGGGTCGATACCGGCCAAGCGTACCGCTTCTTCGTTGGTGCCGATGCCGATCAGGTAGCGGCCAAACACCGTGCGGGTCAGCACTAGCTGGGCAAGGATGATCACCAGCAAAGCGATGATGAACGACGGTGACACACCGAACGCCAACGGATTGGACAACCAGGCAAAGGCGTCACCGATATAAGCGGTGCGCGAGTCGGTCAACTGGTAGGCCACGCCTCGGGCCATTTCCAGTACGCCAAGGGAGACGATGAAGGACGGGATCCGCCAGGCCACGGTAATCGAGCCGGTGATACTCCCGGCCAGCGCCGCCACGCCCATGCCGAGCAAGGCCGCCGGCAGCACGCTCCAGCCCCAGCCGAGAATCGCCACGCTGACCGCCGAGGCTGCCAGGGCCAGCACCGAACCTACCGAGAGGTCGATGCCGCCGATGATCAGCACAAAGGTCATGCCCACCGCCAACACCATCAGGTCGGGGATCTGGTTGGCCAGGGTGCTGAAGGTGCCGTAAGACAAAAAGTGACTGCTGAGAAAGGAGAACAGCACAATCATCGCCAGCAAGGCGCCGGCCAGGCCCAGGTAAGTACCCAGGCCGTAATAGCCGCTGTTGCGCTTGGCGCTGGGGGCAGCGGTGTCCACTGGAGTGGTTTTCATGAAGTTGTCCTGGGCGCTGCTTCATGCAGCAACGCATCACGTTTCTGATAGCCGGCGAAGGCCGCGGCGAGTAATTGATCCTGGGTCCAATGGTCGCGCTCGAAGGTGTCAATCAGGCGCCCGGCACTGAGCACACCGATGCGGTCACAGATCAGCATCAGTTCACGCAGGTCACTGGACACCACCACCAGCGCCTTGCCCTGGCGTGCCAGTTCGGCGAGCAGGCCGTAGATGTCGAATTTGGCACCGACGTCGATGCCACGTGTCGGCTCATCAAATAACAACACCGTGCAATCGCGCTCCAGCCAGCGGCCAATCACCACCTTTTGCTGGTTGCCGCCGGACAGCTCGCCGACCACCTGGTCGGGACTGGAACTGCGAATGCGCATGGCGCTGATCTGGCGTTGAGCCAGCTCATGCTCGGCAGTGCTGTCGAGTATTCCGGCGCGGGAGATTGCTGGCAGGTTACCCAAGGCGATGTTGGCGCTGATCGATTGCGACAGCAGCAAGCCTTCACCCTTGCGGTCTTCGGTGATCAGGGCGATACCCTCACGCACCGCCGCCACGGGTGAATCGACCTGCACCGTACGCAAAGGATTGCCCAGCTCGATACTGCCGCTGTCGGCACGGTCGGCGCCATAGATCAAACGCAGTAGTTCGGTACGTCCGGCACCGATCAATCCAGAAATACCGAAGATTTCCCCGCTGCGTACCTCGAAGGACACCTCACGGACCTTGTCGGCGCGGCTCAGGCCTTTGACCTTGAGTATCGGCGCGCCGATCTGCCGCTGACCAAGGTCGATGTGCTCGGCCAGTTCGCGGCCGACCATCAGGTTGACCAGCTCTGCACTGCTGTAGCGCGCCATGGGTTCGACACACACCAGCTTGCCGTCGCGCAGCACGGCGATGCGCTGGGCAATGCGCTTGAGCTCTTCCAGGCGGTGAGAGATGTAGACGATGGCCACGCCACGCTGTTGCAGGCGCTCGATCTGGGTAAACAGCAGCTCGACTTCGCGCGCCGTCAGCATCGCCGTGGGCTCATCGAAGATCAGCACACGGCAGTCGCCGATCAGGTTGCGGGCAATCTCCACCATCTGTTGATGGCCGATGCCCAGCTCGCCGACCGGGGTGTCCGGATCAATCGCTTCCAGACCAACCTGTGCCATGGCGGCCTGGGCCAGTTGGCGCAGGCGCTTGCGGCTGATCCAGCCGCCACGGCTGGGCAGATTTTCGAGAAACAGGTTCTCGGCCACCGTCAGGGTCGGCAGCAGGTTGAGTTCCTGCATGACCATGCGCACTCCCAGGCGCTCGGCGGCCGCACGACTGCCGGGCTGGTAAGGCTGCCCCAGATAGTACATCTCCCCGGTGGTGGCAACTTCAAGGCCGCCGATGATCTTCGACAGGGTGCTCTTGCCCGCGCCGTTCTCGCCGGTGAGGGCCAGCACTTCACCGCGGCGCAGGCTCAGGTCGATATCGCCCAGCACCGGCTGGGCATAGGTCTTGCCGATTGCGCTGACTGAAAGTACGACATCCGCAGTCGCTGACATTGCTGTTCTCCTGGCGCCTGCCGTCGGGCAGGCGCACACCGTGCGACTACTTGTTGGTGACCAGCTCGACCGGGGTCTGGATGACGTTGTCGGCATCGACGTCAGTTTTTTCCTTCTTGAGCATCTTCAGCGCCGCCTCGATGCCGAACACCGCCTGTTTGGCGGCGTACTGGTCGGCGGTGGCGAGCACGCGACCGTCCTTGAGCATCGGCTTGATGGCGTTGATGTTGTCGTAGCCGACCACCTGGACCTGCCCGGCCTTGCCTGCCGCACGCACCGCCGAGACGGCGCCCAGGGCCATGCTGTCGTTGCCGGCCAGCAGCGCCTTGATATCGGGGTTGGCATTGAGCATGGAGGCGGCGACGGCATTGCCCTTGGCAATTTCCCAGTCACCCGACTGCACAGAGACGATCTTGATCTGCGCGGCTTCCATCGCGTCCTTGAAACCGGCCGTACGCTGCTGGGCGTTGGTGGTGGTCGAAACGCCTTCGATAATGCCAACCTCGTCACCGGCCTTGAGCTTCTCTTTGGCCAGGTACTCACCCACCAGGCGCGCACCCTTGCGATTGTCAGGGCCTACGAACGGCACGCTGAGGTTCTTGCTCTTGAGCACTTCAGGGTCCAGTCGGTTGTCGATGTTGACCACGGTGATACCGGCGTCCATGGCCTTTTTAACCACAGGCACTAGGGCTTTGGAGTCGGCAGGCGCAATAACCAGAGCGTTAACCCCGGAAACGATCATCTGCTCGACGATGCGAATCTGGTTAGTGGCATCGGTTTCGTCCTTGATGCCGTTGGACACCAGCTCGAAGTCAGCGGCGTGTTCTTTCTGGTAGGCCTTGGCCCCGTCTTCCATGGTCAGGAAGAACTCGTTGGCGAGGGATTTCATCACCAGTGCGACTTTCGGCTTGGCTTCATCGGCCTGGGCGTGGGACAGCGGCATTGCGAGGGAGAGCGAGGACAGTACGGCGAGCGCCAAAAGGCGTCCTGCGAACGGCAGCTTCATGGATTTACTCCGAATCTTATGATTTTTATCGGGTCGCAAACGTTTGCGTTAACTCACTATGGGAACGCAACCAGACTTTGTCAAATTCGCCGCCGCAAACTTGCTGGAAGTTGCATATCGGAATTATCGTCAAATTAATCGGAAAACCGAACCCCCCATTTAGATAACCGTCGGATTACCGAACAACCAGGCGCCTGAATAAGCGCCTCCAATTAATTGAAAGCCCATATAAATCAATAGATTGAACATGAAATGCGACGAACGGCAGATGTGGCCCGTTTTCTGCTCCCTCTAGCGAGTTACACAGCGAACTCCACTCATAAGAGAGATCAACGATGAAAGCTGCGCTTAATTCCTTCGTTCCGGGCGCTTTGGCCCTGCTGCTGTTACTGCCCGCAGGCGTCAACGCCAAGGAAGTCGAGAACCAACAGAAACTGGCCAACGTGGTGATCCTCGCCACCGGTGGCACCATCGCAGGCGCCGGCGCCAGCGCCGCCAACAGCGCGACCTACCAGGCCGCCAAGCTGGGCGTGGACAAGCTGATCGCCGGCGTTCCGGAACTGGCAAACCTTGCCAACGTGCGCGGCGAACAGGTGATGCAGATCGCCTCCGAAAGCATCAGCAACGACAACCTGCTGCAACTGGGCAAGCGCGTAGCCGAACTGGCCGACAGCAAGGACGTCGACGGCATCGTTATCACCCACGGTACCGACACCCTGGAAGAGACCGCCTACTTCCTCAACCTGGTAGAGAAGACCGACAAGCCGATCGTGGTCGTCGGCTCGATGCGTCCGGGCACGGCGATGTCTGCCGACGGCATGCTCAACCTGTACAACGCTGTCGCGGTTGCCAGCAACAAGGAATCGCGCGGCAAAGGCGTCCTGGTGACCATGAACGACGAGATCCAGTCGGGTCGCGACGTCAGCAAAACCGTCAACATCAAGACTGAAGCGTTCAAGAGCGCATGGGGTCCGCTGGGCATGGTGGTCGAAGGCAAATCCTACTGGTTCCGCCTGCCGGCCAAGCGTCACACCATGGATTCGGAATTCGACATCAAGAACATCAGCAGCCTGCCCCAGGTGGACATCGCCTATGGCTACGGCAACGTGACCGACACCGCCTACAAGGCCCTGGCTCAAGGTGGCGCCAAGGCGATCATCCACGCCGGTACCGGCAACGGTTCGGTGTCGTCGCGCGTCGTGCCGGCCCTGCAGGAACTGCGCAAGGAAGGCGTGCAGATCATTCGCTCCTCCCACGTCAACGCCGGCGGTTTCGTGCTGCGCAACGCCGAGCAGCCTGACGACAAGAACGACTGGGTCGTGGCCCACGACCTGAACCCGCAAAAAGCGCGGATCCTGGCTATGGTCGCCCTGACCAAGACCCAGGACAGCAAAGAGCTGCAGCGGATCTTCTGGGAGTACTGAGTCCAGTACCCTGCCACGCGTGCCTGCCCTGTAGGACAGGCACGCGTACCACCCCTACCCTCAGCAAAAAACCTTGAACAGACCGCAGCAAACTGCGCGGTTTGCGGCCACATGCGCTCTTTCAGCGACGAGCTGTTGCGAAATTGCCTACAGTAAAATACTGTATGCGCATACAGCTAAATAAGGAACGTATCGTGGCCACCACTTCCGCCCCTGCCAGCAGTTACGAGCAACTGGGCATCCGCATCCAGAAAATCATCAATTCACCGACCGCGCAAAAGGCACGGGCCGCGCTGATTTTCCGCCTCGAGCATGAATCCCCGGACGATTGGGCGACCCTGCTTGAGGAGATCGCCGAAAACGACAACGTCACCCTCGCCTACCGCGATGACGGTGGCGTGCAGATTTTCTGGGTCGTGCCAAAGGAAGATTGAAGCCGCATGAGAGTTTCGTTTTTTGCAGTCGCTTGCCTGCTGTTCGCCGTCACCACCGCCCACGCCGATGCACCACGCACCTTCAGCGAAGCCAAGAAAGTCGCCTGGCGCCTGTATGCACCGCAATCCACCGAGTTCTACTGTGGCTGCAAGTACAACGGCAACAAGGTCGACCTCGCCGGATGCGGCTACGTCCCGCGCAAGAACGCCAACCGCGCTTCGCGCATTGAATGGGAGCATATCGTTCCGGCCTGGCAGATCGGTCATCAGCGCCAGTGCTGGCAAAGCGGCGGACGCCAGAACTGCACGCGCAACGACAAGGTGTTCCAGCGCGCCGAAGCCGATCTGCACAACCTGGTGCCGAGCATTGGCGAGGTCAACGGTGACCGCAGCAACTTCAGTTTCGGCTGGCTGCCCGAGCAGCGCGGGCAGTACGGCTCATGCCTGACCCAGGTGGACTTCAAGGCCAAGAAGGTCATGCCGCGCCCCTCGATCCGCGGGATGATCGCGCGCACCTACTTCTATATGAGCAAGCAGTACAACCTCAAGCTGTCGAAACAGGATCGCCAGCTGTATGAAGCCTGGAACAAGACCTACCCGCCGCAGCCCTGGGAGCGCCAGCGCAATCAGCGGGTAGCCTGCGTGATGGGCCACGGCAACGCGTTTGTCGGCCCGGTGAACCTCAGCGCCTGCGGCTGACCTTCACGCCAGCGCCTGCAGGTAGGCGCTGGCCTGCTGGTAACGGGCCAGGCGCGCCATGTCTTCAGGGCCGGGCATGGCAATGCGCGAGAGGTCGCTGTTGTCGGCAAGGTCGGCGAGCTTCACCACCCGCGCCAACGGGTCGCCGCCCAAGCGGATGACAAACGCCTCATAGCTCTCCTCATCGCGGCGACTCAATGCCTGCACCGCCGCCAGGATCTTCAGGGCGAAGCCCTCTCGGGCCAGGTCCGACAAGGTCAGGGGCGAATCTTCAAGCACATCGTGCAGTACCGCGACGATGCGCTGCTCGACGGTCGAGACCTGCAGCATGACCCGCAACGGGTGCAGGATATAGGCTGCGCCGCCTTTGTCACGCTGCCCCTCGTGTGCCCTGGCTGCCACCGCAATGGCCCGCTCCAGCGTAGACATAAGGCCCTCCTGCTCAACGTTCGCGCCGGTTAAGGCGCGCCATGCTGTAGACATCCGTCAACCTGCCATCTCGCATAGCATAGTCACGCAATTGTCCTTCGACTTCAAAGCCATGGCGTCGGTAAAGGGCCAGCGCCGGTTCATTGTCGGTATAGACGGTCAGCTCGGCGCACTGCAGGGTAATGGCGGGGGATGCTTCCTTCATCACGGCTCTCCTTGCGTAGAGCCGTGAGTGTACGGGGCCGGGAAAGCTGCTGGCTAGCGCGGCGCGTCGTGCTGGATGACGATGGAGTCGGTGCCCAGGCGCGCCATCACATCAGCCTGTCTGGCTTCGGCTTCAGCTTTGCTCGGGAACGGACCAAGCAACACCACGGGTTTACCGTCGCGGTATACCACTGACGAAGGGATCTGCTTTTCGATCAGACGGGCCGTCATGTCGCTCAGGGCGCCCATGTTCGGGCCTTGCACGATTTCGACATCCCAACCCTCGGGGGCAGGTTTATCCGCCGCAGCCTCGGCACTGCGCTGCAACTCGGCACCCCCGCAGGCTTCGCGAATGCGCAGGTTGCTGCCGTTGTCGGCGAGGACGATCTCGTAACCCTCGCCTTGCTTGAAGGCGACATAGCTGCGGTAAGGCAAGAAGGTGCCGGCGTCATCTTTGCTGCGTACCTGACCGCAGATAGTGCCCTGCTTGTCGATTCGCACGTTGCCGAACTTGGCCGTCTTGGGGTTGGGCAACTGCTCGGCAATCTGCTTGTGCACGCCTTCGACTGCATTTTCGCAGCCGGCCAGAGCCAGTACTGCCATTACCATCGCCACTTTGCGCACGCGCTTATCTCCTGAATACAAGCGGCGGATTTTAGCATTGCCGGGCATGGCAAAGGTTACAATCGAAGACCTTGAGGGCCCTATCGCCGGCAAGGCCGGCTCCCACAGGGTTCCCTGGAAGCAGAAATATGAATGCAAAAAGGGCGATCCTTTCGGATCGCCCTTTCTGTCGAGATTTGGTAGGCACAATTGGACTCGAACCAACGACCCCCACCATGTCAAGGTGGTGCTCTAACCAACTGAGC
>JAVXRI010000122.1:0-229 GCA_036643775.1 Pseudomonas sp. | reverse complement strand
TACGCAGGTACGCACCTCTCGTAAAGCGAAATTTCATAAAAAAATCAGCCACTTTAGTCTTTCGCAGAAAATCACGGGCTCGCCCTTCGCGCCCGCGCGTTGAGCGGGCACGAAGTCATACGAGAACGCTAGATGACATTCGCGCAGAACAGGTCGTGATTGCCGTCTGCCGCACTACCGCGCACCACCAGGGCATAGTTGCCCGAGCGCAGGCTATCGAGCGACAAGG
>JAVXRI010000121.1:0-13576 GCA_036643775.1 Pseudomonas sp. | reverse complement strand
GGGTCGAGTTCTCGAAGTCAGCAAGCGGTAGCCACTTCAAGATTCGATACAAGGACCGCCAGACGATCTTCCCAAGCCACGGATCAAAAGAGATTGGTGAAGGGCTTAGGAAGGACATCATCAAGCAACTGGGCCTCAAATGAGGCCCCTACCAACTGAACACGCAACAAGTCAGCTCCCGAAGAGAGGAACCATGTTCGACTACAAAATCGTTGCCCATGAAGAGAACGGTCATTTCTGGTCGTCCTGCCCGGATGTTCCAGAGGCACACAGCGTCGGGGATACCCTGGAAGAACTGCTGGAAAATGCAGTTGAGGGGATCACCTTGGCGCTGTCGATCTACGTTGAGCGGCGACAGCAAATCCCGTACTCCACTGATCGAGGAGATCACCATGTGCGGCTACCTGGCGTTACCGTAGCCAAGGCGCTCCTGTGGAACATGCTTGTTAAGACCAACAAGACCCGGGCCGACTTGGCGGAAATGCTGAGCATCTCACCTGTCGCCGCTGGCCGGCTGGTTGACTTCGAGCACTCCTCGAAACTGGAGAGCATCGAAAACGCCCTGGCCCTGTTCGGTCTGCGTTTGCAGATCACCGGCGTCGAGTCGTATGCCGTGGGCACTCCGAAGATCGTTTATCCGGGCATGGAGCCATAACGTAAAAACCCGGCTCCAGGGCCGGGTTCTTTTTGGATGTTTGCCAAAGGCAAAACTATAACAATGGCGAAATCATGCCACCACGCGTGCGGGAACGCAATAGGCCCTCAAGCGGCCTCCTTCATTTCGTACAAAACGGCCCCGATTGGCGATAGCGCCTTCTTGTCGATGTCCTCGCACACCTGGAAGCAAATCGCCACGAAAGGCTCCCAATCCCTGGCCCAAGCACAAGATGGAAGACTCACGCCGTGTACATCATCAATCCACTTCTTGAACCACTCAGGGCTTTCGAAGGGGTCTTCACAGGAAGACTGTCCGCCCTGGTGCATGCGGCGGTACCGGAACATGACGCCCTTGGCGACGTACATGCATCGCTCTCGCTTTGCGGCAGTCATGCGAGGTGACCGACTCACTGCCAGATTGAAAACTGTTTCCTCCGCCAGCTCGCGATCATCATCACTGCAGTGCGGCGCGTACATGAAGTTTCCGAAGGTTCGCACCTGGTCATGAAGCCTGCCGATGGCGACTTGCACCTGCCCAGCCAGTGCCTGGTGGACTGCATGGCTCGCACTTCGCTGCTTATCGGTGGTTTGCACCATGGCGCCCAACAGGCCCAGTTGCTCGATGAAGGAGCCCTGGCTATCCCAGGCTGTGTAGAGGCAGTCGTGCCATGCTTGGCGAGCGCTGTTCAGTTGCATACGTCTTTCCCTCGCTTCGCCTTTCGAACCAGAAAGTCTTCGTTGCTGCGACGCCGGACTACTGCCGCACCCCAGGCCAGCAATCCCCCAGAGGCCACAAGCATCACGGCAAGAATGAAAAACGCCCATCCCAAGTTCATACAGCACCCCTTCGAGCCAATTTCTGTTCGCACTTCTTGCACCGGCTCCAGTTGCCAGCAGCGAACATCGGTACCTTCTCCGTGCTGACCGTGTCGATTCCGCAAAGGGATCTCCAGAAGTACGCCCTTCCCTGTCTGGTGACCGCGGGAAGATCCTTCTCCTGATCGAAGTAATGAACCTTTCCTTGATGCGGGAAGCATGGCTTCAGCCATCCGCTGGAGGCAGTGCTTGCACCGCCGGTGATTTGCACAACTTGATTCATGCTGCCTCCTTGAGCTGTTTGATCTTTGCCCGGCACTCAGCCTTGATGGCCTTCAGGTCTTCGATGGTGTAGCGCTGGGCCTGATGGGGCCCTTCGAGGAAAGCCACCTGGTCGACGCCGATGCGGTGCACCAGTCGGATGCGGTACTCGACAGCGTTGCCGGACAGGTTGCGGTTGCACTTCACACACTGGCGGTGAACGTTGAGAGGCTCGAAGCGCAACTCCGGGCAGGCACCAACTGAGCGATAGTGACCAGCGTCCCAGCGACTGCCGGTGATCAGGTCGTGATCGTTGGGCAGCGAGTCGCAGCTGATGCACGGCTGACCGGCATCGCGCAGGCGGATGAACTCGTTGAACAGCACCTGTGCCTCGCGCATGTGGTCTGCTCGAGTCTTAAGCTTCTCCTTCCGAACCTGGATCTCGCGGCGCTCGCGTTGATCGATGGCCTTGCGGGCTTTGTCGTGGTTCGCCGGCGCGATGGCCAGGCCGCAGGCAGGACTACAGACGGCCTGACCCAGGCGCCGCGGTGGGAAGCTGATGCCGCATGCCGGGTTCTTGCACTTCTTCAGACGAGGCTGCTTGGTAGCAAGCATCAGTAACGCCCCTCCCACAGATCCTTCTGGCTCCAGCGAACGTCATGCTCGGCGCCAAACGCCTGAATCCACTCCAGCAGGCTCGCGCACTGCTTCACGCTTAGCTTGCTGGTGCGCTCGTAAACGACGTCGAAGCCGTTGCCGTCTACCGCTGGTATCAGTTGAGGCTGTTCGCCGCTCTCGCGCAGCCAGGCGGCCGTCAGGAGGCGCTTCCAGATCAGCACGTCCCACTTCTTCCCGGCGTGCTCTACTTGCTTGGCGATATCGGACAGGCAGGCGTGCAGTTTCTTGTTCTGCTCGCCGCTGCGGTCCTGGTCCTTGATGACGATCTTCTTGGGCTGGGTGAAATCCTGAGCCTGAAGGTGGCCCAGCAGCCGGTTGGCGTCGGCCATGCTGCGCATCACGAAGTCAGTCATGGCCGAACTCCTTCAGCAGGTTGCGCGCCGCCATCACAGCCCACTGGTCGCCGGAAGTTCTGCTGACCTCTGCCAGGAAGCTGCGCGTCTTCTCGCTCTCGGCCTTGAGCTGGTCACGCTCGGCCAAGGCAGCGTCATAACGATCGCCGAGCTTGCTCCGCAGCTCCCGGGCGTCATCACGCGCCTGGGCTAGGTGCTGGATCTCATCGAGCAGACCCAGGGCGACCTCCTCCACCGTGCTTTCGCCAAGGAACTCATCCAGCGCGTCGGTGCGCAAATGCATATCCTGGTCACCAGCCTTCCAGGCTCCTACCACTGCCCACAGCAGGGACTGCAGCTTCGACTTGTCGATGTTCATCAGAAGCCCTCCTTGCCGCGCTGCGACTCCCAAGTGAAAGGCAGCACGATTACCCCTCCCTCGCGCAAACGATCGGCAGAGCGCTCACCCATAGCCGCTGGCAGCTCCCGCACATCCAGGTTCGAGATCACAATTGTTGGCAACATGCGCTCGTAACGACCGTTGATGATCGAGAACAGACGGCTCAACTCAAAGTCGCTGGGGGCTTCCTTGCTGGCACCGACCTCGTCCAGCACCAGCAGCGTGGGTTTGATCAGGGCGTCAAGGATGCTCCCCTCGCTCTGGCCTGAGCTGCCATCGAAAGTGGATCGAATCGCGTGCAGGATTCCGCCCAGCGTGCGGTACGCTGCGGTGTGCTCAGTGGCGGCCATGATGGCTTGAGCGATGGACACCCCGAGGTGGGTCTTGCCGGTGCCAGGGTGGCCAACCAGGATCATGCAGCGGCCGGCCGCCAAGTTCTGGTCGAACTGCTCGACGTACTGTTGGCACTTCGTCAAGGCTTTGGCCTGACCCGGATTCACAGCCTGATATCTGTCGAAGGTCTTGCCCTTGAAGCGCTTGGGCACCAGCGCATCACCTAGCTTCCAAGCCAGTTCGTGGCGCTGACGCTCGACAGCTTCAGCCCTCTCCTTCGCGACCTGAGCAGCCTTGCACTGAGGACATGGCGAACGGAACGTGCGGCTCAGCACCCGGGCAACGGTGGACTGGTACTCGCCGTGCTCCTCGCAAACAGCGACCGATGCGACTTGAGGGCCAGCCATGCTGGACAGGTGAACCACTTTCTCAGAACGCATAGGTGCCATCCTCCCGCGGGATCAGCCCGGCGGTGTAGTCACGCTCAGCGAAACCGTGGTGACGACTGGTTGGCAGATGGTGGACGTTCGCCGGAACCGGCAACTCATCCTCCCAGCGCTTGCCGTTTAGCCAGGTAGCCGGGTGCGGAATGAACTGGCCGCCATCCTTCGTCCAATCAGCAGACACGCTCCAGACAGCCAGAGCGGCTGCCATGCGGTCGAACAGTGCCGAGTGGACCTTGAGCTTTCCCCAGGCCTTCTGTGCATTCGCCTTACCCACCTTCCGCGGGTAGAGCCTCCAGAACCGATCGAACAAGTCCTCCAGCGACTCGCTCGACGGAGTGAGGGAATCAGGAATCAGGTTAAGGGAATCAAGAGAGAGGGAATCAGCAGGGAAAGAACTGTTCTCGCACGGTGCTTGCCCGGTGCTTTCACCATGCTCACCCTGAACAGGTTGATGCTGGCCTTCTGCTGGAATGGTGCTTGCCGCCTCCTTTACGTGGGGGTTCTGGTGCTTGGACCAGTTCACCACCTGGATTGCCTTGACGCCCGACGCTTCGTAGCGACGAATGAAACCCTTCAACTCCAGAGCCTCAAGCATGCCGTCGATATCGACATTGTCTGCCGGGAACAAGGCCATCTTCAGACGCTTTGGACGATCTTCCAGGCGCCCTTCCCGGTCGGCCTCGGTCCACATGCCGATGAACAGGAGGCGCGCGGCGAAGTCCAGGTCTGCCAGGTCTTCATTGGAGAAGAAGCCCGGTTTGATATTTCTCGATCTGGCCATCATTGGACCTCCAGGTTGTACTGAGCCCACAGGCCGGCCACCCAGGTGACGCCCTTCGGGGTGAACTTGGTCTGGTTGAATGCGTGACCGCCGTCGGTGGTACCGGTCTTGATATCGAAGCGTCCGGCATCAATGTGCTGTTGGTAGGCCTGCCACTCCCCGCCCATGCGGTACATGATCTTCTTGTCGAGCAGGAACTCGCGGAAGCGGGCCTCATTAGCCCGAAGCAGCTTGGCGGTCTGGCGAAAGCCCTTCAGGCCTGTGGCCTCGACATATCGGTCGACGAACTCAACTTTTGGGGCGGCAACAGCCAGGGCCTGATTGGCGGCCTGCTGCAGATCGTACTGCTCCGCCCAGGCGCGGGCAGCAGCGGCTGGACTGGAGAAGTCTGGAAGGGTTGCGATGACGCGACCGCCACCCTCAAGCTCGCGCCAGCGCTTGATGACAGCCATACGCATTGCTGCGCTGTATCCCGTCAAAAGACAGTCCGTGTGCTCGCGGTCGAGTAGGTACTCGGTCTGCTGGCGGTTCATCGTGTCGAGATAGATCCGTCCAAAGCTGGACACATCTTCTTCGAGGTCGGTGAGCATCTTTTCGATATCCCGCTTCACGTGCTGGTGCTGCTTGCACGTCAAGTCGGCTATCTCGCGGGAAGACATTGTGCGCGCCACGTTTTCAGAAGTGACAAATCGTGGCGCGAGGTGGTTCTGGGTATTGCTTGTAGTGATCTGGCTCTGCATAATCGGCCTCACAAAGTGTTATCGAATCAGCCGACCTCGTACGTCGGCTTTTTTGTGCCTGCTGGTTTTGCTGTCCCTGTTGAGGGACTCTTGCTGCCGGTCCCTAATTAGGTCTGGGCATTCACCTCGGCGCCGCGAACGGCACCACGTTGTTGCTCTTGTGCTTCCCTCTCTGCGAGAGAAATCGTGTGGTCATCTTCAGGATCTGTTCCGACAGCTCATCAGTGGTGAGACCAGCCTCCTGGGCCCAGGTCTGGAGCTCTGCAAAGTCGTCCTTCCGGATTCGCGCGACGTCTACATCGTTCTGCGGTACTGCTTCGTTTGCAGGTGGCATCACCCCTCCCCTGGCCTATTCAGGCCCTAGCCTTCTTCTCGTTGATCAGCGGCAGATGGCCGTGTTCTTTCTTGAACGCCAGCGCGGCCAGAATGATTTCCCGAGCCAGTACGCTGTGCTGTGACTTGAGCTCATGGGCGTAGTCCTTGAGTTCATGAAAATCCTCGTCATCCAGACGGACCTTGACCTGGTGGTCGTGGCGGTGGGATTTGTCGTCATAGGCCATCAGGTGTTCCCCTGGTTGCTACGTGTCTGGATGAGGGCCTGTTCAGGCCTTTCGCTGAAACGGCATAACGGTTCCCCGCGGGCTGCGGGGCTTAGTTCGGTTGGCCAGTTCTCGACGAATCAGCTCGGCTGCGAGAGTTTCAGGGCTTACTCCCCTTCTCATCGCCTCTCGCTCCAGCTGCTCCATCAAGACTTGGTCCAATCCGATTTCTTCAATCGGCATGGGGCCTCCTACGGGCCTTCAGGCCACGTGCTGATCGCCGGTATTCTCCGAAGCCAGGGCGGCCAGCTGAGCTTCCAGCAGTTCGCGACAGAGCACGGCGCGCTGGGTGCGATGGAACTTGGCCAGGGCCTGGATCAGTTCAAACGTGTCCTCATCTACCCGGACCTTGATCTCGCGGTCATGTAGGTGATTGCGGTTGGCGTACATGCTGGGATTGCTCCTTGCTGATGAATTGGTTAGGCGGCTGACAAAGTCGGAGTCGATTTAGGGTTGACCTGAGTCCACGGGAATGAGGGGCAGAGATCCGCTCGACCTACCGCGCCATTCGTGAGCGCCTCGATCTGTAGGGCGCGCTTTGGCGGAACCGAGCGCTCTCCTGAACACCATTGATTTACGGTCGGGGCCGCAACTTCCAGCCGGCGCGCCATTTCCGCCTGGCTGCCCAGCAAGCGGGATGCTTCTTTGGCTGCTTCTGCTGATTTCATGAGTTCTCTCCTGGAGATTTACCGATGAATACAAGGCATTACCTTATCTCACACAAGCCATTGCCTAACTCAGGCTTGGATAGGCCTAATTAGGCAATGCTTACCGGACCAGAATTAGGCGCCGCCATTGAGGCCGCGCGGATCGCCAAGGGCGTATCGAAAAAGAAGCTCGCAGACGACTTCCAGGTGAAGCCTCCGTCGGTGCAGGGCTGGGTGAAGAACGGCCGAATCGACAAGTCGAAACTTATGGATGTGATCGCCTACTTCTCGGATGTGGTGGGCCCTGAGCATTGGGGGCTTCGCCCAGGCTTCACTTATGAGAGCCTGCCAGACGTCGCCACCGATCAATCAGCTGAAGAGCCGGCGGCCACCTCTGCAGCCGACATGGTCCGCAAAATGCTCGCCAAGCAAGGTAAGGGGCTATCCGAGACTGCTCGCGCGCAGCTCATAGCAGCTGCCGAGGCGACTGATAAAGGGAATGTGATTACCGTCGAGTTCTCCCGGCCCGGCCTGGTCGGAGATGAAGTGTGGATTGCCCACTACGACGTGAGGGCGGCCATGGGCGGCGGCCAGAGCGCCCACGATTTCCCTGAGATGCTCAAAGACATCCGGGTCAGCCCAAGCCACCTGCGCGAGATCGGCATCGCGTTCGAAGAGCACCACCACCTGAAGATGGTGACCGGATGGGGTCAGTCGATGGAGCCCACCATCAAGCACCGCGACCCCTTGATCGTGAATATCAACGTCCGTGAATTCGTGGGTGATGGGATCTACCTCTTCTACTGGGATGACCATATCTACATCAAGCGCCTGCAGGTCGCTGATGAGGATCATTTCGAGATGATCTCGGACAACACCAGGCACAAGGATCGGCTGATCCGTAGGGATATGACCTACATCCAGGCCAGGGTGCTGCTGGTGTGGAATGCGCACCTGGTGTGAATCATGGCAATGAGCACAGGATCATTAGCCATGTGATCTGGCGGGGCGGGGAGCAAATGTCGGGGGCTTGTCAGATGATTTTCAGGAGAAACACCGGTGACGGAATTCGCGACAAAAGAAGAGCTTCAGGCAGTTATTGACGATCTAAATGATCGCCTACGCAAGCAGCATGTCATCAACAGAACCATGGCAATGACCGTCAACGAAATTCTGATGAACTCCGCTGCGTCTACCATGATCCTCAAACAGATCGTGACCCTAGTTCCGTTCCCTGAGGATCGGACAAAGGAACAAGAGGACGTGCGAAAAATCGCGAAAGATTTTTTACAGGAAAGTCCAGCGCGCCAAGAAAAACTATGCATGCTCCTGATCCGTGCATTAACTAGTGATCCCGAGGGAATGGAGGAGGAGCTGCGTGAAACGTTTAGCAGAGAGTCCTGAGTCTCACTCCTTCGCACAAAACCTTTACGACCAGCTAAAGGAATCGCCATCTCCAAGACTGAAGGGTCCTCTGGATCGTGACAAATCACGATCGACGACCGATACTCAGACCATGAACGACATCACGCGCGAAGAGTTGAATGCCCTGCTTGAGAACCACCAGCTCAAGGCAGATGCTCGCCTGAAGGAATTCGAGGGGAAGGTTGCTGATGGCCTAGTCAAGATGGATCATAGCCTCCAACTGCTGGATAGAGACTTAGCGGGGGTGCGCGGACTGAAGGGCACTATCATCCTGAATTCGGTTCTCTCGGTTATCGCCATTGTCGGCATCACCATTGCCGTGATGGCTTACGGGGTGGCAAATTTTGACTCTGGGCGCGACACCTCTGCAGCTCTTCAAGAGATGAAACAGCAGTCTTTTGAGACCCGCCAGTTGCTTGAGCAGGTGAAGGCTCAACAGAAACTGCTGCCTTCAACACCGACGCCGCAGCCTTAATCGGTTAACACTAAAGCCCGCCTCGGCGGGCTTTTTCATGTCTGCGTGATAGCGACGGGCCAGAGTGGTAGGATTGGCTTTTCTCAGGAAGAGCCATTATGCGCGCCACCTTGCTCATTGCCCTCCTCGCTTCCACTTTTTGGTCTGCAGGTGCTTCCGCCGAGCCGAGCTACATTCAAAAGATGACTGGCTTCCCAGCCGCATGCCAGATTGATGCTATGTATCAGCAGGCCGAGGTTGATTCCGCCGCTAGAAAATTCGGCGAGGGGAGCCAGGATTGGTCCAAAGCATTTCACACCCGCCTCGATGCCCTGCGTAGCTGCATAGATGGAGCCAAGGACAAAGGAAAACTCTTGTACAAGGCTGAGGTGGCTAGCAAACCAGACTTGAAGCATCAGCTTTCTGAAATGTACATAGCCTGGCTGGATTACCTAGATCACCTGATCGATGAAGATCGTGACACATTTGAGTCTACCTACGAACAGGCAGCCAACCGGCTAAAAGCCGAGCTTGACGCAAGCTAACAAGTCAAAGGCACCTGGAGCCCGCCACTAAGCGGGCTTTTGCGAGTCGTCAGAAAGGCGCCTCTTCCTCCACTTCTTCTTCCCAATCCTTCGAAATCACCAGGTCGTCACGATCCTCGGCGCTCTGCTTCTCCCACCTGACCGTCACGCTTCCGTCGTCATTGAAGGTTAGATCCAGCTCTGGCGTTTCGGAAAGCAGCCCCATTACCTCCTCCCATTCCAAATCGCCGTCCGTGTCTAGCCGATGGATCGTCACCCATCGCTGAGATTGCGCGATCGGGTGATTGATCATCGAAGACACCCTCAGGCCGAGCCGCTCCAAGCCTGTCATCTCCTGGCGCGCCTGTGGCGCTGCCTTCTTCTGCTTGGCCATCATATTCTCCTGTAGCTGTACATCCATCCAGTATTAGGCAGAGCTTATATCAGCGGTCGGAAAATGTAACCCCCGGCAGTAGAAGTGCGTTCGAATGAAAATAGTTAGGCATTACCTATTTACATAAATTAGGCATTGGCTTATCGTTCGTCTATCGCAGTCACCCAACAGGGACTGCAGAGGCCCTCAACGGGGCCGCCGCTCTTTAACACTGATGGGAACCTCGCGGATCGATCCCCGGAAACGGGAAGCCCATACGGGCATCGCTGAAAGGCGAACAGCGCGAGCAACAAATTCGATCCCCATGCCAGCTCTGGAACTGGCTATCGCGAAGTGAACCTTCGCCTGCTCAACGTCACGACGAACGCCAGTCAGCCAGGAACACAGGGTTGGCCGCGCAAGACGGACCGAGGGTTGCATTCCAAACCGCCTCCCTGAAAGGTCCAGCAAAAAGGGCATCTATAGGTGCTTGGAGTGACCGTTACACCAGATTTTCTCGATGCCCTTCTCACGAGGGGTATCCGGAAAACCAACCGCCCGGAGGGCACTGCAATGTTCAACATGGCAACCATGGCGGCTGATGAATGCCGCGAAGACGCAGAAGATCGCCGCTGGTACCGCTGGGAAGCTCAGGCGGCAAAGATCCTGGGTCGCGATCTGGCCTACGGATCGGACGACAACATGCTGCACGACCTGTATTGCGACGGCTGCACGCCGGCCGAAGCTGTAACGGAGCTGCTGGCTCAGATGGAACTGGCTCGCGCTGCGTAACCGACGATTCACTGATGCCGCTTCTATGAGGCGGCAATGGGAATCCATTGGAGGTTGATATGGCGAACTACCTGAACGACTACATCAGGCTCTGCTACGAGTGCAGCAGTGACCGCAGAACCGTTGGAAACATGTTGTCCCTGGTCATTCCGGAAGTTCAGCGCCGGGCATGCGAGATCAGGAAGGCGTTGGACCTTTTCCCTCGCGTTTTCCTGTGCTGGCAAGACCTTGAGCGTGACGCGATCGAATTGGAGCAGGCAGCAGTATCTGGTCTGGTGCGCTGCCAGTTTCAGCCGGAGCAGCAGCAACTTTTCGCAGCATGACCAACCAACGCCACCAACCAGTGCCCGCCGATGCGGAAATCCATAGCGCAGAGCCCTCCTTGCCCATATTGAAGATCAGGGGACAGTCATCGAGGGTTCTGCGGTGTGGATGAATCCTGCCGCCAAGCAGCGAGCTTCTATCCAGCGAGGCCCCGAGGAATGAACGGGGCTGATGCCGGGATTGGCACCGGCAATCCACACCATCGCAGGCGAGTCCGAGGGCAAAGCTAGCCAGACTCGACGCATCCCGGGCAGCGCCGGGCGCCTGCATCCCCTTCCCTTCACATCGACCGCATTAGGCAGGCGCCAGGCCACCTTCACGGTGGGTTTGGTCGCCCGCGCCTGGCTCCTGACCAATGCGGCCGCTCAATCCAATCTGGAGACGACCATGGGTGCACTTCGCAAGGCTCAGTTTGAGTACGACAACCGGCTCCCCGGAGAGCATCCGGAAGATGTGGCCGAGCGCATCTGGATCGACAACGCCGCTGACGACTTACTCGAAGGCCGCGACGTGAAGTTCCGCCGCCGCCTGCGCAGCCCGCAGGGCGTGACCTTCGAACAGTTCGCGGTTGCCGTGGATGAGTTCGTGATGGGACAGCTTGGCGGCTCCGGCATGAGCCCTTCAGTGCTGGGGCGCCTGGTCCTGGCTGCCAAGCGCAAGGATGCATCGGAAGTCAGCAGCGCGGCTGACGAGGCCATCGCGAGTGCCGATCCAGACGGAGCGCTGCGAGATGTTGCCCGCGCGCTGCTCCGCCCACTGGCCCAGGACGGCCTGATCGCCCAGGCCGAGGACGCTGAGCTATGAGCCCGCACGTCCTGCTCGACAACGAGCTCGACGCCATGACGCACCCCAGCACGGACCTGAGCTGGAGCGTCATGGTTCAGAAGCTCATTACCGAGATGCTGGCCGATGAGCGCATCACCATCGAAGAGTTCAACCACTACTGCGGGCGCCTCAACAAGATCGTTGATGGCCGCAAGGAGGCTGCATGAGCACTGCACCGGTTAAATCCCTGATCGAAGAGCAATGCGACGAGATCGAAGCCAAGCTGGTGATGCTGGGTTTCGGCCTTCCCTTCAATGAGGTGATCGGCCAGCCGCGTGAACGTGCAGTAGCCAGCCTGCCCCGTCGCTTGAGCGCGACCATGAAGGGTGGTCGGATCGCGGTGAGGGTTCGGCCATGACGATGATCTGCGATAACTGCGGGCAAACCGGCATCCGCTGGATGGGACCGATGAGCAACCTCACGCACACCGAATGCCCGCACTGCGGCGGTCAGAACTGCCAGCGTGAAGTTCATGCAGAGGATCGCTGCCCAGAATGTGGCGACCTCGACTGCAACGGGCAGTGCGCCGGCGACGACATGATGGGGTGCTCCGGATGACCAGCTACCAGCGCGCCAAGCGCATCGCCTACTGGCGTGGATCCGCCCTCACCCTTCTTGCCTGCACCGCTTTCATGCTCGCCAGTTCACTGGCCGGCACCATCACTCAGTAACCCCTTCATCAGCGCCCACCGCAGGGATGGCGCGGGAGATTCGTATGTCCGCACAACAGCAGCTGATCACCGTCGACGACATCAGCGAAGAGAACGCCCCAGCCATCTACGTCGCCGGCGGCCTGAAGCAGTTCATTGCAATTGCAAAATCCGAAGTCGAAGGCGAAGTGCCAGACCTGACCACCCGCAAGGGCCGCGAGCGAATCGCCAGCCTGGCCGCCAAGGTCAGCAAGTCGAAGACCGCCGTCGAGAAGCCGGGCCGCGACTACCTGCGCCGCCTGAAGGAAATGCCGAAGGTCGTCGAAGCTGAGCTGCGCGAGTTCGTGACGGCAATGGACAACCTCCGCGACCAGGTGCGCCAGCCGCTGAACGAGTGGCAGGCCGCCGAAGATGCACGGGTGGACGGGCACAACAACGCCATTGCCCACCTTAAGCTCCACGCCGAAGTGCTGGAAGGCATCACCGCCGAAGACCTGGCCGATCGCATCGCCAAAGTTGAGGCCGTCGCCCTGGGCGAGCAGTGGCAAGAGTTCGAAGCCGAAGCCGCCCGGGCCAAGGACGATTCGTTGAAGGTGCTGCGTACGGCTCTGGCTGCCCGTCAGCAATACGAAGCCGAGCAGGCCGAGCTGGCCCGCCTGCGCGCCGAGGCGGAAGCCCGCGAGAAGGCCGACCGTGAGGCGGCCATCGCCAGAGAGGCTGCGGAACGGGAGCGGCGCGAAGCTGAAGAGCGCGCAGCAACTGAGCGCGCCGAGGCTGCCCGCCGAGAGCAAGCTTTGATTGACCAAGCTGCAGCCCAGCAGCGAGCCGCCGAGCAAGCCGCGCGTGATGCTGAGGCTGCCGCCGAGCGCCAGCGCCTCCACCTACAACTGCAGGCCGAACAAGCCGAGCGCGCCCGTATCCAGGCAGAGGCCGACCGCGTTGCTGCAGAGCAGCGCGTCGAGCAGGAGCGCCAGGCCGCTGCACAACGTGCCGAGCAGGCGGCTGAACAGGCTCGCATTGATGAACGCCGCCGTGCCGATGCCGCCGCTGCCGAGATCCTCCGCCAGCAGGCGGCTCGTGAGGCCGACAAAGCGCACAAGGCAAAAATCAACCGCGCCGCTCTGGACGCCTTCATCGCAGGCGGCATGCCTGAAGACTGCGCTAAGCAGGCTGTCACTCTGATCGCACAGCGCAAGATTCCCGCTATCCAGATCACCTACTGAGGTCATCATGAACGAAATCATCCAGATGCCAGCGCGGGAGGCCTCAGGTCTCACGGCTGCCGAAGTTCACCGTTTTTCGGCTGTCGAAATTCGCCAGCGGGTGAACCTGGTTCAGGAAGTGATGCAAGGCATCATGAAGCGGGAGACCCACTACGGGACCATCCCTGGTACGCCGAAGCCGACTCTGTACAAGCCAGGTGCTGAGGTTCTGTGTGTAACTTTCCGGGTTGCCCAGGAGTACCGGATCGAAGACTTGTCCACCTTAGGCATTGCCCGCTATCGCGTGACCTGTGTCG
>JAVXRI010000120.1:0-13632 GCA_036643775.1 Pseudomonas sp. | reverse complement strand
CGCCCGACTTGGGCTGCGGGAAGGCGTAGTAGCGGCTGTCGCTGAAGCCGGTCAGACCATTACCGCCGTCAACGCCTTCGGTGTTGAGGGTGCTGACCTTGGCCGCTGCATAGATGTCCTGAGGCAACGCCGCGCTGCGGTGGGTCTTGTACACCGGAATCTTGTAGGTGTCCGGGTAGCGCGCCAACATTGCCAGTTGCCCGGCCGACAGCTTGTCCTTGTACTGCGCAGCATTCTGCGCGGTGATGGTGAACAGCGGCTTTTCATCGGCAAACGGATCGCTGAGAAAACCCTTGCTGTCCACAGTACCGGCGTTGGTCGGCAGGCCGCCGGTCCAGGCCGGAATGCTGCCATCGGCGTTGCCGGCCTTTTCGGCGCCAATCGGGGTGAGGCTGGTGCCGAGCTTTTCGGCTTCCTGCGGCGACACCTTGGCCATGGCGGTGCTCGCTGCCAGCAGGCTGAGCATCAGGGCACCGGTTTGCATCAGGTAGTTGTTGTTTTTACTCATCACAGTAATCCTCATTCGGTGTCTGTGCTTAGAAGCTCATACCCAGGCTAAGCGCCAGGAAGTCGCGGTCTGTGGTGGTGTTGTAATCGCCACCAAAGAAGTTGGTGTAGGAAACGCCTGCGGTGTAGGCGTTCTTGTACTCGGCATCCAGGCCGAGGCTGACGGCCTTGGAACCTTCGTTGAACAGGCCGTTGGGGCCATAGCCATCGACGTCATGCGACCAGGCCACGTTAGGCTTGAGGTTGACCCCGGCGAACACGTCGTTGTAGTCCCAGATCGCACGAGCGCGGTAACCCCAGGAGGTGCTGGTGGTGAAGCCGTCGTTCTCACACTTGCGCGAGAGGTTGGCCGAAGAGGCATTGTTGCCAGCACCGCTGATGGTCCGGCTGTTGAGGAACTCACAGGTAGCCACCGGGCCAGTCGGTTCCAGCGGTCCAGGGCCGTACACCGGATCGCGGCCATAACGCATCTTGTGTGCGCTCTCCAGGCCACCAACGTGAGTAACACCGACTTCACCGACAACGGTCAGGCGGCTGGCACCCATCACCTGATCGAAGAAGTGGGTGAGCGTCGTTTGGAACTGGGTGATTTCCTTGCGGGTGTAGCCATGCTGATCCTGGCCTGGAACGCCTTTGAGCAGCGACGCGTTGCCAAGACCCGGGATCGGCGTGACACCGGAGTAGAGGATATCGGTGGTGTTGAGCTGGACCGGCGCGTTAGGCCGGTAGCTCAGTTCACCACTCCACGCGGTGCCGGTAGGCAGGGTGGTGGAGAAGCTCAGACCGTACAGGCGAATGTCTTCCGGATACTCGACGAAGTACTGCGAATTACCGGCGACAATCAGCGGCGCCAGCGCCTGCAGCGCAGGCGGCAGGTTGCGCAGACCGGCATAGACCGACGGCGCAGCGCCCGTGGCACTGAAAATCGGCGCACGGCTGTGGTAGTTCATGAAGTAGGCGCCGAACTCGGTATCCAGCGGCTCGAACATGTAGCGCATGGCCACACCGAACTGGCCACTGTCACGCGCATCGCGATCCGGGCCACGGTCGACCTTCACGCCCTCTGCGTTGATGTCGACACCCTGGCTCGCCAGGAAGCCCAGCGCCTGTGGCGGCAGGCTTCGGCTGCTGTTGAGCAGACGCAGGTTGTCGGTACAGCCGTCGGCGATGACGTCTGGCTGCGAGAAGAAAGTGCCGCAGTTGTCGACGACAGTCTGGTCCCATTCGATCTGGTAGAAGGCTTCGGCCGAGAGGTTGTCGGTCAGGCTCTGCGACACATAGAACATGTTGACCGGAATCAGGCCTTCCTTGACCTCGGCGCCAGGACGGCGAAAGGCGGCAACGTCGATCGGGTTGATCGAGTTGATACCGCCACCGATGAAGGTACTTTCACCCCAGCTGACCACCTGCTTGCCAAGACGCACCGAACCCGGCTGATCGGCAATGGAATAGTTGTGGTAGACGAAGGCGTCGAGAATCTGTCCACCGGCGGACTTGGCGCCCTCTTTACGGTTGGAGTCGCTGATGTCCTTGAACTCGCGGTGTTCATCCTTGAGCTCGAAGTCGTACCAGTACTTGCCACGGACGAACACACCGGTATCGCCATACTTGAGCTCCAGGTCATGGATGCCCTTGAAGATTTTCGAGAAGGTCTCACCGCGCTTGAAGTTCAGGTGGCCATCGTCGGAGGTCTGCGACAGACCTTTGCCGCCGTTGTTGACGCCAATCAGGTTCTCGTTCGGCTTGGCCGTCGACCAGCTCGCCCCTACGGACAGAGACGAGTCGAACGAACCTTCGATTTCACCGATGTTGAAACTGACGCCGAATGCAGGACCGGCGAGCGTAGAAGCGAGGCTGACAGCCAAGGGCAATTTTGCCCGGCGCCAGAACAGATTTACTGATGTCATCGACGCTACTCCATGTACTTTCTTTATTTTTATGGCAGTGAGTCCTTTGCAGAAACGCCTCGTTCGACGGGTGTGAGCGCACCTGAATCGTCGAGCGAGTGGCTAGGCACATTCATGTGCTGCCCCCCATTCCTGAAAATCCCCTGGCCCGACTATATCCAGCAGGTACGGGTGCTAGATCCCTCTAAAGTGTGATTTGCATGTCTCCCCCTGTGGTGCGGCGCGCTGAGCTGGCTGTGGTGCTGGCAGGGGAAGAATGGCTGAAAAATGCCATATGACAAGTTGAAGATGTGTCTAGCCTGCGGGTCGTGCTCGATAAAGCACGACCCGGCTCGCATCAGAGGGTCGAGAGGAACGTACTGTTACTGGCCTGCCATTGAGTGATGTCCAGGCGGATGCGCTTCTTGTCGAGCTTGCCAACGCTGGTCTTGGGAATTTCAGTAACAAGGGCAATCTGACTGGGGATCGCCCACTTGTTGATATGCCCCAGCTCCACGAAAGGCTTGAGGTGTTCCTTGAGCGCCTTGGCATCGACAACCTGCCCCTCATGCACCACCAGCAAGGCAAAAGGCCGCTCGCCCCACTGCGGATCAGCAACGCCTACCACAGCCACCTCGCGTATCGCCGGGTGACGGCTGATCAGGTCTTCAAGTTCCAGAGAGGAGATCCACTCGCCGCCCGTCTTGATCACATCCTTGATACGGTCGCGAATATCGATCACGCCCATGCTGTCGAGGGTCGCTACGTCGCCAGTGTGCAACCAGCCGCCCTGCCACAGTTCGGCGCCCTTCTCCGGCTCGCGGAAGTAGCCCATGGTCAGCCAGGGCGCACGCAGCACCAGTTCTCCCTGCGTTTCGCCATCGGTCGGGAGGAAGTTACCCTCACCATCGACAATCGCCGTCTCCACCAATGGAACCGGCACGCCGGCCTTGATCCGGTAGGTGATGCATTCATCCTCGCTACCCGCCAGCAGCTCCTCGTTGAGGTGGGCACAGGACACCAACGGGCAGGTTTCGGACATGCCGTAGGCCGCCGTCAACTGGATGCCATGGGCTTTTGCGGCCTCGTAGAGGGCACGGTTCAGCGCGCTGCCGCCAATGATGATCTTCCAGCCACCGAAGTCCTGGGTTTGCGCGCCTTTGGCGTTGAGCAGCATCTGCAGGATGGTCGGTACGCAGTGGGAAAAGGTGACCTTTTCCTTGCGCCATAGCTCGCAGAGCATCTCCGGCTCGTAGCGCCCGGGGTAGACCTGCTTGACCCCCAGCATGGTCGCCACATAGGGAATGCCCCACGCATGCACATGGAACATCGGGGTAATCGGCATGTACACATCGTTACTGCCCAGCAAGCGCACACTGTCGATACTGCCGGTCACCGAGGCGGCGGCCAGGGTGTGCAGCACCAGTTGCCTATGTGTGAAGTACACGCCTTTAGGGTTACCGGTGGTACCGGTGGTGTAGAACGTGGTGGCGACCGAGTTTTCATCGAAATCAGGAAAGTCGTAGGCGGAACTGGCCGCAGCCAGCAGTTGCTCGTACTCACCCACCAGGTTCGGCAGCTCGGCGGTCTTGGCCTCGCCGTCAGTCAGCAACAGGGTTTTCTCCACCGTGGTCAACTGCCCGGCGATGGCCTGGTACAGGCCGACGAAATCGCTGTTGACCAGCACGAAGCGGTCTTCGGCGTGGTTCATGGTGTAGAGGATCTGTTCCGGTGACAGACGCACGTTGATGGTATGCACCACCGCACCGATCATCGGGATGGCAAACATGCATTCAAGGTAGCGATGGCTGTCCCAGTCCATCACCGCCACGGTATCACCGGCCTTGACCCCGGCCTCGGTCAGCACGTTGGCCAGGCGCGCGATGCGCTCGTTGAGGGTCAGGTAGCTGTAGCGCAACTGATCGCGATAGACAATTTCGCGGGTCTTCTCGTAGCGGCTGCCAGACATCAGCAAGCGCTTGATCAACAGTGGAAACTGATAAGCGCCCTCGGCGGGAGGAATGACACGAGTCTGCAACATGGGAGTCCCTTTTCTAGAGTGCACGGGCGGGTCAAGACATAACCCACTCTAGAACGCCACCACGCCGGCCAAATCAGCCAAAGGAATGATTTGACCGGGCAGATACCTAGGGGCAAATAGCCATCAATGCATTTCGGTGAAAGCGATTTTCACGCCCAGGGCAATCAGTACCGCGCCCATGGTGCGATCAAACCAGTGCCCCATGCGGGCAAAGCCGGCGCGCACGCGCTGTTGACTGAACAGCATGGCCACCAGGCAGAACCACAGGCCGGTGGCAGCGGCCAGGTAGACGCCGTAACCGGCCTGGATGGCCAGCGGCGTGTGCGGGTTGATCACCACGGTGAACAACGACAGGAAGAACAGCGTGGCCTTGGGGTTCAGGCCGTTGGTCATGAAGCCTGCGACAAAGGCTGCCCGCGGCGTGCGCTCGACCGTCGAGGCCTGCACGGTGTCGCTGCCGGGCGCGGCAGGACCTGCACGCAGGGCTTTGAAACCGATGTAGAGCAGATAGGCCGCCGCCAGCCATTTGAGGGCGTTGAACAGCACAATCGACTGCGACACGATCAGGCCGATGCCCAGCAGCGAATAGCCCACATGCAGGAAGATCGCCATGCCTACGCCAAAGGCAGTCCAGGTGCCGGCGCGGCGTCCATGGGTGACGCTTTCGCGTACCACCACAGCGAAATCAGGACCGGGGCTGGCCACGGCCAGCAGGTGAATCAAGGCAACTGTGAGAAATTCAGCCCAATACATGGGGGCTCCTTGCGCTAATGGGAGAACACGAGAAAACGTACATTACGCCCTCGACACACGATGTAACAACCGCCGGGAACGCTTGACTCTCCCCTTAGGGGCAACCGCTAGCCTGGGCGCTTTGCACGACAGGGCAGCCTTCGATGAACAAACGTGTACTGGTGGTCCTCGGCCACCCTTCGAACCAGAGTTTCTCCGCCGCCCTGAGCAGCGCCTACGTAACCGCGGCCCGCACCGCCGGCCATGATGTTCAGGTACTGGAGCTGGGCGAACTGGACTTCGACCCGCTGCTGCGCGACGGCTACCAGCGCGTACAGCCCCTGGAACCCGACCTGCTACACGCCCAGGCGCTGATCCGTTGGGCTGAGCACCTGGTGTTCGTGTTCCCGATCTGGTGGGGCGGCATTCCGGCGCTGATGAAGGGCTTTCTCGACCGCGTGCTGTTACCCGGCTTCGCCTTCAAGTATCGCAGCGACTCGGCCTTCCCCGAGCAACTGCTCAAAGGCCGCAGTGCCGACCTGTTGGTGTGCATGGATACGCCGCCCTGGTATTACCGCTGGGTGTACCGCATGCCGGGCCTGGAGCAGATGCGCCGCACCACCCTGGGCTTTTGTGGAATCAGGCCGAAAAAGACGTTAACGTTCGGTCCCATCATCAGCTCGAACACGGCGCAACGCGAGACCTGGTTGCAACAGGCGCGCACGCTGGCCCGCGCCAGGTAAAAAGGATTTTTCCATGTTCATCGGTAAAGCCGCACAGCTGTCCGGCGCCACGATCAAGTGCATACGCCACTACGAGAAGATCGGCCTGCTGCCCGCGCCTAGGCGCCAGGGCAGCTACAGGATCTATGATCAACAGAGCATAGCGCTGCTGAGCCTGATCAAATGCGCACAAAAGCTGGGCTTCAGCCTCAAGCAGATGCAGGCGATGGTCAGCGACAACGGCCCCGGCGAGCTGCCGCTGGCGCGTATCCGCCAGGCCGTTGCCACCCGTAAGGCCCAGTTGCAGGCGCAAATGGCCGAGCTGCGGCAGCAACACCAGAGCCTGCTGGCGTTTGAAGCCAGCCTCGAGCAAACCCGTTACGATTGCTTCACTTATCCGACCTGAGCCCGACCGTCATTTACTGGAGCTTCCATGTCCGCCCCTCGCCGCGCTGTATTCCTCGACCATCACTCCCTGGACCTGGGCGACCTCAGCCTCGATCGCCTGCGCGGCTGCTTCGACGAGCTGCAACTGTATCCGGCCACCAGTCCCGAGCAGGTGGCGGAGCGCTTGCAGGGCGCGACCGTGGCTATCAGCAACAAGGTGATGATCGACGCCAGCACCCTGGCTGGCTGCCCGAGCCTGAGGCTGATTCTGGTCGCCGCCACCGGCACCAACAACGTCGACCTGCAGGCGGCGCGGGCCCAAGGCATCGTGGTCAGCAACTGCCAGGGTTACGGCACCCCCTCAGTCGCCCAGCACACCCTGGCCCTGCTGCTGGCGCTGGCCACCCGCCTGCCGGATTATCAGCAGGCCGTAGCCGAAGGCCAGTGGTCCAGTGCCAAACAATTCTGCCTGCTGGATTTCCCCATCGTGGAGCTTGAGGGCAAAACCCTCGGCATGCTTGGCCATGGTGAACTCGGCGGGGCCGTGGCGCGTCTGGCCGAAGCCTTTGGCATGCGCGTGCTGCTTGGGCAGTTGCCCGGACGGCCACCTCGCGAAGACCGCTTGCCGCTGGATGAACTGCTCCCGCAGGTCGATGCCTTGACCTTGCACTGCCCGCTCAACGAGCACACCCGCAACCTGATCGGATCCCAGGAACTGGCCCTGCTCAAGCCCGGCGCCTTTGTCATCAATACGGCCCGTGGTGGCCTGATCGATGAACAGGCCCTGGCCGACACTTTGCGCGCCGGTCATCTGGGCGGCGCCGCCACCGATGTGTTGAGTGTCGAACCACCGGTCAATGGCAACCCATTGCTGGCCGGGGATATTCCCCGCCTGATCATCACCCCGCACAGCGCCTGGGGTGCGGTGGAATCGCGCCAGCGTATCGTCGAGCAGTTGAGCGAGAACGCCGAAGCCTTTTTTGCCGGCAGCCCGCGCCGACAGGTCGGCTAAGCCAGGCCCGGCTCTGATAAACTGCGCCACTTTTTCAGGAGCCGCCATCCATGGACCCGCGCAGTGAAGTGTTGCTTCGTCAGGCCGAGCTTTTCCAGGGCTCGCTGTTGCTCGCCGGCCTGCCTGCCGACGATCTGCTCGGCAAACTGCCCGCAGCACACGGCTGGAGCTGGCATGCGGGCGATCAGGCGGCGCTCGACGCCCGCTTTGCCGGCCGCAGCCATTTCGGCGTAGAAGTGCCCACCCAAGGCTTTGAAGCGGCCGTGTTGTTCCTGCCCAAGTCCCGCGACCTGGCCAACTACCTGCTCAATGCCCTGGCCTCGCGCCTGGGCGGACGTGAGCTGTACCTGGTCGGGGAAAAGCGCGGCGGTATCGAAGGTGCGGCGAAACAGCTGCATGCCTTTGGCAAGCCGCGCAAGCTCGACAGCGCCCGCCATTGCCAGCTGTGGCAAGTCACTGTGGAACACGCTCCAGAGGCCAGGCCGCTGGAAAGCCTGGCTGAGCATTTCGAGCTGGAACAAGCTGAAGGACCGTTGAAGATCGTCAGCCTGCCGGGCGTGTTCAGTCATGGCCGTCTGGATCGCGGCAGCGCCCTGCTGCTGGAGAATCTGGATAAACTGCCGGTCGGCCATGTCCTCGACTTTGGCTGCGGTGCTGGTGTGCTCGGTGCGGCGATCAAGCGTCGTTATCCACAAAGCCGGATCACCCTGCTGGATGTCGACGCCTTTGCCGTCGCCAGCAGCCGCCTGACCCTGGCCGCCAACGGTCTGCAAGGTGAGGTGATCTGCGGTGACGGCATTGATGCCGCCCCGCGCGATCTGGATGTGATCCTGAGCAATCCACCGTTCCACACCGGCGTTCACACCAACTATCAAGCCTCAGAGAACTTGCTGAAAAAATCCGCCGATCATCTGAAAAAAGGTGGCGAACTTCGCCTGGTTGCCAACAGTTTCCTGCGTTATCAACCGTTGATCGAAGGCGCTCTGGGCAACTGCCAGGTACGTGCCGAAGGACAAGGCTTCAAGATCTACCAGGCAACACGCGGTTAAAATCAGCGCTTGCCGAAACGGATTTGCCTAGGCAGAATCCGCTCCGTCCTAGGGGAGTAGTCTCCCGCGAGCACCCAGCTCGCCCGGTACGCGTCAACATACTTGGTCAACAGACCATGGCGCGTGCGACCCACGGTCCGCACAGACGGACCCAGGGTTTGACAAGACCTATGACACGAACACCTTACCCGGGGCGGGAAGGCTGTACGTGTCATAGCCGTGTCGACCCGCCCCCGTAGGAATCCTGATGCTGGAATCATTACTCGTACCGACCGCGATCGTGGCCCTCGCCGAAATTGGCGACAAGACCCAATTGCTCGCGCTCATCCTCGCTGCCCGCTTTCGCAAGCCCTGGCCGATCATCGCCGGCATCATCGCCGCGACCCTGGCCAACCACGCCGCTGCCGGTGCTGTCGGCGCCTGGGTCAGCACCTTCTTCTCCGCCGCTACCCTGCACTGGATCCTCGCTGCCAGCTTTGCTGCCACCGCTCTGTGGACGCTGATTCCGGACAAAATGGATGATGACGAAGGCAGCACCGCGCGGCGCTTCGGTCCGTTCCTGACCACCCTGATTGCATTCTTCATTGCGGAAATCGGCGACAAGACCCAGGTAGCCACGGTGATGCTGGCGGCCCAGTATCCGCACCTGATCATGGTCATTATCGGCACCACCCTGGGCATGCTGATTGCCAACGTACCGGTGGTGCTGGCGGGCAACTTCGCCGCCGAGAAACTGCCATTGACCCTGATCCGCCGCCTGGCGTCGGCCGCATTCTTCGTACTGGCCGCCGTGGCGGTATATTCGGCGATGCAGGTCAGTGGCTGGATAGGCTGATCGGTGTTGAACTCATCGCCGGCAAGGCCGGCTCCCACAGGTCCAGCATTGTACAGGCCTTTGTGGGAGCCGGCCTTGCCGGCGATAGGCCGTAAAAAGTGGCCCCAACCCGGCTTATTTCTTGGCCTGTTCGTACAACGGCATAACCTTCGGAATCGCTGCACGCAACGAAGCCTGGCGGCTGGTAGAAGCCGGGTGAGTACTCATGAACTCCGGCTGCGAACCACCCGATGCCTGGCTCATCTTGTCCCACAGGGTGATGGCGGCATTCGGGTTGTAACCGGCACGAGCGGCCAGCTCCAGACCAATCAGGTCGGCTTCGTTCTCGTTGGCGCGGCTGTTGGGCAGAGTCATGCTGTACTGCACCACGGTGTCGGCAATCGCCATGCTGTCCTGACCCAGGCCCAGCAAGGCACCCGCCCCTTGGCGCGCCATCTCGATGCCGTAGGCCTTGGACATCGCTTCACGACCGTGTTCACGCAAAGCGTGGGCGATTTCATGACCCATGACCGCAGCGATCTCGTCATTGGTCAGCTTGAGCTTGTCGATCAGCCCGGTGTAGAAAAAGATCTTGCCGCCAGGACCGCAGTTGGCATTGAGCTCGTCGCTCTTGATCAGGTTGACTTCCCAGTTCCACTGCGCGGCATCCGGACGGAACTTCGGCGCCTGGGCAATCAACCGGTCGGCAATAAGCTGGACCCGTTTGGCCTCGGCACTGGTCTTGTCGAGCACGCCTTTGCTCGAAGCCTCGCCCAGGGTCTGCTGATAGGACTGGGCATACATCTGGTTGACCTCATCGGTCGACAGCATGCTGAACATATATTGCTTACGCTCGACACCCACGGCACCGCCGCTGGTGGTGTTCACTGCCTGGCATCCAGCAAGCAGTACGCTGGCACTCAGGGCGCCGATAACAAATGACTTACGCATGAAAACACTCCATTCGAACATGCCGCGTATCCTAGGCCGACTCGATTGAGCCCGCTACACCCCCGAGCGAAGAATTCTCCAGACGGCACTCATGCTTTGACCCGCACAGGCCGATAACGCAAGGCAGACGAATTTTCTTGCGCTTGGAGCCCCTCATGAAGTTCAGGTCGATCCAGTTTTCCGTCGCGGCGCTCGCCGGTGCGATTGTCTTGAGCATAGTTGCCGCCCTGGTGCTGTACGCCGTTTATTCCGGCCAGCGCACTCAGGAGCTGGTGCAGACCCGCACCCAGCAGCAGTTCGAAGCCGTCATCGAACAACGCCTGAGCGCCTTGGCCCGCACGCAGGTCAGCGAGATCCAGCGCGGCCTGGAAGCACCACTGCTGATTGCCCGTGGCCTGGCGACCAGCAATGCGATGCTGGGCATGAAGGACGCCAGCGGCAATCCGCTGCTCAAGATCGAGCGCGAACAACTGATCGCCCTGCTCAAGCAGACCGCCGTGACCAACCCGTTGATCCTCGGCACTTACCTGGGCTGGGAAGCCGACGCCCTGGACCATGACGACAGTCGCTTCATCGGCACCACCATCACCGGTATCGACAACACCACCGGGCGCTTCCTGCCCTGGTGGTTCCGTAACGATGATGGCAGCCTCGGCCTGGACAAGCTCGCCGACGTCAATGATCAGACCGTCCTCGCCACCGGCGTACGCGCCAGCGAGTATTACCTGTGTTCGCGAGAGTCGAAAAAAGCCTGCGTGATCGACCCGGCGCCTTACAAAGTGGGCGACAAAGTGGTCATGCTCGCCTCTTTTGTCGAACCGATCCTGATCGATGGTCAGTTCCAGGGGATCGCCGGTGCCGACCTGTCGGTGAACTTCATCCAGGAGCTGCTCAACACTGCCGACAAGCAGTTGTATGACGGTGCCGGTGAGCTGGCACTGGTCTCCGGCAATGGTCGCCTGGTGGCCTTTACCAAAGACCCGGGCAAATTTGGCGAGAAAGCCAGCGACGTTCTGGATGCCAGTGTCGCCACCACCTTGAGCCAGCTCAGCGGCGAGAACCTGCGCTACGAAGTCAACGCGGATGCCGGGCGCATTGAGTTGTACCTGCCATTCAAAATCGGCAATACCGACGCGCGCTGGACCCTGCTGCTGGAGCTGCCCCTGAGCGCCGTGATGGCGGATGTAAACACGTTGCAGGATGAACTCAGCGCCCAACGCAGCACCGACCTCACCGGCATGACCCTGATGGGCCTGGGCATTGCCGCCCTTGGCCTGCTGGTGATCTGGCTGCTGGCCCATGGCATTGCCCGTCCGCTGCGCCAGATGGTGGCCATGCTCGACGACATTGCCCAGGGTGAAGGTGACCTGACCCGCCGCCTGAGCAGTGACCGCGCTGACGAACTGGGCTCGATTGCCAAGGGCTTCAACACCTTCCTGGCCAAGCTGCAGGCGATGATCAGCCAGGTGGTGGTCTCGGTGCAGAAGGTCAGCGACTCGTCGGAACACACCGCCGACATTGCCATCCGCACCAACCAGGGTGTGCACAAGCAAATGGCCGAGATCGACCTGGTGGCTACCGCGGTGCACGAAATGACCGCTACCGCCCAGGACGTGGCCCGCAATGCCACCCACGCCGCCCACGCCGCCAGTAACGCTGATCAGGCTGCCCATCAGGGTCTGCAGATCGTGCGCAACACCTCGAACTCGATCAGCGCCCTGGCCGAAGAAATCGGTCGGGCGGTTGGCGTGGTGCAAACCCTGGCCCGCGACAGCGAGAACATCAACGCGATCCTTACCGCGATCCGCGCCATCGCCGAGCAGACCAATCTGCTGGCGCTCAATGCTGCCATCGAGGCGGCGCGTGCAGGCGAACAGGGCCGCGGTTTTGCCGTGGTCGCCGACGAGGTGCGCAACCTGGCGCAGAAGACCCAGCAGGCCACTGAAGAAATCCAGCAGATGATTCAGCAACTGCAGCAGGGCACTCGCGATGTCGTGCGGGTCATGGAGGACAGCCAGGGCAAGACCGATGACAGTGTGCAGCAGGCCGCCCGCGCTGCCGAGGCGCTGGAGAGCATCACTCAGGCGGTTTCGGTGATCAACGACATGAACACCCAGATCGCCAGCGCTGCGGAAGAGCAGAGCGCGGTGGCCGAGGACATCAATCGCAACGTGATCAACATTGGCCAGGTGGCCAATGAAGTGGCTGGTGGGGCGGACGAGTCGAGCAATGCCAGTGCCGAATTGACCAAGCTGGCCGAGCAGCAGCGGCGCTTGATCAATCAGTTTAGGGTTTAACCTGTAGGAGCGGATTCATCCGCGATGGACTGCGCAGCAGTCCCATTTTCGGTGCCGCGTTGCGACCCATCGCGGATAAATCCGCTCCTACAAAGCCGGGGTCAAACACTCCGGTCCATTGAGCTTCGAATCATTGACCAGATTGGCCAGCACCCGCTCACGCAATGGTGCCTGGCTGCTGGCCAGCAGCTCGTACAAGCGCGCCACAGGCGTTTCGGGATCGAGCCAGGCCGCCTGCCCGGCTTCATCGAGAATCAATGGCCGACGCTGATTCACGGCTGCCTGGGTAACCACCGCAGCGCTCAACCAGACCTGATCCTGCACTGGATACGCCTCCCAGATTGCCGCAAAAAACAGCGAAGAGCCCTCCCCAGGCGTCAGCCAGTAGGGACGCTTGCGCTGGGTGCCACGCCATTCGTAGAAACCGTTGGCCGGCATCAGGCAACGGCGCAGGCGAAACGCCTCGCGAAACATCGGCTGCTCGGCCAGAGTTTCGGCGCGGGCATGGGCCGGAGTGCGCGACAAGTCGGTCAGCCAGGCCGGGGTCAGCCCCCAGCGGGCGCGGGCCAGCGTCTGCTGCCCTTCCTCAAGCTGGCGCTGGATCAGTACCGAAGCACCGGGCGAAATATTCCATTGAGCCTGCTGGTCGGTTGGAAACCCCGGCAATGCAGCAAAGGCGGGAGACCAGCGAAACAGCGCGTAACGTCCACACATGAGGGATAAAGACCTAGCAAATCAGGGTTCCCGGAATGTGCTCCGGTTCGTCGCCAGCCAGTGGCTGGGCTGCATTGTACGCGGCGATCAGTTGGCGTGCGTGTTCGGCCTGTTCATCGGCAACCGCCAGCCCCAGCAGGCCCTGCATCGGCAGATCACCGATAGCACCCATCAGGTCGCGGCCAACCAGGTGAACCTTGACGCCCTCGCTATTGAGCATCCCGATCAGCATTTCGGCTTCCAGCAGGCTTTCCGGTTCATAGATTCGCTGCATCAGTCATTCTCACCGTAAACATCCAGCATCCACTCTTCACCATGCACCTGAAGCACGAATCTGATCGGCTTGCAGCAGACCTGGCAGTCCTCGATGTACTCCTGGTCCCCCCCAGAGAGGTCCACCGTCGTCTCGACTTCTTCACCACAATAGGGGCAATCGTAGATCGCAGTTTCCAGCATCGCGGCCTCCCGAGTGACTTGTGCGTATAATTACCGGTCTATTTACAGGACCTGCGCGTGTTCG
>JAVXRI010000119.1:0-14229 GCA_036643775.1 Pseudomonas sp. | reverse complement strand
CCGGTAGGAGCAACTGTCTGTCACCTGGTTAACTGTAGGAGCGGATTCATCCGCGATGGACTGCGTAGCAGGCCCATTTTTTGGGGCCGCTACGCGCCCCTTCGCGGATGAATCCGCTCCTACAGTCAGTTGTGCATCTGAACGCAGGCCAGCGCCTGCTCAACACGACTGCGTGCCGTCTCCATCTCGTGCACTGCCGCGCGCACCAGTACTTGGCCCTGCAGGTCAGGGATCAGCAACACAGCTAGCGCACAGCTCAAATGCTCAGAGGCATAGACCAGGGCGTCTTCAAGGGAATAAGGGGATTCGGTGGGGAGAAGCGGGGGATCGGGGACTATCTTCAGCATGGTAAGCCTCTATCGTCAGTGGGGCCGCCACGAATCTGCTGTCAAACAAAAGGGTGGCAGCTGTACGCGGGTTGACAGACCGGAGACGATAGAACCCGGCGCACACGAGTGTGCCCCACGTACAGCTGCCATAACGGCGTGCACATGCGGTCTATCATCGGGACGGTCTGTCAAAACCGGTCGTTGAATTAGCAACGACCGGCCAAGACTAGGCAGCTACCGAGGCAGGCGCAACAGCTGAAGTGCCCGGGGATTATGCTTGGGAAATGGACTACACGAAATAGAGAAAAAACTGCGCCCTTCAACCTTTTCCGCAATGTCATTGTGGACAGCTATAAGCACCTGAGTCGCTCGGTCAGTCATTTACCGGGTGACGGAAGGTATGGACTTCAGCTTGTCAGTTTGTATCCAAAGGGATACATTGGATCAGGGCGTGCTCTATCGTGTGCTACAGACACCTGGGTTTTCCTCTTGGCTGTTATCCATTCGCGACCTACGCGCAAAACTGGCGATCGCACGAAGAATTGAACGTGTGACGGCAGGGAACCTAGGGGACGTAAAGTCTGTCGGGGGGCAGGTTTCTGAAATGCGCATTGATGTCGGAGCGGGTTACCGGGTGTATTTCACCGTTCGCGACGGCGTTGTAATCGTGTTGCTGGCGGGTGGAGACAAGTCGTCGCAATCCAGAGATATTCAACTGGCCAGGAAGTTGGTCAAGGACCTTTGATCATGAGCCTCACACTCAGCACATTCGACATGGCAACACTGCTGGATAGCGATGAGGCAATCAGTGAGTACCTTTCCCAAGTGCTGGCTGATGGCGACCACGAAGAACTGATCAGGGCGCTTGGCTATGTTGCCAAGGCCCGTGGTATGGCCCAGGTGGCAACTGCCAGCGGACTAGGTCGTGAAAGCCTTTACAAGGCCTTGTCTCCAGGGGCAAAGCCTCGCTTTGATACTGTGCTCAAAGTTATTCGTGCCTTGGGGATTGATCTTTTAGCGTTGCCGCACGCGCCTTCGAATCACTAAAGCGCCTGAATCAATCAACGCCATCTATTGCCAGACTAGCCTGCAACCAGGTACTGAAACTCCGCGTCAACGGGCTCTTCTCACTGTCCCGATGTATCAGGCAACTCCAATCGGGCCCACGCACGGTTTGCGCACACAGCGGCTGCAATAGCCCTTGCGTACACGCCTGGGTGGCGAGTAACTGGCTGACTAGCGCGATGCCATGGCCCGCGCACGCGGCATCCAGCAACAACCCAGGGTCAGAGAAGTTCAAGCCGTTGCTGCGCTGGCCTACATCTTCACCGCCCTCGACCACCCAATGACTCCAGTCCATTTCCCGTTCGCCATGCAAGGTGGTGCGCTGTGCTGCGGGCACGTTGAGCAGGTCAGGGTGGCAGGCCGGATACAGACGGTCGCGAAACAGAATCTGGTGGCTGCACTCGGCCTGGGCGCTGAGGTCATCGCGCAAGCTCAGGTCGATGGTTTGCGTGGCCATGTCCGGCGGATCAAAACTGGTGAACAACCACAGATCCACCTCGGGGTGCTGACGATGAAAATCGCCCAGGCGCGGCAGCAACCAGTGCCGGGCGAACGCCGGGGTGGTGTTGACCACCAGTTGGTTGGGTTTGCGGTACTGCTCCAGGCGCCGGATGCCCACTGACAACTGCTGCAGCATGGCCTGGGTGGTGCTCTGCAGGTCATAGCCGGCGTCGGTCAGGCTGACGCTGCGGCCACTGCGATGAAACAGCGGCTGCTCAAGGAAGGTCTCCAGGCTGCGGATCTGCTGGCTGATCGCAGACTGGGTCAGGTGCAGCTCTTCTGCCGCTTTGTGAAAGCTGCCCAGACGGGCGGCGGCTTCGAAGCCGCGCAGGGCGTTCAAGGGAGGCCAGTGCTTTAGCATTGATAAGCTCTACTGATCAGTTGTCAGCTAAATCTATCGTTTGTTCACGCAATTATGAAGCCATAGCATTGTATTCATCACCGCAGCAGCGGTTTTCAGTAATTAATATCCCTTAACTGAAAGGTGAGAAGCATGCAGCGCAATGGCGATCTGAGCAGTGGTTGGTTCATGCCCGCGGAGTGGGTGAACCATGCAGCGACCTGGATGGTCTGGCCGCATCATAACAAGGCGTTGTGGGAATCCGGCTGGGGCGTGACCCTGGAGCAGGTTCAGGTGGATTTTGCCCGTGTTGCCAATGCCATCGCGCGCTTCGAACCGGTCAAAATGGTGGTGGATCCTTCTGCCCGCGCCAGCGCCAGCGATCTGTGCGGGGCGAACATCGAGCTGATCGAACTGGCGGTCAACGACAGCTGGTGCCGCGACTCCGGCCCAAGCTTTATCTGTCACCCGCAGCAAGGGCTGGCCGGTGTCAGCTGGCGCTTCAACGCCTGGGGCGGCAAGTCGGCGCATGATCTCGACGAAAGCCTGGCGCGGCGCGTGCTCAATCAACTTGGCCTGGACTGCTTCGGCACGGCCTTGAGCAACGAAGGCGGCGCCATTCATGTTGATGGCGAAGGCACGCTGATCACTACCGAGTCGGTGTTGCTCAACCCCAACCGTAATCCGGGTATGACCAAGGCCGAGATCGAGGAGATCTTCACGCGTTTTCTCGGGGTGAAGAAAACCATCTGGCTACCCGGCGATCCAGACTATGTCACTGGTGACATGACCGACGGCCACGTTGATGGCGTCTGCGCCTTCGCCCGTCCCGGCGTACTGCTGGTCGATGCTACCCGTGACCAGAATTCGGTGTATGCCAAGGTCGCGCGGGAAAACCGCCGGGCGCTGGAGCTGGCCACCGATGCCCAGGGCCGTCGCTTCGAAATGCTCGAGCTGTATGAAGCCAGCGAGGCAGTGGATGTCGATGCCGAGGTGTTCTGCGCCTCCTACACCAACTTCTACATCGCCAATGGCGCGATCATCATGCCGGCCTACGGTATCGAGGCCGACCAGGCGGCGGCCGAAGTGCTGGCCAAGGCGTTCCCCGGGCGCGAGGTAGTGCCGGTGCAGATCAACAACCTGGCCCACGGTGGCGGTGGCGTGCATTGCATTACCCAGCAGCAGCCGGCCTGGCCAGTGAAGGGGTAATGTCATGACCCTACTGACCGTCGCTACCACACAGATGCCGTGCACCTGGAGCTTGCAGCACAACCTTGATCGAGCCGAGCAACTGGTTCGCGAAGCGGCCGCTCAAGGGGCTCAGGTGATACTGCTGCAGGAGTTGTTTGCCACGCCGTACTTCTGCATCGAACAGCATCACAAACACCTGGCACTGGCCGAAGAGTATCAACACAGCCAGGTGCTCAAACGCTTTGCCGCGCTGGCGCGGGAATTGGGTGTGGTATTGCCGCTGAGCTGGTTCGAGAAAGCCGGCAATGCCTACTTCAACTCGCTGAGCGTAGCCGACGCCGATGGCCGTTTGCTGGGGGTGTATCGCAAGACTCACATCCCTAACGCCATCGGTTACCAGGAGAAGGAGTACTTCAGCCCAGGCGATACCGGTTTCCGCGTTTGGGATACAGCCTTCGGGCGCCTTGGTGTGGGTATCTGCTGGGACCAGTGGTTCCCCGAGACTGCACGCTGCCTGGCATTGATGGGGGCCGAGGTGCTGCTGTTCCCGACTGCTATCGGCTCCGAGCCGGGCGCTACCGAGCTGGATTCGCGTGATCACTGGCAGATGGCGATGCGCGGTCACGCAGCGGCCAATATCCTGCCGGTGGTGGCGGCCAATCGCGTGGGGCTGGAGGCGGCGACTACCGATCCGGAGCTGCAGATGACCTTCTACGGCTCGTCGTTCATCTGCAATCACAAAGGCAAGATGCTGGTCGAAGCCGACCGCAAAACGCCTGGCGTGCTGCTGCAGCAACTGGACCTGGCAGCAATGCGTGAAGAGCGCCAGACCTGGGGTATCTACCGCGATCGCCGCCCGGAGATGTACGCCGCGCTGCTGGGGCTCGACGGTCGTCAAGTCAATGCATGCTGGAAGAGTCAAGGGGTGTGACATGAACATCAGCCAAAAGCGTTTGCTGCTGACCCTCGGCCTGGTGCTGGGGGCCACCCTGACCACGGCACAAGCCGAGGACAAGACCCTGCGCCTGTATAACTGGGCGGATTATTTTGCCGAGGACACGCTGTCCAGATTCACCGCCGAAACCGGAATCAAGGTGATCTACGACGTCATGGATGGCAGTGAAGTGCTGGAGGCCAAGTTGATGACCGGCGGCAGTGGTTACGACCTGATCTTCCCGGGTGACACCGTGGCCGAGCGCCTGATGCGTGCCGGCAGCCTGCAGGCGCTGGACCCTGCGAAGCTTGAGGCACTGGCCGATATCGAACCGGGTTTGCAGAAGCTGCGCACCCATTACCCGCATGCCAGCAAGGCCACGGTGCCCTACACCTGGGGCACCATCGGCCTGACTTACAACGACGAGCAGATCCGCCAGCGTATGGCGGATGCACCGGTGGAGAGCCTCGACCTGCTGTTCAAGCCTGAGCTCGCCGCCCGGTTCGCGGACTGCGGGATCTCGATGATCGATTCGCCGGACGAAGTGCTGGCCGTTGTCCTCAACTACCTGGGCCGCGATCCGCGCAGCGCCAAGCGCGAAGACCTGGCCGCCGCCAGCGAACTGTTGCTGAAGATTCGGCCGTACATCCGCAAGTTCCAGTCGCAACCGGTCACCGACCTGGTCAACGGCAATCTGTGCCTGTCGCTCGGTTACAGCGGCGACATGACCCAGGCCCAGCGCACGGCTGATTCGGCAGGCAAGAAAGTCAGCTTCCAGTACCGTATCCCCAAGGAGGGCACCACGGTGTGGATGGACAACATGGCGATTCCGGTAGATGCCAAACACCCGGAGTACGCCTATACCTTCATCAACTTCGTCATGCGTCCGGAGAACATGGCGGCGATCAGCAATTTCACCGGATACCCGACCTCGAACGCCAAGGCGCGCCCGGATGTCGATCCGCAGATGCGCAACAACCCGGACATCTACCCGGCAGAAGCCACCTTCGAGCGGCTGGTTACCGGCAAGGATATTCCGCAGTCCGACATGCGTGCGCGGATGCGCGTGTGGACCAAGTTCAAGACCGCACCGGGCAGTTGATTGCCCGGCACCCGCACAACGAATTGAGTGAGAGTCAAACAGATGCCAACGCGTCGTGAGTTTATAAAACAGGTGTCAGCGACCGCAGGCCTGGGTCTGGTCGCTTCCATGGGCTTTGGCCTGAATGTCCCGCCCTCGCTGGCAGCTGGCAGCAAGCAATGGTTCATGCCGGATGAGGGTGACAAGCAGGAGTGTGCCTACGTTTCCTTTGGCGCGCAGGAAGCCATCTGGGAGGACTTCACCACCGATGTGCAGGAAGCCATCGGCCTGATCGCCAGCACCATCGCGCGTTACCAGCCGGTCGTGGTGCTGTGTCGTGAAAGCGAGCGCGAGCTGGCGCAAGCGCTGTGCGGCAGCAACAACACCACCTTTGTCACCACCGAGCTGGACGACATCTGGATGCGTGACATCGGTGCGAACTTTGTGATCACCGAACAGGGTGACCTGGGCGCGGTCGATTTCAACTTCAATGGCTGGGGCAGCAAGCAGCAGCATGAACACGATGCCCGTGTCGCGCGACTGTTGGCTGACGATGCCGAGGCGACTTACCTGCGCAGCGAACTGGTGGGCGAGGGCGGCGGTATCGAAGTGGATGGCCACGGCACCGGCATCATGACCGAAAGCTGCTGGATCAATGGCAACCGCAACCCCGGCTGGAGCAAGGCCGAGGTCGAAGAGGAACTGAAGGCACGCCTGGGGCTGCGCAAGATCATCTGGTTGCCGGGTATCAAGGGCAAGGACATCACCGATGCTCATGTCGATTTCTACGCGCGCTTTGTTGAGCCGGGTGTGATCATCGCCAACCTCGACACCGATCCCGACTCCTACGACCACAAGGTCACCAAGGCGCACCTGGAGATTCTCAAGAACGCCACAGACGCCGACGGCCGCAAGCTCAAGGTGTATACCGTGTCGCCACCGCTGAATCCGCGTAACAGCAAGTTCAGTAAGAACAACCCGGATTTTGCCGCCGGTTACATCAACTACTTCGTCATCAACGGCGCAGTAATTGCCCCGCAGTTTGGCGACAAGGCTGCTGATGGCAAAGCCTTCGACCTGCTGACCGAGCTGTATCCGGATCGCGAGGTGGTACAGCTCAATATCGATGCCATTGCAGCGGGCGGGGGCGGCATTCACTGCGTTACCCACCAGTTGCCTCGGGTTTGAACTCAGGTTTTACCCAGCTGTTGAGCTGAACGCGCCGGCTGCCCATGCTGGCGCGTCAGCACGATACCGAGCAGTGAAATGACCAGCGCCAGACCTATGGTCGAGGTTACCTCGGAGCGGTGCTCCGGGGTCACCAGCATGACTCCGAGCGCGGCGACGATAAAGGCGATGACCGCATAGGTCAGCCAGGGGAACAGCCACATGTGGAAGTCGAGGCGGGTTTTTTGCTGTTGCAGCCTGCGGCGCATGCGCAGCTGCGAGATGGCGATGACCAGGTACACCAGCAAGGCAATGGCGCCGGAACTTGCCAGCAGGAACTGGAACAGGCCAGCCGGAGCAAAGTAACTGACCACGGTGATCAATGCTCCCAACACCGTGCTGGCAATCACTGCGGTCCTCGGCACGCCGACTTTGGAAGTGACTTTCATCTGCCGCGGTGCCTCGCCACGCTTGCCCAGCGAATAGAGCATGCGTGAGGCAATGTAGATTGAAGAATTCATGCAGCTGGCCACCGCCACCAGCACCACCACATCCATCATGAATTTGGCGTGGGGGATGTTCATCAGCTCCAGCGCGCGTTGGTAAGAGCCCACTGACGCCAGTTGCGGGTCGTTCCAGGGCACGATGGAAATGATCACCGAAATCGACAGCAGGTAGAACACACCGATCCGCCAGATCACCGAGCGGGTGGCCTTGGCGATGTTCTTCGCCGGGCTCTGCGATTCGGCGGCGGCGATGGTCACGGCCTCGATGCCGATAAAACTGAACATGACGGTGATAAAGGCGCCCACCACTGCAGATGCGCCATTGGGTGCGAAGCCGCCATGCTCGGCCAGCAGGTGACTGAAACCGCTGACTTCCCGGTCCGGCACCCAGCCCATCAGCACTGCGGCGCCGAGGCTGATGAAGGCGATGATCGCCAGCACCTTGAACATGGCGAACCAGAACTCGAACTCACCGTACTTGGCCACACTGAACAGGTTGGTCGCCGCCAGGGCGATGATCGACAGCAGGGCAAACAGCCAGGCCTCGACCTGGGGAAACCAGCTGTTGAGTACATGCCCGGCTGCCAGTGCTTCGATGGGAATGACCAGCACCCAGAACCACCAGTACATCCAGCCGATGGTAAAGCCTGCCCAAGGCCCGATGGCCTGATCGGCATAGGTGGAAAACGAACCGGTATCGGGGTTGGCCACGGCCATCTCGCCGAGCATACGCATCACCAGAATGACCAGGATGCCGGACAGGAAATAAGCCAGTATTGCCGCGGGTCCGGCGGCGGCAATTGCATGCCCGGAGCCGACGAACAGCCCGGCACCAATGATGCCGGCGATGGAAAGCATGGTGACATGGCGCGGCTTGAATCCCTGCGCCAACTGACCCTTCGAATCTTCGGAGCCCAAGCTGATCATTATGCTTATTCTCATTGTGTTTGATCTTGGGATGCGCTGACTGACCGTTAGGCGAACATCACTCCTTTCTCTTCGAACACCTTGAAAGTGGCATAGCTGAATCGCGCAAGTTGCTCTAGTCGATCAGTCATCACGACGAACGCACGGTTGAAAAAGCCACGCCACATTACCCATGAGTATCGCCGGGCGTGTTTGTCGATTGCGCCGTGATTGAGTCCGATTGCGACATTGGCTGTCAGGTTTTTTTGAGCTGAAGATGTGCGGCGAGCGCGTCGATACGCTGACTGGAGAGTTCTACTTGTTTTCCGTATAATCGCGCTTCCGCCATTAAGGCGGTGCTTCATAAATTAAAGGACTTTGTATGAAAAAGCTGTTGAAAGCATCGGTTGCTGTGGCTGTAGTTTCGGGCGTAGCACTGCTCTCGGGTTGCACTGGTCAAGTCTACAACCAGCCAAAGAACTGCTCGTACGACTACCTGTTCCACCCTTCGGTTTCCATCTCTAAAGTTATTGGCGGTTGCGGTCCAATCGACAAACTGCCTCAGCAGCAGTAATTTTAGAGCTGCACTGATTAATCCGCTTCAGGTTTAATCCAAAGCCCCCTGTTACTGACGTAGCAGGGGGTTTTTGTTTTGTGCCGGGGGCCGGGCTCAGAAGTCCCAGCGTGTGCTCAGCATGAAATTGCGTGGCTTACCGTAAGCCGCCGAGTTATAGAAACCGACGTTGGTGTAGTAGTACTTGTTGAACAGGTTGTTGATGTTGAGTGTGGCTGAGAGGTGTTCGCTGAACTGGTAGCGGGCCTTGGCGGCGTTTAAAGCGACCAGCGCACCGTCACCATCGCGTTGCGCGGTTCGCCGTACAGGCTGTTGCCGTAGTCGGTATTGGAGCTGATGTCCTGGTAGTACGTCTTGTCGAAGACGTTGTTCAGGTTCAGCCGTACGTTGATGTTCTCCGAAGCCTGATAGCTGGTCATCAGGTCTACCACGGTGTAGGCCTTTTGTTCGATACGGTAGTCGAACGTGGTCAGGTAGTCGTTGGTGCCCTCGTTGTATACGGTGTTCTGCCGGTAAAGACCGCCGCCGATGGTCCAGCGGTTCAGCTCACCGGGCAGTTGATAGGTAGTGAATGCCTTGAATATGTGACGAGGAATGTTGGTGCTGAACAGGCGCCCGACATTATCTTCGTTGCTGTCCTTGGTGTACTTGGCCGAGGAGTAGGTATAGCCAGCCCCGAGCTCCCAACCGGGTGCCAGCGAACCGTTGATCTCCAGCTCGATACCTTCGCTGCGCACTTCACCCGCGGCTTCATGACAGGTGGTTCCCACCGGGTTGCACTGGTTGGGGTTGAGTTCCTTGGCGCGGTTTTCCTGATCGATGCGGAATATCGCCGCGCTGGCATTCAGGTTGCCGTCAAAGTACTCGCCCTTGATACCGATCTCGTAGTTTTTACCTTCAATAGGCTTCAGCGCATTGTTCTGGGTATCGAGTTCCGTCTGTGGGCGGAAGATGTCGGTGTAACTGACATAGACCGAGTGGTTCTGGTCAAGGTCATAAATGGCGCCGGCATAACGGGTCAGGTGGCGCGTTACTTTGTCGGGCAGACTGCTCGCTGAGGATTTGCCGTTCCAGCGGGTGTCGACATCGTGTTCGTACCAGTCCAGACGCCCGCCGAGGATGACTTTCAGCTCATCGGTGATGTTCAGGCGAGTGGTGATATAGGTGCCTTCCTGTTGACTGGTACGGTGCTGGGTCCAGGGTGTGGCGCTCATGTCCGGCTTGGGAATGCCGGTAGGATTGTTCAGGTCGGTATGGGTCTCCAGGTCAATGGGCAAACCCTTGCCCTTGAACCTCAGGTCCCGCTTGCTGGCGCCGACCACCAGTTCATGGGTGCGGCCGAAGAGCGAGAAGGGGCCGCTGACATAACCGTCGTAGCTGCTTTGCTGGTCTTCATATTTATACCTGCCGATGTACTGGCCGTACTCATCGTAATTGGCGCCCATGCGCTCCGGTATGGAACCGAGCATGCTCAGGTCCGACCAGCTCTTGCTGGCGGCCAGGAGCATTTTCCAGCTGTTGGCGAAGTGGTACTCCAGACGGGTGAAGGCGGTGATGTTGTCCTGGTCCCAGTATTCCCAATCGCTACCCAGGTAAGTGGAGCGTTTCAAGTGCAGGTCGCTGCCGTCGGCTGCAACGGGCAAACCGCCCCAGGAACTGTTGTTGTTGGCATTCTGGTTGGAGGCGCCAAAAGTGAAGGTGGTGTCTTCATTGAGGTCCGCCTCGGTGATGGCGTAGAACACCGAGCGTTCGGAACTGGTGAAGTCCTGGAAACTGTCCTTGGTCTGATAGGCAGCGACCACCCGACCACGCAGACTGCCACTGTCGTTGAGGGCATTGGAGGCGTCGAACTCGGTGCGATAGTTGTCCCAACTGCCGGCACTGCCGGTGATGGTCACGCGCGGCGTGACGGTCGGGCGTTTGCGGATCATGTTGACGGCCGCCGCCGGGTTGCCAGAGCCCTGCATCATGCCCGTGGCCCCGCGGACCACTTCCACCCGGTCGAAGATCGCCATGTCGGGCGACGAATTCATGTCGCGGCTGAGGTAGTGGGACAGGTCGTTGGGCAAGCCATCGGTCATCAGGTTTTCGACGGCAAACCCGCGAGAGTAGAAGGTCGCCCGTTGCGGCCCGTCTTTGGTGACGGCAATGCCGGGGGTGCTTTTAAGCACGTCTTCCAACGACTTCATGTTCTGGTCATCCATGCGCTGGCGGGTAATCACCGTGACCGATTGCGGCGTTTCGCGGGCTGACAGGGCGAGCTTGCTCGCAGTCTGCATTGGCCCGGTGGTGTAGGAGCCCGAGTCCTCGGTGGTAGCACCCAGCCCCTGTCCCTGAATGGTGGTTGCATCCAGGTTGAGTGCGCCATCGCTGGCAGGCGCAGCGATCAAGTAACTGTCGTTGTCGACTTTCTGTACCTGTAGACCGCTGCGCCCGATGAGGATTTCCAGGGCCTGTTGCACCGTCAATTGGGTATGCAGCGCCGGGGCTTGCCGGCCTTCGGCGATGTCGGTGGCGAACAACATACGGCTGCCGGTTTGTAGCGCCAGCGCGTTGAGGGATTTATCCAGCGCTTGCGCAGGGATGTCCAGGCGGTAGGTGTTCGATTGCGCATTGGCAGCCGCCGCCAGTGCCAGGCTCGAAGCCAGTAGTGCCAAACCCTGCGTCATGCGTCGCGATAGCCCGTTGTTGCCCATTGTGTTCCCCGTTCGAACAGTGGTTGAAAGCGTTCTCTATGGGCAATGGCGTATGAGGCGGCGCTGACCTTGATGTCGTATTGAAAATAATTCTCGTCTGCTAACGGGTCCTGCTCAGGACCACGCTGCCATCACTGGCGCGCGACAGGCTGACTGGCAGGATTCTGGGCAACATGTCGATCAGTGCTTCGACGCCTTCACTGTCGAACTCCCCTGACAGGCGCAACTCGCCCGTGCGTCCATCGGCAACCTGGATGCTCGCCTGGCGATAGTGCTGCAGGTCTCTGACCACTTCGCTCAACGGCCTGCCGTCAAAGCGCAGTTTGCCGTGCTGCCAGGCGGTCAGCGCGCTAGCGCTCGTCGGTTCAACGCTGCCGACGTGTTCCGCGCTAGCCCGCAGTTGCTCGCCCGCCTGCAACAGGCGTGGGGCAGTGTGCTTGTTGCTGACCTCAACGCTACCCTCTATCACGCCGACGTCCACCCCGCGGGCATCGCTGCGCAGGTTGAACACCGTGCCGATGTCCCGCACCCGCACACCCTGGCTGCGCACGATAAAGGGCTTGTCGGCATGCACAACGGTGAACAGGGCTTCGCCGCCCAGCAGCTCCAGTTGCCGGCTGCGCAGACGTTTCTCGATGCGCAGATGAGTGCCGGAATTAAGGGCTACCTGGCTACCGTCCTCAAGACGAATCTCCTGGCGTTGGCCAATGGCGACCTGTACGTCTTCGCAGCGCCATGCCGGGTCCAGGTGCCATAAGCCGCCTGCCAGCGCCAGGGTCAGCAACCCGGCGCAGCTGGCTTTGTGTTTGTTGCGGCGTTTTTTGCTCAGCGCCTTGGCCTCGGCCAACAAGGCCTCCTTGGACGGTACGCGTTCACGCAACGCTTCGGCAAACGGCTGCAACGGGTCGTGTTTGGGATCGCGGGAGGTCGAAGGATTCATGGTGTGTCCTGGAGCCTGGACTGACAGGCCCGGCGCGCAGGCTCCCAATGTTGAGCGATGGTTTTCATCGCGCGACTGAAGTGCTGGGTCACCATGTTGATGGAAATATCCAGCGCTTCGGCGATCTCCCGTTGACGCATGTCGTGCACACGATGCAGCAGAAACACCTGCCGTTGGCGCGCGGGCAACGCCTGGATGATGTCCAGCAACGCCGTCAGTTGCTGCTCAAAGTCCAGCGCCTGGGCGCCATCCCAGTCATCGATGTGCTGATAGTCGGGCACATGCCCGTTCAAATGAGCCTGACGGATACGTTCGGCACGGATGCGGTCGATGGCGCGGTTGAAGGCGGTTCTACGCAAGAACGCCAAAGGCGTGGCGATGGGTTCGCGCGGTGGTTTCTCCAGCATCTGCACGCACACGTCATGCATCAGGTCGCGGGCGAAATCTCGACCATTGAAGCGACGTCTGATGTAGTCGACCAGGTCATCGTAATGAAGGGCCAGGGCGGTCATGAGCGGGTGGTTTGGGGGAGAGTCGGGCATTGCAGGCACTGGAGTTTATGCGAATGAGTCGCATCATATGCTGCCAAGGGAAGGTTGGCGAGGATGCATTTGGGTATCAGGTGCTGCTATTGCGGACAAGCGTAGGTAAATAGCGTCCACAAAAAAGCCGACGTTTCCGGCGGCTTTTTCATGCGTTCAACAATGATCGTTCCAAACCAGAAGCAACATGTTTGCTCCGCTATTGCAACGGCACATAAATATCGGTCTGCCATTGATCCGGCGGCGTCTCGGGATAAACGCTCAGATAATCGAAGAACAGGGGCTGGTCTCGAAGTTCCTCGCCGCTGGTGGGAAGCCAGTCGCGATAGATCGGGTAGATCGTTTCGCCGATGTGATCCGTCGAGCCCACGTGACGCACTACAACGCAACGCCCTCCAGGGATAACGCGCTCGGTAACGCCGAACTCATTCGCTGCTAGCGCCTCGTGAATCTCGCCGCAGAGTGCAAACCGGAACGCTTCGGGTGGGGTCGTATCGGGATTGCTAAAAGGAATGCCAAAGCTGCGACTTGATTTCACTGGCGACTGTCCGCTGCGCATGCGCCATTCGGAAAACTTGCGCACACTCTCATCGATGAGCCCGGGAGCACCACAATGCTCGAGTGCCGCAACCCCGACTTCGTGAAACTCTACGATACGCACCTGCATGATGATGCTCCTGGAAAAATGAGGGATGGTGAACACCGAACCCCAGACCTGCCAATTTGGTTGCTTCCTGAATGCACTCGGCGTCATGCCGAACGCCCGCCTGAATGCCCTGGAAAATGCCTCGGGGCTTTCGAAGCCCGCACCGAACGCTGCTTTCAGTACCGAGTAATCCGCGAGGGAGGACAGGCAATGCGCTGCCCGTCGTAGCCGCATCAACTGTACATATCGTGAAACTGGCACACCCACGAAGGCGGTGAATTGTCGATGGAAGTGAAACGCCGAAAAGTTCGCCACCTGGCTCAACGTCTTCACGGACAAGTCACCTTCGAGATTGGCGTCTATGTAGGCGAGTACTACATAGAAGCGCTTTGTGTAGGCGGCGTTGCTCGGCAAGTCAGGCACTGGATGGAGGCTCCGGGGAGTACGGTAGGCAATAGAGTCAACTATTCCGGCGTGCCCGCGCCTAGCCGTGCTTGCTGAGATCGCAGTCGGAGGCGGGAGTCAGACGATCATGTTGAAAGCCGGTTCGCCCAGGCACTTTGATAAGGGAAAAGAATTTCTTGATGGGGGTTGACCGGGTATTTTAATCCTGTATTATTCGCCTCCCGCTAACGAGCAGTTTGAAACTGAGCTTAGCGTAAGAAATTGATTTTATTAATAAAATCAGTAGCTTTTAAGGATGTTGTGCTGTAGAGTGCACGCCTCGGTTGAGACGAAGATCTTAACCAACCGCTCTTTAACAATCGAATCAAGCAATTCGTGTGGGTGCTTGTGACTCAGACTGATAGTC
>JAVXRI010000118.1:0-14676 GCA_036643775.1 Pseudomonas sp. | reverse complement strand
GGGCCGTATGCAGGAGCGAGCGGTTTTGGTTCCTTTTGCCAAGACAAAAGGGACCCGCCGTAAGGGCGGAAGGGGCCGGCAGCAGCGCCACACCTAATGGATAAGCTCACACCCTCCTGAAAAATGCCCCCCGGCGCGGCTCAGGCACTAGCCCGGGGCTGAAACGGAATGTGGCTTTGCGCCACGCGCTTCTCTTCACGCACCTGCGCAACCAATGTAGCCAACTCGTGACAGCTGGTCAGGCTGTGTACACGAATGCCGGTCACTGTCAGGCACTCGTCCAGGCTGTCGCCCTGCCCCAACTGGATGGTCAGGTGTTCACTGTCGGTGCAGGTCACCACACAGCGGTCAGGCAGAAAAGCCTGCTCTATGAGCTGGCACAATTCAAGGTCGGAAACGCCAATCAGTAGCATGTTGTGATCCTCCTGTCAGAAGGCCGACTCTTCAGATACTCCTGAGCGAGCCTTCGCGGCCAATTGAAAATACTGATGCATCGGCGTTTCCTCCATGCAGCGCACCAATCAGCATGGACGGTCCCACAGATGAGCCCTTAACTGGCGGCGAAGTTCAAAGAAACACGCTCCGCGGCAGATGAACGGTGATCCCCGACTAATCGTGCTTCAGCGGGAGGCATTGACGGTTGAAATCCGATGGAATTTTTCCAGCTGTGCAGGACTCACTTAGAACATTGAAGGGATGTTCTCGGTCATGCACTGAAAGGATCTTTTAGCCCTATGAACAACGCAAAACTTTTCATCATCGATTACCTGCTGCACGGTGAGCACAAGTCGTTCATCATCCGCGCCGAAATGATGGACAACGCCGAAGCCTGGCACTGGGCAAGTTGCGACGCTGGCGTTGGCCGTATCGGCCGCTACGGGCGTGAGAAGGTGAAAAAAGTCAGCAAGCCCCTGGCGGAGCGCTATGGCATCAGCGAAGTGCGATGGCGCCAGTCCAGCTGACTCAGCTCAGTGAAGCCCATAGATGCTGGGCGGCATAGGCACGCCACGGGCTCCAGGCTAACGCCCTGTCTGCAAGTTTCACTTCCGGGCCCTCCAGCACACGCAATGCCTTGATCAGGGCAACGTCCCCCAACGGCAAGGCATCGGCGGCACCCAACTGACGCAACGCCAGGTAGTGCGCGCTCCAGGGGCCAATACCGCGCAACCGGCACAGGCGCTCTACCCAGCTTTCCAGATCGACACCCGGACGCAGCAAATGAGGATCATCCAGTAGCGCGCGGGCCATGGTCGACAGCGTCGCAGCGCGTGAGCGCGGCATGCCGAGGTCGCTCAGATCCTCCTCGACCAGGGCGGCAGGCGTCGGGAACACATGGGTCAGCCCCGTCCCCTCGGCAACCTGCAACGAAAGCGGCTGGCCGCAACGGCCTACCATGCGTGCGGCCAGGGTCATCGCCCCGGCAACGCTGATCTGCTGGCCAAGCACCGTGCGCATGGCCTGCTCGAAGCCGTCCCAGCCCTGGGGTACGCGCAATCCCGGCCGTGCGGCGATCAGCCTGGCCATCAGTGGGTCACGGCGCAGTTGCGCCTCGATCCGCCCGGGCTGCGCATTCAGGTCGAACACCCGTCGCACCCGGGCGATCAAGCCGGGGAGCGCCTTTGACGGTACACCAGTAACGGTCAGCATCAAGCGGTGGCCACGCATCGCCCGCACCCGAACAACGCCGTGACAACCACCCACGACGACACTGCGCGTATACACCCCGCCCTGCACTGTTTCGATGCCGGCAATACAACGCGCAGCCAGAAACCCCAGCAACGAGGGCCAGTGCAAAGGTGGCTGATAGCTCAACCAGAGGGTCAACTGGCGGCCGGGGCGCACGCAGCGCCGGTAGCCATGCAGGGCAGAAACATGCGTCATGGCAGGATCATCGCCTGAACAACCGATGCGATGCCAGTGTCTCTGCGGCGATCGAAAAAACACAGAAACGAAAACGGCCGGGCTGCGTAAGCACCCGGCCGCCGATCAACAAACGCGCTTACTTGCCGTTGGTGAGGGTGTTGTAGCTGGTGATCAGGTTACGGTAGTCAGGGATGTGGTTGGAGAACAGGGTTCCCAGGCCTTCGATGTCGTTGCGCCAGTCGCGGTGCAGCTCGCAGGCCAGGCCGAACCAGGTCATCAGTTGCGCGCCGGCTTGCGACATGCGATCCCAGGCCGAGTCACGGGTCAGGGCGTTGAACGTACCCGAGGCGTCGGTCACCACGAACACTTCGAAGCCTTCTTCCAGCGCCGACAATGCCGGGAACGCCACGCACACTTCAGTCACCACGCCGGCGATGATCAGTTGCTTCTTGCCGGTGGCCTTGACCGCTTTGACAAAGTCTTCGTTGTCCCAGGCATTGATCTGGCCAGGACGGGCGATGTACGGCGCGTCCGGGAACTGCGCCTTGAGCTCCGGCACCAGCGGGCCGTTGGGGCCGGTTTCGAAGCTGGTGGTGAGGATGGTTGGCAGGTTGAAGTACTTGGCCAGGTCGCCAACGGCCAGGACGTTGTTCTTGAACTTGTCCGGATCGATGTCACGCACCAGCGACAGCAGACCGGTCTGGTGATCCACCAGCAGGACAGCAGCGTTGTTCTTGTCCAGACGAACGTAAGGCTTGCTCATGGTGTTACTCCTTGCGTGGGTAGGCCGGTGCCCAGTGGCACCGGACATGAGGGATCAGCGTGCGGAATCCAGTTGTTCGTTTTCTTTGGCTACCTGTTGCGCCTTGAGGTAGCTCTCGATCAGCAATTGGTAATGCGGGAACACGGCACTGTAGGCCTCGGCCCACTGCTGGGCGTCCGGACGGTTCCAGGTGCGCTGGACTTCCGAGCACACGGCAGCAGTGTCCATCGGCACGACACCCGCCTGCATGATGCGCGACAGGGTGATTTCCTGGGCCATCTTCGAATAGGTGCCACTGGCGTCGATCACTGCAAACACCTGGTAGCCGGCATTGACCGCACTGATGCTCGGGAAAGCCATGCACACGCTGGTGATGGTGCCGGCGATGATCAGTTGTTTCTTGCCAGTAGCCTCGACTGCCTTGACGAACTCTTCATTGTCCCAGGCATTGATTTCACCTTTGCGAGCGACGTACTTGGCATGTGGCGCGGCTTCGTGAATTTCCGGAATCAGCGGGCCATTGGGACCCTGAGGTACGGACGCCGTGGTAATCACCGGGATCTTGGCCAGGCTGGCGATCTTGGCCAGGGTAATGGCGTTGGCCCGCAGCTCGGTCATGGGCATGTCCTTGACCGTCTGGAACAGACCACTCTGGTGGTCGATCAGCAGCATCGCGGCGTTATCAGGATCGATACGCGGGACCTGGCCATTGAAATTGGCAACGTTGGCAAATGTACTCATGACACATTCTCCTTGAGGTCAGGCTGCAAGTTGTGCTCGCAGCCAGGTCGAAGGCCACCCGCAAGGCGACCTTCGGGTTATTGATACTAGTTGTCGTGACGAGAACCGCTCGTCCCTTTCATCTGGCCAAAGCGACCGGCACGGAAGTCGTCGAATGCCTCGGCAATTTCGGCATCGCTGTTCATCACGAACGGGCCGTATCCCACAATTGGCTCGTCCAGCGGCTCGCCGCTGAGCAACAGCACCGACACGTCGGTCTGCGCTTCGAGTAACAGTTCGTCACCGGCACGGTCGAACAGCACCAGCTGCGCCGCACCGACCGCACGCTCGCCATTGACCAGCAGCTTGCCGCGCAGTACCACCAGCGCGGTGCTGCGCCCTGCTGCGCTGGGCAGGCGTACCGGTGCGCCAGGCTTGAGCTGCAGGTCCCAGACGTCCATCGGCGAGAAGGTTTGTGCAGGACCTTTATGCCCGCGGTAGTCACCGGCAATCACCCGCAAACTACCGCTGCCGGCGCCCAGGGGCACGACCGGAATATCAGTGCTGAGCAGCGTCTGGTAACCGGCAGGTGCCGACTTGTCTTTGGCCGGAAGGTTGACCCACAGCTGGACCATCTCCAGGGTGCCGCCCTTGGCGGCGAACGCCGGGGAATGGAATTCCTCATGCAGGATGCCGCCAGCTGCAGTCATCCATTGCACGTCGCCCGGGCCGATCAGGCCACCGGCTCCGGTAGAGTCGCGGTGCTCCAGTTCGCCCTGGTAGACGATGGTCACGGTCTCAAAACCGCGATGCGGGTGCTGGCCGACGCCACGACGGGCAGTAGTCGGGCTGAAATCGTGGGGCCCGGCATAGTCCAGCAGCAGGAACGGGCTGATGTGCTGGGCCAGGTTGTCGTAGGTGAACAGGCTGCGTACCGGGAAGCCATCGCCGACCCAGTGCGGGTTGGGGCTGCTGTAGACGCCTTGGATCTTTTTCATGAGATGCCTCCTCTCGTGGATGGCTATAACCATACGAGCGCAACGACATCGGCGGTAGATCAGTTAAACTGCCCTCAGCGTTCCATATGGAGAACACTGGTGGAAGACCTCAACGACCTGTACTACTTCGCCCAGGTAGTCGATCACGGCGGCTTTGCCCCCGCTGGCCGCGCCCTGGACATGCCCAAATCGAAACTCAGCCGGCGCATTGCCGGGCTGGAAGAGCGCCTCGGCGTGCGCCTGATCCAGCGCTCGACCCGGCACTTTTCCGTCACCGAGATCGGCCAGGCCTACTACCGCCACTGCGTGGCCATGCTGGTAGAGGCCGAGAGCGCTGCCGAACTGATCGAGCGCAACCGTGCAGAACCCCAGGGCATCGTGCGCCTGAGTTGCCCTACGGCCCTGCTGGATTTCTGGGTGGGCGACATGCTGACCCGCTTCATGGTCCAGTGCCCCTTGGTGCAACTGCACATTGAAAGCACCAACCGCCAGGTCGACCTGATTCAGGAAGGCATCGACATCGCCCTGCGGGTGCGAGTGCCGCCGCTGGAAAGCAGTGACCTGGTGATGAAGACCCTCGCCCACAGCACCCAGTGCCTGGTAGCGTCGCCCGAGCTGCTCGAACGCCTGCCGGCGCGTCCGGTGCCTGCCGACCTCAATGCCCTGCCAAGCTTGCACTGGGGCAAGCCGCAACGGGATTACCACTGGGAACTGGTGGGCCCTGACGCAGCGCGCGCCAGCCTGCGCTACCAACCTCGACTGGTTACCGACGACCTGCTGGTATTACGCCAGGCCGCGGTCGCCGGAGTTGGCGTGGTCCATGTGCCGTTGGTGGTCGTTACTGAAGAGTTGAACAACGGACGCCTGGTCAAAGTCACACCTGATTGGGCGCCGGAATGTGGTGTGGTGCATGCGGTATTTGCTTCGCGCCGCGGGTTGTTGCCGGGTGTGCGCAGCTTGCTGGATTTCCTCGCGGCAGAGTTTGCGGCCAGTGATATCACCTGACTCGACATGCCTGGCGATAAGGCCTGAACACTTTGCTACCATCGCCCTCTGCGCTCAACACGGCCTTGCTCATGTCCTCCGCTGCCCACCTGGAAAAGCCGATCCTCACCCTGGCCGAAAACTACCGCCACGGCGAACGCATTGCCGCCCACTGCCACAACCGGGCGCAGTTGCTTCACGCCTTGAGCGGGGTGATCACGGTCAACTCGCTGCAAGGCAGCTGGGTGGTGCCGCCAGGACGTGGGGTGTGGGTACCGGCGGCGGTCGAGCATGACCTGAAGATGGCCGGTGCCGTACGCATGCGTACGCTGTTCATCGACCAGCAGGCGCGCGAAGACCTGCCCCACGGCTGTCAGGTGATCGACATCTCGCCACTGCTGCGCCAACTGATCATCAGTGCCATGGACATCCCCGCCGATTACCCGCCCGGTGGTCGCGACGAGCGGGTGATGCAGCTGATCCTCGATGAGATCCGCGTGTTGCCGATCATGGCCCTGCATGTGCCCTCACCGCGTGACCCGCAGCTGGCCGAGCTGTGCCAGGCCCTGCGCAGCGCACCTGGCGCTGACTGGGACCTGCAACGCGCGGCCAGCCTGGTCGGCACCAGCACACGCACCCTGACCCGCGCCTTTCAACGCGAGACCGGCTTGAGCGTTGTCCAGTGGCTGCGGCGCATGCGTCTGCTGGCCAGCCTCGACTCCCTGGCCGCCGGGCATTCGATTCTGGACGTGGCACTGGACTTGGGTTACGACAGCCCGAGCGCCTTCAGCGCGATGTTCCGCCGTACCCTGGGGGTATCGCCCTCGGCCTATTTCGGCAAGGCCCAGGCCTATGGCACGGCGGAGCCGGACTGATCAGCCGTCCTTCTGACGCAGCAGCAACGAGGCCAGGGCGCACGCTGCCAGGGCCAGGCAAGACAGGTAGAAGGCATCTGAATAGGCCATCAGGTACGCCTGCTGGCGCACGCTTTGATCGATCAGGGTCAGCGTCTGCATCACCTGCGGCGATTGCGCATCGACCAGTCCCTCCGGCAGGCGTTGCTGCAAGGCGCTTGTGAACATCGTCAGGCTTTCACCGATGCGCTGCGCGTGAAAACGCTCACGCAGCGACACCAGTTGCGTGAGCAGGGCCGTCCCCACCGCGCCGCCAAGATTGCGCAGCATCGAGATCAACGCCGAGGCCGATCCCGCCTGAGCCTTGTCCAGGCCTTTGACCGCCAGTACCGAAAGGGCAACCATGATCAGCGGCTGGCCGATGCCACGCACCACGGTGGAAGGGATGATCACGTTGGCGGCAGCCTCAGCAGACAAATGCGCCCCTAGCCAGCACCCCAACGCCATGATGGCAAACCCACTGGCTACCAGCAGCTTGGCATTGAGCCAGCGCATCAGCCGCGGCAGCAAGGGTGCCAGCAACAGCTGGACCATACCGTAGGCAATCAGGCTTACGCCGATCTCGCGAGCGTTGTAACCCTGTACCAATGACAGGTAATTGGGCACCAGAAACACCAGGCCAAAGGTGGCCGCACCGAACACCGCCATGGCCAGGCTGGCGACACCGAAGTTGTAGCTGGCCAGCAGACGCAGGTTGATGAAAGGTCGATCGCCCCACAGCTGACGCTGGATGAACAGCGCCAGGGCGAACCCGGCCAGCAGGCTGAAGCCGATGATGAACGAGGAGTCGAACCAATCCTGACGCCCGCCCTCCTCCAGGACGATTTGCAGCGCACCCAGTCCCAGCGCCATGGCGGCGATGCCCAGCCAGTCCGCCTGGCGCAACTTGCTGCGATCACCGGCCTGGGCGCCGATCGACCAGGCCACTGCGGCAATCAGCGCGACGCCCGGGAGCAACTGCAGGAGGAAGATCCAGCGCCAGGAATAAGCGTCGGTGAGCCAACCGCCAATCGAAGGCCCGGCAGCCTGGGCGACACTGTTGGAGAGGCTGAACAAGGCCATGCCCAAGGGAATCTTGCTGGCGGGCAGTTCGGTGATGATCAACTGCATCGACAGCGGAATCAGCACCGCTCCGGAGGCCCCCTGGACCACCCGGATAGCAATCATCGCCTGCAGGCTCGGGGCCAGGGCGCAGCTGACTGAACTGACCAGGAATACCACCGACCCTACCAGCATCACCCGGCGCAGGGAGAACACCTGCACCAGCCAGGCGGTGAGAGGGATCATGCTGATTTCGGCAACGAGGTAGGCCGTGGAGATCCACGAACCCTCTTCGAAGCTTGCCCCCAGCGCGCCTTCAATTTCCGGCAAGGCGGCACTGGTGACGTGCACGTTCATCCCGGCCATGAAGCAACCGAACAGGCCGCCGATCACCGCCACCCAGGCGCGCAGCGAGACCTTGTCTTCAACTGCCATGGCCGCTCTCCCGGGTATCGATCGTGGCAATCACCGACATACCCGGCAGCAACTGGGCTTCACCGGCAGGCGGCGAATCGAGCTGGATGCGTACCGGAAAGCGCTGGACGATCTTGGTGAAGTTGCCGGTGGCGTTGTCCGGCGGCAACAGCGCAAACACCGCACCGGAACCAGGCGACACACTGTCGACCGTGCCCTGCCAGTGGCGACCGAAGGTGTCTACTTCCAGGGTAACGCGCTGGCCGGGACGCAGGTGCTCAAGCTGGGTTTCCTTGTAGTTGGCGACCACATAGGCCTGGGCCACCGGGACTACCGCCAGCAACGGCAAACCGGGGGTCACATATTGCTGCTGGCGGACCTTGCGCTGGCCGACCACACCGTCGAAGGGCGCCCGGATTTCGGTGTCGGCCAGAGCGTTCTCGGCCAGCCCAAACTCGGCCTCGGCCTGCTCCAACGCGGCGCGGCGCACGCCCAGTTCGGCCTCGGCCTGCTGACGGCGGCTGTGCAATACCTGTTGCCGGGCCTGCTGGCGCTCAAGCTCGGCGACGGCTCCGCGCAGCAGGGCCTGAGCTTTCACCCGGCTGGCGCTGGCGCTTTCCAGACGTTGCGCGCTGGCGGCTTGCTGCCCGGCCAGTTGCCGGTAGCGCTGCCAGTCGAGCTGCGCACGCTGTGCTTCGCCTTCGCTGGCAGCGCGCTCTGCCTGGGCCCGAGCGATCGCCTGGCGTTGCTCCTGCAGTTGCGCGGCGACGGTGGCCAGGCGTGCCTGCTGCGCTTGCAATGCGGCTTCGCCCGCGACTTTTTGTGCGCGGGCCTGGCGCAGGCGTTGTTGGTAGTCACGGTCGTCCAGGCGCACCAGCACATCGCCGGCCTTGACCCTGGCGTTATCGGCCACGCTCACCTGGGCCACATAGCCGGCTACGCGCGCACTGATCGGCGCCCAGTCGGCGCGCACATAAGCGTCGTCGGTCTGTTCGAAGTAGCGCGCGCTGGTCCACCAGTAAGCACCATAGGCGAGCATGGCCAGCAGCCCGGCGGCGCCCAGCAGATAGCTGGTCTGCTCGCGACGGCTCAATCGAGCGGTGACAACTTGAGGATCGGGGGTAACGGCCTGGTTCATGGGCGGGCTCCAGTGTGCAAGGCAAGCGATTGGGAGGACTGGACACGCTGCCAGCCACCGCCGAAGGCGCGAAACAACTCGACCTGACGCTCCAGCAGCTGCAAGTCGGCTTCGGCCAGTTCGGCCTGCTGGCGGACCAGGGTGCGTTGGCTGTCGAGCAGCTCCAGGCCATCCAGGGCACCGGCGTCGTGGTTCAGCCGGGCAAGTTCAAAAGCGCGGCGGCTCTGGGCGGTGGCGCGGGCCACTGCAGCCCGCTGATCGCGCTTTGCGGCATACAGCACCAACGCCTGCTCGGCATTGCGCAAGGCCTTAAGCACCACGCTGTCGAAGCGGGCCAGGGCGCCGTCGCCAGATGCTTGCGCTTGCTCGATCCGAGCCTTTGCCTGCTCGCGATTGGGAAAGCGCCAACTGATCAAGGGACCGATGGCAAAGGTCAGCGCCCGGCTATCACCCATGGCGGAAAGGGTTGGCGCCGAAGACTCCAGCGCAGCGCCAAAATGCACCTGTGGGTACAGCTCGGCTTGCGCCCTGCCGATTTGCGCCCGGGCAGCGAACAGCTGGCGTTCGGCCTGGCGGATATCCGGGCGGCGTTGCAACAGGCTCCAGGCATCGCCCACCGGCAATGGCTGCGAGATACCCGGCAGGTGCCGGCAATGACTGGCCTGCTGATCCGGATGCTGCGGCGGCTGACCACTAAGCACCGCCAGCTCGAACAACGCCGCTTGGCGCTGCCCCTGCAACCAGGGCAACAGCGCCCGGGTCTGCTCCAGCAGGCTTTGCTGGCGGCTGACTTCAAGCGCGGTGAGTACTCCGGCGGCCTCTTGTTGGCGGGTCAGTGCCAGGCTTTTTTCCAGCAACGCCAGCGACTGCTGCTGCACTTCGGCGCGAGCGCCCAGTGCACACACCCGCAGGTAGGCGCGTGTGGTTTGTGCGGCAACATTGACCCGAACCCAATCACTGGCCGCCTGCGCCGCTTCGGCATCGGCGCGCGCGGCAACAATGCCGGCGGCCACCCGGCCCCACAGATCCAGTTCATAATCCACGCCCAGTTGCGCATCGTGTTTCCACTGGCTGTGAGCATGGCTGTCGGTGGCCTCCGCCAGCGTCTGGTCATCGCCATCGCGGCCGTAGCCGTAACCGTACCCCAGTTGCGTACGTGGCCAGCGACCGGCGGCGGCACTGCGCAGGCCGCCCAGCAGCACCTGGACGTTGGCCTGGGCCACGGCCAGGTCGCGGTTATGCGCAAGCGCGGCGCTCACCAGTCGATCCAGTTGCGGGTCCTGATACAGCGACCACCACGCCTGCGGCAGGGCGTCCGCACGCGTGCCCGCAGTGCGGCTCAGCTCGACGGCAGGTAGCCGTGCCGGCGCCAGCGCCTGGCTTTCATCAAAATGACTGCACGCCCCGTTCAGCAGTACCACTGCGCACAACAATGGCCAACGCGCCTGTCCCATGCTGCTCCTCCTGTTGATGTCATTGGAGGGGCAGCTTAGGGAATGGCGCGCTGTCGTTCGCTCGCGATAAGGCCAGCTATCGTCGTGAAATGGACACTCTGAGAATCAGCCGATGCGTTTCGCGATCGTGCTATCCCAACAAGAATGCAGCCACCTGCTCACTGCACGCCGCAGGATCTTCCTGCATGAAGCAGTGACCACCCGCTACCTGAGTTGCGCTGACGTGCCGGTTGTCTTGGGCCCAGCGCTGCACGGACTGGGGCACGAAGGGATAGGTGTGTTCACCGTAGAGCACCCGTGTCGGTGTTTGTACCTTGGTCAACGAAGCCCACATGCGCCGCGGGAACGAGCTGAAAATCTCCACTTCGCGGCTGGGTCGGCACTTGAGCACCACGCCTTCACCACACTCACCGATGGCATGCTCGATGTAAGACTGCAAGGCAGTCTCGCTCCAGCCCTTGAAGATCCCCCTGCCCTCCAGCGAAACACGCGCGGCGCTACGATCCGGCCAATGGCTGCGACGGGTGGCAGCCTTGCGTGCCAGGGCATGGCGGCGGTGCAGGCCAACCAGGGCGGCGGCACCCATCATGCCCATCATCGAGCGACTGAACAGCACCGGATCGAGCAACACCGCCCGTTGAAACAACTGCGGCTGTTGCGCCAGCATCAGCGCGCTAAGTACCCCACCAAAACTGTGGCCAACGGCAAATCGCGGCACGTCAGCGTACTCCCCACGGCCCGCCTCGAACGCCTCGATAGCCAGTTCTGCGGTGCGGTTCCAGCCCTGGAACGGGCCACCATGATCACTGTCGCCATGGCCCTGGACATCACACAACCAGAGGTCGAAATGTTCCGCCAGACGCGCCAGCAAGGGCTGGTAGACCAGGCCGCAAAAGCCGTTACCGTGGAGAAAATGCAGCAACGGTTTGCCGCTGGCGGGTGACCGCCAGCCGCGCAAGGTAAAACCGGCACTTGTGTCATGGGACCAGGGAATCAACTGCATGTGCCAGCGTACTCATTCAGGAAAAGCTCGATTCTACAAACAGCAAGGGGTACAGGGATATCACCAGCAACGCCGCCATCAGGACATTGAACAGCATTAACCAGCGCGGATTCTGCAACACCGTGCGCAAGGCGCTGCCGAACATCACCCAGACGCACACACTGGGCAGGTTGACCAGGGCGAACACCGTGGCGATCACGATCACGTTGGTGACATAACCCTGGGCTGGCGTGTAGGTAGTGATTGCGCCTACCGCCATCACCCAGGCCTTGGGGTTGACCCATTGAAACGCTGCCGCGCCCCAGAAGCCCAAGGGCTTGCGACTTTCAGGGTTGCTGACCGACAGTGGGCCGGAGGTGGCAATTTTCCACGCCAGGTACAGCAAGTAGGCTGCCCCCACATAGCGCAGCACGCTGTAGATCGGCGGGTAGGCCTTGAACACCTCGCCCAGGCCAAAGCCCACCGCCAGCACCATGACCATGAAGCCGACGCTGATGCCAATGGCGTGGGGAATCGAACGACGCACGCCGAAGTTCACCCCGGATGCCAGCAACATGGTGTTGTTGGGACCCGGGGTGATTGAAGACACGAAGGCGAACAGAACGAAGGCGGTTATCAGGTCGATTGAACTGAGCATGGCAGGCATCCAGGTTTTTTCTTGTGGTCTGCAATGACACTAACGGAGTCCTGATCCGCACCGACCATACAGTTACGAAAAATAATGCCGCTACACTTGGCTGTACCTGTTCAGCTCAAGGCCTCGACGACAAATTCCAGGCGATCCTGACCGAAGAACATCTGCTCGCCGACAAAGCAGGTCGGCGCCCCGAACACTCCACGGCGCACGGCTTCTTCGGTGGATTCCTTGAGGGCGGCCTTGACCTGCGGATCGGCGCTCCAGGCTTGATACTGTTGCGGATCGAACCCCGCTTCTTGCAGCACCGTTGCCAGTACCTGCAGGTCGCCAAGGTTGCGTTGCTGAACCCACATGGCCTGGAACACGGCGTTGAGATAGGCCTCGAAGCGTTCAGGTTGAAACAGTTGCACGGCCATGGTCCCGCGCATCAGGCCCAGGGTATTGATCGGGAAGCCTGGCGGGAATGCCAGGGTCACGCCATATCGTTTGGCGTAGCGTTGTAAGTCGGCAAACATATAGCGGGCCTTGGCCGGCACCATCGCCGGCGAAGCATTGCCGGTCGCCTGGAACACCCCACCCAGCAGCATCGGCCGGTACAGCAGTTGCGCATCATGCCCGGCACACAGCGCCGGTAATTGGGTCCAGGCCAGGTAGCTGGCCGGGCTGCCCAGGTCAAAGAAGAATTCGACGGTCTTGCTCATTGCTCGGTGTCCTTGTTGTTATGTTTGTCAGGAAAGGCTTACCAGCGCTCGATCCACGGCCGCAGATCAAGTTCGAAGGTCCACGCATCACGCGGCTGTGCATGCAGGAACCAATAGCTGTCGGCAATGTGCGCAGGATCGAGGATGCCGTCCTGCTCCTTGAGCGCATAGCGCTCGGGAAAGCTGTCACGGATAAACGCGGTGTCGATGGCTCCGTCCACCACCACATGGGCAACGTGAATATTACGCGGCCCAAGCTCGCGGGCCATGCTCTGGGCCAGGGCGCGAATACCATGCTTGGCCCCGGCGAAGGCGGCAAAACCCGCCGCGCCGCGCAGGCCGGCCGTGGCGCCGGTGAACAGGATGGTCCCGCGCTCACGGGTGACCATGCGCCGCGCCACCGCCTGGCCGGTGAGGAAGCCTGCGAAACAGGCCATTTCCCAGATCTTGAAGTACTTGCGTGCGGTCTCGTCGAGAATACTGCACGGCACATTGGCACCGATGTTGAACACAAAGGCTTCAATCGGCCCGAGGGTGCTTTCGATCTGTTCGACCAGCGCCGCCACCTCCTCCTCTTTACGCGCATCGGAGGCAAAGCCATGCGCCTCACCACCCGCGGCACGTATTTCGTCCACCAGCGGCTGCAGCTTGTCGGCGCTGCGCCGGGTCACGCAGGCGATATAGCCCTCGCGAGCAAAACGCTTGGCAATCGCACCGCCGGTTGCGTCGCCGGCCCCCACTACCAACACCACTTTCTTGCCCTGGGTCATTCATCGCCTCCATTGGTAAACGATCATTTAGTAAACGAACGCTATGCTATGATCCAGGCTTCGTCAAGTCAGTGATGCGGAGAAGGTTGGCGTGCGCTACTCCACCACCCACAAGGAACAAACCCGGCAGAAACTGCTGGAAAGCAGCGGCGCCCTGGCCAAGCGCGGGGGCTTCAATGCGACCGGCGTCGCCGGCCTGATGAAGGCCATCGGCCTGACAGGCGGGGCCTTCTACAACCATTTTCCGTCCAAGGACGACCTGTTCACCGAGGTGGTGCGCCACGAATTGTCCATGAGTCCCATGGCCCAGCAACCGATGAACCGCCAGCGCCTTGAGCGTTGCCTGGACCACTACCTGAGCCTGGCTCACGTGCACAACCCCGAAGGCGGCTGCGCCATTCCGGCCCTGGGCAGCGAAATTGCCCAGGCGCCGCTGCCGGTGCGTGAAGAGGCCGAACACTGGCTGCGCACCCTGCAACGTGCCTGGGCCGATACCCTTGAAGATCCCGACCTGGCCTGGGCCTTGCTCAGCCAGTGCGTGGGTGCGCTGCTGATCGCGCGCATGCTGGCCAACGAATCAAGCCAGCAGGAAGTGCTCAACGCCTCCCGTGAGTTTCTCGCCGGGGCTTTGCATGAGAGTCGTTGAAACGCTGCTGCTCGGTGTTGCCCTGCTCGCCCCTCTCCCCGCCTTCGCTGCCTGCCCGGTGGGCCAGTATGAAATCTGCCTCGGCAGCTGCATCTGCTCGCCGATCGATCCGGGCCAGGCCGGGATCGTCCTCGATGACCTTGGGCGCATGGCCAGCAACTCGCTGGCCCTGGCCCTGCAACAGGCACGAGATACCGCCGCCGCAGGCAGCGTGCTGCCGATCCCGCTGCATATCCGCGCCCAGCTTGAGCCTTACTACGACTTCCAGGTGCTGGACGCCGCACGCTACAAAGTCGGCGACCAGCAGGCCCTGGACAGCGCCAACGCGGTGCTGCAGAACCCTGATGTCAATGCCGTGACCCTGATCGACATCATCGTCTTTCGCAACGAGACCGATGCCCAGGACAACGTCGCGCTCTGGGCCCATGAACTGCACCATGTGCAGCAGTACCAGCAATGGGGTGTGGCGGAGTTCGCCCGGCGCTATTCGCGCGACTTCAATGCGGTTGAAGATCCTGCCTACGAGATCCAGACGAAAGTCAGCAAAGCCCTGCGCGAGCGGGCTTCCGGCCAGGCACGCTGAACTACACTTAATGGTTGCCCCACGAGAAATGGCCCGAGGTCGCCGCC
>JAVXRI010000117.1:0-14810 GCA_036643775.1 Pseudomonas sp. | reverse complement strand
ACCTACCACATCCAGTACAACCCGCCGAAAGTCGAAGGCAAGGACGACGCCACTGGCGAAGAGCTGATCCAGCGCGACGACGACAAAGAAGAAACCGTGCGTCATCGCCTGTCGGTCTACCACGACCAGACCAAGCCGCTGGTAGACTTCTACCAGAAACTGTCGGCTGCCAATGGCGGCAAGCCGAAGTACTCGCACATCGAAGGTGTGGGTTCGGTTGATGCAATCACCGCCAAGGTTCTTGCAGCCCTGAGCTGATTGACGCTTGGTACGCAGACAACGGCCCGCTTGCGGGCCGTTGTTGTTTATAATGCCGCTCTTTTTTCTCTCGCCTGGATACACCGATGACCACCTTGCTGGCCCTGGATACCGCCACTGAAGCCTGCTCCGTTGCCTTGCTGCATGACGGCAAGGTTTCCAGCCATTACGAGGTGATTCCGCGCCTGCACGCCCAGAAACTGCTGCCAATGATCCAGCAGTTGCTGGCCGATGCCGGTACCACTCTGGCGGCGGTGGATGCCATTGCCTTCGGTCGCGGGCCTGGCGCCTTCACTGGCGTGCGCATTGCCATCGGTGTGGTTCAAGGCCTGGCCTTTGCCCTGGAGCGCCCGGTGTTGCCGGTGTCCAACCTCGCGGTACTGGCCCAGCGGGCCATGCGCGAGCAGGGTGTGAGCCAGGTCGCAGCCGCCATCGATGCACGCATGGATGAGGTGTACTGGGGCTGCTATCAGGCTGTCGACGGGGAAATGCGTCTGCTCGGCGATGAAGCGGTATTGCCACCCGAACGGGCTGTTCTGCCTGCCGGGACCGGTGGTGACTGGTTCGGTGCTGGCACCGGCTGGGGTTACGCCGAGCGTATCCCGGTGGCTCTGAGCGGTCAGGATGCCAGTCTCCTGCCGCATGCCCTGGACCTGCTGACCCTGGCTACCTTCGCCTGGCAGCGCGGCGAAAGCATCCCTGCCGACCAGGCCCAGCCAGTCTACCTGCGCGACAATGTGGCGACCCCGAAAGCGCGCTGAGTGCTGTTCGTCGGTTATTCCCAGGCCGGATAAAACCTTTTGCCCGAACTGTGGTCCAGTTATCAGTCGGGCATTAGCGAAGGCGCGCTGGTGCTGCTAAATTGCCACTATTGCTCCTGAGAAGATCGCCATGCGTATCGACGGTTTTTCCTCGCAGTCCTATCCGATCAAACGGGCCCCGCGCCGCGCGCCGGTTCGCAGCGATGATGTGGACGAGGACCTGCCAGGCGAATTCGAAGTGCAGCCTCAGGCCAGTACCGGGCAGGCGCGCACCGCTGGGTTGCCTGCACGTCAGCAGGACATGATCTTTCCTCGCGCTCGCAATAAACGCACCGCCCAGGCCCTGACCAGCTACCTGACCACCGCAGGTTTCGTTGACTGGGAGATGGAAGTACTGGGGTTGGACCTGTACATTTGATGGATGAGTCTGTCCACGCTTCCCTATTTTCTCGGTTGTCCTTCCTGGAGTGAAAACGCCTGGCGTGAGTACCTCTACCCGGCGGATGCTAAAACCAGCGAGTTTCTTGGCCTCTACAGCCAGGTCTTCAATGCCGTAGAAGGCAACACCACCTTTTATGCCCGGCCGGCAGCGGCGACCATCGAGCGCTGGGCCCAGATCATGCCTGCGCACTTTCGTTTCACTGCCAAGTTTCCCGGTGACATCAGCCATGGTGGTGACCTGCGTGAGCAGTTGGTGGCCGCCCAGACCTTTATTGAATTACTCAAACCCCTGGGGGCACGGGTTGCACCTTACTGGCTGCAATTACCGGCAGCTTTCGGTCCGGCACGGATGGGCGAGCTGGTTGCTTTTCTGGATGAGATCGACGTGCCTGTCGCCGTGGAGGTGCGCAATCGCGCGTTCTTCGCCAAGGGCGAGGAGGAGCGCCTGCTCAATCGGTTGCTGCAGGGGCGCGGTGTCGAGCGCATCTGCCTGGATCCGCGGGCGTTGTTCAGCTGTACTTCGCGCGACCCGGGCGTGCTTCATGCCCAGTCGAAAAAGCCGCGGGTACCGCCGCGGCCGACCGCCTTCAGTCAGCATCCGCAGGTGCGCTTTATCGGCCACCCGCAACTGGCGGCCAATGAACCCTTTCTACTGCCTTGGCTGGACAAGGTGGCGGCGTGGATCGAGGAAGGGCGCAGCCCCTATGTTTTCCTGCATACTGCTGATAATCGCCTGGCCGCTGCCCTGGCCCAGCGTTTTCATCACGGTTTGATGGAGCGCCTGCCTGGGTTGCCGGCTTTGCCTGAACTGGACAGGGCGCCTGAGGCCGAACAACTCGGCCTGCTCTGAACGCGTCCTGCCGCCTGCCCGGGAGCCGTGATCATGGATGTACAAACCCTGCGTGCCGAAGCCTTCAAAGCCCTGCATGAGCGCGATCGCGCCTTCGTCATTCCCAACCCTTGGGATGCCGGTTCGGCCAAGCTGCTGGCCAGCCTCGGCTTCGAAGCACTGGCTACCACCAGTGCCGGGCTGGCTTTCTCTCTGGGGCGGCCAGATGCCGAAGGCGCCATGACCCTGGAAGAAACCCTCGACAATGCCCGCGCCATCGTCGATGCCACGGCCTTGCCGGTGGCTGCCGACCTTGAAAACTGTTTCAGCGATGATCCCAAAGGTTGCGCCGAAGCCATTTTGCAGGCGGCACAAGCAGGCCTTGTTGGCGGCTCGATCGAGGACGCCAGCGGCAATGTCGACGAGCCGATCTACAGTTTCCACCACGCGGTGGAGCGGGTTGAAGCGGCTGTAGCGGCTGCCCGTAGTCTGGACTTTCCCTTCATGCTCTGTGCCCGTGCCGAAAACCTGCTGCATGGGCGCATGGACCTGGACGACACCATTGCCCGTTTGCAGGCCTTCGCCGAAGCGGGTGCTGATGTGTTGTATGCGCCAGGGTTGCGCACCGCAGATGAAATTCGTGCCGTGGTCCAGGCCGTCGCCCCGAAACCAGTGAACGTGTTGATGGGCATGAAAGGCGTGCAATTGGGCGTCAATCAGTTGCAGGACCTGGGCGTGCGGCGCATCAGTGTCGGATCGTCGCTGATGCGGGCGGCCTATGCGGCGTTCTACCGTGGCGCCGAGGAAATCCTCCATCAGGGCACCTTCACTTATGGCGATCAGGCCATGCCGTTCGATCAGTTGAACCAGTTGTTCCGGCGTTGAGCCGAATGCGCAAGGGGGTGTTGCTGCTGTTCCTGGTGTTGGTGGGTCTGTCGGTCTACACCTGGCGTCTGGGCTGGCGTCTGCCGGATGCCTGGAACCCTTGGGCCGCGCTTGATGTGCGAGAGCCGCCGAACCTGCTGACACCTTATAAACTCGGGCGTCTGCAGGATAATCCGCAGCTCTGTGCAGCAGCCTTGGCGACCTCGGACTTGCGCTATCGGCAACAAGCCGACAGTCCGGCCGGTGCACCCTGTCCACTGGAAAACGTAGTGCGTGTCGAAGGCTCCTCTGTGCGCCTGAGCAGCAGCTTCCTGGCCAGTTGCCCGCTGGCGGTGGCCTATGCCCTGTTCGAGCGCCACGCGTTGCAGCCCGCGGCGCAGCGCGCGTTCTCACAACCGGTGGTGCAGGTCGATCACCTGGGCAGCTTTGCCTGTCGCAACATGTACAACCGCAAGAGCGGCCGCCTCAGCCAGCATGCCTCGGCCAATGCGCTGGATATCGCCGGCTTTCGCCTGGCGGACGGTCAGCGTATCCAGTTGCTCAAGGACTGGCCGGGGGAGGGCGCCAAGGCACGTTTTCTAAGGGATGTGCACGCCAGTGCCTGTGACAGCTTCAATACGGTGCTGGGGCCGGACTACAACGCTGCCCACCGCAATCACTTTCATCTGGACATGGGCTTCTGGCAGATCTGTCGTTGAGGCTCAGGCGGCGATGCGCACGTTGTTCAGTACCACCGGACGGGCCCAGCGAGTGTCGAAGTCGAGTGCCGATTGCTGGGCCACCAGGGTAGGCTCGTCGAACGGTTCACGTGCCTTGTCCAGCAGGTCCATCTCGAACTCGGCGATTGGCAGGTACAGCGCTTTTGGCGCAGGCCCCGGCCCAGGCTCAGGCAGTGGATGGCCCTGACTCATGACTACAGGGCGAACCCAGGTGTTGCTGATGTCCAGCTGACGCTGCTGTTCGATCAGTTCGATGTCGCTGAAGGGTGGCGCGAGCTTCTCCAGCAGTTCTGGCTCGAACTCGGCGATCGGCAGGAACAACGGCTCGGGCGGGGCGAGTTCGGTATCCTCGACATTGCACTGGCGTTGAGTATGGATTTGCGCCAATACCTGGCTGCCGCCAAGTGGCTCGCCGGTGGTCTTGTCGAATGGCTCGATGGCGAACTTGCCAGCTTCTGTTCCTTCACGCTGTTGCTCAGCCAGGGCACGGGCAAAAAAATCCTGCCACAGGTGGCTGACGCCGCCCAGTGCCTGGGTATTGTGCCGGCCATAATCGCCAACGGGCGATAAGTAACCTGAGCTGAGCTGAAGAATGTCGGTCATGGCAGTCGCGGGCGGTGAAGGTCTGGCAAAATAGCGAATACTTCGTATATCGGCCGTGGCCGACGATCATTTAATTTTTTTGAGTACAGGATTTGATGGTGGAGCAACTGGCGGACGGCGGTATCCGGGTCGAGGCACTGACAGCCGATTATCAGGCCAAGGCCCAAGCGTGGGCAGAGCGCCTGGACCTGCCTCTGGTGGACGACAATGCCGGTTTCGCCGTGCAGGTCGGGGCCGGCGGTCTGCAGATCCAGCAGCTCGGAGCGCAGGCGCCAGGACCGGTACGCGTTGACTTTGTCGAGGGCGCGGCGGCGCACCGGCGGGTGTTCGGTGGTGGTAGCGGGCAGATGATTGCCAAAGCTGTGGGCATTGCCCAGGGCGTGCGCCCGCAAGTGCTCGATGCTACCGCCGGGCTTGGCAAGGATGCCTTCGTATTGGCCAGCCTGGGCTGTCAGATGACCCTGATCGAGCGCCAGCCGCTGGTTGCCGCGCTGCTTGAAGACGGCCTGGCCCGGGCTGCCGGTGACGCCGAGGTCGGCCCTATCGTAGCGCGTATGCAGCTGCTCACCGGCAACGCCATCGAGCGCATGCGCAACTGGCAGGGCGAGCCGCCGCAAGTGATCTACCTTGATCCGATGTTCCCGCACCGGGACAAGAGCGCCCTGGTGAAAAAGGAAATGCGCGTGTTCCGCCCCCTGGTCGGCGATGACCTGGATGCGCCCGCGCTGCTCGAAGCAGCCCTGGCCCTGGCCAGCCACCGGGTGGTGGTCAAGCGCCCGCGCAAGGCGCCGATCATTGACGGCCCCAAGCCGAGTCATAGTCTCGAAGGCAAGTCGAGCCGCTACGACATTTACCCGAAGAAAGCGCTTAAAGCCTGATCAGGGGCGATAGGCGCGCAGGAACATGCTGACCACTTCTGCCACGTGGGCCTGGGCGGCTTCGGCGTCCAGGGCAGGGGCATAACCGAGCAGCAGGCGATAGTTCGGTGCGCCCTTGAGCAGGCAGAAAAAGTGTTCCGCCGCCTTGTCCGGGTGCTCGATGCGTAACAGGCCGCGTTGGTCGACGCGCTGCAGCAACACCTCCATCTCGCGCAGCATCCGCAACGGGCCTGCTTCGAAAAAGATCTGGCTGAGCTTGGGGTCCTGGGTACCCAGGGTCATGATCAGCCGCGTCAGTTGCACGGACTGGTCGCTGCTGATCAGGGCCTGGAAACCACAGCCGATATTGCGCAGCACCTGCTCCAGCGGCACGCCGTCGGGCAGCTCGAAGATCAGCTCCGGCAGTTGCGCTGTGCAGGTGGCGGAGATCGCTGCGGTGAACAGCGTCTCCTTGTCGGTAAAGTGGCTGTAGACCGTCAGTTTTGAAACACCTGCCGCTGTCGCGACCGCATCCATGCTGGTGCTGGCATAGCCAAGAGTAAGAAACAGCTGCTTGGCCGCCTCGAGAATGGCCTGGCGCTTTGCCAGGTCCTTGGGCCGGCCGGGGCCGACGGGAGCGGTGAGATCGTTGGGCATGGGTGACTTGTACAGATTCCGGTAAGTGGACATGGTACATCGCCGGCCCGTCCCGGGCTGGCAGATATCGTCATAACGAGCGCCTGTTAATACGTTTTTTCTCTTGGGCGGGCGCTTCCCCGCTTGAGTTCGCTGATTTAATATACTCGCGAGTATAAATATTCAAAGCGTCACTCGCGAAAGGTCATTCATCATGTTGCGCCATGCCTTGCCCCTCGCTCTGCCCGTTGCTCTTGCCTTGCTGCTTTCTGCTTGCGGGCAGGAGAGCACACCGCAGACTTCCCTGCGTCCCGCCATGGTGGTGCAGCCGCAACCGGCCAGCGCCGCCGCCGACAGCTACCCGGGCGAGGTGCGTGCGCGCTTCGAACCGGAGTTGGCGTTCCGTATCGCTGGCAAGGTCAGCAAACGCCTGGTGGAAGAAGGGCAGCGGGTCAAGGCTGAGCAGCCATTGGCCGAACTCGACCCGCAGGATGTGCGTCTGCAACTGGAAGCCAGCCGCGCCCAACTGGCTGCGGCCGAAGCTAACCTGAACCTGGTCAAGGCCGAGCGCGACCGCTACAAGACCTTGCTTGATCGGCAGATGGTCAGCCGTTCCCAGTACGACAATGCCGAAAACCTTTATCGTGCCGGTCTGGCCCGGCTCAAGCAGGTACGTGCCGAGTTCGACGTGGCCGGCAATCAGGCGGAATACGCCGTGCTGCGTGCTTCTCAGAATGGCGTCATTGCCAAGCGCCAGGTTGAGGTGGGGCAGGTGGTTGCCGCGGGCCAGACCGTCTTTACCCTGGCTACCGATGGCGAGCGTGAGGTGTTGATCGGTCTGCCGGAGCAGCAGTTCGGGCGCTTCAAGGTCGGTCAGCCGGTGGCGGTCGAACTGTGGTCGCAACCGGATCAACGCTTCAACGGGCGGATTCGTGAACTGTCACCGTCGGCCGATCCGCGCTCGCGGACCTACGCCGCACGCATTGCCTTCAGCGCCGGCAAGGTACCGGCAGAGCTTGGCCAGAGCGCCCGGGTATTCATCCAGCATGCTGAACAGGTGCCGCTGGCGGTACCGCTGTCGGCGCTGACCGCCGAGAACGGCCAGACCTACGTCTGGCGCGTGGATGCCAACAACACCCTCAAACGCGTCCCGGTGCGCGTGGGGGCCTACGGCGAAAACAGTGTCCCGGTACTTGAAGGCCTTAGTGCGTCGGACTGGGTAGTGGCGGCCGGCGTACATGTGCTCCAGGAGGGGCAGCAGGTGCGTCCGGTGGATCGTTCCAATCGTGTGGTGAATCTGGCGGCCAAGGAGTAAGTCCCGATGGGTTTCAACCTTTCCGCCTGGGCGCTGCGCAATCGCCAGATCGTGCTGTTCCTGATGATCCTGCTGGCTGTGGTCGGCGCGTTGTCCTACACCAAGCTGGGGCAGAGCGAAGACCCGCCCTTCACCTTCAAGGCCATGGTGATTCGTACCATCTGGCCGGGGGCCAGCGCCGAGGAAGTCTCGCGCCAGGTTACCGAACGCATCGAAAAGAAGCTGATGGAGACCGGTGAGTACGAGAAAATCGTCTCGTTCTCACGCCCGGGCGAGTCCCAGGTCACTTTCATGGCGCGTGATTCGATGCACTCGGCCGATATCCCCGAGCTGTGGTACCAGATTCGCAAGAAAGTCGCCGATATTCGCCACACCCTGCCGCCTGGCATCCAGGGGCCGTTTTTCAACGACGAGTTCGGAACCACCTTCGGCAATATCTACGCGCTGACCGGTGAAGGGTTCGACTATGCCGTGCTCAAGGACTACGCCGACCGCGTGCAGATTCAACTGCAGCGGGTCAAGGATGTGGGCAAGGTCGAGCTGCTCGGGCTGCAGGACGAGAAGATCTGGATTGAACTGTCCAACCTCAAACTGGCCACCCTCGGCTTACCGTTGGCGGCAGTGCAGCAGGCCCTGGAGGAGCAGAACGCAGTCAGCACCGCGGGCTTCTTCGAGACGCCTAGCGAGCGCTTGCAGCTACGCGTAAGCGGACGCTTTGACACCGTCGAGCAGATCGAGCAGTTCCCGATCCGTGTCGGCGACCGCACCTTCCGCATCGGCGATGTGGCGCAGGTGCGTCGCGGCTTCAACGACCCGCCCGCGCCGCGCATGCGCTTCATGGGCGAGGATGCGCTTGGCCTTGCCGTGTCGATGAAGCCCGGTGGCGACATCCTGGTATTGGGCAAGGCCCTGGAGGCCGAGTTCGCGCGCATTGCCCACAACCTTCCGGCCGGCATGGAACTGCGTAAAGTCTCGGATCAACCCGCTGCGGTGAAGACCGGCGTCGGTGAGTTCGTTCAGGTGCTGGTCGAGGCCCTGGCAATCGTCTTGCTGGTGAGTTTCTTCTCACTCGGCATGCGTACCGGCCTGGTCGTGGCGCTGGCCATTCCACTGGTGCTGGCGATGACCTTCGCGACCATGTATTACCTGGGGATCGGTCTGCACAAGATTTCCCTCGGGGCATTGGTACTGGCCCTGGGGCTGCTGGTCGACGACGCGATCATCGCCGTCGAGATGATGGCGATCAAGATGGAGCAGGGCTTCGACCGTATCAAGGCGGCGAGCTACGCCTGGACCAGCACGGCGTTCCCGATGCTCACCGGCACTCTGATTACCGCGGCAGGTTTTTTACCGATTGCGACCGCCCAGTCGAGCACCGGTGAGTACACCCGTTCGATCTTTCAGGTGGTGACCATCGCATTGATTGCCTCGTGGATCGCCGCCGTGGTGTTTGTGCCCTATCTGGGCGAGCGTTTGCTGCCCGACCTGGCCAAGCTGCACGCGGCCAAGCACGGTACTGCCGAAGGTGCTCCTGATCCGTACGGCACGCCGTTCTACCAGCGCGTGCGGCGAGTGGTGGGGTGGTGTGTGGAGCGGCGCAAGACGGTGATTGTAGCGACCATCGCACTGTTCATCGGCAGCATCCTGTTGTTCCGCTTCGTGCCCCAGCAGTTCTTCCCGGCGTCCGGGCGACTGGAGCTGATGGTCGATTTGAAACTGGCCGAAGGCGCGTCGCTGAGCAACACCGCCGAGCAGGTCAAGCGCCTGGAGGCGATGCTCAAGGACCGTGCCGGTATCGATAACTATGTGGCCTATGTCGGCACCGGTTCACCGCGCTACTACCTGCCCCTGGACCAGCAACTGCCGGCGGCGAGCTTTGCCCAGTTCGTGGTGCTGGCCAAGACCATCGAAGAGCGTGAAACCCTGCGCAGCTGGCTGATCGCGACCCTCGACGAGCAGTTCCCGGACCTGCGTTCGCGGGTCACCCGCCTGGAAAACGGTCCGCCCGTGGGCTATCCGGTGCAGTTCCGGGTCACCGGTGAGCACATCGAGCAAGTGCGGGCCCTGGCGCGTAAAGTGGCGGCCAAAGTCCGTGAGAACCCGCATGTGGTCAACGTACACCTGGATTGGGAAGAACCAAGCAAGGTGGTTTACCTCAACATCGATCAGGATCGCGCCCGCGCCCTGGGCGTGAGCACGGCCAACCTGGCCAAGTTTCTGCAGAGCTCGCTGACCGGTTCGTCGGTCAGCCAGTTCCGTGAAGACAACGAGTTGATCGAGATCCTCTTGCGCGGTACCCGCCAGGAGCGCACCGAGCTTGCCAACCTGCCTAGCCTGGCGGTGCCGACCGACAATGGCCGGAGTGTGGCGCTGTCGCAGGTGGCAACGCTTGAGTACGGCTTTGAAGAGGGCATTATCTGGCACCGCAACCGCTTGCCGAACGTGACGGTGCGGGCGGATATCTACGGCAAGGAGCAGCCGGTAACCCTGGTGAAGCAGATCCTCCCGACCCTGGACGCGGTACGCGCCGAACTGCCGGATGGCTACCTGCTGGAAGTCGGTGGCACGGTGGAGGACTCCACCCGCGGGCAGAAGTCGGTGAACGCCGGTGTGCCGCTGTTCATCGTGGTGGTGTTGACCCTGCTGATGCTGCAGCTGCGCAGCTTCTCGCGCACGGTGATGGTGTTCCTCACGGCGCCGCTGGGGTTGATCGGGGTGACCTTGTTCCTGTTGGTGTTCCGTCAGCCGTTCGGCTTTGTGGCCATGCTCGGGACGATCGCGCTGTCGGGGATGATCATGCGTAACTCGGTGATTCTGGTCGATCAGATCGAGCAGGACATTGCTGCCGGGCTGGACCGCTGGCAGGCGATTATCGAGGCGACGGTGCGGCGCTTCCGGCCAATCGTGCTGACTGCATTAGCGGCGGTACTGGCGATGATTCCGCTGTCACGCAGCGTGTTCTTCGGGCCGATGGCAGTGGCGATCATGGGCGGGCTGATTGTCGCGACGGCGTTGACGCTGTTGTTCCTGCCGGCGCTGTATGCGGCGTGGTTTCGGGTCAGGAAGCCCTGAGGACACCTTCAGGGCCTCATCGCCGGCTAGGCCGGCTCCCACAATGTAGCTGTGGGAGCCGGCCTAGCCGGCGATGAGGCAACGTTGCGCGTAAGTGGTTACAGCGCGCCAAACACCTTCTTGGCCAGGCCGGTGGCAGCCGCCGCCGGATTCTGGCGAATGCTTTCTTCCTGCTTGGCGATCATCTCGAACAGGCCATTGAGCGCCTGCTCGGTCACGTAGCCTTCGACATTGGCGTTCTTGGCATCCAGCACCCCCAGGGTCGCGGCTTGCCCGGCGAAGCTGTTGTACTGCTGGGCCAGACCGACCTGGTCGGTGGCTTTCTTGACGATCGGCAGGAACTTGGCGCGAATCTGCTCGCGGCTGGTCTTGCTCAGGTACTGAGTGGCCGAGTCGTTGCCACCGGCGAGAATGCCCTTGGCATCATCAACGGTCATTTTCTTCACGGCATCGACCAGCAGCGCCTGGGCCTGTGGCACGGCGGCCTCTGCGGCCTGGTTCATGCTGGTTTCCAGTTGCTCGACCTGGGCACCCATGCCGAACTGCTTCATTTTCTTCGCTACTTTGCCGAGGTTACCCGGCAGTTCAATGCGCACATCAGGGTTGCTGCTGAAACCGCCAGGCGTACCCAGTTGCTTCACGGCAACCTGGGCGCCTTGGGTCAGGGCGTCTTTCAGACCGCCAGAGGCATCCTTCTGCGACAGATCGCTGAGCGACAACGCCAGGGCACTGGCCGACAGCAGCAGGCCGGCACACAGGCCGGTGAAGGTGAGGGCGGGGCGGAACATGGCAGCATCCTTATCAATTGTCAGAGCGGGCAATCAGCGAACAGCATCTACCTTGATGCGCAGCGACTTCTGGTCGTTGCCATCAAGCGTTACGCCATGGTGCTCGGTGTTGATGAACAGCAGCTTGCCATCCAGTTCAATCCGCGCACTGATCGCATAGCGATGACCTGGCTTGACCTGAGCGGGGTCATAGCTCAGGTGGAAGGGCAGCGGCACGTTGCCCTTCACCGGACCGTTCTGACTGGCCAGGGTTACTGCAGGGGCGTCCATGAGCGAAACGTCCTGCAGGCTGACACTCAAGGTGGCTGCCGGTGGCAGAGCAATGCGCTGCAGGTAGAAGACTTCGCCGTCGAGGCTGGCCTTGGACGCTGGCGGGGTGCTGCTGCAGGCAGCCAGCAGGCTACCGAGAAGGATCAGGGACAGCTTTTTCATTTGTAACTCCTTTATGCCGGGGTATCGGTGGTGTCTTCACTACGGTGCAGGGCTACCTGGCGGATCGACAAACGTACCTCCGCCGACAGCACCCGCTTGGCCGCCCCTTCGGCCAGTTCACTGAGTTTTTCGTGGTAGCCCAGCTTGCCGTTACTGTCAGGGCGCAGCACGCCCTGTTTGATCTGGGTCTGGATAAAGTGGCGGAACAGGGTCTTGTCGAAGAATTCCGGGGCGTTGAGCCCGTGCAGGATCGACAGGCGCTGGGCCATGATCACGCACAGGTCTTCGAGCTCTTCGGCGCTGAGTGTGTGTTGACCACTGTTGAGCAGCAGGGCGGTGGCCATGTAGAAACGCTGCAGGGTCTGGGTGATGGCCCGGGCCAACAGGGTCAGCAGCACAAACTGACGTGAGCTCGGTGCCGGGCGCAGGTACACGCCATTCTCGTAACGCAGCAGCCCCTGCTCGACAAAGGCCTGCAGCCACTGGTCGATGACCGCGTCGAGCTCGTCCAGCTCCCAGCGGATGAACAGTTCCGATTGCAAGTACGGGTACAGGGCCCGGGTGTACTGCAGGATCAGTTCGCGGCTCATGCGCGAGCTGCTCTGGAAGAAGCTTGCCAGCAGCGCCGGCAGGGCAAAGATGTGCAGGACGTTATTGCGGTAGTAGGTCATCAGCACCGCATTCTGCTCGTCCAGGTAAAGAATCTTACCCAGTGCATCGCTCTGTTCGGCCAGCAGGTCCATGCCCTTGACGTGGCTGATCAGGGCCAGGCCGTCACCCTCCGGCAAGGTGGTGTGCGGCGAGTAGGGCACGCTGCGCAGCAGCGCCAGGTACAGGTCCAGCACCCGCGCCAGGGCGCGTTCGTCCAGGGCCAGGCGGCTGGTGGAGAGCAGCGCCAGGGCCACCAGGTTGACCGGGTTGATGGCGGCCGCCTCATTGAGATGGCGGGCGACCTTTTCACCCAGACGTGAGGTGGTTTCGTTGAGCCAGGCCGGGCGGAACTGCGGCGCGTGCGTCTGTTCGCGCCAGCCGGGCTGCTGCTGGTCGAGGAAGGCGCCGAGGCGAATCGGTTCGCCGAAGTTCACCGCCACCTGGCCGAAGCGTTGTTTGAGTGCGCCAATGACTTTGAAAATGTCGAAGATCGACTCTTTTTTCTTGCTCGCACCACGCAGCTCGCCCAGGTAAGTGCGGCCTTCGAGTACGCGTTCATAGCCGATATAGACCGGGACGAAGACGATCGGCGTGCGCGACGAGCGCAGGTAGCTGCGCAGGGTAATGGCGAGCATGCCGGTTTTCGGCTGGAGCATGCGCCCGGTGCGCGAGCGGCCCCCTTCGACGAAGTACTCCACCGGAAAGCCCTTGGTGAACAGGGTATGCAGGTACTCGTTGAATACTGCCGTGTACAGCGGGTTGCCCTTGAAGGTACGGCGCATGAAAAAAGCCCCGCCGCGGCGCAGCAGACCGCCAATCACCGGCATGTTCAAGTTGATCCCGGCAGCAATGTGCGGCGGGGTCAGGCCGTTGCGAAACAGCAGATAAGAGAGCAACAGGTAGTCGATATGGCTGCGGTGGCAGGGCACATAGATGACTTCGTGGCCGGGGGCGATGCCCTGGACCTGCTCGATATGGTTGACCTTGATGCCGTCGTAGATCTTGTTCCAGAACCAGCTGAGTACCACTTCGAGGAAGCGGATCGCGGTGTAGGTGTAATCCGAGGCGATTTCGTTGCCGTAGCGCAGGGCCTGGGCCTCGGCCTTGGCCAGGGGGATTTTCTCGCGCTCGGCTTCGTCGGCGATGGCCTGGCGTACCAGCGGGTCGTGGACCAGACCTTTGACCAGGTTGCGCCGGTGTGAGATGTCCGGGCCGATGACTGCGGTCTTGAGGTTGCGAAAGTGCACGCGCAGCATGCGTTGGGCCATGCGCACGGTGCGCTCGTGGCCCTTGTTGTGCTGGACCAGTTCACGCAGGTGAATCGGCGCGGAAAACTGTACCCGGGTCTTGCGCCCCAGGATCAGTACGGTCAGCAGGCGGCGCAAGCGTCCGGTAACGGCCCAGCTGTCGGCAAACAGCAGTTTCCAGGGGCTGGACTCACTGGCCGGCGACTGGCCCCAGAACACGCTGACTGGAATGATCTGGGCGTCTTCCTCGGCATGCTGGCTGATCGCATTGACCAGCCGCGATAGCGTCGGCGGCGCGCCGCGCTTGTCCTGGCGACCCAGCCAGTCCGGTTCGGGAGTCAGGTAGAAAAACGCTGCCGGTTCTTGCAGGGTGCCCACGGCGACGGGTAACACCGGACGTGGCAGCCCGGCTTTAGTGCACTCGCGGTCGAGTACCGCCAGGTCGGTCAACGACGGTGACTGCAGGGCGTAGAACACCGGACGGCTGCGATCCAGGTTCAGGGTGAAGGATGACTGGTTGATGGTCTCGGAGCGAACCCACAGGTACAACAGGCGACGCAGGGCGCCAAAGATCAGGCGGCGCAGGGGGGAACGGGTCATACAGTGTGTGCTCTGGGTGAATTTTTCGAGTGATTGCTCAGTCGGTTAGTGTGACGTATCTGCGCAAGTTCAGCAAAAAGCCGGGCCGTCATAAAAAATCTTTCAAGCCTGTCATATACTCGGTCCGCAGCTTGCAGGAGTAATCCTCAAGCTGTGTCGGCGGAGGAAGGTGATCCTCTGCTTGCAAGGCGATTCCAAAATAAAAACCCGGAGTAGTTCAGATGTCGTCTCGTGAGACTGGAAGTGTAAAGTGGTTCAATGACGCTAAAGGTTATGGCTTCATTCAGCGTGGAGATGGTGCGGACGTGTTCGTTCACTACCGTGCCATTCGCGGTGAGGGGCATCGCACCCTGATCGAGGGGCAGCAGGTCGAATACAGTCTGACTCAAGGCCAGAAAGGCTTGCAGGCAGAAGACGTAGTCGGGCTGTAAGCGCCGGGCCAGGGGCCTTGAGCCTGGGCCCAAAAGCGAAAAGGCCCGTCGCCGGACGACCGGGACGGGCCTTTTCGTAGAGCCGGCTTCAGCTGGTACGCCAGGTGATTTCCTCTTCACCGTCGGCACTGATGCGGATCCAGCGATCGGCATCCTCTTCACCTTCTTCCTCGACCCAGCTACCCGGTGCACAGCGCACTTCGACGTTCAATGCAGCGAACGCGGCGCGCGCGCAGGCGATGTCATCTGCCCACGGCGTCTGATCGCTTTCCAGGTAAAGACTGT
>JAVXRI010000116.1:0-15063 GCA_036643775.1 Pseudomonas sp. | reverse complement strand
CCCGGGCATTGAGCTGGGCATAACTGAGTTGCTGGCCGGCAAAGACCAGCGCCGGCGCATCAGGCTGCTGCAAGGCCTGGGCTTCGAAACGGGCATGCACCGGCCAATCCAGGGCGTAGTCCACGTGAGTGTCGTTCCACTGCCCGACCGTGGCTTGCAACGCAGTTGGTCTGAGGATGCCCAGTTGCCCCAGGCAGGTGTCGGGCTGACTGCCAACCAGTTGTTCGAGCAGCCAGTCCAGGCTGGCACCGAACTGTTCGACTGCTGACGCATCGAACAACGCCAGGTCGAAGCTGAAGTGCAGCGACATCTGCTTGCCCAGGTTGACTGCAAGCGACAAGGGGTAGCTGGTCTGCTCATGGTTCTGTACTTCACCAAAGACCAGGCCGATGTCTGCGCCCTGGGCCAAGGCCTCGGATACCGGATAGTTCTCGAACACCAGGATATTGTCGAACAGTGCCGCCCCGGCCTGGCCTGACCAACGCTGGATCTCGAACAACGGGGTGTGCTCATGCTCACGCGCTGCCAGGTTCTCCTGCTGCACCTGCTGCAACCATTGGGAGACGCTCGACTCGCTGGCCACCGAAGCCACCACCGGCAAGGTATTGATGAACAACCCCACTTGCCGCTCGATACCCTTGAGTTCGGCCGGGCGCCCCGCCACCGTGGCCCCGAAGGCGACCGTGGACTGCCCGGTGAAGCGTTGCAACAGCAACAGCCAGGCCGCCTGAACCACTGTGTTGAGGGTCACTTTGTGCTGCCGGGCAAAGGCATTGAGCTGTTCGCAACGCTGCTCATCAAGCACATGGTAATGATCGGCATGACCGCTGCGAGAGGCCTGATCGGGATGACGTGCCACGGCCTGGCTGAGCGAGGTGGGTGCCGCCAGCCGGGCGACACGTGATCTCCAGAATACTTCGCTGGCCTGCATGTCCTGGCACTGCAACCAGGCAATGTAGTCACTGAAGCGTCCGTTGTGCGGGGCGATGGCCTCACCGGCATAACGTTGCAGCAATTCACCCAGCAACTGCGAGTTACTCCAGCCATCCATGAGGATGTGGTGGCTGGTGTAGATCAATCGGTAACGCGCCTCGCCGGTGCGCACTACGGTCAGGCGCACCAGCGGTGCCTGAGCCAGGTCGAAGCCCTGGGCACGGTCCTGCTGCGCCAGTTCGTTCAACGCCTGAGCCTGCTCGTCACGGGCCGACCAGTCGAGTACGCTGAAGTTGGCCGCCGTTTGCTTGCAGACAATCTGCCGTGGCTGCTCAAGCTGCCAGATGAACTGACTGCGCAGGATATCGTGACTGGCCAGCACTTGCTGCCAGGCCGCACGGAAGCGCTCGACATCCAGCCCGCTGACATCCACTTCCATCTGGTTGATGTAGTCACCGCTGCCCTGCTGGTACAAGGCATGGAACAGCATGCCCTGCTGCATCGGCGACAAGGGATAGATGTCATCGATTTCGCGGGCCGCCACCGGCAAGGCGTCAAGCTGTTCCTGGCTGAGGCCGGCCAAAGGCACATCCGAAGGTGTCAGGGCTCCGTGCTCGGGCGTGCAGCAATACTCGATCAACTCGGCAAGTTCGTCGCAATAGGCCTGCGCCAATCGCTCAATGGTCGCGGCATCGAACAGGTCGCGGCTGAACGTCCAGGTCATGTTCAGTTCGCCGCCGTAGACCCGGCTGCCAATCGACAGCCAGTTGCCCAGCGGCGCCTCGGCATGTTGCTGGCTACCCGAGCCTTCTTCGGCCGGCACGAACAGCCCCTGTTCATCGTCGAAACTACTGTCGAACTGCCCCAGATAGTTGAAGGTGATCCGTGGCTGCGGCAGGTCACGCAGTTGTGCACGGCTGGCATCGTCGCCCAGGTACTGCAGTAAACCCAGGCCAAGGCCTTTGTTGGGGATCGCGCGCAGCTGCTCCTTGATGACCTTGATCGAGTCCTCCAGGCGCGGTTGCGGGCTCAGGCAAACCGGGAACAGGCTGGTGAACCAACCGACGGTACGGGTCAGATCGATATCGTCGAACAACTCTTCACGACCATGCCCTTCCATCTGGATCAGCACCCGTGACTGCTCGCTCCAGCGGGAGATGACCCGCGCCAGGGCGGTCAGCAGCAGATCGTTGACCTGGGTACGATAGGCCGCGGGCGCCTGTTGCAACAAGCGTCGGGTCAATTGTGGGTTCAGCTGACGTTGCACACTGCCGGCGAACTTCCCGCTCAGGCTGCCGTCCGGGCGATCACACGGTAGATCCACCGGTGCATCCTGCAATTGTGCCTGCCAGTAACCCAGTTCAGCCTGCCCGGTGCTCCGTGCATACTGCTGAAGGCGTTCACCCCAGGCCTGGAACGAACTGGTGCGCTGCGCCAGAGACAGCGCCTGACCCGCGTCCAGTTGGGCATAAAGTGCTTGCAGGTCCTCGAACAGGATGCGCCATGAAACCCCGTCGACCACCAGGTGGTGAATAACCAGCAGCAAGCGCTGGCTGCCATCGGCCAGGGTAGCGAGCAAGGCGCGCAACAACGGCCCTTGCTGCAGGTCAAGGCTACGCTGGACTTGCTCGCATGCCGCCTCCAATGCCTGCGCGTCATCGACCTGGGCACAGAGCAGCAATGGCTGGGTTTGCCACAGTTGCTCCTGCTGTTCGAGGCTGCGATGGTCGGCACGCCAACCCGCAGCCCCGGCCTGGAACGACAGGCGCAAGGCATCGTGATGAATCACCAGGGCACGCAAGGCGCGCTCCAGATGCTCAGCGTGCAGTGCGTGTTGCGGACGTAGCAACACCGACTGGTTCCAGTGGTGCGGGTCGGGAATCGGCTGTTCGAAGAACCATTGCTGAATCGGCAACAGGGCCAGCGTGCCGCTGACCGGGCCCTGATCGATGTGCAAGCGCGACTCGCCACGCTGGGCGACTTGCGCAAGCTCCTGAATCGTCTGCTGGTTGAACAGGTCCTTGGGGCTGAACTGGATACCGGCGGCACGGGCGCGGCTGACCAACTGGATCGAGATGATCGAGTCGCCGCCCAGTTCGAAGAAGTTGTCGTGACGCCCTACCCGCTCGAGCTTGAGCACTTGCGCCCACAGACTTGCCAGCTCTTGCTCCAGCGCCGTCACCGGCGCTGCGTAAGTACCCTGCACCGCGCTGGCATCCGGGGTCGGCAGCGCCTTGCGGTCCAGCTTGCCGTTGGGCGTCAGCGGCAGTTGCGCCAGCAGCAGCCACTGCGCCGGCACCATGTAATCCGGCAGCACGCTGCGCAGGTGCTGGCGCAATTCGTCGCGCAAGGCCTGTTGCGCCTGCGGATCGTCGAGCAGGGTCAGCACGCTCGGCACCACATAGGCCACCAACTGCAAGCCGCTGAGACCTTCGCGGGCCAGCACCACCGCTTCACGCACCCCCTCCAGCGCCAGCAAACGCGCTTCAATTTCACCCAGCTCGATACGGAAACCACGGATCTTCACCTGGTTATCGACCCGTCCCAGGTACTCCACCACGCCGTCGCCACGCTGGCGCACCAGATCACCGGTGCGGTACAGCCGCCCGCCAACCGCGAACGGGTCGGCGACAAAGCGTTCGGCGCTCAGCCCGGCACGCGCCAGGTAACCGCGGGCCAGCCCCTGCCCGCCCAGGTACAGTTCACCGGCAATGCCCTGCGGCACCAGGTTCAGTTCGCTGTCCAGCACATAGGCGCTGCGCGCGCCGATACGCTCGCCGATCGGCGCATAGGCCGCGCCGCAGCCGTCATCGCGCCCGGCCTTCCAGATCAACGGCGTGACCACGGTTTCGGTCGGGCCATAGCCATTGATGATGTACTGCGGTTGCAAGGCGCGCTTGGCCAGTTCGAAGCTGGCATCGGGCACGGCATCGCCACCGAAGCAGTAGATCCGCACCGCTGGCGGGTTGCCTTCGCGCTCGGCATGCTCGGCCAGTTGCTGCAGATAGGCCGGCGGGAAGGCCGCCACGGTCACGCCATGACGGCGCATCTGCTGGTAGGTCTGCTCCGGGGTCCACAAGCTGGCGTCGCGAATCAGCAGGCTGGCGCCATGGCTCAGGCTGGTCAGCCAGCGCTCATGGGCACCGTCGAAGGCGAACGACATGAAGTGCAGTTCACAATCCTGCGCGGTCATTTCGTAGCGTTCGCCAATGGCCAGGCAATGCATCAGCAACGGTCCGTGCGCCACGGCAACGCCCTTGGGCTGGCCGGTGGAACCGGAGGTGTAGATCACATAGGCGAGGTTGTCCGGGTGCACCTCAACCTGCGGATTGTGGTCGCTGTAGGCCTCCAGCCAGTCGCCCGGCACCAGGGTGTCGAGGCCCTCGAGCGGCAGGCGCTCGCGCAGCGAATCCTGGGTCAGCAACAAGCTCACCGCACTGTCGGCCAACATGTAGGCCAGACGCTCCTGCGGATACTCCGGGTCCAGCGGCACATAGGCGCCGCCGGCCTTCATGATCGCCAGCAGGCCGACGACCATGTCCAGGGAACGCTCCAGGGCGATACCCACCAGCACGTCCGGACCGACCCCGCGTTCGATCAGGGCATGGGCCAGGCGGTTGGCCCGGGCGTTGAGGCTGGCAAAATCCAGGCGCTGCCCGGCAAACAGCAAGGCAGTGGCCAGCGGCGCCCGCTCGGCTTGCACTTCGATCAACTGGTGGACCGCCTGCTCGAACGGGTAAGTCCGGGTCGGGCCGTTCCAGACCTGTTCGATCAGCTCGCGCTCGGCATGGCCGATGGCGTCCAGCTCACCCAGGCAACGATGCACCGGCACACTGATCAGTTGCTCCAGCAGGCGCTCGAAGCTCTGGCTGAGCTGCTCGATATCCCGCGCCTGGTACAGCCCCTTGTCGAAGCAGAAATGCAACGACAACTCGTTGCCCAGGCTGACCGCCAGTGACAACGGATAGTTGGACTGTTCATGGTTGACCACTTCAGCGAATTTCAGCCCCAGGCTATCGCCTTGGGCCAGGGCTTCGGAGATCGGGTAGTTTTCGAACACCAGGATGGAGTCGAACAGGGCGCTGCCGCCCTGCCCGGCCCAGCGCTGGATATCCACCAATGCAGTATGTTCATGATCACGAATGGCCAGGTTTTCTGCCTGGACCACCTGTAACCACTGCGCGACGCTCATTGTTGGCTCGACACGGGCAATGACCGGCAGGGTATTGATGAACAAACCGACCTGCTGCTCGATGCCTTTGAGCTCGGTCGGCCGTCCTGCAACCGTTGCCCCGAACGTCACGCACGGTTGCCCGGTATAGCGCTGCAACACCAGCAACCAGGCCGCCTGCATCAAGGTATTGAGGGTGATCTTCTGCTGCCGGGCAAACTCGCCAAATTGCTGGGTCCGTTCGCTGTCCAGTACCTGGTAGCGGTGGCCATGACCACTGGCGTCGAGCTTGCGCGGCGTGCCGGCAAACGCCAGTGCCAGGTGCGTAGGTGCTGGCAGCTCGGCCAGACGCAGCTTCCAGAACGCCTCACTGGCCTGTCGGTTCCGACTCAGCAACCAGCCGATGTAATCGCGATATCGTCCTGGCGGCTGGGTGATACGTTCCCCGCTGTAGCGCTGCAACACCTCACCCAGCAGCTGCGAATTGCTCCAGCCGTCGAGCAGAATATGGTGGTTGGTGTAGATCAGGCGATGCTGGTCGGTAGCGGTACGCACCACTGTCAGGTGCAGCAACGGTGCCCGGGCCAGGTCAAAGCCTTGCTCGCGGCGGGTACGCGCCAATGCCTGCAAGGCCTGCTCAAGGTCCGGCTGCCCCCGCCAGTCCAGTGATTCGAAGCTGGCCGGTGCCTGTTTGCACACCACCTGGACGGCAGGCTCAAGCTGCCAGCAGAACACCGTGCGCAGAATGTCATGCGCGGCCAGTGCCGCTTGCCAGGCGGCCTGGAAGCGCTCGACCTGCAGGCCCTGAACGTCGACCCACATCTGGTTGACGTATTCATGGTGCTGTTGCTGGTACAGCGAGTGGAACAGCATCCCCTGTTGCATCGGCGACAGCGGATAAATGTCTTCGATGTCGGCGGCAGCGATGTCCAGGCTGTCCAGCTGTGCCTGGTCGAGCCCGGCCAGGGGGAAGTCCGCCGGGGTCACACCAGCGTTCCCTGGCGCCAGGCAATGAGCGATCAGCGCTTTGAGTTCGGTGGCGTAGTCCTGGGCCAGGCGCTCGATGCTGGCATCAGCGAATCGTTCGCCGCTGAAGGTCCAGCCAATGCTCAACTCACCGTCATAGACTTGGCCGTTGAGGCTGAGCCAGTTGCTCAGCAAGGCACCCTCGCCCTGCTCCGCCCCCTTGTTTTCAAAAGCCGGCACGAAGAGGTCCTGGGCCTGGTCGAAACTGCCATCGAACTGGCCCAGATAATTGAACGTAATGCGCGCTTGTGGCAGCTCGGCCAGTTGCGCTCGCACCGTGTCGCTGCCCAGGTAGCGCAGCACGCCGAGGCTGATGCCCTTGTTTGGCACCGCGCGCAGTTGCTCCTTGATTGCCTTGATCGAGTCATCCAAAGCGACAGCCGGGGTCAGGCAGACCGGGAACAGACTGGTGAACCAGCCCACCGTGCGCGTCAGGTCGACGTCGTCGAACAGCTCCTCGCGGCCATGACCTTCCAGCTGGATCAGCGCGTGTGACTGGCCACTCCAGCGCACCACCACCCGCGCCAACGCGGTCAGCAGCACGTCGTTGACCTGGGTGCGATACGCAGCAGGCGCCTGCTGCAGCAACTGGCGCGTGGTCTCCCGGTCCAGGCGGCTGTACACGCAACGGGCATGACGGGACGACTGGCTACCCTGAGGGTTGTCGCAAGGCAGATCGGCGCTGACGCCACGCAACCCCTGCCAGTGAGCCAGGGCCTCAAGCCCGGCGCCCTGGGCGTATTCACCGAGGCGCTCGCTCCAGACCTTGTAGGCGCTGGTCTTGGCCGGCAGTTGCAACGCCTGCCCTTGGCATAGCTGCGCATAGGCCGTTTGCAGGTCCTCGAAGAGGATGCGCCATGACACGCCGTCGACCACCAGGTGATGAATGACCAGCAGCAGTCGCTGGCTACCGTCTTCGAGCGTAGCCAGCAAACCGCGCAGTAGCGGGCCATTGCTCAGGTCAAGGCTGGCCTGGGCTTCGGTACAAGCCGCTTGCAGCGCCTGCGCCGAGCTGACTCGGGTGACCCAGAGCAAAGGGTCCTGGCATTGCAACTCGAGGCTACGGTGAGTTGCCCCCTGGCCGGTGAAGGACAGGCGCAGTGCATCATGATGGCTGACCAACGCCTGTAGCGCTTGCTCCAGGGCGGCTTCATCGACCTTGTGCACGGGACGCAGCAATACCGACTGGTTCCAGTGGTGAGGGACTGCCACGGCCTGTTCGAAGAACCACTGCTGAATCGGCAGGAGCGCCAGATCACCGCTGACCGGACCTTGTTCGAGCGGTTTGCGCACCTCACCCAGCTGCGCCACCTGGGCCAGCTCGTGCACGCTCTGGCGGGTGAACAGGTCCCGGGCGCTGAAGTGAATACCGGCATTGCGCGCACGACTGACCACTTGAATGGAGATGATCGAATCACCACCCAACTCAAAGAAGTTTTCGTTGCGCCCGACCTGTTCGCGCTTGAGCACCTCGGCCCAGATCCTGGCGATGCGCACTTCCAGTTCACCTTCCGGAGCTTCGAACCGGCCCTGCAGCAGATGAATGTCCGGCGCAGGCAAGGCCCGACGATCGAGCTTGCCATTGCTGGTCACCGGCAGCGCTTGCAGTAGTACTGCGTGGCCAGGCAACAGATAGTCGGGTACCTGCTGCTTGAATGCTTGCAACAGCGCCTGGCACCAGGACTGCGGCGCACGTGCAGCCTGTTGTGCTTCGACGTCGTCAGCGACGACATAGGCAACCAGACGCAATCCCGCGCCGAGATCCTGTGGCACCACCGCCGCAGCGGCCACGCCGGGCATCGCCCGCAGACGCTGGGCGACTTCGTCTGGCTCGACACGAAAGCCCCTGATCTTGACCTGATCATCCGCACGTCCCAGGTAGGTGATGGCCCCCTGCTCGATGCGCGCCCGATCGCCTGTGCGGTACAAACGCCCACCTGCGCTTGACGCCGGGTTCGGCACAAAGCGTTCGGCGGTCATTCCTGGCCTTGCATGGTAGCCTCGCGCCAGGGTCGGCCCAGCCACGTACAGCTGCGCACCGGTACCCAACGGCGCCGGCTGCAGGTTGTCGTCGAGCAGGTGGATCTGCACCTGGGGCAACGCACGCCCCATGGCAACACGCGACGATGGTGACGCCGCCGTGATCTCCCCGGCAATTACACCAACCGTGGTTTCACTTGGCCCGTAGTGGTTGACTATCCGGCAATGCGGCGCGAGCAGTCGAAGCTGATCGAGCAGCGCCGTAGAACACGCCTCACCACCGAGCACCAGGCAATGACGCGGCAGTACCGCAGCCGGATCCGAAGCTTCGAGCAGCGCGCTCAAGTGCGACGGCACAATCTTCAGGGCGTCGATGGCATGTTCGACCATGAAGCAGCGGAAGGTCTCGGCATCCTTGACCTGCTGGGCATCCGCCAAGTGCAAGGTGCGCGCCGAACACAGGGCACCGAACAACATGGTATGACCCAGGTCCGCCGCCGGCGTGGACACCATCGCCATGTTCTGCACCTGGTCCCAGGGCATTTGTTCAAGAATGGCCCGGACATACCCAAGCAAGGCGCCATGGCTGACCATCACGCCCTTGGCCTGGCCAGTGGAGCCCGAGGTGTAGATTACATAGGCCAGATTGTCGGCCTGGACCTGCGGTGCAGCAAACGGCTCATCCGCCGGCGGGTAGCTGTCGGCATCGTCCAGGCACACGACGTGGGGAAGCCGCGCCTGGCTTTGCTGGGCTAGCCAGGTGCTATCGGTCAGCAACAGGTCGGCACCACTGTCGGCGAGCAGTTGCTCCAGCCGCTGGACCGGCGCGTCGGGATCAAGCGGCAGGTAAGCCGCGCCGGCCTTGAATACGGCCAAGATCGCCACGATCAACTCCACTGAACGCGGCGCCCGGATAGCTACACACACATCCGGCCCAGCACCGAGCGCGCGCAGGCGACGGGCCAGCTGCGTGGCCCGCTGGTCCAGCTCGCGGTAGGTCAAGTGTTGGTCATTGCAAACCACAGCCAGCTGTTCCGGCACACGCTGGGCGGCGGCTTCAATCAAGGCATGAATGGACGACGGAGGCTGCGCGGCCAGCATCTGTCCGCTGCAGGGTTTGGCAATGGCCTGTTGCTCGGCTGCATCGAGCAACAGCGGCGCCTCGAGCAGGGTGTCAGGGTTGTCGCTGAACACACTGATCAGGATTGCAAAATGCCGCGCCATCCGTTCGATGGTCTGGGCATCGAACAGGTCGCTGGCATAAATGAACGACGCCGACATCTCATCGCCATGTTCGAAGGTTTCCAGGGTCAGGTCGAACTTGCTCTGGCAGCCGCCCAGAGTCAGGCTCTCGACCCTGAGCTGCTCATCCACCTGCCACTGCTCACCGCGACTCTCGCTCTGGTGGTTGTGCAGTACCTGGAACAACGGACTCTGGCTGAGGCTGCGCTCCGGCTGCAGCGCCTCGACCAACTGTTCGAACGGCAAATCCTGGTGGGCCTGGGCACCCATGACCTGCTGCTTGACCTGGGCCAAAAGCGCACGGAAAGTCAGCTGTCCATTCGGGGTGGTGCGCAACACCAGGGTGTTGACGAAGAAGCCGATCAAACGCTCGGTTTCCGGACGATTGCGGTTACTCACCGGCAGACCGACGCGAATATCCTGTTGGCCACTGTAGCGGTACAGCAAGGCATGCAGGCACGCCTGCAGCACTACGAAGGGCGTCAGGTTCTCGGTGCTGGCCAAGCGTTTGAGCCCCGCTACCTGAGTAGTCTCCAGCGCAAGCTGAATTCGTGCCCCGCGATTGCTCTGCTGCGCCGGACGCGGACGGTCGATAGGCAAGTCCAACTGCGGCTGTTCGCCACCCAGTTGCCCGGTCCAGTAGGCCAATTGCCGATCGCGCTCACCCGCCTCCATCCAGGCCCGCTGCCAGTGCGCGTAATCGACATACTGAATCGGCAAGGCCGGCAAAGCGCTGGCACCTTTGCCGGTGAATTCGCTGTACAGGGCAATGAGCTCTTCGACCATCACCTGCATTGACCAACCATCGGCGATGATGTGGTGCAGGGTCAGCACCAGCACATGATGTTCCTCGGCGACCTGCATCAGCCGTACCCGTAGCAGGCAATCGCAAGCCAGATCGAAAGGGCGCTGGATCTCCGCCTCCACGCGTGCAACCAGTTGCGCCTCATCGCGCGCAGAACCATTGAGTACCTCGAACGCCATGTTCAACGCGCGGGCCGGCATGATCTGCTGCGCGGCCAGACCGTCATGCTCGACAAACGCCGTGCGCAGCACCGAGTGCCGCTCGATCAACCGGTCAAAGCTGCGCTGCAATGCGTCTCTCTGCAGTGGTCCGTACAGGCGCAACGCAGTGGGAATGTGGTAAGTGGCGCTGTCCGGTGCCAGCTGCCAGAGAAACCACTGGCGTTGCTGGGCATAGGACAATGCAACCCGCTCGTCGGCGTGCTCCACTTGCGCAATGGGCAATTGCGTCAGGCTCACACCCTTTTCCTGCAACTTGTCGAGGAACAACCGACGCTGGCCCGCAGGCAGTTTCAGAAAACGCTGAACCAGGGCAAGTTTGCTGTTGTGATCCATCTCAGTTCGCCTCCAGCTCGGTGAGGAAATCGTGCAGGTCATCGAGCGTGTCGCTCATGTCGAGGCTGACCAATGGCGTGATGGCCTGAGTGAAACCCAACAAGGTGCTGTCCTTGAACAACAGACTCAGGGCAATGTTCGCCCCCAGTTCCAGCTGGACCCGAGCCATGACCTGGATCGCCAGCAGCGAGTGCCCACCCAGTTCGAAGAAGTTGTCATGCATGCTGATCGCCGGGACCTTGAGCAGGTCCTGCCAGATGGCCGCCACACGCTTTTCCAGGTCGCTGGCCGGCGCCAGGTGCAAACTGCGCAACGCATCAGGATCCGGGGCCGGCAGTGCGCGGCGATCCAGTTTGCCGTTGGGTGACAACGGCATGGCCTCCAGGTGCAACAGGTGCGCTGGCACCATGTAGTCGGGCAGACGCTCCTTCAGCCAGGCCTTTAGTGGCGCCCTCCAGTCAGCCTCGTCCAGCGCCAAAGCCGGAGCCACCAGGTAGGCCACCAGTTGCATACCTGCCGGTCCCTCGACAGGCACTACCAGCGCCTCACGAATCTGCGGGTGCTCCAGTAGCTTCGCCTCGATTTCGCTCAATTCGATACGGAAGCCGCGCAACTTGATCTGATGGTCGCTGCGCCCGACATACTCGATGTCACCATTGGCCAGACGCCGTACCAGGTCGCCACTGCGATACAAGCGTCCTCCGTTGGGCTCGAACGGGTTGGGCATGAAGCGCTCGGCACTAAGCCCTGGGCGGGAGAAGTATCCCCGAGCCAACAAATCACCGCCGATCATCAGCTCACCGATCACGCCAATCGGGGCCAGGGCGCCGCTGCCATCGACCACATACAGTGAACGTCCCGGTAGTACCTGGCCGATAGGCGGGTTCGCAGTGCCACTTGATCCTGAGCGTTCAGTGCTGCAGTCGTGAGCGCTGACCGTCACTGTTGCCTCGGTAGGGCCATAGGTATTGAGCAGGCGCACACCGTCGAGGCCAGCGGTATGCCAGGCGGCGAGCGCATCGGGCGACATCGCCTCGCCGCCGGCGTGCACCTGGCGCAACGCGCCATAGGTGGCACGTGGCTGCGAGGCAAAGTCTTTGGCCAGCATCGCCCAGTAGGCTGTGGTCAGGTCGGCAACACTGATGCCTTGAGTGATCAACGCCTGATGGAACATTTCGCTTGACCAGATTTCGTTGCCACGCAGGACCACCGCCGCGCCGCAGCTCAGCGCCGGGAACAGCTGTTCGATAAATCCATCGAAATTGAAAGTCGCAAACTGCAGCACCCGGTCGCTCGGCACCAGGCCAAAGAAGCCGATACACATCTGCACATGCGCAGTCAGCGCAGCCTGGCTGATCGCCACGCCTTTGGGGCGCCCGGTGGAGCCTGAGGTAAACATCACGTAGGCGAGATTATCGGGTTCTACCGTGCGGCACGGGTCTGGATACTCGCTGCCATCATGTTCATCGAGCACCCTGTCCAGACAGACTTTCGCAATGTCCTGGGCGAAGGCCAGTGCGTCAAGCAGCCAGCTCTGGCTGACCAGGCAGGCCAGACCAGCATCCTCGATCATCAACTGCAAGCGGTCGGCCGGGTACTGAGGGTCCATCGGCACATAGGCGCCGCCACACTTGAGCACCGCCAGTACGGCAATGACCATGCCCAGCCCGCGCTCGACGGCAATGCCGACCCGCGATTCCGCTCCCACGCCGACGGCCAGCAGCCGGTTGGCCAGCAGGTTGGCCTGGGCATTCATCTGCCGATAAGTCAGTTGCCGGTCTTCGTGGACCAGCGCCACGGCTTCCGGCGTCTTTGCCACCTGGGCTTCGATCAGGTCCAGAACCGTATGAGGGCTTGGCTGAGCGTACCCCTGCACACCACTCCACTGTTGCAGCAACTGATGGCGTTGGGGGGCATCGAGCAGGTCGAGTTCATCGACCGCGGCATGTGGCTGGGCCACGATCGCTTGCAGCAGGTTCGACCAGTGCCCGCCCATACGCTCCAGGGTGGCATGTTCGAACAACTCGCTCATGTAGGTGAAGGAGCCGACCAGGCCCTGGTCCGACTCGAAGGTGTCCAGGCTCAGGTCAAACTGCGCCGCCTGGCTTTCGAAGACAATTTCTTCGATGCTCAAGCCATCCAGTTGTTGGGTTGGCAAGCCGCCACGGGCGGCACTCTGATGGTTGTACATGGCCTGAAACAGCGGGCTCTGGCTGAGGCTGCGCTCCGGCTGCAACGCTTCAACCAGTTGCTCGAACGGCAGGTCCTGATGGGCCTGGGCTTGCAGCGCAGTTTGCTTGACCTGCTGCAGAAGCTGGGCGAAGGACTGGCGCCCGTGGATATCCGCCTTGAGTACCTGGGTGTTGACGAAAAAGCCGATCAGGCGCTGGGTTTCAGGCCGGTTGCGGTTGGCGTTCGGCACACCCACGCGGATGTCCGACTGGCCGCTGTAGCGGTGCAACAGGACCTGGAAACTGGCCAGCAACAGCATGAACAGCGTCACACCTTGCTGCTGGGCCAGGTCCTGCAAGCCTTTGCTCAGTGCCAACCCCAACGGCACATCGACCCGGCCACCGCGATAGCTTTGGCTGGCCGGGCGCGAATGGTCCAGAGGCAACTCCAGCACCGGCTGTTCGCTACCCAATTGCGCAGTCCAGTATTCCAGTTGCCGGGCGCGCTCGCCGGCCTCCATCCAGCTGCGTTGCCAGAGCGCATAGTCGGCATACTGAATGGGTAATGGCGGCAACTGCGGCGTGAGACCCTGAGCGAAGGCCTGGTAGCACGCCACCAGTTCCTGAACCATGATCTGCATCGACCAGCCATCCGAAATGATGTGGTGCTGCACCAGGACCAGTACATGCTCCTGCTCGCCGACCTGCATCAGGCTGACCCGTAGCAACGGCCCGGCCTGCAGGTCGAAAGATTGCTGCACCTGCGCCTCGACCAGCGCCCTCACCTGCGCTTCACTGCACGCCCCGATCAGCTGTACCTTCAGGTCGATTGCCAGGTCAGCGGCGATAAGCTGGCGGGTCTGCCCCTCAACCTGGGTGAAATGCGTGCGCAGGCTTTCATGGCGCGCTACCAGCACGGCGAAACTGCGCTGCAGGGCGGACAGATCCAGCGCACCGCGCAAGCGCAGTGCGGCCGGGATGTGATAGGCGGCACTGTGCGGTTCCAATTGCCAGAGAAACCACTGACGCTCCTGGGCATAGGAAAGCTTCAGGGGTTCGGCAGGGTCTCGCTTGAACACCGGCGCCACATCGAAGAGATTGACCCCTTCCTTTTTCAGCAGGATGGCCAGGGCCTTTCTTTCCTGTGCCGACAGCACACCTATCGAATCAATCAACTCTTGCACGCCATGCCCCTCATTCGGAAAGCAGTTTTTCTAGATCGTTGGCAGATAAACGTTTGAGGGCTGCCAACGATTTAGCCAAGGCGTCTTGTACCGGTGAATTTTCCTTGCGCAGTGCTTCTACCTGCTGGGCGAAGCCGGCCAGGTCGGGGTGACTGAACAAGATCTTCAGGGCAATCTCGACCTGTAAACGCTCACGCACGCCGACGATCACCTGCATGGCCAGAAGCGAGTGACCACCCAGTTCGAAGAAGTTGTCGTGACGCCCTACCCGCTCGAGCTTGAGCACTTGCGCCCACAGGCTTGCCAGCTCTTGCTCCAGCGCCGTCACCGGCGCTGCGTAAGTACCCTGCACCGCGCTGGCATCCGGGGTCGGCAGCGCCTTGCGGTCCAGCTTGCCGTTGGGCGTCAGCGGCAGTTGCGCCAGCAGCAGCCACTGCGCCGGCACCATGTAATCCGGCAGCACGCTGCGCAGGTGCTGGCGCAATTCGTCGCGCAAGGCCTGTTGCGCCTGCGGATCGTCGAGCAGGGTCAGCACGCTCGGCACCACATAGGCCACCAACTGCAAGCCGCTGAGGCCTTCGCGGGCCAGCACCACCGCTTCACGCACCCCCTCCAGCGCCAGCAAACGCGCTTCAATTTCACCCAGCTCGATACGGAAACCACGGATCTTCACCTGGTTATCGACCCGTCCCAGGTACTCCACCACGCCGTCGCCACGCTGGCGCACCAGATCACCGGTGCGGTACAGCCGCCCGCCAACCGCGAACGGGTCGGCGACAAAGCGTTCGGCGCTCAGCCCGGCACGCGCCAGGTAACCGCGGGCCAGCCCCTGCCCGCCCAGGTACAGTTCACCGGCAATGCCCTGCGGCACCAGGTTCAGTTCGCTGTCCAGCACATAGGCGCTGCGCGCGCCGATACGCTCGCCGATCGGCGCATAGGCCGCGCCGCAGCCGTCATCGCGCCCGGCCTTCCAGATCAACGGCGTGACCACGGTTTC
>JAVXRI010000115.1:0-15585 GCA_036643775.1 Pseudomonas sp. | reverse complement strand
AAATCGCCCGCCAGCTGCGCCTGCGTGACATCGGCGGCCTGATCGTCATCGACTTCATCGACATGACCCCGGCCAAGAACCAGCGCGCCGTCGAAGAAAAGGTACGCGAGTGCCTGGAAGCCGACCGCGCCCGCGTACAGGTTGGCCGCATTTCGCGCTTCGGCCTGCTGGAAATGTCCCGTCAGCGCCTGCGTCCTTCGCTGGGCGAAAGCAGCGGCATCGTTTGCCCGCGCTGCAGCGGCACCGGCATCATCCGTGACGTCGAATCGCTGTCGCTGGCGATCCTGCGCCTGATCGAAGAAGAAGCCCTGAAAGACCGCACCGCCGAAGTTCGCGCGCAAGTGCCGATTCCGGTTGCAGCCTTCCTGCTCAATGAAAAACGCAACTCGATCACCAAGATCGAACTGCGTACCCGGGCGCGTATCGTCATCCTGCCGAACGACCACCTGGAAACCCCGCACTTCGAAGTCCAGCGCCTGCGTGACGACAGCCCGGAAGCTCAAAGCAGCCAATCCAGCTACGAAATCGCTGCCGCCGAGACCGAAGAAGTCCAGCCGACTGCCGCCACCCGCACCCTGGTTCGCCAGGAAGCCGCGGTCAAGACCGCACCGGCTCGCGCCAACGCACCGGTCCCGGCTGCTGCCCCGGAACAACCTGCCGCACCGGTACACGTCGCTCCAGAGCCAAGCCTGTTCAAAGGCCTGGTGAAGTCGCTGGTCAGCCTGTTCGCCGGCAAGGAAGAGCCTGCCGCCGCCCCTGTGGTCGCCGAAAAGCCAGCCGCCGAGCGCCCACAGCGCAACGAAGAGCGCCGTAACGGTCGTCAGCAGAGCCGCAACCGCAATGGCCGCCGCGATGAAGATCGCAAGCCTCGCGAAGAGCGCGCCCCGCGTGAAGAGCGTCAACCACGCGAAGCCCGTGAAGAAACCCAGGCCCGCGAAGAGCGTGCTCCACGTCAACCACGCGAAGAGCGTCAGCCTCGTGCACCACGCGAAGAGCGCCGCCCTCGCGAAGACCGTCCGGTCCGTGAACTGCGCGAGCCGCTGGACGCTGCCACTCCAGCCGTACGTGAAGAGCGTCCTGAGCGCGCACCACGTGAAGAACGCCAGCCTCGTGAAGAGCGTGCACCACGCGAAGAGCGCAGCCCACGTGAAGAACGTGCGCCACGCGAAGAGCGAGCTCCTCGTGAAGAACGTGCACCACGTGAAGAGCGTCAACCACGCCCACCACGCGAAGAGCGTCAGCCAGTCCCTGGCGAGCAGGTTGCTGAAGCGACTGAAGAGCAACTGCCAAACGAAGAGCTGCTGCAGGACGACAACCAGGAAGGCACCGAGGGCGAGCGCCCACGCCGCCGCTCCCGCGGTCAGCGTCGTCGCAGCAACCGTCGTGAGCGTCAGCGTGATGCCAACGGCAATGTAGTTGAAGGCTCCGAAGACGGCGCTGAAGAAGGCAACGAGCCATCGGCTGCTGAACTGGCAGCCGGCCTGGCCGTTACCGCCGCCGTTGCGACCAGCAACATCAGCGCTGAAGCCGAAGCCCAGGCCCACGTTCAAGCTGAACGCGCTACCGCAGCCGTTGAAGAGGCCGCTCCTGTCGCAGCCCCGGCAACTCTTGAAGTAGCCGCCGCAGAGGCCGTTGAAGCAACCGAACCGGCTGCAGTCGAGCCAGTGGAAGCTGAAGCGCCGAAGCCGGTTGTTGCTGAAGTTGTGGCTGAAGAAGTGGCAATCGCACCCGTGGTCGAGCTGCCGGTCAGCGAGCCCGTGACTGTGGTTGAGCCGAGCATCGAGCCGGTTGTCGAAGCCGCCCCTCAACCCGTGGCAGCAGCACCGGTTGAAGTGGCTGTCGTCGCCGAGCCGGTTGTTGAAGCGCCACGCGAGCCAGAGGTTGTTGAGGCCCCAGCGGTTGAAGTCGAAGCAGCCCAGCCGGTTGTTGCCGAGCCAGTAGCCGTTGTCGAGGAACAAGCCCCTGCTGCCGAACCAGCAGTGGTCGAAGCCCCGGTAGTGATGCTGGCGAACGGTCGCGCACCAAACGACCCGCGCGAAGTACGTCGCCGCAAGCGTGAAGCCGAAGCTGCAGCCGCTGCTGCTGCCCAAGCCGCACCGGTCGAGCAACAAGCTGAAGCACTGGAAACCACAGAAGAGCAAAAGCCGCTCGCCTGATCATCCAGTGAAATAAAAAGCCCCGCCAGGTAACTGGCGGGGCTTTTTTATTGCCTGCTGGATCGGTTGAACCCTGTGGGAGCCGGCCTTGCCGGCGATGGGGAGCGTAGCGCCCCTGGCCCGGCGATGCCGGGCATCGCCAGCAAGGCTGGCTCCCACAGTTAATCAGGTGACAGACAGTTGATCCTGCTCAGTACAGATTCGGCTCCATCTCCAACGTAACGCCAAAGCGCAGCAGAATGTCGGCCTGGATTTTCTGCGCCAACTGATGCAACTGCACACCACTGGCCTGACCATAATTGACCAGCACCAGCGACTGCAATCGATGCACACCAGCATCGCCGTCACGGTGCCCTTTCCAACCCGCCTGCTCGATCAACCAGCCTGCAGCCAGCTTCATCTGGCCGTCAGCCTGTGGATAAGCCACCAGCCCCGGGTGCTGCAAGCGGATCTTCTCGGCCACTACCGTAGTCACCACCGGATTCTTGAAAAAGCTCCCGGCGTTGCCCAGCTCGGCAGGATCGGGGAGCTTCTCCCGACGGATGCTGCAGATGGCATCGCTGATGTTCTGCGCGCTCGGCTGGCTGACACCCTGCTCGCTCAGACGCTGACGCACCGGACCGTACTCCAGATGAGCATGCATGACGCGACTCAGAGCAAAGCGTACACGCAGGATCAACCAACGGCCCGGATTACGCTTGAACAGACTGTCACGGTAGGCAAAGGCGCATTCTTCCAGGCTGAAATCACGCAGCTCGCCGGTCTGACGATCCAGCGCGGTAAGCCCGGCGAACACATCCTTTATTTCGACGCCATAGGCACCAATGTTCTGCATCGGTGCGGCGCCGACCGTGCCCGGAATCAGGCTGAGATTTTCCAGCCCGGACAAGCCCTGAGCCAGGCTCCACTGCACAAAGGGATGCCAGGGTTCACCCGCTTCGGCCTCGACAACCACGCGCTCGCCGTCATCGGAAAGGATGCGCAGGCCACGACTGGCCATACGCATGACCAGGGCCTGGATATCCGCGGTCAGCAGCAGGTTGCTGCCGCCACCGAGCACCAACACCGGAACCCCCTGCTCACTCGCCTGGGCCAACACCTGGCGTACCTCACCATCGTTATGGACTTCGGTGAAATAGCGGGCCTTCACCTCGATACCGAAGGTGTTGAAAGGCTTGAGCGATACCTGCTCCTGCCATTGCCTGCTCATAGACGTCCCTTGAGTTCGATAACCAATTTGCGGCAGGCGACTTCAATCAGGTCAAGCACCTGCTCGAAACCTTGCTCACCGCCATAGTAAGGATCCGGAACCTCGTCCAGCGCGCCCTCATAGCGACGCAGGAACAGATCCAGCTCGGCTTTTGCCCCGGCGGGTTGCAGGGCGCGCAGATGGCCAAGGTTGCTCTTGTCCATCGCCAGGATCAGGTCATAGTCATTGAAATGCCCAGCCTTGACCTGTTGCGCGCGCTGCTGCGACAGGTCATACCCGCGTAGTTGCGCGGCGCGGCGAGTACGGCTGTCCGGCTGCTTGCCGACATGCCAGTCACCGGTCCCGGCCGAAGCCACTTCGATCAAGTCACCCAGGCCTTCGGCCTGAAGCTGATGGCGCAATACGCCTTCAGCGGTGGGTGAGCGGCAGATGTTGCCGAGGCAAACAAACAGAACCCGCATCAGGCCTCCAGAATGCGCCGTACGCGCTCCAGGTCCTCTGGGGTATCGACACCAACCGGTGGCGCCTCGATGGCATCGGCAACGTGAATACGCACGCCATGCCAGAGTGCACGCAGTTGCTCAAGCGATTCGGTGCGCTCCAGCCAGCAAGGGCCCCAGCCCACGAAATCATGGAGAAAACCCGCACGGTAAGCGTACATGCCGATATGACGACGATAAGGTACGCCTTCAGGCAGGGTGTCCCGCCCCAGGGCAAATACATCTCGCGCCCAGGGCAATGGCGCGCGACTGAAGGTCAAGGCCAGGCCATTGCAGTCACTGACCACCTTGACCGCATTGGGATTGAAAACCGCAGTGACGTCACTGATCGGTTCGGCCAGGGTCGCAATGCCCGCTTCAGGGTGCGCGGCGAGGTTGGCCGCTACCTGATCAATGATCACCGGCGGAATCAGCGGCTCATCGCCTTGAACGTTGACGACGATCGCGTCCGCGGCCAGACCGAGCTTGGCCGCCACTTCAGCCAGACGATCGGTACCCGAGTCATGATCCTCACGGGTCATCAGCACCTCAGCGCCAAAGGCCTCGCATGCCTGGTAGATACCGGCGTCATCGGTGGCAATCACCACGCGTTGAGCGCTGCTCTTGCGTGCCTGTTCCCAGACATGCTGGATCATCGGCTTGCCGGCGATTGGCAGCAACGGCTTGCCCGGCAGGCGGGTGGAGGCCAAACGCGCCGGGATCACCACAGTGAAGGTCAGACTCATTTATCCAGACGCTCATCATCAGTCAGGGTACGGGCTTCGCTCTCCAGCATCACCGGAATACCGTCGCGGATCGGATAAGCCAGGCCTGCGCCCTTGCTGATCAGCTCGGTCTTGTCGGCACTGAGTTTGAGCGGGCCTTTGGTGATCGGGCAGGCCAGGATGTCGAGCAATTTGGTGTCCATGGGTATTCCTCAGGCCAGTGGCCGGAAAAAGAAACGAATCAGGAGTGCCGCGAGCCGGGTAACAAGCGATCGAGCTGGGCATCAAACCAGGCCCGGAAGGCTGGCGAAGGCGCAGCGTCGACTGCAAGGTACCACCAGTCGTCAGCAGCGAAGGCGCGGCATTTGACCGCGTCCTTTTCAGTCATGATCAGCGGCAGCGCAGGCGTGAAACTCAAGGCCTTGGCACTGTACTCGGCATGATCGGCAAACGGGTGTGGCACAGGCCGCCAGTTTAGCCCCTGCAGGGTATTGAAGAAACGTTGCGGGTTGCCAATACCGGCCACTGCGTGCACGGCCTGGCCAGGGGCGAAGTGATCAAGCCCGCGGCGTTCGCCGCTGCGCACATTAACCAGTGCGGTGGGCTGCAAGGCAAAGGCAAAGCCATCCTCGCGGTCGCGGGTGGCGCCGTTGTAGAGTACGGCATCAACCTCTTGCAGGCGCTCCACCGGTTCGCGCAACGGCCCGGCAGGCAGGCAACGGCGATTACCCAGGCCGCGCGCGGCATCAATCAGCACCAGCTCCAGATCGCGAGCCAGGCGGTAATGCTGCATGCCGTCGTCACACAGAATCAGGTCCAGCGGCTCACTGACCAGCAAAGCCTGTACCGCACGTGAGCGGTCCGGATCGATCATCAGCGGCACACCGCTACGCTGCACGATCAGCAGCGGCTCATCGCCCGCTTCGGCAGCACTCTGCTCGGCACTCACCCGCCAGGGCAACTGCGCGGGCTTGGCGCCGTAGCCGCGACTGACCACGCCAACGCGCAGGCCTTGCTGGCGGCAATGCTCGATCAACCAGAGAATCATCGGGGTCTTGCCGGTGCCACCGATGGTGATGTTACCCACCACAATGACCGGCACCGGCGCACGATAGCTGACACTCTCCCCGCTCAGGAAGCGCGCGCGCTTGCGCAACACCACGCGGCGGTACAACGACTCCAGCGGACGCAGCAAGGCCAGCGCTGGATGCCCGGCGTACCAGGCATTGAGCAGACGGTCGGCAAACGCCATCAAGGTGTCCCCTGGGCAGCCTCGACCGTGGTCATGCGCAACTGGCTGAAACCGAGCTTACCGGCCGCATCCATGGCAGTAACCACCGCCTGGTGCGGGGTCTTGCCGTCGGCACTGATCGACAACGGCAGTTTGGTATCACCGGCAGATTCTTTCTGCAGGGCTTCGGTCAGGGTCGCCAGATCGCTCTTGGGCAGCAGGTTGTTGTTCACCGAATAGACGCCATCGGCGCTGATGGTGATGTCCAGTTGCTTGAGCTCGTCGTCGGGCGCGGGGGCACCACTGACAGATTCCGGCAGTTCGACCCGCAGCTGGGTTTCTCGGGTAAAGGTGGTGGTCACCACGAAGAACAGCAGCAGGATGAACACCACGTCGATCAGCGACGCCAGGTTGATGTCCACGGTCTCCCGTGGCTTGCGCCGGAATTTCACGCCTTGCCCTCGGCCAGGTCGACGTCACGGTCGCCCTGCACCACTTCAACCAGCTTGATTGCCTCCTGCTCCATGCCGACCACCAGTTCATCGATGCGCCGTTGCAGGAAGCGGTGGAAGAACACCGAGGGAATACCGACCATCAGGCCAGCCGCGGTGGTGATCAACGCTTTGGAGATCCCGCCTGCCAGTACTGCGGCATTGGTGGTCATGCCGGTGCCCATGAATGCACTGAAGATATCGATCATGCCCAGTACAGTACCCAGCAAGCCGAGCAACGGCGCCATTGCAGCAATCGTGCCCAAGGCATTGATATAGCGTTCCAGCTCATGAATGACCCGGGCAGCGGCCTCCTCAATGCACTCTTTCATGATCTCGCGACCATGACGGGAGTTAGCCAGGCCAGCCGCCAGGATTTCGCCCAACGGCGAATCGGCACGCAGGGCCTTGAGCTTGTCACTGGTGAGCTGTTTGTCCTTGATCCACATCCACACCTGACCCAGCAGGTGCGGTGGGGTAACCCGGCTGGCACGCAAGGTCCAGAGACGCTCGGCAACGATAGCCATGGCAGCGATGGAACTCAGAATGATCGGCAGCATCATCCAACCACCGGACTTGACCAATTCCCACACAGTTAGCATCCCCTTGAAAAAGTCCGCCACTTTACCATAGGACCCTTGCACGCTCATCTGCCGAAGGTCGTCAACTCGGGTCCCGCCAGAATCGTCGCTGGCTGCGCAACCCCAGGGGCTCGCCAAAAGCCCCCAGGCGCAAGCGCAGGGCGCCATGTACAGCACTGTCGAACACTTCAATGCCACTTATCCGGTAGCGCTCTGTCACTTCAGCATGGGGATGCCCGAAAGCGTTGTAGCGCCCCCTGGAAATCAGTACGCCGCGCGGCGCCGTGGCCGCCAGAAAAGCCTCGCTCGATGACGTGCGACTGCCATGATGCGGGGCCTGCAGCCAGTCGACCTGGCCCGCCTGCCAGTCACCGAGCCAGGCCCGCTCGCCGGAGGCATCGAGATCCCCTGTGAGCAACAGCCTCTCGCCCGCTGCTTCGACCAGCAGCACACAGGAGTCCTGGTTACTGTCGCCGGCGTCTTGCCATTGCCAGACAGAAAAGCTCACGCCATCCCACTGCCAGCGCTCGCCACTGACACAGGATTGCGCCTGCAAGGCCGGCGGTAACCTCGCCGCTTCGCCACCGCGCACCTGATGCACCGGCATGCCGCGCTTGAGTGCCAGGGCACCACCGGCATGATCAGCATCGGCGTGACTGAGCAGCATCAGGTCGATCTCCTTGACCCCCAGCTTGCGTAACGTCGGCAATACCACCCGTTCTCCCAGGTCATGTCCGGCCAATGCGGGCCCGGCGTCATACAGCATCGTGTGCTGACGGGTACGCAGCACGAACGCGAGGCCCTGCCCCACATCCAGTTGCCAGACCTCCACCTGGCCATGCGCTATTCGCTCCCGGGGTGCAAAGGCCACCAACAGCAACAACGGCCAGCCCAGCACGCGCATCGGCAGACCGGGAGGCAGCAGTACCAGCAACGCCCCCAGCGCCAACAATAACCAGAGCGCCCATGACAACGGCTCCGGCAACCACGCTGGCTGCAATTGGGCCAGGTAAGCCAGCAGACGAAACAACCCGTCCAGCAATCCGCCTGCCAACCAGATCAACGCTTGCCCAACCAGCGGAACGGGTAGCAACAAAGTGCCCAGCAACGCCAGCGGCAGCACCGCCACACTGATCCAGGGTACGGCGACAAGGTTGGCCAACGGAGCGGTGAGACTGATCGGCAGACCCAACGCCATCAGCACCGGCAGCAGCCCCAAGGCAATCAACCACTGCGCCCTCCCCCACGCCACCCATGATTTCCAGGCCCCCAGCCGACCGCTGAAGGTGAAAACCAGCACCGCAACCGCGACGAAAGACAGCCAGAAGCCCGGCAGCAGGCTGGCCAACGGCTCCCACAGCAGCACCGCGTTGAGCGCCAGCAACAGCGGCACCCAGAGGCCCAAATGGCGATAGCGCAAACGCCAGAGCAACACCACCGCCAGCATCATGCAGGCACGCTGTACCGGCACCTGAAAACCAGCCAGCAGACCGTAGCCCAACGCCGCAGCAAAAGCTGTTCCACACGCCCAGGGCAGCCAGGGCAAGCTCGGCGGCCACCATCCCAGTCGCGCCAAGCCCGCGACCAGCCCATAGACCAGCCCGGCCAGCAGCCCGATATGCTGCCCGGAGATGACCAGCAAATGCACGGTACCGGTCGCCTGCAGCGCCTGCCAGGTCTCCCGGGCCAGACCTGCGCCATCGCCCAGCACCAGCGCGACCAGTTCTGCCTCGCGGCCTTGGGCATCCACGCTCAACAAGCGCTGACGCACGCCATCGCGCCAGGCATCTTCGGCGGTTGCCAGCCGCTCGCCGGCCTTGACGCTCCCCGTGGCACCTATTCGTCGAGCCAGCAGGGTCGCCTCGCGATCCGGTCCGTGGGGATTGAGCAAACCATGAGGTTGCTTGAGCGTGACCGCCAGCCGCCAGCGCTCACCGCTGTTGACCTCCGGCGCGCCAAACCAGCTCAGTTGTAGACGCTTTGGCAACTGGGCGCGACGCGACTGCGGGTTGTCGAGTTGAAATCGCAGCGATCGGCCATCTTGCGTGGGCAAACCGACCACCTTGCCTTCCAGCCACAAGGTGCGCCCGTCGAGCGCTGGAGCGAGACGATCATCCAGCGCCTGCTGAGCCGACAGGCAGGCCCAACACAGCCCGAGCAGAAAAACACCGAGCGGACGTGCTCGCCAAGGCAGGCACCCCAGCCCGATCAGGGCCACTACAATCACTGACCCGACCGATGGCAAAACCGGTAGGACACTCAGGCACAGCAGGCCCAGTGCCAGCGCTAACATCCCTGTGCGCATGCTTCGAAGCTCCAGAAGAAACCCACCCCCTGAGGCTTAGATCAGTGCAGCCGGAAGCTCACTCAATAATTGTCACAAAGTCTGTAATGGGGCCTTTTTAGAATCCGTGCATACTTGCCCCCTTCACCCAGTCGAGAGCCTACATGCCGCGTCGTCTCTTCAAACGCTACATGCCCGACCCGACCAGCATCAGGGAACACAAATCCTTACGCTTTCTCGGCCGTCTGCTGCATGACCCGAACCTCTGGCACCTGAATCGACATTCGGTTGCGCGAGCGATGGCTGTTGGCCTGTTCGCGGCGTTCATTCCGGTTCCGATGCAAATGCTGCTGGCCGCCAGCCTGGCCATTCTGGTACGCGGCAACATGCCGATTGCGGTCAGCCTGGTATGGCTGACCAACCCCTTCACCATGCCGCCGGTGTTCTACTGCACCTACCAGATGGGCGCCTGGTTGATGCAGGTTCCCGCCAGGACCTTGCCGGAGGAACTCACCTTTGAATGGATTACCGGTGAGCTATCGACCCTGTGGCAGCCCTTCCTGCTCGGCTCAGTGGTTTGCGGCCTGCTGCTCGGCGCCCTGGCCTACTGCCTGACCATGCTCTACTGGCGTTGGTGGGTAGGCCGACAGTGGCGCCGGCGCAAGCAAAAGGTATCAGGTACGCATTCCACGCCCGCTGACCAGTAGGCGAACGCAACCGAAATACAGCACTGCCGTGGCAACCAGCATGAAGCTCACGGCCACGCCAATACGGATATCCGACACGCCAAGGATGCCGTAGCGGAACGAGTTGACCATGTGCAGTACCGGGTTGGCCAACGACACGGTCTGCCAGAACGGCGGCAGCAGGCTGATCGAGTAGAACACGCCGCCCAGGTAGGTCAGCGGTGTCAGGACGAACGTCGGAATGATCGAGATGTCGTCGAAGTTGCGCGCGAACACCGCGTTGATGAAGCCAAGCAGGGAAAAGATCGTCGCGGTCAGCAGCACCACCAGAATGGTCACGCCCAGGTGATGCACCTGCAGGTGAGTGAAGAACAGTGACAGCAGGGTGACGATCACCCCCACCGCCAGCCCGCGCAATACGCCGCCCAGGGTGTAACCAATCAGAATGGTATGGGGCGAAACCGGCGACACCATCAGCTCTTCAATCGAGCGCTGGAACTTGCTGCCAAAGAAGCTCGAGACCACGTTGCCGTAGGAGTTGGTGATCACCGACATCATGATCAACCCCGGCACGATGTACTCCATGTAGGTGAAACCACCCATGTCGCCAATCTGCCGACCGATCAGGTTACCGAAGATCACGAAGTACAGGACCATGGTGATCGCCGGGGGCAGCAGGGTCTGCGGCCAGATCCGGGTGAATCGGCGCACTTCGCGATAAACGATGGTATTGAGGGCGACCAGGTTGGCGCGTAGCTCCGAACTCATACCGCCACCTTCGCCAGGTTTTTCTCGACCAGGGACACAAACAACTCCTCGAGACGGTTGGTCTTGTTGCGCAGGCTTTGCACTTCGATGCTCTGCAGGGCCAACTGGCCGAACAGCGCAGTAATGCCCACATCCTTGTCCACTTGCACTTCCAGGGTGTGCGGGCTGACCAGCCGGCACGGGTAGCCGACCAGGTTCGGCGCCTGGGGCAGCTCCTGCTTGAGGTCGAGCAGGAAGGTCTCTACATGCAGCTTGCCGAGCAGTGCACGCATGCTGGTGTTTTCAACGATGGTGCCGTGGTCGATGATGCCGATGTGCCGACACAGCTGTTCGGCTTCTTCCAGATAGTGGGTCGTCAGGATGATGGTGATGCCCTGCTGGTTCAGCTCGGTGAGAAAACTCCACATCGAGCGGCGCAGCTCGATATCCACACCCGCCGTCGGCTCATCGAGAATCAACAAGCGCGGCTCATGGATCAGCGCCCGGGCGATCATCAACCGGCGCTTCATGCCGCCAGACAGCGAACGCGACGGCACATCGCGCTTGTCCCACAGGCCAAGCTGGGTCAGGTACTTCTCGGCACGCTCTTTGGCCACCTTGTGCGGGATACCGTAATAACCAGCCTGGGTAACGACAATGTCGAAAGTCTTTTCGAACTGGTTGAAGTTGAACTCCTGCGGCACGACGCCAATGCTGCGCTTGAGCGCGGCCGGCTGACGGTCGAGGTCATTACCGAAGATGCTCACCGTGCCGCTGGTCTTGTTGACCAGGGTCGAGAGAATGCCGATGGTGGTGGATTTCCCGGCGCCGTTGGGGCCGAGCAAGGCGAAGAAGTCCCCTTCGGCGACATCCAGGTCGATACCCTTGAGGGCCTGGAAACCATTGCCGTAGGTCTTGGTTAGCTGCCTTATGGACAGAGCAGAACTCATAGCGGGTCGCGTACCAGTTTGAAAGGTTCAAGACGCGACCGGGCATGCCGGCCGCAGTTAATAGGGCCATGGTGCTTGCCCTGGCCATACAAGTACAGTCATGTGTATCGATAATAACTATCAGGTTTACCGCAGGGATCAGGTCAGCGCAGTCATGACTGCAGCCTGATAGGCCGGGCGCTCTTGCAAGCGCTCGTACCAGGCGCGCAAATGGCGCATCTCGGGACGCTCGATGGGCATCTCGAACCAGGCATAGGCAAAGCAGCCCAGCGGAATATCACCCATGCCCAGGTCGTCGCCGGACAGGTACGGCTGATGGGCCAGGGCCTGGTCAGCGATAGACAGCAAATGCGCGCAGGTCTTGTGCGCGGCATTGATCGCCACCCAGTCCTGCTGCTCGGCGGGGGTGCGCAGGATGCCCCAGAACAGTGGCCGAAATGGTGTGGCCAGCGACGACGTCACCCAATCCATCCACTTGTCCGCCTCGGCGCGCTGGCGCGCATCGGCCACATACCAGCCAGATTCAGCACCGTACTGCGCCGACAGATAGCGGACAATGGCATTGGACTCCCACAACACCAGGCCGTCATCTTCGATCATGGGCACCAGGCCATTGGGATTCAGCGCCCGGTACCGGGGTTCGTTGACCACACCAAAGGCACCACCGGCATCCACCGACTCATACTCCAGCCCCAACTCTTGCGCGCACCACAATACTTTCCTGACATTGCTTGAGTTCTTCCGGCCCCAGATCTTGAGCATGACGTCGTCCTGATGAATGTGCGGTCGCCCAGTCTACCCCAGGCGCCCGCCCTGACAATCGCCCACGCCTCACGACGAACTCCTGCGGTCATAGCCGGTCACTGTTCTGACAAGCCGATTATCGGATGCCGTCTAAGCTCTGATGGATCGCAGAATGCCCTTGGGTTTCACGGAGGAATGATTATGTTGCTGTTGTGGTTAGTGGTACTTGTGGTCGGTGCAGCCTATCTTGCCCACCGACGCATTGCCGCCGTCCCGGCACTGGCCCTGTTGGCGGGGTACGTGCTGCTGATGGGAATTTTCAGCCACGCCCCCGGCTGGCTGCTGGTAATCCTCTGGCTGGTGCTGGCGGCCAAGGCTGCACTGGTACTGCTGCCAGACCTGCGCCGCAGAATCTTCAGCGCCCCCTTGTTCGGCTGGTTCAAACGCACTTTGCCGCCGATGTCGCAAACCGAACGCGAGGCAATCGACGCCGGCACCGTGTGGTGGGATGGTGAACTGTTCAGCGGCCGCCCGAACTGGAACACCCTGCTTGGCTATTCCAAAGCAGAACTGACCGAGGAAGAACAAGCCTTCATCGACGGCCCCACCGAAGCACTCTGCGCCATGGTCAGCGACTGGCAGATCGGCCAGGACCTGGACTTGCCGCCCGCGGCATGGGAGCACATCAAGTCGCATGGCTTCTTCGCCCTGATCATTCCCAAGGAGTACGGTGGCAAAGGCTTTTCGGCCTACGCCCACTCGCAGGTGGCGATGAAACTGGCCACGCGTAGCGGCGACCTGGCATCCACCGTCATGGTCCCCAACTCCCTCGGCCCGGCTGAACTGCTACTGCACTATGGCACCGACGAACAACGCCAGCACTACCTGCCGCGCCTCGCTCGCGGCGAGGAGATCCCCTGCTTCGCCCTCACCGGCCCGCTGGCCGGCTCCGACGCTGGCGCCATGCCCGACACCGGGATTATCTGCAAAGGCCAATGGCAAGGTGAAGAGGTTATCGGCCTGCGTTTGAACTGGGAAAAACGCTACATCACCCTCGGTCCGGTGGCGACCCTGCTGGGCCTGGCGTTCAAGGCGTACGACCCGGAACACCTGCTGGGTGAGGAAGAAGAATTGGGCATCAGCCTGGCACTGATCCCCACCGACACCCCCGGCGTGGAGATAGGTCAACGCCACCTGCCCCTGGGCGCCGCCTTCATGAACGGGCCTAACAGCGGCAAGGACGTGTTCATCCCGCTGGACTTCCTTATCGGCGGCAAAGACATGCTCGGCAAGGGCTGGATGATGCTGATGAATTGCCTGTCGGTCGGCCGCTCGATCTCGCTGCCGGCAGTGGGCACCGGGGCGGCCAAGTACACCAGCCTGGTCACTGGCCAGTACGCACGGGTTCGTGAACAGTTCAACGTACCGCTGGCAGCTTTCGAGGGCATCCAGGAATCCCTGGCGCGGATCGGCGGCAACGCCTTCCTGATGGACAGCGCTCGCCTGCTCACCGCCAAGGCTGTGGACCTGGGGGAAAAACCTTCGGTGCTTTCGGCCATTCTCAAATACCACCTCACCGAGCGTGGTCGCGAGTGCATCCAGCACGCCATGGATGTGCACGGCGGCAAGGGCATCATCATGGGCCCGAACAACTACCTGGGGCGCAACTGGCAGGGCGCGCCGATCTTCATCACCGTAGAGGGCGCCAACATCCTCTCGCGCAACCTGATGATCTTCGGCCAGGGCGCCATCCGCTGCCACCCTTTCGTGCTCAAGGAAATGGCCCTGGCCGGGCGTGAAGACCACGACCAGGCGCTCAAGGAATTCGACCAACTGCTCATGCAACACATCGGCTTCGCGATCGGCAATGCAGCTAGCACCTTGGTCCTCGGACTTGGACTGGGTCATTTCGAGAAAGCCCCGGGTGACGCCCTGAGCCAGGGCTACTTCCGCGCGCTCAATCGCCAGGCAGCAGCCTTTGCCATGCTCGCCGACCTGAGCATGATGCTGCTCGGTGGCGAACTCAAACGCCGAGAGCGCCTCTCTGCACGCCTGGGAGATGTACTGAGCAACCTCTACCTGAGCTCGGCTGCACTCAAGCGCTATCACGACCTCGGCTCCCCGGATCACTTGCAACCCCTGTTGCGCTGGGCTATGGAAGAAAGCCTCGGGCAGGCCGAGAAAGCGCTGGACCGACTGCTCGACAACTTCCCCAATCGTTTCCTTGGCTGCGCCCTGCGCCTGGTGGTGTTCCCGTTCGGCCGCAGGCATACCGGCCCGAGTGACGCACTGGACGCTGAAGTGGCTGCCCTGATCGGACGCACCAAGGGTGACCCGGCACTGGAAGAGCTACTTGCCGGCTGCTATCGCCCGCAGGATGCCGGTGATCCGGTAGGTGCTCTGCAACAGGCCTGCACCTTGCTCGACGAGTGCGCGCCGCTGCATAGCAAGCTGCATCAGGCGCTCAAAAGCGATCAGGTCAGGCCGTCCCCGGGAGAGTCGACAATCGATGCAGCCTTGCGGGCCGGCGTCCTCCAGACCGCTGAAGCCCAAACCCTGCACGCCGCCGAGGCAGCCCGGCGCACCGTCATTGATGTCGATGCTTTCAGCAAGGAGGCGCTGTTGCCTACCCCCGGCAAAATTCGCTAAGGGCCGGGACATCGGGCGCCGGGGGCCGTATACTCCCGCGCCCGTTTTTGCTCAAGAGGACTGCCAGCATGGCTACCGATCGCCTGGAATACCATCTCGCCCTGCTTACCCACCTGCGCACCATTCTGGTTGCCCTGGGTGAGGCCGAGCAGGTGCCGGAAGAAAGCCACGCGCTGTTCCTGGAGCGCTTCGACGACCTGATGCTGCAGATGCCCGTCGATCCCGAGAGTATCTACCTGGGTCAGGACCTGATGTGCCAGGTCATCCAGCGCTACCCGCAGATTGCCCACTTGGTGCCACGTGACCTGCTGTGGTTCTTCGGCGGCGACTGCCTGCATTACATGCCCGACGAAGAGCAGCAGATGTACCAGACCCTGGAAGAGCGCCGCTATGAAGCGGAGCAGAACGACGAACCATTTGACTGGAACCAGGAAAAGCAGCTGCTGAGCATGTCTGACGACGACAGCAAGCACTGATCTGCGAGGCCGGCAGGACTGGAAACAGCCCTGCCGGTCTGAGTAATGGCAAAATCAAGACGAAAAAAAACGCCGTTCAAACGAACGGCGTTCTTTATTTGGAGCGGGAAACGAGACTCGAACTCGCGACCCCGACCTTGGCAAGGTCGTGCTCTACCAACTGAGCTATTCCCGCA
>JAVXRI010000114.1:0-15907 GCA_036643775.1 Pseudomonas sp. | reverse complement strand
CCTGACGAATCCATACTTCTTCCTGGGCCAGTTTCTTGTCGAACAGCGCGTTGGCGGTTTCTTCAGCGGCCAGCGCGGCTTCCTTGTGTACCAGGAAGCTGGCGTAGTCGCCGTTCCAGTCGATCAAGCCGCCGCGGTCCAGTTCCAGGATGCGCGTGGCCAGGTTCTGCAGGAAAGAACGGTCGTGGGTGATGAACAGCACAGCACCACCGAAACCACTGAGGGCATCTTCAAGCCAGGCGATGGCGCCGATGTCCAGGTGGTTGGTCGGTTCGTCGAGCAGCAGCAGATCCGGCTCGGACACCAGCGCCTGGGCCAGCAGCACGCGGCGGCGCCAGCCACCGGACAGCTCGGCCAGGGTCTTGTCGGCCGGCAGCTGCAGGCGGCTCAGGGTGCTGTCGACCAGTTGCTGCAGACGCCAGCCGTCACGCGCTTCCAGGTCGTGCTGGACGTGCATGAGCTTTTCCAGGTCGGCATCGGTGTGGATGTTCTGGCTCAGGTGATGGTACTCGGCCAGCAAGGCGCCGACACCGTCGAGGCCCTCGGCAACCACGTCGAATACCGTGCGCTCGTCTGCAACCGGCAGTTCCTGCGGCAGTTCGCCGATTTTCAGCCCGGGCGCGCGCCAGACATCACCTTCATCCGGCTTCTGGTCGCCCTTGACCAGGCGCAGCATGCTCGACTTGCCGGTACCGTTGCGGCCGATAATGCACACCCGCTCACCACGGGCGATCTGCCACGACACCTTGTCCAACAACGGCATGGCGCCGAACGCAAGGGACACATCGCTTAATTTGAGCAGGGTCATGATCTTCTCCAAAAACAGGGCGCGCATTCTACCCGACTTGGGCCCGCTTCACATTAGGCAGGCGCTCCTACAGACAGATCCGACGACAGACCGCCCGATTACAACTCGATACAAGCACAATGCTTTCATCCGCCTACGGCAAACGGCTAAGCTTAAGCAACGTAACCCCAACAGTGCTGGCTTCGCCGTCACTTTTCATGGTCAAACTGCCCGGAAGTCTCATGCGCAGCCGCCTGTTCAATCTAATGTCCTGCCTGCTTCTCTCGGCCTCCGCGGCCAGCGTCGCCCAGGCCACCGATATCACTGTACAACGCCAGTACTATGACGAGGCCAAACGCGCCCTGGCCAAAGGCGACAAGGGCCCGTACCTGCGCTATGCCCAGGCGCTGAAGGACTACCCGTTGACGCCGTACCTGGCCTACGACGAGCTGACCGCGCGTCTGAAAACCGCCAGCAATGCCGAGATCGAGAAGTTCCTCGCCGCCCACGGTGACCTGCCACAGGCCAACTGGATGAAGCTGCGCTGGTTGCGCTGGCTGGCCGAGCGCGGCGAGTGGGAAACCTTCAGCCGTTACTACGACCCGAAGCTCAACTTCACCGAACTCGACTGCCTCAATGGTCAGCGTCAGCTGATCCAGGGCCAGCGCGCCGAAGGCTATGCCTCGGCAGAAAAACTCTGGCTGGTGGGCAAGTCCCAGCCCGCTGCCTGCGATCCCCTGTTCGACCGCTGGGCGGCTGAAGGCCAGCTCAGCGAGCAGAAACGCTGGGAGCGCACCAAGCTGGCAGCCCAGGCCCGCAACTATGCCCTGGCCAACAGCCTGACCAAGACCCTCTCCACCCTGGCACCGCAAGGTCGCCTGCTGGTTGAGGTCGCACAGAAGCCGCAGTTGCTGAATCAGCCGGGGCGCTTCGTACCGGTCAACGAGGCCATGTCCGATGTCGTCAGCCTGGGCCTGCGCCGCCTGGCGCGCCAGGATCCGGAACGGGCCATGAGCCTGCTCGACGACTACGCCAACCGCATGCATTTCTCCCGCGACGAAAAAGTCGCCATCGCCCGCGAGATCGGCCTGACCCTGGCCCGCCGCTACGACCCGCGGGCGCTGGACCTGATGACCCGCTACGACCCCGAACTGCGCGACAACACCGTGACCGAATGGCGCCTGCGCCTGCTGCTGCGCCTGGGTCGCTGGGAAGACGCCTATGAGCTGACCAAGCGCCTGCCGCAAGACCTGGCCAGCAGCAACCGCTGGCGTTACTGGCAAGCGCGCAGCCTTGAACTGGCGCAGCCGCAGAACGCGCAGATCCCGCTGCTGTACAAAACCGTGGCGCGCGAGCGTGATTTCTATGGTTTCCTGGCCGCCGACCGGGCGAAAACGCCGTACCAGCTGAACAACAAGCCGCTGGTGCTGAGCCAGGCCTTGATGAACAAGGTTCGCAACACCCCGGGCGTCCGTCGCGCCCTGGAGTTCCATGCCCGCGGCCAGATCGTCGACGGCCGCCGCGAGTGGTACCACGTCAGCCGCCACTTCAGCCGTGACGAAATGGTCGCCCAGGCGCGCCTGGCCTACGACATGCGCTGGTACTTCCCGGCAATCCGTACCATCAGCCAGGCGCAGTACTGGGATGACCTGGATATCCGCTTCCCGATGGCCCATCGCGACACCCTGGTGCGCGAGGCCAAGGTACGCGGCCTGCATTCGAGCTGGGTATTCGCCATCACCCGCCAGGAAAGCGCTTTCATGGAGGACGCCCGCTCCAGCGTGGGCGCCAGCGGCCTGATGCAGTTGATGCCGGCCACCGCCAAGGAAACCGCACGCAAATTCAGCATCCCGCTGGCTTCTCCGGCCCAGGTGTTCAACCCGGACAAGAACATCCAGCTCGGCGCGGCGTACCTGAGCCAGGTGCACAGCCAGTTCAACGGTAACCGGGTGCTGGCTTCGGCGGCCTATAACGCAGGTCCTGGCCGCGTACGGCAATGGCTGCGTGGCGCCGACCACCTGAGCTTCGATGTCTGGGTGGAGTCGATCCCGTTCGATGAGACCCGGCAGTACGTGCAGAACGTGCTGTCTTATTCGGTGATCTACGGACAAAAGCTCAACTCGCCACAGCCTCTGGTGGACTGGCATGAGCGGTATTTTGATGATCAGTGAAGGCTGAATACCTGTAGGAGCGGATTCATCCGCGATGGACTGCGTAGCAGGCCCATTTTGAAAGGGGACGACTTTGTCGTCCATCGCGGATAAATCCGCTCCTACAGGTTTGTACTGGATAACTATTCCAGCACCGTCACCGGCATCCCTACCTCAAGCACCCCACTACCATCGGCCACCAGGTTCTGCCCGAACAGGACATTGCCTTCCTTCTGCCGATAGGTCTTGAGGGTGGTCAGCGGTTCACGATCCTCGCTGCGTTCGCCGGTCTGCGGATCGATGGTGGTCAGGATGCAGCGCTCGCACGGCTTGAGCACCCGGAACTCCATCTCGCCAATGCGAATACGCTTCCAGCCATCCTCGGCAAAGGCTTCGGCACCCTCCACCACCAGATTGGGACGAAAACGCTGCATCTCCAGCGGTCGTCCGACCTTGCGCACCAGATCATCGAGCGAGCCCTGGCCAATCAACAACAAGGGGAAACCGTCGGCAAAGGCCACCCGGTCACTGGCCAGGCCATAACCACCTGGCAGAAAGCGGGTGCGCTCCTCCGGTACATAGACCAGCCGCACGTCCTTGCCGATGAATTCACTGAGCCACTGCGCAGCGGCATCACCGGCATCCGGGACGCGAAAAGTGTCGCGCCAGATCGTGACGCCGCGAAGATCGCTGTCAGCCTGCGGCACAGCGACGTTCAGCGCGGATCGCCCGGATGCTTCCAGGGTGAGATCGCCATCCACCCCGTGCAACGCCGTCAACTGGCTCATTTGCGGATACGCGCGCTGAGTCAGAAAGCGGCCATTGTCGCGCTCCACAAGCATCCAGCGACGGTCACCGCGCAAACCCAGCGAATCCAGTGAAGACGTTTGCAACGCCTGACCGCGAGCGGATTTGAGCGGATATCGGTACAGCGCACTCAATTGCATCGGTGACCTGCCTTTTGCCGGTTTAAAGCCCTAGCTTATACCGACTCAGGCCGTGGCTTCATCCAGCATCAGGCGTTGGCGCACCACATCAACCAACTTGTCGGGCTGGAATTTGGAAAGGAAGTTGTCGCAGCCGACTTTCTTCACCATCGATTCGTTGAAACTGCCGGACAACGACGTGTGCAACACCACGTACAGCGCACGCAGGCGTGCATCATTGCGGATCTCGGTCGTCAGGCGGTAACCGTCCATTTCTGGCATTTCGGCGTCGGTGAACACCATCAGCAGCTTCTCGCAGACATCTTCGCCAGCATCGGCCCAGGCCTTGAGCATGCGCAGAGCCTTGAGGCCATCACTGGCAACGTGCATCTTCACACCCAACTGCGACAGGGTGTCACGCAACTGCGCCAGGGCTACGGTAGAGTCGTCAACCAGCAGCACCTCCCGACCACGGGCACGGCCCAGCACCGGATCCTCGAGCTTGTCGCGCGACACCTTGGCACTGTACGGCACGATCTCGGCCAGCACTTTCTCGACGTCGATGATTTCCACCAGCTGCTCATCGACTTTGCTGATCGCCGTCAGGTAATGCTGGCGACCCGCACTGGCAGGCGGCGGCAGGATGGCCTCCCAGTTCATGTTGACGATACGGTCGACCCCGCCCACCAGGAACGCCTGCACCGAACGGTTGTACTCGGTGACGATAATGGTGCTTCCCGGCCCCGGCGTAAGCGGGCGCATGCCGATGGCCTGGGACAGGTCGATCACCGGTAGCGTTTGCCCGCGCAGGTTGACCACGCCGCACACGAATGCATGGCGCTGCGGCATCAAGGTCAGTTTGGGCATCTGCAGCACCTCCTGAACCTTGAACACGTTGATCGCGAACAACTGTCTGCCGGCCAGGCGGAACATCAGGATTTCCAGGCGGTTCTCACCTACCAGCTGCGTTCTTTGGTCTACTGTGTCGAGAATGCCAGCCATTGAAGAACCCCCAGGCTTGTTCCAAGAAATGAATCCAATGGCCCTGTATCGGCCAGATCAGGCGCAGCTTGACCCGCTAAAGAAAATGCCGGGGCAATCATTGATGTCATTTTAACATCATGCTTTACTGCGCTCAGCCTCCTCCTGTCGCTAATGCCCGCAAAAGGTCGCAAACACATCACCCCATCAGGGAAACCCTTAGCGACAATCGGGTGAGACCTGATGTTCGCGATATCCAATAGCCATTAATGTGACGCCATTCTCATTGCATGAACGGAGTCAGGCTTTTGTCAGCGATCGCCTCATTGTGGCAACCCCCTGCTCCAGCCCTTTGTGCTGGAGCCAAATGATGGCCAACGAATCACTGAACAGCGGCGCTCTGCTGGAGTTTCTGGTGGATGCCCAAGTCTTGCTGACTCAAGCCCAGGAGTGCTTGCAGCACCTGGAACTGATCAACAACGATCCGGATGCCTGCCACTGCCTCAACGATACCCTGGGCGCACTGGTTGCTCGTGCTCAATCCCTGGGGCTCGTGGAAGTAGCCAGTTACAGCCATCAACTGCAGCACCTGCTGGATGGCGCCCAGACCCTCTCGCATTTGCCGGACAGCGCCCTGCCAGCCCTGGAAGAGTGCCTGACCCTTTTGGCCTGGCAGCTGGAACTGGTAGACCCGTGTACCGGCCGCCTGGGCCTGGATACCGATGAGCAAGTGGTGTTGCTGGATAACCTGGCAGCTGCACTGCACCCAACGTCGGCCTGCGCGTCCTGCAGTGCAAGCATGAGTCCATGCGAACACCCGCCACACACACTGCATGCGACAACTGAGCAGCCAACTACGGGCAACTAAAGGGTAATATCAGCACTGGCTGATCAGCGTGCTTGCGTCACACACTAACCACCAACTTTCCCTGCATGCCGTTTTTTTGTGGTAGTCGTTTGCACAACTGTAGATTTAATTCATCTTGTGAAAACTTACACCTAACAAAATGATGGCAAAGTGCTAGGAAAGATGCATAGCGAAATAGCTGAATCGGCCCGTAAAACCTGACATTTCAGACAGTTATCAGAGTCCGCGACCATTTGCACTTGAAGTGATACCATGCGCACTGATGAAGGCTAGTCAGACCTTGGCCGATCACGCCCTCGATGATTCATGCTCTTGGCGCAGGTATTCATCACACCGCCCGGCGCCGCATTCAAATAATATTGAAGGCAATACGACAACGCCTCTAGTTTGACCTTTTCAAGGCTTTCTTCAGCGATATTTCAGTGGCTTCATTTTCTATGCTCGCACGCCTCAATAGATTCAAGCCCTGGCGCCCCGGAGCCGCTCTACTGCGCGGGCTGACCGCTGTGCTGTGCCTGACTTCGATCACCGCCAACCTGGCACTGTACCTCTACGCACTGCCGATGCCGGCCGGGGTATTGATCCTGCATCTGGTGGCAATGCTGAGCATCGGCTGGCACCTGCGCCACTGGGCACGCTCGATCGCCATGCGCCCGGCAGAGCTTGCCGATCGCCTGCTCAAGGTTCAGGAGAGCGAGCGCCAACGCCTGAGCCGGGAGCTCCACGACGATATCGGTCAGCTACTGACGGCCGCCAAACTCCAGGCTGACTGGCTGCAGCGCCGCGTGCCGGATGACCTGCAGGAACACTGCAGTACCCTGCGCAGCACCCTGGACGACACCCTGGCCAACGTCCGCGACGTCTCGGCCATTCTCAATCCTCGCCAGCTATCCAGCCTGGGACTGGAGGCCAGCTTGCGCGCACACTTGATGCGCACCCTGGAAAACACCAACGTGCACTGGAGCCTTGAGTGCCGCCAGCGCCTGGGTGGCCTGCCCGAAGACATGGCCATCGCAGCGTTCCGTATTACTCAGGAAGCCGTCACCAACATCCTTCGTCACGCCAGCGCACGCAATCTGATCGTCTGCATTCAACGCCAGCCCGAAGGCCTGGCCTTGTCCATCAGCGACGACGGCCAGGGCTTTTTGCCCGCCTGCAATCCGGCTGATGAAGGACAACGCGGCATGGCCGGCATGCTCGAGCGCACCGCCCTGCTGGATGGCAAACTGTCGGTCAGCAGCCAGCCAGGCAAAGGCACCCGAATCGACGCCCTGTTCCCCTGGCCCCCACGCACCCTTGAACGCGCCAAGACAAGTAATGCCCCATGACCTGTAAACTGCTGCTGGTAGATGACCACTCGCTGATCCGCGCTGGCGTTCGTGCCCTGGTATCGGATATCCCCGGCTACACGGTGGTGGGTGAAGGCAACGACGGCAGCCAGGTGGCCGAGCTGGTTCTGCAACTGGACCCGGACATTGTCCTGCTGGACATTTCCATGCGCTCGACCAACGGCCTCGACGCCCTGACCCAACTGCGTGCCAGCGGCTGTCGCAGCAAGGTGCTGATCCTGTCGATGCACACCGATCCCGAGCTGATCATGCAGGCCCTGGAAAGCGGCGCTCACGGCTACCTGCTCAAGGACACTACCGCCACCGAGCTGGAGCAGGCCCTGGCAGCACTGCGCAGCGACGAGCGCTACCTGAGCCCGGCGATTGCCCATACGGTGATCAACCAGGCCTTGCTGCGGAGCCAGACAGCCAAGCCGCCAGCCTCGGAAAACCACAATCTGACGGCCCGCCAGCTGGAAATCCTGCGCTTGATCGTGCGTGGCAAATCCACCCGTGAAATTGCCCACGGGCTGGGTTTGAGTATCAAGACCGTGGAGACCCACCGCTCGCAGATCATGAAACGCCTGCAGATCTATGACGTGGCCGGCCTGGTTCTGTTCGCCGTACGCGAGCAGATCATCAGCCTCGACGACTGAGCAGCGGTGAATCGGGCGGCAGGTGCACCCGCAACGCCGCCGGCAACACTTCAAAGCGCAGGCTGTCGCCCTGTAGCGGCTCACCATCAAGGTTGATATCCAGGCCTTGCGAGCTCTTGATTTCGACCCACGGCAGACGCGCCCGGACAAACATGTTCTCCAGACCCAATCCGTCGCTGAGCAAACTGCGCAAGGTGCCCACCATCTCCTGGGGTGCCGGCAAAATACTGATGTCCAGCAATCCATCATCGACCTGCGCCTGCGGGCACAGCACATGCCCACCACCCGCCTGACGGCCGTTGCCGATCCCCAGCGCCAACAAGTCGCCCTGCCATTGGAAATCCGGCCCATGCAACTCCACCGACGCCGCACTGAGCTCACTGAAGCGCGACAGACCGGTGAACAGATAAGCTGCCGCACCCAGTACTTTCTTCAGCTCTTCAGAGGTATTGGCCGTGACCTGGCTGCCAAATCCACCTGTGGCCATATTAAGAAACACCTGCTCGCCCACCTGCCCAAGATCAATGGCTTGCGCTGGCGCCTCCAGCAACGCAAGCGCCTGCTCAGGTTCCAGCGGTATGCCTGCAGCGCGGACAAAGTCATTGGCTGTCCCTAATGGCAGGAGTACAAGACTTGCCTGGGTTCCGGCCCGAACCATCGCTTCGGCAACATCGCGCAACGTGCCGTCACCGCCACCGGCCACTACATGGCCGTAGCCCGCTGCCACGGCTTCGTCAACCCAGCGCGCAGCATCGCCGGCCTCCCACGTCAGCCGCACATCCAGTTGCCAGCCACGCCCGCGCATTACGCCAACAGCAGCACGCACCTGCTCGTTTGCAGCCTGTTTGCCATGCAGGACCATCAATGCTTTGTGCTGCGTCATCTTGCTCTCCCTCGCGAAATGTAACCCGAGTATCTGGACCACAGAACCCGGGCTTTTGCTGCACACCCACGACGCAACCGAAGGGAAATTTGCCGAGCATTCACACAAATATCATTGAAAGCACGAACGCCCGGGTGCATCATTCGACAAATATTTGGCCTTCACGGAAGATGCCGATGGTAAAAGTCATTTTATTGACTCGTTACGCGAGCGCCTGCCAGGTCCCGTTTTCCCTTTACTGCACTGTAGTCTCAGTGCCCTGACTCAAGGCTGTGAAATGAGCGTTCTGATCCCCTGCATCATCGCCGGCGGCGCCGGCACTCGCCTTTGGCCGGTTTCCCGGGAAACCATGCCTAAACCCTTCATGCGCCTGCCCGATGGTCAGAGCCTGCTGCAAAAAACCTTTTCCCGAGCCTCTGCACTGCCGGACGTCGAGCGCGTGATTACGGTGACCAACCGTGAAGTCTATTTCCGCACTCAAGATGAGTACCGCCAGTTGAATCAGGGCGGCATCGCCCTGGACTTCATCCTCGAACCCTTTGGCCGCAATACCGCGCCAGCCATTGCCGCCGCCGCCCTGCACTGTGCCAGGCTGTATGGCGAAAACGCGCAACTGCTGGTATTGCCCGCAGACCACCTGATCAGCGACCTGCCAGCCTTCGAGCGCGCAGTCGAGCAAGCCCGTTATCTGGCGCACGAAGGCTGGCTAACCACATTCGGCCTGGTACCCGGTCATGCCGAGACCGGCTTTGGCTACATCGAGAAAGGCCAGGCACTCGGTGACCACGGCTACAAAGTCGAGTGTTTTGTCGAAAAACCTGATGCAGCCACTGCCCAGCGCTATCTGGACGGCGGTCAACATCTGTGGAACGCCGGCATGTTCTGCATGCGCGTAGACGCAATCCTGGCAGAACTGGACCGCCATGTCCCAGACCTGCTCGCCAGCGTCGATCACTGCCTGCAACAGAGCCCGTGCAAGCAGGGCAAGGGCGAACTGCAACTGGAGCTCGACCCACAGTCATTCGAAAACGTACCGGACATCTCCATCGATTACGCAGTCATGGAAACTTCAAGCCAGGTGGCCGTACTGCCCGCCGACCTGGGCTGGAGCGACATCGGCTGCTGGCAGGCGGTACGCGGGCTCAAGGAAGCCGACGAGAATGGCAACCAGTGCAACGGCGAGACCGTGTTGCATGACGTGTCCAACTGCTACATCGACTCACCACGCCGGCTGGTCGGCGCCGTGGGCCTGGACAACCTGATCATCATCGATACCCCCGATGCCCTGCTGATCGCCGATGCCGCGCGCAGCCAGGAAGTCAAAGTGATCGCCCAGCAGCTCAAACATCAGGGCCATGATGCTTATCGCCTGCACCGCACGGTGAATCGCCCCTGGGGCATGTACACGGTGCTTGAGGAAGGCCCGCGCTTCAAAATCAAGCGCATCCTGGTTCGCCCTCAAGAATCGCTATCACTGCAAATGCACCACCACCGCAGCGAACACTGGATCGTGGTCAGCGGCATGGCTTGCGTGACCAACGGTGAAGACGAGTTTCTGCTCGACACCAACGAATCGACCTTCATCAAACCGGGGCGGGTACATCGCCTGACCAACCCCGGCGTGATCGACCTGGTCATGATCGAAGTACAAAGTGGCGAATATATGGGCGAGGATGACATCGTGCGCTTTACTGATATCTATGGACGCGCCCCGGAGTCTGCCAACAGCTGACACCCCAGGCGCGTTCATTCCTATCTGCATGCCGTTACCCGCCTGGTAAGAGAGGAAAGGGGTCATGCGCGTACTCTGGACACTGCCTTACCTGCCCTGGCCGACCACCAGTGGCGGCAAAACCCGGCAATACCACCTGCTGCGCAGCCTGGCGCAGCGTGGCCACCAGATCACCTTGCTGGTGCAGTCGAAAATCCCGCCCAGCGAGGCGGCACGCCAGGCGCTCGAGCCCCTGCTCGAACGCCTGATCGTACTACCCAGGCGCCCCTTGCACAGCCCGCTGAACCTGCTGGCCGCGGTGTATGCCGGCTACCCCATGCGGGCCAGCGTCAATGGCCTGGCCCCGCACCTGCGCCATCGATTCGAGCAACTGCTGGAAGAACGCTGGGATGTGATCCACATCGAGCACAGCTACAGCTTCCAGCCGTTCGAAAAGGCCCTGCAAGCCCGACAGCTACCCTTTTTGCTCAGCGAGCACACCATTGAATCGGTGTCCGGCGATGCCTGTCATGACCGGCTGCCGTTATGGCTGCGACCGTTCAATGCCTTTGACCGCTGGCGTTACCGGCGCTGGGAAAATCGCGTACTGAGTCAGGCCCATGAAGTGGTGGCCGTCAGTCCCAGGGACGTCGAGCACATCAGCCGCCTCACCGGCAACCCCGCCTCCCTGGTAATCAATGGCGTGGATTGCGCCCACTACCAGGACATCCTCCCGTCGCCACGCAGCCAGCGCCTGTTGTTCGTCGGTAATTTCGAGTACAGCGCCAGCCTCGAAGCCATCGAATGGGCGCTTGAGGACATCCTTCCGCAAGTGTGGCAGAGCAACCCGGCGGTACGCCTGGCCATCGTGGGACATGCGTTGCCAGACAGCTGGAAATCGCGCTGGAGCGATCCGCGAATCGAATGGATCGGCTACCTGCCGGACTTGCGCGAGCTGCAACGGCATTCGGCGATCTTCTTCGCCCCCCTGCGCTACGGCGGCGGTTCAAAGATCAAGGTGCTTGAGGCCATGGCTGCAGGATTACCGGTGGTCACCACACCCAAAGGTGTTTCCGGGCTGCAGGTGCTCCACGGCGAACACTACCTGGGCAGCGACGACGGCGATCAGCTGGCCTTGATCATTACTCAGTTGCTCAACCAGCCCTGGCGCATGCGCCAGTTGTCCGAAGCCGCCCGCCAGTTCGTCAATGACCGCCACGACTGGAGCATTGCCGCCGCCCAGCTGGAAAGCGTGCATGCGCGCCTGAGTCAGCGCGCGCCCATGCTGACTGATCTGAACGACAACAATGCGTTGCTCAACCGAGCAACTCACTCAAGGGAATGAACTGCACGGTATCGCCCTTGGCAGGTGTGGTGCCCTCACGGACCTCCACCAGGCCCTCGGCCCAGGCAGCACTGCGCAGCACGCCGGAGCTCTGGTTCTTGTAGATCTGCGCTTGGCCCTGATCCAGGCGTGCCCGCAAGTACTCCCGGCGATTGCCGGCCTTGGGCCAGTCGAAGCCGGCGGGTACCGGAAATTGCAGCGGCGCCACCTCCTGTACGCCCTGGCGGCGCAGCAGGTAAGGACGGGTGAGCAGACCGAAAGTCACCAGTGTCGAGGCCGGATTGCCCGGCAGGCCGATTACCGGGACGCCTTGGTAGTGGCCAAAGGTCAAGGGTTTACCGGGCTTGATCGCCAGCTTCCAGAGCGCCAGTTCACCTGCTTCGCGCAAGGCCAGGCCCAGGTAATCCGCCTCACCCACAGAAACGCCGCCAGTCGAGAGGATCAAGTCGACCTGTCCCAGGCCCGCCAGGCAATCGCGGGTTTTCTGCAAGTCATCGGCAAGAATCCCGGCGTCGATCACTTCACAACCGAGACGCTGCAGCCAGCTGACCAGCAGGCGACGGTTGCTGTTATAGATCTGCCCCGGCCCCAGCGGCAAGCCCGGCTCTACCAGCTCGTCTCCGGTGGACAGCACGGCCACCTTGATCCTGCGCACCACGTGCAGTGTGGCGCACCCCAGGGTCGCCGCAAGCCCCAGCTCAATCGGCCCGAGGCGTGTCCCGGCAGCCAGCACCGACTCACCGGCACGGGTTTCCTGGCCTTGCGGGCGAATATTTTGCTGAACCCGCATCGGCTCACTGAAGCGCACCCGCTGATCATCCAGAACCTCGGCGTTTTCCTGCATCTCGACGCAATCGGCACCTGGCGGCAACGGCGCGCCGGTAAAGATACGTGCGCAGGTGCCAGGCTGCAGTGGCTCAGGGGCGTGCCCAGCGAAAATTCGCTGACTGACCGGCAACGCCTCGCCCTGCCAGTCGGCCAGGCGCAAGGCATAACCGTCCATGGCGCTGTTTGGCCAAGGCGGCAGGTCCAGGCTGGCGACCAACGCCTCAGCCAATACGCGCCCTTCGGCCTGCGCCAGCGAAACCTGTTCAGTCTCCACAATCGGTGCCGATTCGGCCAGTGCCAGCAATTGTGCCAGCGCCTCTTCAACCGGCATCAACGGCTTGTTCACAGGCGCCTCAACCACGGCTGGCGCAGGGCTCGGCCTGCTTCAGGTGGGTGACGAAGTTGCACGGACGATGGCGGGCATCGAGTTGCTCGGCGAGGATGCCATCCCAACCGGTGCGCACCGCATTGGTCGAACCGGGCAAGCAGCAGACCAGGGTGCCATTGGCCAACCCGGCCAAGGCGCGCGACTGAACCGTAGAGGTGCCGATATCTGCCAGGGAGATATGCCGGAACAGCTCACCAAAGCCGTCGACCTGCTTGTCCAGCAAGCACGCGACGGCTTCCGGCGTACTGTCGCGCCCGGTAAAGCCGGTGCCGCCGGTAATCAGCACGACCTGCACCTGCTCATCGGCAATCCAGGTGGCGACCTGCGCACGAATCTTGTAAAGATCGTCTTTGAGCAACACCCGTGCAGCGAGGCCATGGCCGGCTTCGGTCAGGCGATCGACGAAGACCTGGCCAGAGGTGTCGGTTTCCAGGGTACGGGTGTCGCTGACCGTCAAAACCGCAATATTCAGCGGCACGAAAGGTACATCTGCCTTGGCTTTCATGGGACCTTGATCCATTGATGGAGTATGGGCGGTGTTATATCACAGCCCTGCCCGGCTCGCGCCCATGCTCCTGCCTGGGCGTGCTGCCGATCAATAGTGCTGCGCAGTAGCTATGCTGCAATGAACAAGGAACTTGCGCCGTCGCCATGCGTCTCAAGGACAATACGCACCATCCCTTTACTGGAGAAACATAATGATTCAACGGACTCTTCCCGCTTTCCTGCTCGCGCTGGGCCTGGGCACTCTGGCTGGTTGCGCTTCGCCAAGCGTGATAACCCTGAACGACGGTCGCGAAATTCAGGCGGTCGACACGCCGCAGTATGACGACGAATCGGGCTTCTACGAATTCGAACAGCTCGATGGCAAGCGCACCCGTATCAACAAGGATCAGGTGCGTACCGTCAAGGACCTCTGACACCTGCGACAAGCCCCTCCAGGGGGGCTTGTCGAGGAGAAGAATTTGAGTAATATTTTCTCCATCGGAGTGTAGCGCAGCCAGGTAGCGCGTCTCGTTCGGGACGAGAAGGCCGCAGGTTCGAATCCTGTCTCTCCGACCAGATCCTTATCAAAAAGCCCGCCTTGCGCGGGCTTTTTCGTACCCACACGACGACAAACTGCACTGGCCAGCATTGCGCAGCGCTGCCGGGGCCAGCAGAATGCGCGCCTTTCGAACTTAGAGGTTGAAACACATGCGTAAGACTCTTGCCGCCCTGACTCTGGGCCTGCTGTGCGCACAAGGCGCCATGGCCGGCGATGGCCAGACTGCTATAGGCGGTGGCCTGGGTGGTGTACTGGGTAACGTGGTCGGGAAACAACTCGGCGGCAGCACCGGTGCTGCAATTGGTGCTGGCGTCGGCGGTGCGGCGGGCAGCGCCATGGCCGCGAAGAAAGGCAACAAGACCAAGGCGGCCATTGGCGGCGGCCTGGGTTCGGCTGGCGGTTCGCTGGTCGGTGGCAAGCTCGGCGGCAGCACCGGCTCGACTATCGGTGCCGGCCTGGGTGGCGCGGCCGGTGGTGCCCTGGGCAACAACCTGGCTGATGATCACCGCAAGAAGCGTCATTGATACAGGGGGTTAAACCCCAAAACGAAACAGCCCCCTGAACAGGGGGCTGTTTGTTACTACCGTTTCAAACCTTACAGCGCAGGCTCAGCCTGTACCGCAGCAGTCTCTTCAGGCAGTACCGGAACGTACAGCAGTTGCAGGCGCGAGCTGCTCCACTCACGGGTCTTGTTGGTCAGCTCAAGGTTGTTGTTGAGCTTCTGGCCATAAGTCGGAACGATTTCCTTCAGCTTGGCCTGCCACTCAGGACTCTTGATGCGATCCTTGTAGGTCTTCTCCAGCACGCTGAGCATGATCGGCGCGGCAGTCGAAGCACCTGGCGATGCACCCAGCAGGGCGGCAATAGTACCGTCCTGGGCTGCAACCACTTCGGTACCGAACTGCAGGACACCACCGTGTACAGGATCCTTCTTGATCACCTGAACGCGCTGACCGGCTTGCAGCAGTTTCCAGTCTTCATTCTTGGCGTTCGGGAAGTACTCGCGCAGGGCTTCCATACGGTCATCGAAGCTGAGCATCAGCTGACCCATCAGGTAGGTGCTCAGGTCGATGTTGTCGATACCGGCGTGGGTCATCGGCATGATGTTGTGCGTGGTCAGTGCGGCAAACATGTCCAGCAGCGAACCGTTCTTGAGGAACTTGGTCGAGAAGGTCGCGAACGGGCCGAACAGCAGTACTTCCTTGCCGTCGATTACACGGGTGTCCAGGTGCGGAACGGACATCGGCGGTGCACCCACCGAAGCCTTGCCGTACAGCTTGGCCTTGTGACGGGCAACGATGTCCTGGTTGTCGGTCATCAGGAACTGGCCGCCGACCGGGAAGCCTGCATAACCTTCAGCTTCAGGAATGCCGGACTTCTGCAGCAGCTTCAAGGCGCCACCACCGGCACCGATGAAGACGAACTTGGCCTTCACGCTGGTCTCGACGCCTTTGTTGGCCAGGTCGGCAACGACCACGGTCCAGGTGTTGTCGGCGTTGCGCACGATGTCGCGCACTTCATGCTGAACGTGCAGCTTGACGTTGTCGTGCTTGGTCAGCGAGGCGATCAGCTGGCGGGTAATCTCGCCGAAGTTGACGTCGGTACCGATCGACATGCGGGTTGCGGCGATCTTCTGGTCGGCAGCACGGCCTTCCATCACGATCGGCACCCACTTCTGGATCTGGGCGTGGTCTTCGGAATATTCCATACCGCGGAACAGCGAGCTGTGCTGCAGGGCTTCATGACGCTTCTTGAGGAACTCGACGTTCTTGTCGCCCCAGACGAAGCTCATGTGCGGCGTCGCATTGATGAAGTCCGAGGGCTGGGACAGGCGGCCCAGCTTGACCTGGTGCGACCAGAACTGGCGCGAGACTTCGAACTGCTCGGCGATGCCGACCGCGCGCTTGGTCTCGATGGAGCCGTCGGGCAGCTCGGGGGTGTAGTTCAGCTCGGCGAAGGCCGAGTGACCGGTGCCAGCGTTGTTCCAGCCATTGGAGCTTTCCAGCGCGAC
>JAVXRI010000113.1:0-17198 GCA_036643775.1 Pseudomonas sp. | reverse complement strand
TACCGGCTGACCGAGCACTTCCACTTCTGGACCAAGCATTGCCCGATCAACGCGGTGACCCAGCCGGAGCAGTTCGTCGAAATCGGCGAGGTGCTGGCCAAGGAGAAGGGCATCGCCGCTGGCGACCGCGTGCGCGTCACCTGCAAGCGCGGGCATATCGAGGCGGTGGCGGTGGTGACCAAGCGGATCCGTCCGCTGCAGGTCAACAACCAGACCGTGCACCAGATCGGTATTCCGTTGCACTGGGGCTTTACCGGGGTGACCCGGCACGGCTACCTGACCAACACCCTCGTGCCGTTCCTCGGTGACGGCAATACCCAGACGCCGGAATCGAAGTCGTTCCTGGTCAACGTGGAGAAAATCTGATGGCTAGCCAAGACATCATCGCCCGTTCGGCCACCACCACGACGCCTTCGTCCATCCGGCATCAGGAGGAGGTCGCCAAGCTCATCGATACCACCAAGTGCATCGGCTGCAAGGCCTGTCAGGTAGCTTGTTCGGAATGGAACGAGTTGCGTGACGAAGTGGGTCACAGCTACGGCACCTACGATAACCCGCATGATCTCAGCGCCCAGACCTGGACCCTGATGCGCTTTACCGAGCATGAAAACACCGAGGGCAATCTGGAGTGGCTGATCCGCAAGGATGGCTGCATGCACTGCGCCGATCCCGGTTGCCTGAAGGCCTGCCCGAGCCCGGGGGCGATCATCAAGCACGCCAACGGCATCGTCGACTTCAACCAGGACCACTGCATCGGTTGCGGCTACTGCATCACCGGTTGCCCGTTCAACATCCCGCGGATCTCGCAGAAGGATCACAAGGCCTACAAGTGCACCTTGTGTTCCGACCGTGTGTCGGTGGGCCTGGAGCCGGCCTGTGTGAAGACCTGCCCGACCGGGGCAATTGTCTTCGGCACCAAGGAGGACATGAAGGAGCACGCCGCCGAGCGCATCGTCGACCTCAAGTCGCGGGGTTTCGACAATGCCGGCTTGTATGACCCAGACGGCGTTGGCGGCACCCATGTGATGTACGTGCTGCACCACGCCGATCAGCCGAAGCTGTACGCGGGCCTGCCGGATCAACCGGTGATCAGCCCGCTGGTGGGGCTGTGGAAAGGGGTGAGCAAGCCGCTGGCGCTGCTGGCCATGGGCGCGGCGGTACTGGCCGGGTTCTTCCACTATGTGCGCATAGGCCCGAACCGGGTCGAGGAGGACGAGCACCCGAGTGCGCCCGATACCAGCGTGCATGTGGTCGATCCGGCGGTGCATGTGTATGACCCGCACAAACCGGGTGGGCAAGGGGAGGAGCGGCCATGAAAGACAAACCCATCCTGCGCTACAACGCCAACGAGCGTACCAACCACTGGCTGGTGGCGATCCTGTTCATCATGGCCGCACTGTCGGGGCTGGCGCTGTTTCACCCGGCGCTGTTCTGGCTCAGCCATCTGTTCGGTGGCGGGCCCTGGACGCGCATCCTGCACCCGTTCATGGGTGTGTTGATGTTCGTGTTCTTCCTGTTCCTGGTGTTGCGCTTCTGGCGGGCGAATTTCTTTATCGCCAACGATCGCCTGTGGCTCAGGCGCATCGACCGGGTGATGCGTAACGAAGAGGAGGGCGTGCCGCCGATTGGCAAATACAACCCGGGGCAGAAGCTGCTGTTCTGGACCCTGCTGCTGTGCATGCTGGTCCTGCTGCTCAGTGGGATCGTGATCTGGCGGGCCTGGTTCAGCCAGTACTTCGGTATCGGCTCGATTCGCCTGGCAACCCTGCTGCACGCCCTGGCGGCGTTCGTGCTGGTGCTGAGCATCATCGTGCACATCTATGCCGGCGTCTGGATCAAGGGCTCGGTCGGCGCCATGCTGCATGGCTGGGTCAGTCGTGCCTGGGCGAAAAAGCACCATGAGCTATGGTATCGGGAAGTGACCCGCGAGGACCCACCGGACTCGCAGATCAGTAAAAAAGGATGACCACTTGAGCACCATTCTTGAACCTGGGCAGATCGAAGCGGCGGCCAGCACACCGCCGTTTCTCTACCTGCCGCCAGCAAACTTGTTCGCGTTGCGCGCGGCACGTCTGGACACCCTCGCCGAGGGCAATGCGCTGGGCGACTATCTGCGCCTGATTGCCAGCCTGTGCCGCATTCAGCAAAGTCTGCTTGATCAGCCACCTGTGGCGGCACCTGCCGAGACCGAGCGCCAGCGTTTGTGTGTGGAGCACGGTTTGCCGCCGCTGGCTGCTGACAGTCTGGTGCGTGAAGGGCAGTGGCTGGCGTATCTCGATGCCTTGTTGCTGCGCTATCCAGCGCCTGCCAGCGCCGAGCTGCTGGCGGCGGTAAGTGCCTTGAATGCATCCAGTGCCGAGCAACGCAAGCTCTGGGGTATTGCCTTGCTCACCGGGCAGTTCAGCGCAGTGCCGGCAGCGCTGGTGCCGTTTCTCGGTGCTGCCTTGCAGGTTGCCTGGAGCCATTGGTTACTGAGCCTTCCGAACACCGAACTCAAGGCCGGCGACAGCCTCTGTCAGTGCCCGGCCTGCGGCTCGCCACCGATGGCCGGGGTGATCCGTCATCGCGGCAAGTACAACGGCCTGCGCTACCTGGTGTGCTCGCTGTGCGCCTGTGAGTGGCATGTGGTGCGGGTCAAGTGCGTCTACTGTGAGCAGAGCAAGGGGCTGACCTATTTCAATCTCGAGGATGATCGCTATCCTCCCGGCAAGGCGCCGTTGCGGGCTGAATGTTGTCCGGGGTGCAAAAGCTATCTGAAACAGGTTTATCTGGAGTGCGACGCTGAGGCAGAGGCCTTGTCTGCGGATCTGGCGAGCCTGGCGCTGGACCTGCGCCTGGATCAGGAGGGCTATCAGCGGCTGGCGCCGAACCTGATGCTGGCGCCGGGAGGGGAGTGAAGGCAGCGTCTACACTCTCGTTTTTGTGGGGGATTCTGACGCTGGAATGTACTGCCCTCATCGCCGGCAAGGCCGGCTCCCACAGTGGAACGGTCGGAGTTTCTGAATGCCTGTGAATGTCACTGCTCTTCCTGCACGCCTGCCTTCCATCGACACCCTGTTGCGCCACCCCGCCAGCCAACCGCTGATTGAGCGCTATGGCCGCGATGCCGTACTGGCGACTTTGCGCCAGTTGCTCGATGACCTGCGCGAACCGGTCCATCAGGGGCAACTGGACCCTGCCGAACTGGCGCCACCGGTACTCGCTGGTCGCGCTGGCGAACGGCTGGCGGCCCGGCACCGCAGTCAGGTGCGGCGGGTGTTCAACCTCACGGGGACGGTGCTGCACACCAACCTTGGCCGGGCGCTGCTGCCCGAGGAAGCCATCGACGCGGTGCAGATGGCTGCACGCTATCCGCTCAACCTCGAATTCGACCTGGCCACCGGCAAGCGCGGGGACCGCGATGACCTGATTGAAGGTTTGATCCGTGAGCTGACCGGCGCCGAGGCGGTTACGGTGGTCAACAACAATGCAGCGGCCGTGTTGCTGGCACTCAACAGCCTGGGCGCGCGCAAGGAAGGCATCATCTCCCGTGGCGAACTGATCGAGATCGGTGGCGCCTTTCGCATACCGGACATCATGGCCCGGGCCGGGGTCAAACTGCATGAAGTCGGCACCACCAACCGCACCCACGCCCGCGACTACGAAGCCGCGATCGGTCCGCGCAGCGGCCTGCTGATGCGCGTGCACTGCAGCAACTACAGCATTCAGGGCTTCACCACCCAGGTCGCGACCGCCGAGCTTGCGCAACTGGCGCACCGCCACAATTTGCCCCTGCTCGAAGACCTGGGCAGCGGCAGCCTGCTCGACCTGACCCGTTGGGGCCTGCCTGCGGAACCAACAGTGCGCCAGGCGCTGGCCGATGGAGCGGACATCGTCACTTTCAGCGGCGACAAACTGCTCGGTGGCCCCCAGGCCGGCATTATCGTCGGGCGCAAGGAACTGATCAGCAAGATCAAGAAGAACCCGCTCAAGCGTGCACTGCGGGTCGACAAACTGACCCTTGCCGCGCTGGAAGCGGTGCTGGGCCTGTACCGCAACCCGGACCTGCTGGCTGAGCGCTTGCCCAGCCTGCGCCTGCTGACCCGACCGCAGGCCGAAATACTCGCCCAGGCCGAACGTCTGGCGCCGCAACTCAGAAAGGTTATCGGCGCTCACTGGGATGTCGCGGCAGTACCGGCACTGAGCATGATCGGCAGCGGTAGTCAGCCGGTCGCCCGTTTACCCAGTGCTGCCTTGTGCCTGCGCCCGCAACTGTCCAGGCGCTTGCGCGGTCGCAGCCTGCGAGAACTGGAAGAGGCCCTGCGCCAGTTGCCGGTTCCCGTGCTCGGGCGCATCGATGACGACGCCCTGTGGCTGGACCTGCGCCAGCTGGATGACGAGGCCGGTTGGTTGGCGCAATTGCCCGCGTTGCAGGCGGTGGAGGCGCTGAGGTGATTGTCGGCACGGCAGGGCATATCGACCATGGCAAGACCTCATTGCTCGAGGCCCTGACCGGCCAGGCCGGCGATCAGCGCCGGGAAGAGCGCGAGCGGGGCATGACCATCGACCTGGGTTACCGCTACGCAAGCCTGGAAGCGGGAGCGCCGCTGACCGGGTTTATCGACGTCCCGGGGCACGAGCGATTTATCCACAACATGCTCGCCGGGGCCCAGGGTATCGACCTGGTGATCCTGGTGGTCGCCGCTGATGACGGGGTGATGCCGCAGACCCGCGAACACCTGGCCATAGTTCAGTTGCTGGGGATTCCGCGGGCGCTGGTGGCCATCAGCAAGTGCGACCGTGTCGAGCCGCGCCGGGTGCGGGAGGTGCAGGCGCAAATCAGCATCCTGCTGGCGGCCGGTCCCTATGCTGGCGCTACGCAATTTCCACTGTCCAGCATTACCGGCGAGGGCGTCGATGCCCTGCGTCAGGCCTTGATCGATGCTCAAGGCGAGATCCGTGAGCGCAGCCGCCGGGGCGGTTTTCGCCTGGCCATAGATCGCGCTTTCGCGGTGGCAGGGGCGGGTATCGTGGTTACGGGAACTGCGCTCGATGGTCAGGTGCAGCTGGGCGATACCCTGGCGCTGGGCAAGCTCGGCAAAGCGGTGCGGGTACGCGGGCTGCATGCCCAGAACGAGGCGGTAGCCGAGGCGTGGGCGGGGCAGCGGGTGGCGTTGAACATCAGTGCCGAGCGCCTCGAACTTGCGCAGATTCACCGCGGTGACTGGTTGCTCGCCGAGTGGCTGCACGGGCCGACGCAACGGGTGGATATCGAGCTGCACTTGCTGGCCAGCGAAATCCGCAGCTTTGCCCATTTCAGTCCCGTGCATGTGCACTTGGGCACCCAGGATGTCAGTGCGCGGGTGGCCTTGTTGCAGGGAGAACAGATGCTTCCCGGTGGCCGCATGTTTGCCCAGTTGCAGCTCAACGCGCCGCTGCAGGCGGTGCACGGTGATCGTCTGGTGCTGCGCGATCACAGCGCGCAACGCACCCTCGGCGGTGGCCGGGTACTCGACCCTTATGCTCCGGCCCGGCAACGTCGAAGCGAGGCGCGTCTGGCACAGTTGCAGGCGCTGGCCACCGTCGACAGCCTCGAACAAGCCTTGCCAGCGCTACTGGCCAACGATGAGGGCGGGCTTGATCCGCAGCGCCTGGAGCGTCAGTTCAATCGCTTGCGTAGCAGCTGGAAGCTGCCGGCAGAGGTGCAGGTGGTCGCGACGCGTCAGGGGCCGTTGCTGTTCACCACGGCACGCTGGCAAACATTGAAGCAGGCGGTGCTGGAGCAGTTGGCGCAATTTCATGAGCAGGAGCCAGACCAGCTCGGACCCGACCGGGATCGGCTGCGCCGCTTTGCCGCCTTGCCCCTGGAGCGTTCGGCCTTTATCAGTCTGCTTGATGAGCTGCTTGCCAGTGGAACCATCATGGGCAGCGGCCCCTGGCTGCATTTGCCTGATCATCAGGTGCGTCTGAGCGAGGAAGATGAGGCGCTATGGCTGCAGTTGCAGCCGCTGCTTGCACAGGGGCAATTCGATCCTCCCTGGGTGCGTGATATGGCCCGTTCAGTGGCGCAAGATGAGGCGCAGGTGCGCTTGCTGCTGCGCAAACTGGCGCGCTTGGGGACAGGTGCACCAGGTGGTCCGCGATCTGTTCTATCCTGAAGCCACTCTCCGACAAATGGCAGCTATGCTCTTGCAGCTGGCCAGCGACGATCCGGTGGTTCAGGTAACCGCCTTTCGTGATGTGCTGGGGATTGGCCGTAAGCGCAGCATCCAGGTGCTGGAGTATTTTGATCGTATCGGCCTGACCCGCCGCATGGGTGACCGGCGTCAGGTGCGTGCCGACAACGCCCTGGCACAATCGCCCGGGCACTGAGTTCAAGGAAGGCAATCGCGCCCGGTGGCGCGGCCGGGCTTCAAACCCGGTTGGGGACGGCAGCCGTTCCCGGGCAGGTTCGACTCCCGCTGCCTTCCGCCATTTTCTACTGCGCCCGTTCCCCGCACAGGTCCAGGGCGAACCAGTGCTGTGCCGTCGCCATATCCAGCCCGGCACCGAGTAGCGCAAACAACTTGGCCAGCGCCGCTTCGCGGGTCATGCCGCCTGCAGACACCAACCCTGCATCGCGCAGTCGACTGCCCGCCGCATAGGTATCGAACAGCACGCTGCCTTGCGGGCACTGGCTGATGGCGACAACCAGTACACCGCGCTGGCGCGCATCGGCCAGGACCTGGAGCAAGGCTTCGTCATCAGACGGGCCGGTGCCGCTGCCGTAGCACTCCAGCAGCAAGCCCTTCACACCGCTGTCGATCAGCGCCCGCACATGCGCAGCCTGCAGCCCCGGAAACACCGGTAGCACCGCCAGGTTCACCGGCGTGCGTGGCTGGCAGTAAGTGAGTACCGCGGGAATCTGCCCGGCCCGTTGCCCGTCACGATGACGAGGGAGTGCGGCAAAGGCATCGAACGCTTCGCTGCGCAGCTTGCTGGCGCGGGCGCCATGCAACAGCTGGCCGGCGAAATACAGCTGCACGCCGTTTTCGATACCGGCCTCGAACAGGCTCAAGGCCCCGCACAAATTACCCCAGGCATCGCTGTCCGGAGCGCCAGCAGGCAGCATCGAGCCGGTCAGCACCACCGGCACGTCGAGCCCGAGCAACAGGAACGACAAGGCCGCCGCGCTATAGGCCAGAGTGTCGGTGCCATGCAGCACCAGGATGGCGTCGTGGCCATCCTGTTTCACCGCCTCGACAATCGCCTCGCGCATCGACAGCCAGTTGGCTTGCTGCATGTTCGCGCTGTCGAGCAACGGCGACAGTTCACGCAATTGCCAGGCGATGCCCGGCGCTTGCGGATGAGTCGCCAGATAGTCGCGCATGCGCGCCTCGAAACCACCGGCCGGCGCCAGGCCCTGCGGTGTTTCGAGCATGCCGATGGTGCCTCCGGTGTAGAGCACCAGCAGGTTCGTTACGGCGCGCATTTCAGTTCTGCGGCTGCACAGTGGCAGCGGTGACTTCGGCCTTGGCCTCGGTCGCCGGCTTCACTGGCCAGGCTTGCAGGTCCAGGTCCAGGTCGCTGAACTTCGACGCGTCAAACACGGGCTGCTTGATCCCTGCCTTGCGTTGCTCGTCGTAGTCGCGCATCACCCGCAGGCCGACCTTGAACAGCAGGGCCAGGGCGATCAGGTTGACGAAGGCCAGGCAGGTCATGGTGATGTCGGCAAAGGCAAACACGGTAGACAGGTTCTGTACCGAGCCCCAGACGATCAGCGCCAGGACCAGGGCGCGGTAGCCCAGCAGTACCAGGCGGTTGCGGCTGAGGAACTGCAGGCTGGTTTCACCCAGGTAGTAGTTGTAGAGGATGCAGGTGAAGACGAACAGCGACAGCGCCACGCTGACGAACAGGCGACCCCAGTCACCGACCACAGCGGCCAGGGAGTTCTGGGTGAGGACAATGCCGTCACCTTCGAAACCCGGGGTGTAGAAGCCGGACAGCAGAATCAGCAACGCGGTGCAGGTGCAGATCACGAAGGTGTCGAGGAACACGCTGAACGCCTGGACCACGCCCTGCGCGCCCGGGTGTTTCACCGCCGCCACGGCAGCGACGTTAGGTGCACTGCCCAGGCCTGCTTCGTTGGCGAACACGCCACGTTTCACACCCATGACAATCGCGCTGCCGAGCAGGCCGCCGAAGGCCGGATCGAGGCCGAAGGCACTTTTGAAGATGGTTTCCAGCATGGCCGGGACGTGTTCGATCTGGCTGCCGATCACATACAGGGTCACGCCGATGTAGGCCAGGGTCTTGACCGGCACCAGCAGGTCGGAGACTGCAGCGATACGCTTGATGCCGCCGAGGAAGACGATGGCCAGCAGCACGGCCAGGGCAATGCCGGTGCGCTCAGGAGCAAAGCCGAAGGCGTTTTGCAGCGAGTGAGTCACGGTGTAGGACTGCAGGCCGTTGAAGGCAAAGCCGTAGGTCACCAGCAACAGGACCGAGAACACCACGGCCATGGTCTTGAGTTTCAGACCGTGCTGGATGTAATAGGCCGGGCCGCCACGGTACAGACCGTCGCCGTCGGCACGCTTGTAGACCTGGGCCAGGGTGCATTCGAAAAAGCTGCTGGACATACCCACCAGCGCAGTCACCCACATCCAGAACACTGCACCGGGGCCGCCGAGGGTCACGGCGATGCCGACACCGGCGATGTTACCGGCGCCGACGCGGCCGGCCAGGCTCAGCATCAGGGCCTGGAACGAGCTCAACTGGCCAGCCTGGCCGTGCAGCGATTCCTTGAACACGCTGAACATGTGGCCGAAATGACGGAACTGGACAAAACGCGAGCGGATAGTGAAATAACCGCCGAGTCCGACGATCAGGACGATGAGGAGTTTCCCCGAGAGGAAATCGTTGAGTGCTTCGAGCATGGAGTGACCTCGATTCTTATTCTTTGCATGAAAGACAACTGAAGCGGCGTCGGTGCGCCGCTACCTTGGCGCGCATGGTTGGCTAAGACAAATACGGTTACAATTTCGCTGGTTGCTCTGAGTTGATGCGACTTGATGCTAAACTGGCGCCTATCGCATCACCTGGAACACCGCGCATGAGCGAAAATCTCGGTACCAACCTCAAACTCGCCTGCAGCCACTACCGCTCTATTTCAGAGGTTTGCCGACAGCTGTCGATCAACCGGGCACAGTTCAACAAGTACTTGAGCGGGCAAAGCCAGCCGACACCGTTCAACCTCAAGCGCATCGGCGATTTCTTCGGCGTCGAGGATTACGAACTCGGCCTGCCGCCTGAGCAGTTCGCCCGGCTGATTGGTGCGCGCAATCCGGCGACCGTCACCGCCCCGCAAGAAGATCCGCTCAGCGAACTGCTGCGGCCATTGCGCGAGCAGAGCGGCAATCTTTCGCGGTACTGCGGTTACTACTTCGAATACTCCAACTGCATGTCGGTACCGGGCTCGATACTGCTGTCGCTGGTTCACCTGCGCGAGGAGCGCGGTACGTTCCTGTTCGAGCGCCAGGAACGTCAGGAACGCTCCAGCAGCACCGATGTGCAAGCCGAAGACTGGGTACGTTGTCGTTATCTGGGCGCGGCGTTCCAGTTGCAGGACCGCTTGTTTCTCATCGATTACGAGTCGCTGACGGTCAACGAGATGAGCCAGACCATCCTGATCCCCAGCTTCAAGAGCCGCATCACCCGCTTGAACGGCCTGAAAACCGGGGTGTCCAGCGGCGACCGGCGCACACCGGCCTGCACCCGGGTGGTCTGGGAGTTCCTCGGAACAGAGATCAACCGCATCAGCGCCTATCGCCAGGTGAAGCTCTATCGTCCGGACGATCCGCGTATCGACGACGATGTGCGCGAGCGGCTGAGTGTCGGGCCTATCAGCAACGGGCTGTTCGAAATCGAGTGATCAGGTATCGCCGAGGATGAACTCGGCGATTGTCTGCGCCACCTGATCCGCTACCACGGGTACGGTACGCAGATGTGCGGCAATGCCGTGATCGCAGTTGGAGAGCAACAGGCACTCCAGATGCGGTGGCGGTACCGATTTGAGCAAGGCGCGGGTGACTTCTTCCGGGATCGGGCTGTAGCGCTCGGCGCCGGCCAGCCACAGTGTGCCGGCCGAAGTGCCGGCACCTTGCCCGTGCGTCTGCGAGTTCAGTCCGTCGAACTCGCCCAACACCAGCAACACACGGCCCTGAAACTGGCGCAGGAACTCAAAGCTGTCGCAGTCCATAAAACCATAAGGCTTGCTGATTGCCGCCTTGAAGGCCGGGCCGAAGGGTGCGTCATGGGCGCAGTCCGGGTAGACGGCAGGGCAGATGAGGATCAACTTATCCACAGCCGGTTGCTGCGCCGCCAGCTTCAAGGCAATGGAGGCCCCCAGGCTATGACCGATCAGGGTCTGGCAACGCGCAGCGATATGCTGATGAAACCGCCGGGCTTCTTCACGGTTGGTGAGCAGCGAAGGCTCGAGCGCACCAGGTTCGCTGGCAAGGCTATGGCCTGACAGGTTGGCGGTCAGCGAGCCAATACCCAACGCCTGTAGCCGATAGAGCAGGGGATTGAGGCGGGTGAAGTCCGAGCGTGCGCCGCCGACGACGAACAGCGGTGGTGCGCGTTCTGTATCGGGGACCAGCAGTCGGGCCTGTTGCTGATAGTGGTCAAAGGTTTCGGTGATGAACCGTTCCATTCCGGGACTGGGCTCATCGTATTGCCACGCTGATCGTTGCGTTGAAGCTGTTTCCAGTTCCATGGACACCGCCTTGAGAAGCCGAGGATGCGCATACCGGGCGCATTATAGGCCGTTTGCCGAAGTACGTAGATATGGGCTGCGTTGGACTTCCCTAGCCGGAAAACGCAAAATGTGCCTTTGCCCTCAATCAATCTGATCGGACCTGTTGACTCTATGCGAATGCGCCTGATGCTGTTGGGTGGTGGAAGTGCCCTCGGGCAAGCGCTGATTCGACTCGGGGCCGAGGAAGATATCGGCTTTCTGGCACCGCGTCCGCCAGAGCACGGCTGGGATCCGGCCAGCCTCACCCAGTTGCTGGACGACACCCGCCCCGACGCGTTGGTGAACCTGGCGTACTACTTTGACTGGTTCCAGGCCGAGTCCGTCAGCGAAAAGCGCCTGGCGCAGCAGGAACGCTCGGTAGAGCGCCTGGCTGAGCTGTGCCAGCACCACAACATTATCCTGGTCCAGCCTTCGAGCTACCGGGTATTCGACGGCTCGCGCGCCACGGCCTACAGCGAAAAAGATGAGCCGGTGCCCCTGGGCCTGCGTGGCCAGGCACTGTGGCGGATCGAACAGAGCGTCCGCGCGACCTGCCCCCAGCATGTACTGCTGCGCTTCGGCTGGTTGCTCGACGAGAGCATCGATGGCGTGCTCGGGCGCTTTCTGACCCGTGCCGAACAGCCCCAGGAACTGCTCCTGGCCGATGACCGCCGCGGTAACCCGACGCCGGTGGACGATGCCGCACGGGTGATTCTCTCGGTGCTCAAGCAGCTCGATTGCTCCGCGCCGCTGTGGGGCACCTATCACTACGCCGGTAACGAAGCCACCACGCCGCTGGCGCTTGGCCAGGCTATCCTCAGTGAGGCAGCACAGCTGCACAAGCTGGCGGTCACTGCGCCGACGGCGCAAGCCCATGCCGCGCGCCCGGATGCCAGCGAAGAACCACAGCATGCAGTGCTGGCCTGCAAGAAAATTCTGCACACTTTCGGTATCAAACCCCGCGCCTGGCGCTCGGGTTTGCCACCTCTACTGGATCGATTCTATCGCCATGGCTGATTCCCCCATTCTCATCACCGGTGGCGCGGGCTTCATCGGTTCCCACCTGAGCGATGCATTGCTGGCCCAAGGCTACGCGGTAAGGATCCTCGATGACCTGTCCACGGGCAAACGCAGCAACCTGCAAATGGATCACCCAGGCCTGGAACTGATCGAAGGCGATGTGGCCGACGGTGAGCTGGTCAGGCGCGCGGCAGCAGGGTGTCAGGCGGTGGTGCATCTGGCCGCCGTTGCCTCGGTGCAGGCCTCGGTGGACGACCCGGTGAAAACCCACCAGAGCAACTTCATCGGCACCTTGAATGTCTGCGAGGCCATGCGCCTCAACGGCATCAAGCGCGTGCTGTTTGCCTCCAGTGCTGCCGTCTATGGCAACAACGGTGAAGGCCTGGCGATCGAGGAAGACGCGCCCAAGGCGCCGCTTACGCCCTATGCCGTGGACAAGCTGGCCAGTGAGCAGTACCTGGACTTCTATCGCCGCCAGCATGGCCTGGAGCCGGTGGTGTTCCGCTTCTTCAATATCTTCGGGCCACGCCAGGATCCGTCCTCGCCGTACTCGGGGGTGATCAGTATTTTCTGCGAGCGCGCCCTCAGTGGTGTGCCGATCACGCTGTTCGGTGATGGCGAGCAGACCCGAGATTTCCTCTACATCGGCGATCTGGTTGCAGTGATGGTCCAGGCCCTGGAGTTGCAGGAGATTGAAGAGGGCGCAATCAACATCGGTCTGAACCAGGCCACGTCGCTGAACCAGTTGCTGGCCGCGCTCAAATCAGTGGTGGGCGACTTGCCGGCGATCAGTTACGGGCCCGCGCGCCTGGGCGATATTCGTCACTCACGGGCGAACAACCAGCGGCTGTTGACGCGCTTTGAGTTCCCGGAGCCCACGCCGTTGGCCGATGGGCTTGCGCGATTGCTCGGCAAGCAATAAAAAAAGCGGCGATTGAATCGCCGCTTTTTTCTTTCCAAGACCCCGCAGTCTTAGAACTTGTAACCCACACCCACCATGTAGACCCATGGATCGACATCTACGTCGACCTTGGTCTTGCCGACGCCCAGGGCGCTCGGGCCGTCCATGGTGGCCTTGGTGTCGATGTCCACGTACCAGACCGCAGCGTTGACCAGGAAGTGATCGTTGATCATGTAGTCCATACCCAGCTGACCGGCCAGACCGAACGAGTCTTTGACTTTCAGGTTGCTGAAGCCCTGGGCTTTGCGGTTGCTGTCCAGGTCTTCGTCAAAGAACATGGTGTAGTTCAGACCGATACCGGCATACGGCTGGAACTTCGAGCTTGGTTCCATCGGGTAGTACTGCAGCGACAGGGTCGGTGGCAGTTGTTTGATGTCGCCCAGCTTGCCGTCCAGGCCTGGGCCCAGGCCCTTGACGCCGACAGTGTGGTGGAACGGCGTTGCGGCCAGCAGCTCCAGACCGATGTGGTCGGTCAGCATGTAGGCGAAGGTCAGGCCCAGTTGGGTGTCGCTATCCAGAGTCGCCTTGGTGCCGGACACCTTGGTGCCGTCGAGCTTGATGTCACCGCTGTCCTCGTTGGGATTAACAGTGATTGCGCCGGCACGCACGATGAAGTCGCCAGCCTGGTGGGCGTGGACAACAGGGGCTGCGAGCGCCAAAGCGAAAAGCGAGGCGCTGAGCAAGGACTTGTTCATGGAAGCTCCCAAAGGACGTTTAGAATTGGTACGTCCAATGGTAAAGAGCCATTATTTTCGCGATTTGACCCAGCTCAATGAAAGCGTCAAAGCCAGTGTGCGGGGTATTCATTCTAGTTCATAAGCGTAGATTTTCTCGGCTTCCATCTGGTAACCGGCGTCGGCCAGTTCACTGCTGGTGCTTTTCACCTGCATCCGGCCTTCGATCCAGTAAGGCTGGTAGAGGTCCTCGACGCGAACCCCCATCTCACTGACGATATGCACGATCTGGTTGGACGGTGGCGGCGGCACGTGGATGCAGGCGCCGTAGTAGGGCACCAGAAGAAACTCGGTGGTGCGACCTTCTTCGCTGACCTCCAGCGGCACGATATAACCCGGCAACTTCACCTGCTGGCCATCGAGGGCCTTGACCACCGGGGCGTTCGGCACTTGCTGGTGGGCGGCCGGGGCCGATTCGGCGGCCAGGGCATCGCTCAATTGTGACAGGTCGTGCAGCGGCGCCAGTTGCGGCTGGACGATGGGTGCACCGGCGGGAATCAGCTGCGGCCACTCCAGAGTGCGCGGCTCGGCCGCCCACAACGGCGTGGCCACCAGCAGCAGTATCGACAGCAGAACGCGTGGCATCAAAGGTCTCACAAGTGAATGGACAGGCCATCGGTCAGAGACTGCCGATAGGCTCGCCAGGCGGGCACGCTGCCCATCAGCAATGCAGCGCCCAGAATAATCGCCAGCAGGCTCCATTCGTGGGCGCTTGGCCAGGCCAGGGGCAGGAACAGCCCGTAGTTGGCTTGTACATAACCCTGCGCAATGGCGATGCCCAGGTAGAGCAGGCCCAGGCCCGCCGCGATGCCGACCAGCGCCAGGGCCAGAGCCTCAAGCACCAGCAGCCCGGCAATGTGCCACGGACGGGCGCCGACCGAGCGCAGAATAGCCATCTCCCGGCGGCGTTCGTTGAGGCTGGTGAGGATCGCCGTGAGCATGCCTATCAGCCCGGTCAGCACCACGAACAACGACACCACGAACAACGCCTGCTCGGCGGTGCCCATCAGACTCCAGAGCTCCTGCAGGGCTACACCCGGCAGGATCGCCAGCAGCGGCTCGTTGCGGTACTCGTTGATTTCGCGCTGCAGGCTGAAGGTCGAGATCTTGTTGTTCAGGCCCAGCAACACGGCGGTAATGGCTTTCGGCGTGAGGTCCAGATTACGCGCCTGCTCGGCGCTGATTCGTCCGGCCCCGCGGGCGGGTACACCGTTGTGCCAGTCGATATGAATGGCTTCCATGCCGCCGAGACTGATATGCAGAGTGCGGTCTACCGGTGTGCCGGTACGTTGCAACACACCGACCACGGTGAAGGGCTTGTCGTCATGCTTGACCAGGCTGATGGCGGCAACGCCGTGGGCCAGGACCAGCTTGTCACCGAGCTTGTAGTGCAGGGCCTGGGCGACTTCGGCACCGAGCACCACTTCGAACGGGTCGCTGGCGAATTCCCGGCCCTGGGCCAGTTGCAGGTTCTGCTTGCGGCCGTACTGATAGTGCTCGAAGTAACTGCTGTTGGTGCCCATCACCCGGTAGCCGCGATGGGAGTCACCGAGTGAAATCGGAATCGCCCACTTCACCCGCTTGTCACTGGCGTAGTGCTCGTAGCTGTCCCAGCGGATGTTGTTGGTGGCATTGCCGATACGGAACACCGAATACAGCAGCAGGTTGACCGAGCCGGAACGGGCGCCGACGATCAGGTCGGTGCCGCTGATGGTGCTGGCGAAGCTGGCGCGGGCTTCTGTGCGCACGCGCTCGACGGCCAGCAGCAGGCAGACCGACAGGGCGATGGCAAAGGCGGTAAGGAACGCAGTGAAGCGGCGGTTGGCGAGGCTCGCCAGGGCAAGACGAAGCAGGTACATCAGGCCTCCAGATCGTTGGCTGGCAGCGCCGCGCGGTTGAGCTCGGCCAGTGACAACTGGCGGTCGAACAGCGCCGCCAGGCTCTGATCATGGCTGACGAACAGCAGGCTGGAGCCAGCATCACGGCATTCGGCAAACAGCAGGCGAATGAACGCTTCACGGGTGTCGGCGTCGAGGGCCGAGGTCGGCTCGTCGGCAATCACCAGTTCGGGCTGGCCGATCAAGGCACGGGCGGCGGCAACGCGCTGTTGCTGGCCGATGGACAGGCTGTCGGCGCGCCGTGCGAGTAATCCAGGGTCTTTCAGGCCAAGGTGGGCAAGCAGGCTGGCGGCTGCCTGGTCGATGCTGCCGTGGCGCTGCGCAGCACGCTGGGCGCGACTGCGGGAGAAGCGGCAAGGCAGCTCGACGTTTTCCCGCACCGAGAGAAACGGCAGCAAGTTGAATTGCTGGAAGATGTAGCCGGTGTGATCGACCCGAAAGCGGTCGCGTGCGGCCATTTTCAGTTCGCTAAGGTCCTGACCGAGCAGGCGGATGCTGCCTCGGTCAGGTTGCTGCACCCCACCCAGCAGGCCGAGCAGGGTGGTTTTGCCACTGCCGCTGGGGCCTTTGAGAAACAGCGATTCACCCGCCTCAAGGCGCAAGGCGGGAATATCCAGCAGAGGGGCTTGGCCCGGCCAGGCAAAGCCCAGGTCGGTCAGTTCAATCAGTGCCTGGCTCATGGCGAAGGGGCTTTCACAGAGGGATTGAGGCGTGGGCGGCAGTGGCTTCAATCCCCTGCTGGCCATTCGGTCCGATCAGTTGTAGCTGAATTCTATGGGTGGCGGGGAAAGCTTTGAACAGTGGGTTCAGGTCAAGCGTGGTGAGCTGTTCGGGCTTTTCGCAGTCGAAGGTGTAGTGAGCGTGAATTTCACTATGCTCATGTGCATCTTTTCCTGACTCCGGCTTGTCGCCGAACAACGGGCTTTCCAGTTCCTGGGCGCTTTCACTGCAGTTGGCGGCTTTGGCCAGCGCAAACAGGGCGAGCGGATTTTCCAGTTGCGTACGCACGGCGGCAACTTTGGCTTTGTCGCTATCGCTGTTGGCCGCGTGCTCGAAGCCGACCAGATTCATTGCCGGGCTTTCCAGTTCCAGTTCCAGTACTTTGCCTTCAAGTGCCACATTGAGTCGGGCGACACCGTGCTCATGGGCCGCGAGGCTGCTGTGCCCGTGGTCATGATCATGATCGTGGTCCTCATGGGCATGAGCAATGGCCAGAGGCAGCAAGGCGAACGGCAACGCAAGGAACAGGCGACGCATGGGCAAGACTCCACGAGGGCACAGGATGTGTTTGGTTATGTTATAACAACTTGTTCCGTGGGTGCCAGTGTGCTTGGCGACTGATCGTCGGCGTGGGAGCATGGAGCCCGTCACTGAGCAGAGGAAACGACCGTGCGAATTCGTGGACATATCGGCGACTGGCCGGTGGATCTGACCCTGGAGCTGGACCCCGCGGAATGGGCACAACTGGGTGGGCAATTGACGGCTGTGGCGCCGGTTGCGACTGCGGCGGCAGTGGCATCAGTGCCTGGTGCCCGGGCGGATGATGCACTCTGGCAGGCGGCGCGCGACGTATTGCGCAAGGCCGGGCAGCTCAATGGGCCGGAGTTGCTTGAGCAACTGGAAGGGCTGGCGGGTAATACTGCGGCAGGTAAACGCTTGCTGGTGCGTTTGCGTCACAGTGCCGATGTGAAGGTGGAAAGCGGGGCGGATGCGCCGGTGTATCACTGGGTGGGGTGATGTAGGAGCGGATTTACCGGGACGCCGGACCGCCGCGATGGACTGCGTAGCAGGCCCATTTTTGGGGCCGCTACGCGCCCCATCGCGGATGA
>JAVXRI010000112.1:0-17311 GCA_036643775.1 Pseudomonas sp. | reverse complement strand
GCAAATTAATTTTGTGGGCGAACGTTTTGTGAATAGTTCCAATACACAAAGCTTGGCTGCTTATTGTTTAAACGATTTTTCGTTAGGTCAAAATTTTAAATATAAAAAATGGGGATTTAGTCGTTGAGGAACAACTGGCCCCGTGGGGTGGCAACCAGTCGCGTCGTTTCGACCTGTAAAAGGCCCTTTTGTTCGGCTTCACGCCGCGCCGTAGTCAGTTGCTCCAGCGCCAACCCTGTGCGCTGGCTGAACAGCTCGGCGTCCACGCCCTGGGTCAGGCGCAGGGCGTTCATCAGAAACTCGAACGGCAGCTCATCCACTGGCAGGAGTTTCTCGCCGGCCTTGAAGGCTTTGGCCGGGTTCAGGTAGTCCTTGGGCAAGCGCGTTTTCCAGGTGCGCAGGATGCGCCCGTCCGGATGGCTGAGTTTGCCGTGGGCACCCGCACCGATGCCGATGAAGTCGCCGAAGCTCCAGTAGTTGAGGTTGTGCCGGGCGGCCCGGCCAGGCTGGGCGTAGGCCGAGACTTCATACTGGGTATAGCCGTGGCTGGCCATCAGGGCTTGGCCGGCCTCCTGGATATCCCAGAGGATGTCGTCCTCGGGCAGCAGCGGTGGCTGGTTCCAGAACACCGTGTTCGGTTCCAGGGTCAGCTGGTACCAGGACAGATGCGTGGGGTTCAGTGCGATGGCCTGGCGCAAGTCACCCAGGGCGTCTTCCAGCGACTGATCGGGCAGGCCGTGCATCAGGTCGAGATTGAAATTATCGAAGCCGGCATTGCGCGCCATGTCGGCGGCGCGAATCGCTTCGTCACCGTTGTGAATGCGACCCAGGGCTTCAAGCTTGGCCTGCTGGAAGCTCTGGATGCCGATCGACAGGCGATTGATACCCAACTGCCGGTAAGCCTTGAACTTCTCTTGCTCGAACGTCCCGGGGTTGGCCTCCAGGGTGATTTCGATATCGCTGGCAAATGGAATGCGCTGCTCAACACCCACCAACAGACGGCCCAGTGCACGAGCGCTGAACAAACTGGGGGTGCCGCCACCGAAGAAGATCGAGCTGATTGGCCGGCCGTAGACCGCCCCCAGTTCCTGATCGAGGTCAGCCAGCAAGGCATCGACATACGCCTCTTCCGGCAGCTCAGGCGTGGCGGCGTGGGAGTTGAAGTCGCAATACGGGCATTTACGCACGCACCAGGGGATATGGATGTACAGCGCCAGGGGCGGCAGCTGTGGCAAGGCCGCCCGCGGTGCTTGGGAAGTGAAGCCAGCCTCGCCCAGGTGCAGTGGCTGTGCCGGCGAACGATCGGTCATGCCAGGCCCAGACGTTGACGCAACAGGCTCATGGCGCGGGCACGGTGGCTGATCTGGTTCTTGTCGGCGGGGCTCAGCTCGGCGCTCGAGCAGTTACGCTCCGGTACCCAGAATAGCGGGTCGTAGCCAAAGCCGTGCTCGCCGCTGGCCTCGGTCAGGATACGGCCGTGCCAGAGGCCTTCGCAGAGGATCGGCAGCGGGTCGTCGGCATGCCGCACCAGTGCCAGGACGCAGACGAACTGGGCGCCACGTTGCTCCTGCGGGACGTCTTTGAGCACATCGAGCAGCTTGGCGTTGTTGGCCGTATCGCCCTTGCCGTCGGCGTAGCGTGCCGAGTAGATACCCGGGGCGCCACCGAGGAAATCCACGGCCAGGCCGGAGTCGTCGGCCAGCGCCGGCATCCCGGAAATGCGCGCAGCATTGCGCGCCTTGAGGATGGCGTTCTCGACGAACGACAGACCGGTTTCTTCCGGCTCGACGCTGCTGAATTCGCCAATGGAACGCAACTGCACGGTATCACCGAGCATGGCCTGCAGTTCCTTGAGTTTGCCGGCGTTGTGGCTGGCCAATACGATTTGTTGAAAAGTCATCATTCGCCTGGGAAAAGCTCTTGGTTGAAGCTGATGGTTTCGGTTTTGCCGCCAGTATCAACATTGATGGTGAAAGTACGGGTTTCCTGCTGCTCCACAGGGAACTGGGCGAGGTAGTAGATCGCACCTTGTTCGTTGACCTGCTTGAACTTCAGCGGGATCGAATTGCTGGTGAGGTCTTTGACGCTGCCGCTGACCTGGGTGACCACGGGCTTGCCGGCCTTGATCACCGAAATGTTGATCACGCCCTGATTTTTGCTGCGAACCAGTTCTGCGGCTTTGGCGATATCCGGCTGCAGGAAGGTCGAGATGAAGGTGCTGTAGTGCACCGTGGTATCCCCGAAGACTTCCTGGCGTTCGCCTTTGATGGCGTCGGCGGCGACTGCGCTCATGCTCAGGCAGGCAGTCAGTAAAAAGCTCAACAAGCGACCCATGATCGTTCTCCTCCAGTGTGCGGGTTAAACCGCGACCTTGTGTTCGGTAAGGCCGGGGCTGCTGACACGGTAAATGCCGATCTCCCCTAGAAGATTAGGCCATAGCTTGCTCGCCCACCCGTGGCGGTGCAAATGGTCGACGGCCAGCCGATCAATGACCTTGGCTTCACGTTCGAGGCACAAGGCTTCAAAGTCGGCGAAGGTGCAGAAGTGGATGTTCGGCGTGTTGTACCAGGTATACGGCATGAAGTCCGAGACCGGCATGCGACCTTTGGTCGCCAGGTACCAGCGGCAACGCCAGTGGCCGAAATTGGGGAAGGTAATGATGCACTGGCGGCCCACGCGGAGCATTTCGTCGAGGATCCGGTCCGGGTACTCCACGGCCTGCAGAGCCTGGGTCATGACCACCACGTCGAAGCTGTTGCTGGCGAAGTTGCCCAGGCCCTTGTCGAGGTCCTGTTCGATGACGTTGACGCCCTTGGCTACGCACTGGGCGATATTGTCGGGGTCGATTTCCAGGCCGTAGCCGGCGACCTGCTTGTGGTCGCGCAATGACGCCAGCAGTTCACCGGTACCGCAACCGAGGTCGAGTACCCGGCTGCCGGCGGGGATCCAGTCTTGGATGATTTCCAGGTCGGCTCTCATAGGTTCCTCAGCAGACGATGCGGTTCATGTAGTTCGTGAATCCCGTGATGTAGCGCGGGGTCGGGATCAGGAAGGCATCGTGGCCATAGGGCGAGTCGATATCCAGGTAGCAGACGTTCTTGCGTGCGGCGATCAGGGCGTCGACGATCTCCCGCGAGCGCGCTGGCGAGAAACGCCAGTCGGTAGTGAAGGACATCACGCAGTAGTCGGCGGTGACATTGGCTAGGGTCGCTGCGAGGTCGCCACCGTGGGCCGCGGCCGGATCAAAGTAGTCCAGGGCCTTGGTCATCAGCAGGTAGGTGTTGGCGTCGAAACGGCCGGAGAACTCCTCGCCCTGATAGCGCAGGTAACTTTCTACCTGGAACTCGACACTGTGGAAGTCGTAGTTGAGCTTGTCGCTTTTCAGCTCGCGGCCGAATTTTTCGCCCATGGAGTCATCGGACAGGTAGGTGATGTGCCCGACCATGCGCGCCAGCATCAGGCCGCGCTTGGGGATCACGCCCTGGTCCTGGAACGAGCCGCCGTGGAACTCCGGGTCGGTGAGGATGGCCTGGCGGGCCACCTCGTTGAAGGCGATATTCTGCGCCGAGAGCTTGGGTGCCGAGGCAATGTCCAGGCAGTGCCGCACGCGATCAGGGTAGGTGATGGTCCACTGCAGCGCCTGCATGCCACCCAGGCTGCCGCCGACGACGGCGGCCCACTGCTGGATGCCCAGGCGGTCGGCCAGGCGCGCCTGGCTGTGCACCCAGTCTTCCACGGTCAATACCGGGAAGTCGGCGCCGTAGGGCTTGCCGGTGAGCGGGTTGATGCTGCTGGGACCGGTGCTGCCATTGCAACCGCCGAGGTTGTTCAGGCTGACCACGAAGAAACGATTGGTGTCGATCGGCTTGCCCGGGCCGATGCAGCTGTCCCACCAGCCCGGCTTGCGGTCGTCGGGGCTGTGATACCCGGCCGCATGGTGGTGGCCGGACAACGCATGGCAGATCAGCACGGCGTTGCTGGCCGCGCTGTTCAGGGTGCCATAGGTTTCATAGACCAGTTCATAGGTGGCCAGTGAGCGACCGCAGGCCAAGGCCAAGGGCTCGTTGAACTGTGCCAGTTGCGGTGTTACCAGACCGACCGAATCTTCGGGAAAGACAGTGGACATCGACCCTGCTCACGCTTAAATGAGGCGTAAGTCTAAAGACCACCGGGATATGCAGCAAGCAATGTACCAACCCCTTTAACAGCATCGCCGGCAAGGCTGGCTCCTACAGTGCTCAGACTGTGGGAGGCGGCCTTGCCGGCGATGGGATCAGCGAGGTTTCGGATCAGACCAGCAGGCGCAACATCTCCGGCATCCCGGTCATGGCCGCGAGGTTGTTGATCACCAGCATGTCGATCAGCTTCAGCGCCATGAATGCCAGGATCGGCGAGATGTCCAGACCGCCAAGGTTCGGCAGCAGGCGGCGGAAAGGCGCCAGGAACGGGTCGCAGATCTGGTTGATCAGCTCGGCGCCAGGGTTGTGGCTGCCCGGGGCGACCCAGGAGAGGATCACGCTGATGATCAGGGCGAAGAAGAAGATCTTCAGGAATAGCGCGGTAACGCCAATCATCGACCAGACCAGCAACTGCAGGGGATTACCGGTGGTGCCATAGGCCAGCAGCAGGGTCAGACCCATGATCAGCACCTGGACGATGATCGCCAGCAGCAGCGACGACATGTCCAGGCCAAACAGGCTCGGGACGATACGGCGCATTGGCTTGAGCAGCGGCTGGGTGGCGCGCACGGCGAACTGGCTGAGCGGGTTGTAGAAATCAGCACGAACCAGCTGCAGGATGAAGCGCAGCATGATGATCAGCAGGTAAAGACTGCCCAGGGTTTGCAAAATATAGATGGCAGCGGTGTTCAATCCGATCATGTTCGGCTCCTTAGTTGCCCAGTTGTTCGGCCATCTCGGCCGAGCGGTGTGCGGCAGCGCTCAGCGCTTTCTCCACCAGCGCTTCGAATCCATCGGCCTGGAACGACTTGATCGCCGCTTCAGTGGTGCCCGCAGGGGAGGTGACGCGGCGACGCAGTTCGGCGGCGTCGACGTCGCTGCTGACGGCCATGTGCGCAGCACCCAGGGCGGTTTGCAGGGTCAGTTTGGCCGCGGTTTCGCGTGGCAGGCCAAGCTTTTCGCCGGCGGCAGTCATGGCTTCGATCAACAGGAAGAAATACGCAGGTCCGCTACCGGAGACGGCGGTGACCGCGTCGAGTTGTTGTTCGGTATCCAGCCACAGGGCAATACCCACGGCCGACAGCAGCTGTTCGGCTTGCTGGCGTTGCGCCACGGAGACTGCGCTGGTGGCGTACAGGCCACTCACACCTTGGCGCAGCAGCGCCGGGGTGTTGGGCATGCAGCGCACGATCGGTTGCGCACCGAGCCAGTTGTTCATGCTGGCGCAGGTGATTCCGGCGGCGATGGACACCACCAGTTGCTCGGGCTTGAGGCTGGGCTTGAGTGCTTCGCACACGGCTTTCATCGCCTGGGGTTTGACCGCCAGCACAACAACGTCGGCGCCTTCGATGGCCTGGGCGTTGTCGGCGAACAGTTCAATGCCGTGTTCGGCGTGGACTTTCGCCCGCTGCTCGGCACCCGGATCACTGGCGCGGATCTGCGAGGCGTCCAGGCCCTGGGCGCGCAGGCCGCCGATCAGGCTGGCAGCCATGTTGCCGGCGCCGATAAAGGCAATACGAGTCTTGCTCATGTCAGGTCCTTTAGGAAAAAGTTGATAAAGGCATAGGTCAGGGCTGGCCGTAGTCGCGCGCGCCAAACAGCGCGGTGCCGATACGCACCCAGGTCGCGCCTTGGGCGATTGCCGCTTCCAGGTCGTGGCTCATGCCCATGGAAAGGGTGTCCAGGTTCAGGCCAAGGCTGGCTTGCAGCTCGCGAACCCGGGTAAATGCGGCTTCCTGAGCGACGCGATCGTCGGTCGGCTCGGGAATCGCCATCAATCCGCGCAGCCGCAGTCGGGGCAGGGCGGCGATGGCAGTGGCCAGCGCGGGCAGATCTGCGGGTGTGCAACCGGATTTGCTGGCCTCGCCGCTGACGTTCACCTGCAGGCAAATATTCAGCGGTTCGAGGACCTCAGGCCGTTGTTCGGACAGGCGTTGAGCGATTTTCAGGCGGTCCACGGAATGTACCCAGTCAAAATGCTCGGCAATCGCGCGAGTCTTGTTCGACTGAATGGGGCCGATGAAGTGCCAGGTCAAGGGCAGGTCGGTCAATTCGCCTTGTTTGCTCAAGGCTTCCTGCAGGTAGTTCTCACCGACATCGCGAACTCCGGCGGCAAAGGCTTCACGCACGGCGGCGGCGGGTTTGGTCTTGCTCACCGCCAGCAGGCGGATGTCGGAAGATGTGCGTCCAGCGGCTTCGGCGGCAGCGCTGATGCGTGCGGCGAGCGTGGAAAGGTTGTCTGCTATGGTGGACATTGATCGATGCCGGCGGCTCTTTGGGTCTGCGGCATTCTACCTGCTTGGCAGCCTTTGGGGAGTCTCATGGATGTGACTGAACTGCTGGCCCTGGCAATAAAGGCCGGGGCCTCGGATATGCACCTGGCGGCAGCAGAGGTGCCGGCCATGCGCGTGGATGGACGTATGTGCCGTCTGGATCTACCGCTGCTGAACACTGAGCAGGTGCTTGGTTTGTTGGGGCAGTTGATGACTGAGGGGCAGAAAAAGGATTTCGAAACCCTTCAGGACGTTGATTTCTCTGTCGCGGTGCCCGACCTGGCGCGCTTTCGGGTTAACGCGTTTATCCAGTGCCGAGGGCCTGCAGCGGTGCTTCGGGTGATCCCGAACCGGGTGAGCAGCCTTGCCGAGCTGGGCCTGGGCAGCGTGTTTCGGCACATTGCCGAGCTGCCTGCGGGGCTGGTGCTGATCACTGGCCCAACCGGATCGGGCAAGTCCACCACCCTGGCCGCTTTGCTTGATCACCTGAACCGTGAGCGGCAGCTGCACATCATTACCCTCGAAGATCCCATCGAATTTATCCACACCCCCCGGCGCAGCCTGATCAGCCAGCGTGAAATCGGCAGGCATAGCCGTGGCTTTGCCCAGGCCTTGCGCGGCGCGCTGCGTCAGGACCCGGATGTGATCATGCTGGGTGAGCTGCGCGATGCGCAGAGCATACGACTGGCCCTGACCGCGGCTGAAACCGGGCATCTGGTGCTGGCGACCGTGCACGCAGGCTCAGCGGCAAAGACCATCGACCGGCTGGTGGATGTTTTTGCCGCTGAGGAAAAGCAACTGGTTCGCGCCATGCTGGCTGAAGCCTTGCAAGCGGTGGTGTCGCAGGTGTTGGTGGAGAAGTCCGGCGGAGGGCGGGTGGCCGCTCACGAGATACTGCTGGCCACACCTGCGGTGCGCAATCTGGTGCGCGAGGGCAAAGTGGCGCAGCTGTACTCGGTGATGCAAACGGGCGGTGCGCTGGGTATGCAGACCCTGGACAGTTGTCTGCAGGGCCTGGTGACGCGGGGAATGATCAACCTTGAAAGCGCCCGTTTGGGGGCGCATGAATGGCGTTAGCGCTTGGCCAGGGGCAACTGCTGGCTTTTCGGCAGGACGCGCTTGGCAACGACATAGCGGCTGCGCCAGTAGGGCTTGTTCAGCGTGTCGATGCTGACGCGCTTGCCGGTGCGCGGGGCATGGATGAAGCGGTCGTTACCCAGGTAGATGGCAACATGGTTGACCCGGCGGCTCTTGATATTGAAGAAGATCAGGTCGCCTGGCTTGAGGTCGTTACGATCGACTTTCACGCCGTGACCCTGGGCCATGGCATTGGAGGTGCGGGGCAGGTCGATTTCATCGATGTCGTTGAAGGCATACTTGACCAGGCCGCTGCAGTCGAAGCCCTTGCTTGGGCTGCTGCCGCCCCAACGGTAAGGTGTGCCCAGAACGTTGACGGCACGGCTGAGCACATCGCTGCTCTGCTGCGGCGACATCGACGCGACCGGCAGGCTCGGCTTGCTGGTGCGCGACCGATGCTGGGCTTTGCTGCTGACGTTCTTGTTCGAACGCGCAGCCGCAGAATAAGTGGACTTGGTGGTGAAGCCGTTGGGTAGACGTTGCTCACGGTTGGTGGCGTGGGCGGCCAGTGGCAATAATAGGCAAAGGGTCAGCCATGTCTTGAAAAAATGACGCATGGGCAGGGCTCTAGTTGGTTAGCGCGAAACTTTATAACAGCTTTTTGGTCAATTTCTGATCCGTCTGTCGATTGCAACGGCCGTGAAAACCGGCCAGATTGCGGCAAAAAAACGTAAACAAAGCGCGCGAGCCAGGCAGGATAGGCCTTTGCGCGAAGAGGTGGGGCCAATTGCCACACGTCGGCTCGTCACCAGAAAGTCACATTTTTTCTTAGAAAATTTTTCGATAACCCGCAGAGGCTATGAATGAACAGTTATCAACAGGACGGACAGCTGCATGACACTCACAGCAAAGTGATCGGTTATCTGCTGTGGATTTTCGGCTTCACCGGGGCGCACCGCTTCTACTATGGCAAGCCGGTTACCGGCACGATCTGGTTTTTCACCCTGGGCCTGCTGGGCATTGGCTGGCTGATCGACCTGTTCCTGATCCCGGCGATGGACCGCGAGGCTGACATGCGTTTTCACGCCGGCCCTCTGGACTACAGCCTGAGCTGGATCCTGCTGACCTTTCTGGGCATTTTCGGCGTGCACCGCATGTACCAGGGTAAATGGATCACCGGGATCATCTACCTGTTCACGGGCGGGCTGTTTCTGGTGGGGGTCTTGTATGACTTCTGGACGTTGAACACCCAGGTGTCGCTGGCCAACGCCCAGCGGCGTTGAAGGCTGTGGCCTTGTCGCTGTCGACAAGGCCACAGGCGGGATCACTGGCGGGTCTGGCGCTGCTGCAACAACAGGTTGCTGAAGCCGCTACCGGCCAGCTGTTTCTGAGCCACGGTCAGCTGCTCGCGATTGCTGAACGGACCGACCAGCACCCGGTACCAGGTTTCTTCCTTGACGGTACCGGATTCCACCTTGACTGCCTGGCCGAGCAGAATGATCTGCGCGCGGACCTTGTCGGCGTCAGCCTGTTTGCGGAACGAGCCCGCCTGCAGGAAGAACTGAGTGGTTGCCGCCGGCTTGATCACCGGTGGTGCCGGTGGTGGCGTCTGTCCCAGCAGTGCGGCTTGTGCCCGGGCCGTATCGATCTTCGCCGCTTCTGCCGGGGTCACCGGAGGCTGTGCTGGTACCGGCGGGGTTTTCTCCGGTACCGCCTCAGGTGGCACGATCACTTCCGACTCGGGCAGCAAGGTATAGAAGTCATACTTGGGCTTGACCGGCTGTTGCGGGCTTGGCGCAGTCTTGTTGGCTTCGGCGACCTTTTCGGCTTTCTGCTGTTCCGGCTTGCTGCGTTTGACCTCTTCGTTGCCCGGCTCAAGCTTCATCAAGAAAACAACGAAGGCGCCAACTGACAGGCCGATCGCCAGCCACAACCAGCCTGGAATCGGTTGCTTGGCAGGTGCTTGATTGCGACTGGCGCCACGCTTGGGTGCAGGTTTTTTCTTGGCAGCCAACTTACATACGCTCCAGGGTTTCCAGGCCGAGCAGCTCCAGACCTTGCTTGAGGGTACGGCCAGTCAGGGCGGCCAGGCGCAGGCGGCTCTGCTGTTGTTCAGGCGTTTCAGCACCCAGGATCGGGCAGTTCTCGTAGAAGCTGGAGAACAGGCCGGCGACGTCGTACAGGTAGGCGCAGAGTACGTGCGGGGTGCCTTTATCGGCGACGTTGTTCAGGATTTCGCCGAATTGGGCCAGGCGTGCGGCCAGGTCCTGCTCCTGAGCGGCTTGCAGTACGATCTGGCCGTCCACTTCATCGAAGCTCTTGCCCAGTTTACGGAATACGCCAGCAACGCGGGTGTAGGCGTAAAGCAGGTACGGCGCGGTGTTGCCTTCGAAGTTGAGCATCAGTTCGAAGTTGAAGCTGTAGTCGCTGGTACGGTGCTTGGACAGGTCGGCGTATTTCACCGCATCGATGCCGACCACCTGGCCGATAGCGCGCAGTTCGTCTTCCGGCAGCTCCGGGTTTTTCTCTTTGACCAGGGCGTAGGCACGCTCCTTGGCTTCGGTGAGCAGGTCGATCAGCTTCACCGTGCCGCCGTCGCGGGTCTTGAACGGACGGCCATCGGCGCCGTTCATGGTGCCGAAGCCCATGTGCTCCATTTGCATCGGGTGGCCGACGAAGCCGGCAAGACGGGCCACTTCGAACACCTGGTTGAAGTGCAGGGCCTGGCGTTGGTCAACGAAGTACAGGGCGCGATCAGCGTTGAGTACGTTGCTGCGGTAGCGGATGGCAGCCAGGTCGGTGGTGGCGTACAGGTAGCCGCCGTCGGCCTTCTGCACGATCACCGGCAGTGGCTCGCCCTCGGCATTCTTGAATTCGTCGAGGAACACGCACTGAGCGCCGTTGCTCTCGACCAGCAGGCCCTTGGCCTTGAGGTCGGAGACCACGTTGGCCAGGTCGTCGTTATAGGCACTTTCACCCATCACGTCGGCCATGGTCAGTTTGACGTTGAGCAGCTCGTAGGTTTTCTGGCAGTGCGACAGCGAGATGTCCTTGAAGCGGGTCCACAGCTTCAGGCATTCCTCGTCACCCGCTTGCAGCTTGACCACCAGGCCACGTGCGCGGTCGGCGAACTCTTCCGACTCGTCAAAGCGCTTTTTCGCGGCACGGTAGAAGTTTTCCAGGTCCGACAGCTCGTCGCTGGTGATCGGATTTTCCTGCAGGTAAGCCATCAGCATGCCGAACTGGGTGCCCCAGTCGCCAACGTGGTTCTGACGAATCACGGTGTCGCCGAGGAACTCCAGAACGCGCGAAACGGCGTCGCCGATGATGGTCGAACGCAGGTGGCCGACGTGCATCTCTTTGGCCAGGTTAGGCGCCGACAGGTCGACCACGACCTTCTGCTGCGGGCCGGCTTTGCTGACGCCGAGCTTGGCATCGGCCAGCGCGGCATCCAGGCGAGCGGCCAGGGCCTGGGTATTCTGGAAGAAGTTGAGAAAGCCGGGGCCGGCGATCTCGACCTTGCTGACCTGCTCGTCGGCAGGCAGCGCGGCAATGATTTTCTCGGCCAGGTCGCGCGGTTTCATGCCGGCCGGCTTGGCCAGCATCATCGCGATGTTGCTGGCGAAGTCGCCGTGGGTCTTGTCCCGGGCGTTTTCCACCTGGATCGCCGGCGTCAGCCCTTCAGGCAACACACCGTCGGTGACGAGTTGGGTGAGGGCTTGCTGGATAAGCTGGCGAATGGTGTCTTTCATGGGCTTCTCTTTCGACCGCAAGCGCGGCGGCGCTTCGATGCGCAGGTGGAAAAACTGGACATTATCCGTTGCCGAGGCGAGGTTGCCAACCTTTGGTGTCGCAGGTACACCGCAAATCTGTAGGAGCGGATTTATCCGCGAAAGGTCTTCGCGGATAAATCCGCTCCTACAAAGACAGTTGCTCCCATACGTTCATCAATACAGATCCACGGGGTCTACATCCAAAGACCAGCGTACCTGGCGCCCGGACGGCATTTGTTCCAACAGTAGCAACCAGGCACTGATCAGTCGATGCAAAGGCGCCCGTGCATTGGCCTGGAGCAATAGTTGTGCACGAAAACGACCCGCGCGTCGCTCCATAGGTGCCGGAACCGGGCCGAGCAGCTCGATGCCCTGCAGGTTGTGCTCGCCCAGCAGCTGTTCGGCTGCACTGCAGGCTTCGTCGAGGAAACCTTCGGCCTGCCCCGGCTTGTGCGCTTCGGCGCGCAGCAGGGCTAGGTGGGCGAACGGCGGCAAACCCGCTGCCCGTCGCTCGCTCAGTGCCTGCTCGGCAAACGCGAAGTAACCCTGTTCGGTCAATTGCACCAGCAACGGGTGGTCGGCCAGATGGGTCTGGATGATCACCTTGCCAGGCTCTTCGGCGCGTCCGGCACGGCCGGCAACCTGCACGATAAGCTGGGCCATGCGCTCGCTGGCGCGAAAATCGCCGGAAAACAGGCCGCCGTCGGCATCGAGAATCGCCACCAGGGTAACCCGCGGGAAGTGGTGCCCTTTGGCGAGCATCTGAGTGCCGACCAGGATGCACGGCTGACCGCGCTGGATGGTGGCGAACAGCTGGTTCATGGCGTCTTTGCGCGAGGTGCTGTCGCGGTCGACACGCAGTACCGGAAAGTCGGGGAACAGGATGCTCAGGCGCTCTTCCGCCCGCTCGGTACCGGCGCCGACCGGACGCAGATCGACCTTGTTGCACTGCGGGCATTGGCGCGGCACGCGCTCGTCGTAACCGCAGTGGTGGCAGCGCAGTTCGTTGGAGCGCTGGTGTACGGTCATGCGCGCATCGCAGCGCGGGCACTCGGACATCCAGCCGCAGTCATGGCACAGCAAGGTCGGGGCGAATCCACGGCGGTTGAGGAACACCAGTACTTGCTGGCCGGCGGCCAGGGTCTGGCCGATGGCCTGTTGCATCGGCCCGCTGATGCCGCTGTCCAGTGGCCGGCTCTTCACGTCCAGGCGCAGGAAGCGCGGTTGCTGGGCGCCACCGGCTCGCTGGTTGAGGCGCAACAGGCCATAGCGGCCACTGTGGGCGTTGTGCAGGCTTTCCAGCGATGGCGTTGCCGAGCCCAGCAAAATCGGGATGTTCTCCTGGCGGGCCCGCACCAGGGCCAGGTCGCGGGCGTGGTAACGCAGGCCTTCCTGCTGCTTATAGGAGCCGTCGTGCTCCTCGTCGATGATGATCAGGCCGGGGTGCTTCATCGGGGTGAACAGCGCCGAGCGGGTGCCGATGATGATGTCGGCCTCGCCGTCGCGGGCTGCCAGCCAGGCGTCCAGGCGTTCGCGGTCGTTGACCGCCGAGTGCAGCAGGGCGATACGGGCGTTGAAACGCTGTTCGAAGCGCGCCAGGGTCTGCGGCCCGAGGTTGATTTCCGGAATCAGGATCAGCGCCTGCTTGCCGGCTTCAAGGGTTTCGCGGATCAGCTGCAGGTAGACCTCGGTCTTGCCGCTGCCGGTAACGCCGGCGAGCAGGAAGGCATGAAAACTGTCGAAGCCCGAGCGCACGGCGTTGAAGGCGGCACGTTGTTCGTCGTTCAGTGGCAGCTCGGGTTGCGCCAGCCAGTGTTCATGGCGTTCCTGGGGCAGGTGGCGGCGCACTTCGACCTGAACCAGCTCCTTGGCCAGCAGCAGGTCGAGGCTGTCCTTGCTCAGCATCAGTTTGCTCAGCAAAGTATGTGCGACCCCGTGAGGGTGTTGCGCCAGTGTCGCCAGGGCCTCGCGTTGCCGCGGAGCACGGGCGATGCGCGGATCGTCCTGGCGGGCGCCCGGCGCAACTTGCCAGAAACGCTCTTGGCGGGCTTCGGCCGGTTCGCCCTGGCGCAACAGCACCGGCAAGGCCCAGCTCAACGTGTCGCCAAGGCTGTGCTGGTAGTACTGGGCGGTCCACAGGCACAGCTTGAACAGTGCCGGAGGCAGCGGCGAGACCGGGTCGAGCAGGGCGATTGCCGGCTTGAGTTTGTCTGCCGGGACTTCGCTCTTGTCGGTGATTTCGATCAGGATGCCGATCATTTCCCGTCGCCCGAAGGGCACGCGAATACGCATGCCGGGGCTCAGCGCCTGGCGCGCCATGCTCGCCGGGGCCCTGTAGTCGAACAGCCGCCGCAAGGGCGAGGGCAGGGCGAGGCGCAGAATGACGTCGGACACGCGATGAATTCTCTGAAGGGGATTTCCAAGACCCGGCGAGCCTAGCAGACGACAGCCGGTGCAAGCGACAACTTGCGTTGCCCGGATGCTCTGGTATTATTCGCCGCCTAATTACGTGCGGTATTCAACAATGGTGTTGGGTGGCGGCACGCAGTCGAGGAAGTGACCATGAAGCCAGAAATTCACCCGAATTATGAAGTAATCGCAGTCACCTGCAGCTGCGGTAACAAGTTCGAAACTCGTTCGACCCTGTGCTCCCCGCTGGGTACCGACGTATGCAACGAGTGCCACCCGTTCTACACCGGTAAGCAGAAGACTCTGGATACCGGCGGCCGCGTCAAGCGCTTCGAAGACCGCTTCGCAGCGTTCGGCAAGAAGTAAGATTGCGCGTAGCCGGCCCGATGGGTTTGGCAATGCTGCTGAAAAAGGCGTCCCTCGTGGGCGCCTTTTTTGTGGGCGCAATTTGGCAACTGCCGGCCCTGGCCTTCTGCCCGCTACCGGTTGATCCACAGCTTGCCAGTGTGCGCCAGGTTGTCGATGGCGATACCTTGCGTCTGAATGATGGTCGCAGTGTGCGACTGATTGGCATCAATGCTCCGGAAATCGGTCGCAAGGGCCGCACCAGCGAAGCCTTCGCCGAGGCTGCGCGCCAGCGTCTACAGAGCCTGGTCAAGGGCAGTGGCGGTCAGGTCAGCCTTGTACCCGGCATCGAGTCGCGCGACAAATACGGGCGTACGCTGGCGCATGTCTATGGCCGCTCTGGCGACAATTTCGAAGCACAACTGCTTAGCGAAGGCCTAGGCTACCGGGTTGCGGTGGCCCCGAACGTCTCGTTGAGCGACTGTCAGCAGCAGGCTGAAAGCGCCGCTCGTCAGGCGGGCAAGGGTCTGTGGCGGCAATCGCCGCTGATACCTGCCAGCCAGATCCGGCGGTCGGGCTTTGCGTTGATCGGCGGCAAGGTTCAGGGCATCGAGCGCAATCGCGGTGGTATCTGGATCGAAATCGATGATTCGCTGGTGCTTCAGGTGCCTGCGCGTTTGCAACGTAACTTCCCTGCAGCGTTCCTCACCGATCTGAAAGGTCGATCCATCGAAGCCCGTGGTTGGGTGCTGGATCGTTCCCGCAAAGGCGGGTTGCAACCTGGGCAGAGGCGCTGGGTGCTGCCGTTAACCGATCCGTCGATGCTGGAAAGGGTCGAAAGATAAAAAATTGTCTACATTTTTTATTTCGATTGTACACATCGAAACCCTTGCAGGCCGCGGCTCTTGGCGGAAAGTCGTAGGTTAAAGGCCTTGACACAAGTGACCGACCAGTCTTGTCGGCCCTTGGCTCTTTGCGTATCCTCGGCGGTCCGTCAGAACAGTAAATAGCGGAATGCCCACCATGTCAGATTTGAAAACCGCCGCTCTCGAATATCATGCTCAGCCTCGTCCGGGGAAACTGAGCGTCGAGCTCACCAAACCTACCGCGACTGCTCGCGACCTGGCGCTGGCCTACAGCCCGGGTGTAGCTGAGCCCGTACGTGAAATCGGTCGCGATCCAGAGCTGGCGTACAAGTACACCGGCAAGGGCAATCTGGTAGCAGTCATTTCCGACGGCACCGCCATTCTCGGCCTGGGTAACCTCGGCCCATTGGCGTCCAAGCCTGTCATGGAAGGCAAGGGTGTTCTGTTCAAGCGTTTCGCTGGTATCGACGTATTCGACATCGAAGTCGAATCGGAGAGCCCGCAGGCTTTCATCGACACTGTCCGCCGCATTTCCATCACCTTCGGTGGCATCAACCTTGAAGACATCAAGGCGCCTGAGTGCTTCGAGATCGAGCGCACTCTGATCGAGCAGTGCGACATCCCGGTTTTCCACGATGACCAGCACGGTACCGCTATCGTCACCGCGGCCGGCATGATCAACGCCCTGGAAATCGCTGGCAAAACCCTGTCCGACGCCAAGATCGTCTGCCTGGGTGCCGGTGCTGCCGCCATCTCCTGCATGAAACTGCTGGTGAGCATGGGTGCGCAGATCGAAAACATCTTCATGGTTGACCGTACTGGCGTGATCCACGCTGGCCGTGACGACCTGAACCAGTACAAGGCGGTCTTTGCCCACGCTACCGACAAGCGCACCCTGGCCGATGCCCTGGAAGGCGCTGACGTGTTCGTCGGCCTGTCCGGTCCGAACCTGCTGAGCGCTGAAGGCCTGAAGTCGATGGCGCCAAACCCAATCGTCTTCGCCTGCTCCAACCCTGATCCGGAAATCTCCCCGGAACTGGCACACGCTACCCGTAGCGACGTGATCATGGCCACCGGTCGTTCCGACTACCCGAACCAGGTCAACAACGTACTGGGCTTCCCGTTCATCTTCCGCGGTGCCCTGGACGTTCGCGCCAAGCGCATCAACGAAGAAATGAAGATCGCTGCCGCCAACGCCCTGAAAGACCTGGCCAAGCTGCCGGTGCCGAAAGAAGTCTGCGCAGCCTACGGCGTCGACGCGCTGGAGTTCGGTCGTGAGTACATCATTCCGAAGCCAATGGATGCCCGTCTGATCACCGTCGTCTCCGATGCCGTGGCCAAAGCCGCAATCGAAACTGGTGTGGCGACCCTGCCGTATCCGCAGAACTACCCGCTGAAAAGCGTGGATGACGTGTTCAACGGCTAAGCCGTTGTAGCGTTGTAACAAAAAGCCCCGGCTCGTGAGAGTCGGGGCTTTTTTGTGGGCTTGCTTAAACCTGTAGGAGCGGATTTACCGGGACGCCGGACCGCCGCGATGGGGCGCGCAGCGGCCCCATAAATGGGCCTGCTGCGCAGTCCATCGCGGATAAATCCGCTCCTACAAAGACTGGTCAGAACAAGTCGATCGGCGCTGCTTCATCCGCCGGCAGCGGGCTGCCCGGTGCATTGCCGTTACCCAGTTCGTTGACTGACGGCGGTGTGTCCTCGGCCTTGAACAGCTCGAAGTAGGCATTCGGCGTGCTCGGTGTTGCCGCTCGGCCACTGACCGGGTCAACCCGTAGGCTGAGGATGCCTTCCGGCTCGGCCGGGGCGTGGTTGGGCTTGTCCTTGAGGGCCGGGCCCATGAAGTTCATCCAGATCGGCAGCGCCACGGTGCCGCCGTATTCACGGCGACCCAGGGTTTCCGGCTGGTCGAAGCCACTCCAGACGGTGGTCACCAGGTCGGCGTTATAGCCGGAGAACCAGGCATCCTTGGATTCGTTGGTGGTGCCGGTCTTGCCCGCAAGGTCAGTGCGGCCCAGGGCCAGGGCGCGGCGTCCGGTACCGCGCTTGATCACGTCCTGGAGCATGCTGGTGAGGATGTAGGTGGTGCGCCCGTCAACGATGCGTTCGGCCACAGCCGGCGCCTGGGGGAAGGCCGGCTGGTTGGCGGTAGGCGTGGCAGTCGCTTCGCCGGGGAACTGCGTGCTGATCGGCGCTTCTGGCGCGGCGATACCGGCTTCGACCTGTTCCACCTGCGGCACCCGTGGCGGGTTGGCAGTAAACAGGGTTTCGCCGTTGCGGCTCTCGATGCGTTCGATCAGGTACGGGGTGATCTTGTAGCCGCCGTTGGCAAAGGTGCTCCAGCCCGTGGCGATTTCCATCGGCGTCAGGGTGGCTGTGCCCAGGGC
>JAVXRI010000111.1:0-17553 GCA_036643775.1 Pseudomonas sp. | reverse complement strand
CGAACAGGTGATCGAAATACGGGTCCGGTCCAGTCACCAGGCAGTTGCCCAGACGGTCAGCGACGTTGACGTGCAGAAAGGCCACATCCAGCTCCAGCGCCGGCATGGCCAGCAACACCTCGCCATCGGCATAGGGCGAAGCCACGGTCTTGAGCGCGGGATTCAGGCGGGTGACGTCGGTGGCCAGGCCGCAGCGGGTCGGCAGGAACGGCAGGCGCATGCCGGCAGCGCGCAGGCCCCACTGGAACATGCCTTCATCCAGCTCCAGCAGTTCCAGTTCGCCCGCTTCGCGCGCCTTGCGGTAGTAAGGTTCCAGCGGAATCGCGTCGAGGGTGACAAAGCCGAAGATCAGCTTGCGCACCTTGCCGGCGGCACACAGCATGCCCACTTCCGGGCCGCCATAGGCAACCACGGTCAGGTTCTTGACCGGCGAACGGAGGATCTCGCGCACGATCGCCATCGGTTTGCGCCGTGGCCCCCAGCCGCCGAAGCCGATGGTCATGCCATCGCGCAGTTGTGCGACCGCATCGGCCGCTGTCAGTTGTTTGTTCATGTGCTGGCTCCTTACTGTTGACCGACCGAGAAGTCGTGTCCCCAGATGCTCACGCGGGTGAATTCGAACGCCGAATGTTCGGTCCAGTCGACCTGCAGGCCACCAAAGCCGTATTCGAGGTCAAAGGCCGACGGCGTCTTCATGTAAAAGCTGGTCATGCGGTCGTTCAGGTGCTGGCCGAGGGTCGCTGACAAGCGCACGTCGTGAGCCAGCAGGCGGTCGTGGGCGCGGCCGACTTCGGTCATCGAGTCGACCTCGACCATCACGTGCACGCAGCCCGAAGGCACCGGGTACTCGGCCAGGGCCAGGCTGTGGTGACGGGCGTTGCGGCAATGCAGGAAGTGAATGCGGATCGGCGCTGCCGAAGGATCGGGGCGGAAATTGAAGATGTCCGACAGCTCGAAGCCGAGCACGTCCTTGGCGAATGCCAGGGTGGCGTCGAAATTCGGCGCTGGCAGCACGGTGTGCCCCAGGCCCATGTCGCCGGTGATAAAGCGTGGCACCCCGTGCGGCGAAACAAACGGCTGGCAGTCGGAGCGATGGCCCCAGCTCAACTCGTGGCAGTTGCCCGACGGGTCCTTGAGACTCACCAGCGCCTGCACCCCGCGTTGTTCTAGCTCTTCGGCGCTGGCGCGTTGCCACTCGATGCCGAGGCCGTCCAGGTGCTCCAGCGCTGCGGCAAAGGCCGATTCCGAGGCCAGCTCCCAGCCCGAGGCGAGGTAGCGCGGTTCGCTGCCTTCGACAATCAGCATGCGAAACGGACGCTCGTCCATTTTCACGTACAGCCCGCCCGAAGGCGCCGGCAGCACCTGCATGCCGAGCACGTCCTCGGCGTAGCGTTGCCACTGGCTGAGGTTTTCGCTCATGGCGACGAAATAGCTCAAACCGCGAATCTCGATCATGCCGCTGCTCCTGAATGGCAAATCCGGTAGTTGCGGTCATTCTGCGAAGCGCGGCAGTGGGCCCTCATCGTCCGTTGAGACTACGCGCCCTGGCACTGCGGGCCGCTGGCGGACTAGTCCGTTTCAATGATTCGGCGGCAAAAGCGCCACTCCTAGACTCGGGGCTCTATCCGCCGTAACCGAGTCGATGCTTATGGAGTTCGCCTTCAACCAAGAACAACTGATGATCCAGGACAGCGCCGCGCGCTTTCTCGCCCAGGTCAGCGACTCTGCGGCCGTGCGCGCGGCCATGGCCCGGCCCGAGGGTTACGACCCGGCCGTATGGCAGCGCATCGGCGAAGAGCTGTACTGGCCTGCGCTGATGATTCCCGAGCGTTTCGGCGGGCTGGGGCTGGGCTTTGTGGAACTGGCGATCCTGCTCGAACAGAGCGGTCGTCACCTGCTCTGCGCACCCTTGCTGGCCACCACCTGCCTGGCCACCCCGGCGTTGCTGCTGGCCAGCAACCCGGCCGTGCAAGACCAGTGGCTGGGCGCGATTGCCAGCGGAACCAGCGCCACCCTGGCCTTTGCCAGCGCCCCGGGGCTGGAGGCTGACAGCGTGCAGGTGCTGGCCGCACCATGCGACGCGGGTTACCGCTTGAGTGGCAGCTACCTGCAGGTGCTCGATGGGGCCCAGGCCCAGTTGCTGATCGTCGCGGCGCGGACACCGGGCAGCGTCGGCGGTGACGGCATCAGCCTGTTTGCGCTACCTGCTGACAGCCTCGGTCTGCGTCGTCAGCCCTTGCCCACCCTCGACCAGACCCGCCGCCTGGCACGTATCGACCTTGAGGAGGTAATCGTCAGCCCGGCAGCACTGCTCACCGAGGCTGGTAAAGGCTGGCCGCTGCTGCACGATGTGCTGCTGATCGCGGCCATTGGCCTTGCCGCCGAGCAGACCGGCGGTGCGCAACAAGCACTGGACCTGACCCTGGCCTATACCGCCGAACGTCATCAGTTTGGCCGTGCCATCGCCAGCTTCCAGGCGATCAAGCACCGTTGCGCCGACCTCATGCTGCAACTCGAATGCGCACGTTCGGCGGCTTGGTATGCCGCCTGCGTAGCCCAGGAACGGCTCGACCCGAGCGGCGACACAGCGGTTGCCGGCGAACTGCTGGAAGCCGCCGCCACCGCACAGATCCATGCCAGCGAGGCATTTTTCAACTGTGCCGCCGAGTCGATCCAGCTACACGGCGGTGTCGGCTTTACCTGGGAATACGACCCGCACCTGTATTTCAAACGCGCCCGCGCCAGCGAGCAGTTGCTGGGCAGCCCTGCCCTGCACCGTGAGCGTTTGGCCGCGCAGCTTTTTGGAGACTCACTATGAAGATCGTATTCAGTGCCGAGGATGAAGCCTTCCGCGCCGAGGTCGCCGCCTGGCTGGCCGAGCACCTGCAAGGCGAGTTTGCTGCGCTGCGCTTTCGCGGCGGACCGGGGGATGAACACAGCTTTCCCCAACAACGCAAAGCCTGGGAACGCGAACTGGCCGCTGGTAGATGGATTGGTGGCGGCTGGGCCGAAACCGATGGCGGTCGTGGACTGAGCCTGACCCGTCAGGTCATCTTCCACGAGGAATACGCCCGCGCCGCTGGCCCCGGACGCATGGGCCATATCGGCGAAGGCCTGGTCGGCCCGACCCTGGCCGCGTTTGGCAATGCCGTGCAAAAGCAGCGCTTCCTGCCTGGGATTCTCAACGGCACGCAGTTCTGGTGTCAGGGCTACTCGGAACCCGGCGCCGGCTCGGACCTGGCCAACGTGCAGACCCGTGCTCGCCTGGACGACAGTGGCGAGCACTGGCTGATCAGCGGGCAAAAAGTCTGGACCTCCCTCGCCCACGAGGCCGACTGGTGCTTTGTGCTGGCGCGTACCGAAGCGGGCAGCCGTGCTCATCATGGCCTGTCGTTCCTGCTGGTGCCGATGGATCAGGCGCAGATTCGCGTACAACCGATCCAGCAATTGACCGGTACCAGCGAGTTCAACGAAGTGTTCTTCGACCAGGCCCGCACCGCGGCGGACAACATCATCGGCCAGCCTGGCGAAGGCTGGAAGATTGCCATGGCCCTGCTGGGCTTCGAGCGCGGCGCCTCGACCCTTGGCCAGCAGATGCAGTTTCACAATGAGCTCGAAGAAGTCATCGCCGTGGCCAGACGTAACGGCGCAGCCCGTAATCCCCTGCTGCGCCAGCGCATTGCCCAGGCCTGGGCGGGTTTGAAGGTGTTGCGCTACAACTCGCTGCGCATGCTTTCCGGGGCCCAGGACGGCAGCTTGCGGCGTGAAGCGATGATCTACAAGCTGGCCTGGTCGACCTGGCATGCCGAGCTGGGCAAGCTGGCGATGGATGTGCTCGGGGATGAGGCGGAGGTACTTGAAGGTGCGCCGTATCAGTTGAGCCGCTTGCAGGCGCTGTTCCTGTTCAGCCGGGCCGATACGCTGTATGGCGGGAGTAATGAGATCCAGCGCAACATCATTGCCGAGCGGGCGTTGGGAATGCCGCGGGAACCGCGGGGGTGACCCTGTAGGAGCGGATTCATCCGCGATGGACTGCGTAGCGGCCCCAAAAATGGGCCTGCTGCGCAGTCCATCGCGGATGAATCCGCTCCTACAGGTCTATCGAACGCGAATCTTCGGCTCCCCCGCCCCCCGGCGCATGGTCAGCAGAAACTGCTCCAGCGGCGCCGGTTCGGCAATCTGCGGCAAGGTGTCCTTGTCCGGCCGCTGGGCCCAGAATGTATCCCACGACGGAAACAGCTCATGAAAGCTGCCGGCATAGGGCTCACGACCCGGCCAGCGCATTTTCATGCCGCCAATCGGCGGTTTGTTCAGGTCGGTGGCGTACCAGTAGCACGGCAGCCGTCGACGGAAACACCACTGCCCGTCAACCCGCTCGTAGTCGTCCCAGTAGAGCATCTGCATGATCACCCATTCCGCCCCGGTCTCATGCTCGTTCTTCGAATAGACCACCCCCGTAGCATGGTCGGCATCGCTGAATTCGATGATGTGCTGGCCCAGGTGGTGCGAGGTGCCGTGGAACTGGCGGCGCATGGTTTCGTCGAGCCAGGCCTTGAAGTGCGCCCGGCCCTGTTTGTCGCGGCCGACTTTGACGTCCGGTACAAAGCAGTTGGCCATGGCATCCATGTCGCGCATGTCCAGGGCCAGGGCGTATTTGCCCGCCAGTTGGCGAATCGCGTCCAGCGACTCCAGGCGCTCGATGCGCGCGTGCAGCGAGGTCGTGTCCATAGTCATCAATCCAGCACCGTGTACAGGTCAGAACTGCGTCCGCCATCCACCGCCAGGCTTGCGCCAGTCACGTAAGAGGCCTCGTCGCTGGCCAGGAACAGGATCGCGTTAGCCAGTTCCACCGGCAGGCCGACCCGTTGCATCGGGATGACCTTCTCGGTGTTGCGCCGGGTTTTATCGTCGTTGAGCATGCCAGCAGTGGCCGGGGTGTCGACCACGCCGGGGATGATCACGTTGCAGCGGATGTTGTGCGCAGCGCCTTCGCTGGCTGCAGCGCGGCTGAAGTTGATCACCGCCGCCTTGGCTGCCGAGTAGCCGGCCATCCAGGCGGTGCCGAACAGGCCGCAGATCGAGGCGATGTTGACGATGGCGCCGCCGCCCTGGTCTTTCATCAGGCGCATGGCCGTGCGGGTGCCCCAGAACGTACCGTCGACCGTGGTGCTGAAGTTGGCGTGCCAGTCGGCGGTCGACAGCGTGTCGATACCGCCCCAGGTGTAGGCCATGGCGTTGTTGACCAGGATGTCCAGGCGTCCATGGCGCTGGGCAGCGAACTCCAGGGCGCCCACGTAAGCCTGCTCGTTACTGACATCGGCGACGGCGATGTCGCCCTGCCCGCCCGCCGCCTGAATCTGCTCCAGCACCTGCTGCAGCGGTTGTTCGCGGCGCCCGCAAAGCACCACGGTGGCGCCCTCCTCGGCGAAGCGCAAAGCCGTGGCCTGGCCAATGCCGGAACCGGCGCCGGTGATGAAGGCGATCTTGCCTGCTAGTCGTTTGCTCATCGCTATCCCCTCAGATAAAGGCCATGCCGCCGTTGACCGCGATGTTCTGGCCAGTAATGAAACTGGCATCGTCGCCAGCCAGGAATACCGCCACCCCGGCGATTTCATCGGTTTCGCACAAACGCCCCAGGGGCACATTCTTGAGCATTGCCTGCATATGCTCCTCGGCCACGCCAGCCATCATCGGGGTGTTGGTCGGGCCCGGGACCAGGCTGTTGACACGAATGCCGCTGGGCGCCAGTTCGCGGGCAATGGAGCGGGTCAGGCCCATGACCCCGGCCTTGGACGCGCAGTAATGGCTCGGGCCTTCACCGGTCAGTGCCGCGGTGCTGGAGAGGTTGATGATCACGCCTTTGCGCGCGCCTTTGACCATCAAGCGAGCGCCTTCGCGACAGCACAGGAAGGTGCCGCCAAGGTTAACGCCGATCACCCGTGCCCAGCTCTCGTCCGGGGTGTCGAGAAAGCTGTCGAAGGCGCCGACGCCGGCGTTGTTAACGAGGATATCGAGGCCGCCAAAGCGCGCCTCTACCTGGCCCATGGCATCGGCCACCGAGGCCGCATCGGCGACGTTGCAGGCCAGAGCGAGCACGCGGTCCTCAAGATCGCCCAGATCAGCCAGGCTTTCAGCCAGCGCGGCCTGGTTCAGGTCCACCGCTACCACCTTGGCGCCTTCGGCAACAAAACGGCGCACCATGGCCTGGCCCATTCCCTGCCCCGCGCCGGTGACAAAGGCGACTTTGTTCAGCAACTTCATAGCGTTCTCCTGCAGTGCAGTGCATCGAAGCCCACCGAAAAACAGCAGGCCGGTTGCCTGCATGATTAGGCGCGGCCATCGCGGCGGGCATCGTCCGATAGGAGTAGGCTGGTTACGAAAAAGCGCTGAAGCAATCTGTTCCGGTGGGCTCCGGTAACCTGATGCACACGTTTTTTGAAGCTATTCAAATTCAACGTTGGCAGCTACGCAATCCTCCCCAACTTGTTTGTATCCGCCCTCACATGGCATTCCTGCAACAGGGCCAACTCCCCTTTTCTTGCGGCTCAACGTTGGCGCCGGTTCGCTGGTCTCGCCAGCAGCGCTCTCGCCGCTGCTTTGAGCAAGGTCCTTAGTGATCAACTCGTCGCTGCTCTGCGCCTGGGCGAAGCCTGCGCTGGCCAGAAATGCAGCCATTACCATTGCTTTCATGCTCGTTTCTCCGTGGTTTGGATCGGGTAGATGTCGCACCCTCTGCGACAGCGGCGAACATTACGTCGGGGTCATAAAGACACACAGCAGGAAGCGTTCCCGACATCCTTCCAGACATCAGCTGCGGTCTTGGCTCTGAACTGAAGATCGCGTGGCCGTGAACACCGAGGCGTGGTCTGAATGGACGATGCCCGGCCGGCCACGGCGATGGAGGATCGACCCTGCGCGAACCCGCTCCGGCACCTTTGCCCCTTCAGGCTTGCCGCAGTCTGGCTGCTCGCGCCCCACCCCATCGCCGACTCTGGAGACTCGACATGACCTCATCCACCGACCTGCCGTTACCCACCGGCCACTACCTGACCACCCCCGCCGGCCTGCGCCTGCATTACCTGGATGAAGGCAGCGGCCCGGTGGTGGTCTGGCTGCATGGCAGCGGGCCGGGTGCCAGCGGTTTCAGCAACTTCAAGGGCAACTACCCGCAGTTCGTCGAAGCCGGTTACCGCAACATCGTCCTCGATCTGCCCGGCTTCGGCCGCTCGGACAAGCCGGAAGACGTGCAGTACCACCTGGATTTCTTCATCGATAACGTCGCTGCCGTGCTAGACGCCCTGGACATCGACCGCTGCACCCTGCTCGGCAATTCGTTGGGTGGCGCCATCGCCCTGGGCCTGGCGCTGCGCCTGCCGTCACGGGTGGAGCGCCTGATTCTGCTGGCCCCCGGCGGTGTCGAAGAGCGCGAGGCCTACTTCCGGATGGAAGGCATCGTGCGCATGGTCACCCTGTTCAATGCCGGCCCGATTGGCCTTGAGGAAATGCGCAGCATGATGCGCCTGCAGCTGTTCGATGACTCGATCCTGCCCGAGAGCCTGCTGCTGGAGCGGGTGGCCGTGGCGGTCACGCAGCCGAAGAACCTGTTCAGCACCATGCAGGTGCCGAACATGGAGTCACGCCTGGGTGAGCTGCAGTGCCCGATCCTCGGGTTCTGGGGCAGCAACGACAACTTCAACCCGGTCAGTGGTGCCCAGCGCATCATCGACGGTGCAAGCAACGCACGCTTTATCGTGCTCAACCGTTGTGGGCATTGGGTGCAGGTTGAGCATCGGGACCTGTTCAACCGCAGCTGCCTGGAGTTCCTGCAGCACGGTTGAGGATGATTGGAATGGCCTCATCGCCGGCAAAGCCGGCTCCCACAAAGGACCTGGAACAGTCCAACCTGTAGGAGCCGGTCTTGCCGGCGATGCAAGGCACAGCCTTGCCAGTGCCTATGAAGCTGCTGCCGGTTGCCGGTTGAGCTCGGCATCACCCGGTCGGCCGAGCACGCAGGAGGTACCGCCCGGGGTGTACATCATCGCCACGCAACGGTTGCAGGCGGTGCAGATCGAATCCTTGCTGGCTCCGGTGGCAAGTTTCTCGACGTAATCGGATTCGGCCAGCAGCACACGCCCCATCGCCACCAGATCAAACCCTTCGGCCATGACCTGCTCGATGCTCTCCAGGCTCTTGGCGCCGCCCAGGTAGGCCAGCGGCATCTTCACCGCGGCGCGGACCTTGCGTGCATGTTCGAGCAGGTACAGCTCGCGGAACTCCACCACCGGATCACGCAAGCGCTGGATTTTCATTGCCAGGGCAATCAGCGGGTTCTTCTGCTGCACGCGGTTTTCCTTGGGGAAGGAGGACCCGAACATGGTGGTGATCGACTCGACGTTCATCCCCGCACTGAGCACCAGCAGGTGCGCGCCCTCCTGTTCCAGCATGCGCGCGATCTTTGCCCCGTCTTCTGCGCTGTTGCCGGCACGCGCGCCCTCGGTGACGCTGTACTTGCAGATTACCGCCAGATCGCGGCCCACCGCTTCGAGCACGGCGCGCAGCACGCGCCGGGGGAAGCGCAGGCGATTTTCCAGGCTGCCGCCGTAATGATCCCGGCGTTTGTTGTACATCGGCGAAATGAACTGGCTGAGCAGGTAGCCATGGCCCATGTGGATTTCCACCGCATCGAAGCCGGCCTCGCGGGCCAGCCGCGCGCCCTGGGCGAAATCCTCGACCACCTGGCGCATGTCGGTCTCGTTCATGGCCTGCTTGAAGAACATGCCGCTCATCATGCCGATCTTGTTGAAACCACCGCTGGCCGATAGCGGATAACGCGTGGCGCGTTCACGGATAAAGGTAAAGCAACCGCCGTGAGTAATCTGCGCACTGACCAGCCCGCCCTCCTTGTGTACGGCAGCGGTCAGTGCCTTGAAGTGCGGCAGGCTCTCGCGGCTCAGGATCAACTGGTTGGGTAAGGTGCGGCCGTCCTTGCTGACCGCGCAGTAGGCAACGGTGGTCAAGGCCACTGCGCCACGGGCAAGCCCGGCGTGAAGCTTGACCAGTTGCTTGGAAGGCAGGCCCTGGGTGCTCATGCCTTCGTTGGTGGCCGCCTTGATAAAGCGGTTCTTCAGGGTCAGCGGGCCGATGTTGATCGGGCTGAAGGGAGACGTATGCATGGCAGGCCCTTTTCGTCAGAAGGTGTATTTGGCGTTGAACGACAGGTAATCGCGGTCGGCCAGCAAACGGCCCTGGGCGATGTCCGGTGAACTGAGGTAGGCAACGTAGGTCAGGCCGACCTGGAAGTTACCCAGGTACTTGAAGTCGCCACCGACGGTCAGGCGCTTTTCGTCACGCCCCAGGCCCTGGTAAGCGCTGCCGTCGACGTTCTGGGTCCACACCAGGCGGGTGGTCAGGTCGAGGCCGTCGGCGATGCCCAGGTAGTCCATGTAGGTGCCGATGCCGAGCAGGGTCTGGCCGCGGGTCTGGGTCTCGGACTCGAAATTGTTGAAGCTGCCATCGACACCCGGCCCGCCGCCGGTAATGTGCAGGGTGTCGACGCCCTCGATGTGCTGATGCACCACCTCGGCCATGACCGTGGTTTGCTGGGCAAGAAAGCTCGGGCCAAGGATGTAGCTGCCGTTCAGGTTGCCCTGCCACAGCTGGCCTCGGGCCGGTGCGCCATTATCCAGGTACACCGCTGCGCCGTCGCGATAGCTGAGGTCACCGGCAAACTGCACCGAGTCACCGACCTTGGAACTGAAGCTGACACCGGTCAGCTCGACATCGTCGAAGTAGCCCAGGCGGTACACCGGGCCGCTACCGGCACTGGCATAGCGGCCGACGCCGCTGAGCGAGGAGTACTGGGTCTGGCCGCTGAAGTCGAAGAACAGCGCACCGACCCGCTCGTGGTAACGGTAATGGAACAGACCGACTTCGGTGTTCTCGGTCAGCCGGTAGCGTACGCCAAGTCCCCACTGGCCGCTGTCGCGCGGTTCGACATCGCCTGCGTAGGTGACGGCGGTAAAACTGGTGTCCGGCAAACTGTTGATCACCCCGGCACCAAGTCGGTAGAACTCGGCCCCCGGCCCAAAGGTATCGCTACCGAAATAGTCGCCCACCGGGTTGAGCTGGGTCTTCTCCCACTCGTACTGGTAAAAACCCACCAGCGCCAGGTCTTCGTTCAGCGACCAGGACGCCGATACCTGCCCGACAGGCAAGTAGGCATCCTTGGCTTCGGTACCGGGGACGTTGAACTTGGTCGCATCCACCGGTGCCTGGCCCTGGCTGATGTTGGCCCAGAACAGGCTCTCGCCCCAGGCCACCAGGTGGCGGCCGGCCTTGATCGACAGGTACTGGTTTTCAGCGACATCGAAGTTGCCGTAGACATAGGCATCGAGCAGGCGTGCCTTGCTGCCGCTGAGGCGGCGGGTGTCTTCGCTGAAACCGTTGGCGCGGCCAATCTTGTTCACCGTCTCTGGCGAGTTGTTGTCGTTGCGCTCGTGGTAGACATCGTCGTAGAAATGGCTGCCGCGCAGCACCGCGCCAAGGTTGTCGTGTTTGAGCAGCATCTCGCCGAACAGGCTGACGCGGTTGTTGATCAAAGCACCGCGCTTGAAATTGCGCGTACCGTCATCGTTGTTGAGGTCGTTGAGGTATTCGTGAGCGGGCTTGGCGGTACGCATCGACGCGGTGTAGTTGACCGTCAGCGAGGTATCCAGGGTGGTGTTTTCGCCCAGTTCCAGGCGTGGGCCGGCACTGGCCTGGGCACAGGCTACGGTCAATGTCAGCAGCAACCCGCCGTGAGTGGTGTTGAACCTAGACATGCAGCGATCCTTTTTCTTGTTGTTGTGGGTGACCTGTGCAGAGTGAAACGCTGTGGTGTAGCGAGCATCATCCATTTGGCCTAGGCCAATCGGCCTCATCGCCGGCAAGGCCGGCGTCCACAGGAACTGCACTTACCTCCCCTGGCTGTTTACCAACGCCCGCAACTCGTTCTTGGCCACCTTGGCCGAAGGGTTCAACGGCAGCGCCGGCATGAACCGCACCCAGCGCGGTACCTTGTAATTGGCCATGCGCTCACGGCTCCAGGCGATCAATTCCTGCTCCTGCAGTTGCTGCCCTTCACGCAGCACCACACAGGCACAGCCCACCTCGCCCATGCGCTCGTCGGCAACGCCAACTACCGCCACCTGGGCAATGGCCGGGTGGGCGATGAGCGTTGCTTCGATCTCCGCCGGGTAGCAGTTGAAACCACCGACAATGAACAGGTCCTTGAGCCGATCGGTGATGGTCAGGTTGCCCGCTGCATCCAGGCGGCCAACATCACCGGTGTGCAACCAACCGTCCGGGTCGATGGCTTCGGCCGTGGCTTCGGGGTTCTGAAAGTACCCCTGCATCACATGGAAGCCGCGTAAACAGATCTCTCCTGTTTCGCCGCTGGCGACCGCCTGATTGTCCGGGTTGCGGATGCTCACCTCGGTGCCGGCCAACGGTCGTCCGCTGGTGCCGGCGATGACTTCGGCCGAGTCCTGCGGGTCGCACAGGGTGGCCAGGCCGCCACATTCGGTCAGGCCATAGGCAGTGGTGACACAGCTGAAGCCCAGTTCGTTGCGCATGCGTTCGATCAGGCTTGGGGGAATGCTCGCCGAGCCGGTGACGGCGACGCGCAGGCTCGACAGGTCGGTTTCACGCAGGCGCGGATGGGCCAGCAGCGAGAGGTACAGGGTCGGCGCCCCGGGCAGGACGCTGATGCGCTCGCGGGCGATGCGCTGGAATACCGCTTCGGCATCGAACACCGCATGCGGCAGGATGGTCGCCCCGGCAATCAGGCACGTCAGCCAGCCGGCTTTGTAGCCGAAGGCATGGAAGAACGGGTTGACGATCAGGTAGCGATCCCCCGGCACCAGGCCGATCACCCGCACGTATTCACTGAAGGCCCGCAGGCACTGGCCATGACCACTCATCACCCCCTTCGGTTTACCGGTGGTGCCGGAGGTGAACAGCAAATCGCATACCGCCTCCGGCTGCACCGCCAGGGCGCGGCGCCGGGCCTTCAGGGTTTCGACCGTCGCGGCGCCGGCGACAAACTGCTCAAAGCTCAGATCACAGGGTTGGCGCGCCGAATCGCTGTCAAACACCACCAGATGCTCGAGGCTTTCAGGCCGATGTGCCTGGAGCATCAACGGATAGTCGACCTCAAGAAAGCGCTGCTGCACGAACAACACCCGGCAACCGCTGCGCGCCAGAACATCGGCGGCCTCGGCGCCCTTCATCCGCGTATTGATCGGCACCAGCACGGCACCGGCGCAATGAATGCCCAGGGCGGCGACAATCCATTCCCGGCCATTCGGGGCCCATACTGCAACCCGCTCGCCGGGCTGGATGCCCAGCGCCATCAGGCCACGGGTGACGGTCAAGGCCAACTCGGGCAGTTCGGCGTAATCGGTACTCAGGCCCGCATCTTCAATGGCTGTACGCCCGGCAAAGCGTTCGGCGCTGTCGAACAGCAGGCGGGGAATCGTCGTGACAAGTTCGTTCATGGGCATCACTCGGGAAAACGGATGCGCAAGTGCGCACTGGTGGGGACGGCCTGGCAGGCGAGGATCCAGCCTTCGGCCAGTTCGTCGGTATCCAGGGCATCGTTGAGCAGCAGTTCGATGTCGCCACTTTCCAGGGTGCACATGCACGAGGCACAGCCCCCTACCCGGCAGGCGCTGGGCGGTTTGAGACCGGCACGTTCCATGGCGGCCAGCAGGGTTTCGCCACTGTCGCAGGCGAGCTGGTGTTCCTCCCCATCCAGGCGTACCGCCAGTTGCGCGGCGACCGCTGCTTCGCTGGCGACTACCTGCGCCACTTCGCTTTCACCGGGCAGGGAGACAAAACGTTCGACGTGAACGCGGTCATTCGGTACCCCCAGGCTTTTCAGGGCGCTGACGGCGGTGTCCATGAACGGCCCGGGGCCGCAGATAAACGCCTGGGCATCGATAAACGGCTGCGCCAGGGCCGCCAGTTGCGCCGCAGCGGGTATGCCCTGGACCGAATCCAGCCAGTGCACGATTTGCAAACGGTCGGGGTGAGCATTGGCCAGAAAACGCAGTTCATCGCGAAAGATCACCGAGCTTTCGTCACGGTTGGCGTAAACCAGCAGAATCCGCCCCTGCCCGGCCAGTAACGCCGAACGCAGGATCGACAGCACCGGCGTCACCCCGCTGCCACCGCCGAACAACAGCAGATCGCCGTTCAGGCTGCGCGGCACAAACACGCCGGCCGGTGCCAGCACTTGCAGGGTCTGGCCTTCCTGCAACTCGCTGCATAGCCAGTTCGAGGCACGCCCGTCGCGCACGCGCTTGACCGTGACCCGCAGCGGCTCGTCGAGCAAGGGCGTACTCGACAGCGAGTAGCAGCGCGGCAACCAGTCATCGCCATAGGGAATACGCAGGGTCAGAAACTGCCCTGGCTGGTAGCGAAAGCGTTCGGCGAGGTGCTCCGGTACATCGAAGATCAGTGAACGGGCATCGGCCGTTTCCTCGACCACCCGCGCCACGCGCAAGGTAAGAAAATCATTCATGGCTCAATTCTCAAAGTCCCCTGCCCGACTGGCGGGCAGGTCGACAGGCGATGGCGTCAGACGTACGGGTCCGGGTTGGGCAAGCCCAACTGCACCGCGCCGAGGGTGCGGCCATAGGCCTGGTAGTTGTTGGCGATGTGCCCGCGTGCCTGGTGCAGGTCGCGGAACAACCGGGCCACCGGGTTGCTGGTGTACAGCCCCGACGCCGCCATGCAGCGCAGCAGCTCGTTGACCTTCTCGGCGCACAGGTTGGTGACATAGGCCGACTGGTAGCGGTACAGCAGACGGGTTTCGACGTCCGGGTACTCACCGGCGCGGGCCAGTTGCATCAGGTGCTCGTAGTTGCGCTCCAGCACCAGCTTGAGGCTGTCGACGGTAAGCGTGGCTTCCGCCACTGCGGTTTGCGCCGCCGGGTCATCTGCGGTACGTGCGCCGTGCTTGCCGATGTGTTGCGCGGCATTGGCCCGGAACAGGTCGATGGCGCCTTGTAGCGCGCCGATGGCGGAGGTCGACACCGCCCGGGAGAACACCTGGGCAAAGGGAATGGCATAGATCGGGTTGGTGTTGACCAGGCGGCCCGGCGTGGCGTCCAGGGTGCAGTTGTTGGTGCGCTGGACCCGGTGCGCCGGCACGAAGGCGTGTTCGACGACAATATCGTGACTGCCGGTGCCGCGCAGGCCAAGCACTTCCCAGTTGCGCTGGATCTGGTAGTCGGCGCGTGGCAACAGAAAGGTGCCATGCTCGGCGGCCACGTCACCCTCGGCCGGCAAGATGCCGCCCAGCAGCACCCACTGGCAGTGTTCGCTGCCACTGGAAAAGCCCCAGCGGCCGCTGATGCGATAACCGCCTTCGACCACGGTGACCTTGGCGGTGGGCATGTAGGTCGACGACACCAGAGTATCGTGATCCTCGCCCCACACCTCGCGCTGCGCCTCGACCGGATAGCGTGCCAGCTGCCACGGGTGCACGCCCATCACGCCGTAGACCCAGGCCGTGGACATACAGCCTTCGGCGAGAATCATCTGGATCTCGAAGAAAGTCCGCGGGTCCACTTCGTAGCCGCCGAACGCCCGTGGTTGCAAGGCGCGCAACAGCCCCGCCGATTTCAGCTCGGCAATCGATTCATCCGCGACCTTGAGCTCGCGGTCACCTTGCGCCGAGCGCTCGCGCAGTGCCGGCAACAAGCGCCGTGCGCGCTCCAGCAGTTGGATTTCTTCCTCGGTCTTTTCTCGCATGCTGTGCATCCTTTTTGTTCTCCCAATCTCGTTGCGCCAATGCGCGAGCCGTGATTGATCATCGGATTGCCCAGCCGTGAGTTCATCGTCAAAGCGGACTAGGGCCTGTAGGAGCGGATTCATCCGCGATGGACTGCAGCGCAGTCCCAATTTTTGGGGCCGCGATGCGCCCCATCGCGGCGGTCCGGCGTCCCGGTGAATCCGCTCCTACAGGCTTTAGTCCATTGAGACGATGCCACCTCACAGGGCGCGGGAAATACTCGCCTCATCGACTAAAGGAGGGACAGTCAATGAGTATCCTGCAACGATTCCAGCTCCCCGGCAGTGTCGCCATCGTCACCGGCAGCGGTCGCGGCATCGGCCGTGCCATCGCCCTGGCCTATGCCGAAGCCGGTGCCGATGTGATCTGCAGCGCCCGCAGCGCGGAGGACATCGAGGGCGTAGCCGAGGAAATCCGCCGCCTCGGCCGCCGCGCCCTGGCCATTACCTGCGACGTCAACGACAGCGAGCAACGCCAGGCCCTGGTGCGCCGCAGCCAGGAGCAGTTCGGGCGCCTCACCCACCTGGTCAATAACGCTGGGGGTGGCGGCCCCAACGATGCCTTGAGCATGAGCCCGGAACAGTTCGAAGAGATCCTGCGCTTCAACGTCTCCAGCGCCTACGCCCTGTGCCAGTTGTGCGTACCGCTGATGTGCGAAGCCGGTGGCGGCAACATCATCAACGTCAGCTCGGTAGCGGCGCGCTATGCCCAGCGCCACTTCAGCGCCTACGGCACCGCCAAAGCGGCTCTGAGCCACCTGACCCGCCTGCTGGCCCAGGACTTCGCCCCGCTGGTACGGGTCAACGCCGTGGCCCCCGGCCCGACCCTGACCGAAGCCTTGAACAAGGTGATGCCCACCGCCATGCGCCAGGCCATGGAAGCCAACACCCCGCTCAAATGCCTGGGCACCCCGGAAGACATCGCCGCTGCAGCCCTGTACCTGGCCAGCCCGGCGTCAGGCTGGGTCACCGGCAAGATCATCGACGTCGACGGCGGTGCCGACAGCAGCGTCTGGCCGGCCTGAAGCCACTCTTTTCGCCGGTGCCCTGGACCCTTGGGACCGGCTTTTTTATTCCTTCCACAGAGCGAACCGCCATGGATGCCTCCCTGATCACCGCCCTCGGCGATGAACTGTTCAACGCCTTGCGTGGGCGCACTACCCTCGCCCCCCTCACCCAGCGCCACCCGGCCATCAGCCTCGACCAGGCCTACCGGATTTCCCTGCGTTTTCTGCAACGCCGCGAAGCCTTGGGCGAACGGGTCATCGGCAAGAAAATCGGTGTGACCAGCCGCGCGGTGCAACAGATGCTTGATGTGCATCAGCCGGACTTCGGCTTCCTGACCGATGCCATGCAAGTAGCTGATGGCAGCGAAGTCAGCTTTGCCCGCTACCAGTTGATCCAGCCCCGGGCCGAAGGCGAAATCGCCTTTATCCTCGGCGAAGACCTCAAAGGCCCCGGCATCCGTGCCGAGGACGTACTGGCTGCAAGCCAGGCGGTGGCGCCCTGTTTCGAGATCGTTGATTCGCGTATCGACAACTGGCAGATCCGCATCCAGGACACCGTCGCCGATAACGCCTCGTGCGGGGTGTTCGCCCTCGGCGAGCAGCGCATCGACCCGCGTGACCTGGACCTGGCCAGGGTCGAGATGCACATGCTCAAGAACGGCCAGCCGGCCGGCAGCGGTCTGGGCTCGGCGGTGCAGGGCCATCCGTGTGAAGCGGTGGCATGGCTGGCCAACACTCTGGGTGAATTGGGCATTCCCTTTCGCCAGGGCGAAATCATTCTTTCCGGCGCGCTGGCGCCCCTGGTACCGCTGGTGCCGGGCGACCGCATCAATCTGTCGATGAGCGGCCTGGGCAACGCCAGCCTGCGCTTTGTCGCCTGAGTGCGGCCCCTCCTTTCCTCTTCCCTGGAGCGAAGAACCATGAGCAAGAAGATCAAATGTGCGCTGATCGGGCCGGGCAACATCGGCACCGACCTGCTCTACAAACTGATGCGCAGTGAGGTGCTGGAGCCGGTGTGGATGGTCGGCATCGAAGCCGGCTCCGAAGGTTTGCAGCGTGCCCGCGAGCTGGGTCTGAAAACCACCGCCGAGGGCGTGGACGGGCTGTTGCCGCATGTGCTGGAGGATCAGGTGCAAATCGCCTTCGATGCCACCTCCGCCTACGTCCATGCCGAGAACTCACGCAAGCTCAATGCCCTCGGCGTGCTGATGATCGACCTTACCCCTTGCGCCATCGGCCCGTATTGCGTCCCCCCGGTCAACCTCAAGGCCAATCTCGCCGCCGGCGTGATGAACGTCAATATGGTCACCTGCGGTGGCCAGGCGACTATCCCGCTGGTGGCGGCGGTGTCCAGCGTGCAGACGGTGGACTACGCCGAGATCATCGCCACGGCAGCATCGAAATCGGTCGGCCCGGGCACCCGCAAGAACATCGATGAATTCACCCGCACCACCGCGCGCGCCGTTGAACAGGTAGGCGGGGCGAAACAGGGCAAGGCGATCATCATCGTCAATCCCGCCGAGCCGCCGCTGATCATGCGCGACACCGTGCACTGCCTGACTGCCGAGACCCCGGACGAGCCCGCCATCCGCGCTGCCATCGACGCCATGATCTTCCAGGTGCAGCGCTACGTGCCCGGCTACAAGCTGGTCAACGGCCCGGTGTTCGACGGCAATCGGGTATCGATCTTCATGGAAGTCGAAGGCCT
>JAVXRI010000110.1:0-18219 GCA_036643775.1 Pseudomonas sp. | reverse complement strand
CCTGTCTTACGGCAGGTCGCGTCGAGGCGACCAAATAGATTGCTCAGGAGTGAAGCATGCGTAATTTGATTCTCAGCGCCACGCTGGTCGCCGCCAGCGTGTTCGGTATGACTGCCCAGGCTGCCGATCCTATTGTGGAAGGCAAGGAGTATGTCCAGCTGAGCAATGCGGTACCGGTGTCGGAGCCAGGCAAGATCGAAGTGGTCGAGCTGTTCTGGTACGGCTGCCCACACTGCTACAGCTTCGAGCCAGTGGTTAATCCTTGGGCTGAGAAGCTGCCGGCCGACGTCAACTTCAAGCGCATTCCCGCCATGTTCGGTGGCCCATGGGACGCCCACGGCCAGATGTTCCTGACCCTTGAAGCCATGGGTGTCGAGCACAAGGTTCACGCTGCCGTGTTCGAGGCTATTCAGGTTCAGCGCAAACACCTGACCAAGCCTGAAGAGATGGCCGAGTTCCTGGCTACCCAGGGTGTCGACAAGGACAAGTTCCTCGCCACCTTCAACTCCTTCGCCATCAAGGGCCAGGTAACTCAGGCCAAAGAGCTGGCCAAGAAGTATGAAATCACTGGCGTTCCGAGCATGGTCGTCAACGGTAAGTACCGCTTCGATCTCGGCAGCGCTCAAGGTCCTCAAGGCGTCCTGAACGTCGCCGACTTCCTGATCGCCAAGGAGCGCGCCGCCAAGTAAGCGGCGACCACCATGCGCCGCTGGAGAGCTGAGCGAGGCGTTGGCCTGCACGATCCGCAGGTCAACGAACATCACCTGCAGGCTAACGGCCTGCCAGAGGATGGCCGGCTGCGCCTGCTCAGCTTCAATATCCAGGTCGGCATTAGCACCGAACGTTACCGGCACTACCTGACCAAGAGCTGGCAGCACCTGCTGCCGCACACCGGGCGTGCCGGCAACTTGCAGAAGATTGGTGAGCTGCTCGGTGATTTCGATCTCGTGGCGCTGCAGGAAGCCGACGGCGGCAGCCTGCGCTCCGGTTACGTCAATCAGGTCGAACATCTGGCCCAGCTGGGGGCCTTCCCCTACTGGTACCAGCAGCTCAACCGTAACCTCGGGCGCTTTGCCCAGCACAGCAACGGCGTGCTCAGCCGCCTCAAGCCGCAGCTGCTTGAGGACCACCCCCTGCCCGGCCCGGCCGGACGCGGGGCGATCCTGGTGCGTTTCGGTGAAGGCGAAGACGCGCTGGTGGTGGTCATGATGCACCTGGCACTGGGTGCCAAGACCCGTGCCCTGCAGTTGGCCTACATCCGTGAACTGATAGGCGGTTACCGCCATCAGGTGCTGATGGGCGACATGAATACCCATGCCAACGACCTGCTCCAGCACTCGCCGCTGCGCGATCTGGGTCTGGTTGCTCCCCAGGTGCAAGCCACCTTCCCCAGTTGGCGCCCACAGCGCTGCCTTGATCATATTCTGCTCAGCCCGAGCCTGACCCTGGAACGGGTCGAGGTGCTGGCCCAGCCTATTTCCGATCATCTTCCGGTCGCGGTTGAGATTCGTTTGCCTGATGCCCTCGCTGTGGATACGCTGCCCGCTTTGAGCTAATTGCCATCACCCTCTGCGGACCCAGGCATGACCGACGAAGCCCAGCGCTGGAAAGAAAAGTACCTCAAGAGTATCGAACAGCAAGAGAAGCTCGAGCGCCGTTGGGAAGCTCGCCTCGACTTGTTGCGCCGTGGTCTGGTGCGTAGCACCCTGGCCGCTGAAGGCAGTGACCGGGCGGTGGACCAGTGCATGAAGGAAATGCGCGAGGTCATCCGCACCGACAACATGGACGCTGCCCTGGCGGGTCTGATTCCTCGTCTGGAAAAAGCCGTGCTCGATTCCGAGCAGCGCCGTGAAACGCGCATTGGCCAGATCAGCACCGCCCTGAATGCGCTGGTCAACCAGTTGCAAAGCCTGCCCTTGCCCAGTGACGTCAGCCGGCCGCTGAAGAAATTTGCCAAGCAGGTCGAGGCCCGCGCCAGCCAGTCTCGCGAAGTGCCGTTGCTGCTGGGGGAACTGAGCAGCTTGCAGGGCCAGGCGCTGTCGGCGCTTGAGCGTCCAGAAGAGGCACAACGTCCCGGGTTGTTGCAACGCCTGTTCGGTAACCGCGAAGCCGAGGCACATGCGCTGCAACCGGCAATGGCGGGCGCAGTGCCGTTTACGCCTGAGGCCGGCGAGTCGCTGGCGCCCGTAGCGCCTGCTCATAAAGAGGCTGAAGGCAAAGCGCTGGCTGCTGTCGATGCTGACGAACTGCAACCGCTGGACGTTGCTGAGGTGGTAGTTGCCGAAGTACCGGTGTCATTACCGGCCGAAATCGATGTGAACGAAGTAACGGCGTTCGCGGCAGAGCCGGTTGTCGAAGTGCCGGTAGTTGCAGCACCAGAGGTCGAACCGCCAGTGCCGACCGAGTCGAGCCCGGCCGCTAGCCAGCCAGCGCTACCGGCAGTGCTCGAACACAGTCCGGACGAGCCCGAAGGCGATCTGCCTGACACGACCCAAGCGCTCGACGAGGATTCTCACTACGCCCTGCCCGACGGCACCGAGCCAACCTACAGCTCGGTCGCCACGCACATCGAGGAAACCCTGCTGGGCCTGCTCGATGACCTGACCCTGCCCGAGCGCTACAAGGCCCAGGCACAGTCGATGCGTGAACGCCTGGAGCATGGCTTGAACTGGTACGAGCTGTTGCCGGTTCTGGATGATCTGGCCGTATTGATGCTGGCAATCAACGACAGCGGTCAGCACGAGTTCGAGGCGTATCTACAGCAACTCAATGAGCGACTGGAGTCGTTCCAGAGCCATTTGCATGAAGCCAGCGAAGGCCATGCCGACAACACGTCTGCGGCACGCGATCTGGACAGTCAGCTGCGTGAACAGGTCGATGGCCTGCAAACCAGTGTGCAGGGCGCCGCCGACCTGACCAGTCTCAAACAGATTCTGGAAAATCGCCTCGAAGGCTTGCTTGGCACCATGGACGAGCATCAGCAACAGCGCGATCAACGCGAACAGGACATGGCCAGCCGCTTGCTGGGCCTGGCTGAGCGGGTAGCGAGCATGGAGCAGGAAGCCATGGGCTATCGCGAACACCTGGAGGAGCAACGGCAGAAAGCCCTGATCGACCCCCTTACCGGCCTGCCCAACCGTGCCGCCTGGTCTGAGCAGGTGGACCGTGAAGTGCTCGAGTGGCAGGAAAGCGGAGGTCATCTGTTGATGGCGATCCTCGACCTTGATCACTTCAAGCGCATCAACGATAGCTATGGCCATCTGGCCGGTGACAAGGTCCTGAAAATTGTCGCCAACGTGTTGCGCAAACGCCTGCGCAGCCGTGATTTCATCGCCCGTTTCGGCGGCGAAGAGTTCGTCCTGCTGATTCCGCAGACAGCCATGCCAGCCGGTTACCAGCTGGCGGAAAGCCTGCGCGCGGCCATCGAGGCGTGTCCGTTCCACTTCAAGGGCGAGCGGGTCACCATTACCCTGTCGATCGGTATCAGCGCGTTCCGCCCCGGGGAGCGCAGCGAGTTGGTGCTCAAGCGCGCCGATGAGGCCCTGTACCGGGCGAAACATCTGGGTAGAAATCGAGTCGAACAGGGCTGAGTGGCGGTCGCGCGGATCCGTTATGCTATTGCATTACGGATCATCACATGTGCCCTACCCCATGAAAGCCATTCTCACCGCGCTCCTGCTACTGGCCCTGGCAGGTTGCAGCAGTGGTTTGCGGATCGACCGCAGCCACCCTTCGGTCAACCAGGACGGACGCATTCAATTTATCGTCCTGCACTACACCAATGCCCCGCTGGATCGCTCGCTGAAATTGTTGACGCACGGCGAAGTCAGCAGCCATTACCTGGTCGGCGACTCACCGGCGACCGTTTATCAGTTGGTCGATGAAAGCCGCCGTGCCTGGCATGCCGGCGACAGTCAGTGGGATGGCCGTACCTGGCTCAATTCCAGCTCGATTGGCATTGAAATCGTCAACCCGGGCTTTACCGATACGCCGAGCGGACGGGTCTGGCACCCTTACACCGAAGCGCAGATCGAGGCGCTGATCGCGCTGCTCAAGGATATCGTCCAGCGCAACAACATCCAGCCCCGCTACATCATTGGCCACAGCGATATTGCGCCATTGCGCAAACTCGATCCGGGTCCGATGTTCCCCTGGAAGCGCCTGGCCGATGCCGGACTTGGGGTATGGCCGGATGCCCGGGCGGTAGCCCAGCAGCAGGCGCGCTTCAGCGTCAATCCGCCAAGCATCACCTGGTATCAGCAGCAATTGGCCCGCTTTGGTTATGCCATCGAGCAGACCGGCGTCTACGACGTCAGCACCAGGCATGTGCTGGCGGCCTTCCAGATGCGCTTCCGCCCGCAGCGGTTTGACGGCGTGGCGGACGCGCAAACAGCGGCGATGTTGCAGGTGCTCAACAGCCGTTGAGCAACGGCGCCGCCAAACGGGCAGGCTGAGTTGACCGCCAGTTGCTATACCTCTTGGTATTCAACTGGATGTGTCTTGATGTCAGCTGCCCTCACCGTGCTGCGCCACTTGCTCTACCGTCCCTGGTTACTGGCCACTCTTGCGGCTTCGGCCAGCGCAGTGCTGCTGCTGATCGCCAGCATCGGCGTGGCCATGCACCAGATGCAGCAGAGCGAAAGCGAGCAGATGAATGCCAAGGGCGAGCGCTTTCTTGAGCGTCTGGAGCAGATTTTCGGGCAACTGCGCGAGGGCGTCGATGAACTCCAGGCGCAACCCCTTCGCGGCTGTGATGCGGCGATGCTCGGCGTTTTGCAGCAGATCGGCTTCAACTACCGCTTTGTCTATGAAGCAGCCTATGTCGATGGCACGGTTGCCTGTTCCAACCGAATTGGTACGCGCACTATCAATCCCTTGCGGCCTCCAGACATTCAGGGGCCGACCTACAGCTACTGGCTCAATACCACCACCGAACCCGATGACAACCTTGCCGCGTTGATGCTTGGGCGCGGCAAATTCCTGGTCGCGACGTCCCGTGGGCACCTGACAGATGTGGTCGACCTGCCCCCGGATGGCAGCTTGCTGGTAGTGCTGGATAACGGTACGCGTGCGGTACCGGTGCTGGGCCCGCCCCAGGCCTGGCCGCCCTCGGCCGACTGGCCGCCGAAATCCAGGGAATCACTGCTGGAGCTGCCTGACCGCTTGATTTACCGCATGCCGACCAAATCACCGGACTATCAGTTGGTCCTGATTGCGCCCCGCGCCAGCCTGCCGTTGAAGATGAATGGGGTGCTCTGGCTGCTGTTCCCCGGTAGCCTGGTGCTGGCCTGGTGCCTCGGTTGGCTGGTGCTGCAATTAGTACGTCAGCGTCGTTCGATGAGTTCCGAGCTGCAGGGCGCTTTGCGCCGCGGGGAGTTGCAGGTGCTGTATCAGCCCATCTTCGAGCTCACCAGCCGTCGCTGCGTGGGCGCTGAAGCCTTAGTGCGCTGGCGCCGACCCGATGGCACCCTGACCAGTCCCGACCTGTTCATACCCCTGGCCGAGAATACCGGTCAGATCCGGCAGATTACCGACTTCGTCCTGCAGCGCGTACTTGAGCAGTTAGGGCAGTTACTGCGGGCCAATCGGCAACTGTATATATCGGTCAACCTCGCGGCTTGCGATGTGATGGTGCCAAGGATCGGCAGGGTCGCGGCACGTTTGCTGGCCTTGCATCATGTCTCTGCCAGCCAGATCGCCTTCGAGGTCACTGAGCGCGGGCTGATCGATGTGGTGGTTGCTCGCGACAACCTGCAAGCCCTGCGCGCGGTTGGCCATCAAGTGCTGATCGATGACTTCGGTACGGGTTACTGCAGCCTGGCGTACCTGCAGACCCTGCCAGTGGACTGCCTGAAGATCGATAAGGCATTTATCGACGCGCTCGGTCATGATGCCGCCAGCAGTGGCGTGGCGCCCCATATCATCCGTATGGCGCATGCCCTGCAGTTGCGGGTGATTGCCGAAGGTATCGAGTATGAAGACCAGGCCATGCTACTCAATAGCGAAGGGGTGAATTACGGACAGGGGTGGCTGTTTGCTCATCCACTCAGTGCCCGGCAGTTCGTCGAGTTGATTACTCGCGGCCGGCGCAATACATCGCGGCGGATCGATGACGAAGCTTGACGCGGTGCGGCTTCAAACCGGCAGGGCCATGTAGAACTGAGTGCCTTGCCCCGGTCGTGAGTAAACCCCCATGCGCCCGCCATGCAATTGAACGATTTCCTTGCACAGCGCCAACCCCAGGCCTGCACCACCCTTCTTGCGTCCGACCTGGACGAAGGGTTCGAAGATCCGTCCCTGTTGGCTGTAGGCGATTCCTTCACCAGTGTCTTCGATGCTGATGATTACCCGTTCGGCATGCCGCCTGGCGTGCAGGCGTATGCTGCCGGCCACCGGAGTGTGACGCACGGCATTGTCCAACAGGTTGTCCATCACCCGGTCCAGTTGCGCAGCATCGGCCTGGATATGCGGCAGCGGCGAGGCCACCTCCACCTCAAGCGCAATCTGCTTGTCGCCTGCCGGTCCGGCAAAGCGTTCGCAGGCACGGTTGAGTAGCGCGTCGACAGCACAGGGCGTCAGCTCGAGTTTCTGCTGTCCACTCTGGTAGCGGGAAAAATTCAGCAGGTCGTTGATCAGTTGGGTCAGGCGCTGCATTTCCTCACCGATGGTGTCGAGCAGGTCGGCTTCTCGCGCCTGGGGTGGAAATGTCAGGCGTTCGCGCAGGAGTCCGAAGGCCATGTGCATACCGGTGACCGGTGTGCGCAGCTCATGGGAGGCACGCAGGACAAACTCGCTGCGCACGCGCTCGAAGGCGCGCTGTTCAGTGACATCGTGGAGCACCATGACGGCGCCGAGAATTTGCCCATCGGTACGACAGACTGGCGTCAGGCTATAGGCCAGCACGCGGGGCTCTTCATCTATATCCAGGGACAGGTCTTCAGGCACCTTGTCGAGGCTGGCCCCGCGCAGCACCAGGCGCAGTTGCTCATCAAGCTCCGGGCGCTGCAGCGCTTCACCAAGACCTCTGCCCAGGCGGCTGTCGTCCCAGCTCAGTTGCCGTTGGGCAACCGGGTTGATGTGCTCAAGGTGGCCTTGGCGGTCGATGATCAACAGACCGTCATCGATACTGTCGAGCACCGCCTGCAGGCGCTGCTGGCCGGCGAGCAGTTCATCGATGTTGGTCGCCTGATGTTTGCGCAAGGCTTCAGCCATCAAGCCGAAGCGTCGGGTCAGTTGGTTCATCTCCAGTGCATGGGCGACCGGCAAGGTGATGTCAAAGTCGCCCTGGCCTATCTGGTCAGCCGCTTTGGCCAGAGCCTCGATGGGTTGGCCAAAGCGTCGGGCGATACCATGGGCGGTCACGAACCCCAGGATCAGTACACTCAAACCCACCAGGCCGAGCAGCCCCGAGATCAGCACGGCGCGATCATAGCTCTGCTGTTCACTCTGGTTGATGTGATCGAGTGCACGCTTGTGGGCCTCGACAAGATCGCTGCGCAGCAAGCCGAAGGCTTTGCCCAGCGGCTGTTCGGCGCCCAGGCTATGGGCAGGGACAGGCGCGTCGCGAAACGCCTGGAGGTAACGCTGATAATGGCTGTTGGTGTTGGCAAAGTCTTTATTGGCACCGCGACTGCTTTCTTTGCTGATGCCTTCGTCCAGCAAACGCTGAAATTGAGCCTGCAGGCTTTCAAGTGCATTCGGGTTTGTCGACTCACTGAGCATCAACGTCAGCTGTTCGCCCAGGTTCTGCCGCAGTTTCAGGCCCAGGTCGAGGGTCGCTGTGTTTTCGCGGATCATGGCCTGCTGCGAACTGGCCATTTGCAATACGCTGACCAGACCCAGCAACAGGCCAAACAAGGCCACGGTAATCAGCGCCGAAATGCTGAGAAAAAGCCGCGTACGCAGCTTCATCGACCATTTCATAGGTTGTACTGCTTACGCTTGCGATACAGGGTCGAGGCATCGATTCCCAGGGTCTTGGCTGCCTGGTCCAGGGTTTCACTGGTGGCCAGTACCGCGCCGATATGGGCGCGCTCCAGTTCATCCAGACTCAATGCCGCACCGATGCGCGGCGCGTTGCTGGCCGGCTGTTCGGCCATGCCCAGGTGGCTGATTTCGACCCGCTCCTGAGGGCAGATGATACTGGCCCGCTCGACCACGTTACGCAGTTCGCGAATGTTCCCCGGCCAGCGGTAGTTGAGCATTGCCGTTTGCGCTTCCTCGCTGAAGACGCGGGCGGGCCTTGCGTACTCTTTGACGAAACGTGCAAGAAAGCGCTCGGCGAGCACCAGAATGTCTTCGCTGCGTTCGCGCAGCGGTGGCAGGTGCAGGGTGATGACGTTGAGCCGGTAAAGCAGGTCTTCGCGGAAGCGGCCGTCGCGGACCATGTCCTCAAGATTGAGGTTGGTTGCAGCCAGGATGCGCACGTCGGCACGGCGGGTGACCGGGTCACCGACCCGTTCGTATTCCTTGTCCTGGATAAAACGCAGCAGCTTGGGTTGAAGTGTCAGCGGGAAGTCACCGATTTCATCGAGGAACAAGGTACCGCCATCGGCCTGGTTAACCCGGCCCAGGGTGCTTTCGCTCGCCCCGGTAAAAGCGCCGCGGCTATGGCCGAACAGCTCGCTTTCCATCAGTTCTGCGGTAAGCGAAGGGCAGTTGATGGTCACGCAGGCCTTGCGTGCGCGTTTGCTCCAGCCGTGAATGGCTCTGGCCAGCTCACCCTTGCCGGTACCGGACTCACCGAGAATGAGGATGTTGGCATCGGTGCTGGCGACCTGGCGTGCAGTTTCCAGCACCACCATCATGGCCGGGCTGTGCGAGTCCAGGCCGTCCTTGGGTTTGTGTACCTCACCTTCCAGCGCTTCCAGCCGCGCCGACAGCTGGCGCACTTCCAGTTGCTTGGCCGCCGCCAGACGCAGTTGGTCGGGGCTGCAGGGCTTTATCAGGTAGTCGGCTGCGCCGGCCTGGATAGCGTCGACTGCAGTATCGACCGCTGAGTGAGCAGTAACGATGACGATGCGCATCCAGGGGGCCTGGATGCGCATCTGCGCCAGTACATCCAGGCCGTTGTCTTCACCCAGGCGCAAGTCGAGGAAACACAAGTCGAAGACCTGGCGCTGCAACAAGGCTTCGGCCTGGGCCGCGCTATTGGCGGTCGCCACGCTATAGCCTTCGTCCTCCAGGCAGTAACGGAAGGTACGCAGGATGGCAGATTCATCGTCGACCAACAGGATACGGCCTTGATGTTCCTGGGCTGACTCCATTTCCTACGCTCCTTTGTAATTGATCTCTACTTAGTGCCGGAGAAATCGTGCAAGTTGCATGTTCTTTTCTGATTTCTTTCGATCACTGCATGGTAGCTCCTGGCCCCTGACATATCTAACCTGTTGAAACACCGGGGTGCGACACCTGCAGGACCTTGCCGCGCGCGTTGCTGTCCAACAAGGTTCTGACCCATCGGAGGCTATCCCATGCCTGTACCGCACCCGTTGGCAGTCGTTGCTGCCGTGTTTCTTTCGCTACCAGTGGCCGTAGCTGCTGCCGAGCCCCACTCCACTACTGTGCAGCACGCCCGTCAGGAAGGGGCGCTGCAAACGGCCCTGGCCCTGAACCGGTTGCTCAATCCGTTCAAGATCGACGTACGGGTAGAGGACGGGACAGCCCATCTGCAAGGCGAAGTCGAGAACGAAGTCGAACGGCAGCTGGCCGAGCAGGTAGCCCTGGCGACACGAGGTATCGAAAAGGTGCAGAACGATCTGCTGGTCAATGCTGAACTGGTCGAGCGGCCTCTGGAGCGGCGTGCCTACGCCCAACGTCTGGAGGACGCGACACTGGCGTCAATCATCCGGGCCCGTTTGTTGTGGAGCACCCATACCCAGGCCACGCCTATAGAGGTAGAGAGTCGCGAGGGGGTGGTCACCTTGCGCGGCCAGGTCAGCAGTGCCGAGGCCAAGGAGTTGGCAGGTGTTCTGGCAGGCTCCACCGAGGGCGTGTTCCTGGTCAATAACCTGATCAGCCTGAGCGCCGCCGATATGGCCAAGCTGCGCGAGGAACAGCAAAAGGTCAGGAGTGATCCGCAACTTAGCGATGCCTGGATCAACGACAAGATCCAGACCAGCTTCATGTATAGCCGCAACCTGGACGGTCCGAATATCAAAGTGGCTACCCAGGACGGTGTTGTCAGGCTGTCTGGCGAGGTGGTCAGCAGTGAGCAGAAAACCATCGCGGTCGAGGTCGCCCGGCAGATTCGCGGGGTTCGTGGTGTGGACGCGGACATGCTCAAGGTGGCCAGCAAGGTTCAGGGCTGATCGTGCAAATCGCACGACCTCACACCGGGGATCGTGCAGGATACGCCCTGCTGAAGTTGAGGTGTTTTATTAACTATTTGATTTATAAAGATTTTTTCATTCGATAAAGACTGGCATGCGCCCTGCAATGACTACTGCAAGACAACAATGAATGCAGCAGGAGGAGCACGGCATGAACCGCCACCCCGCCACCCTAGTGCAGGTATCGCCACTTCAGGTGCGTCAGGCACTGTTCTTCAGTCTGGCCCTGCTGCTGACGCTCATTGTTGGTCAGCTCTACCACCACTGGCAGGTCGTACAGGATGTTCAAAAGGTTACTGTCCGAGCCACCCTGGTGGTCAAGGCGCCGATACCTACCCCAACGAAACTGATGCAGTCCCGGCCTGCGGTGGCCAGCACTGCGGCGGCGGATACAACTACACCGCGTGATCGTTGGGTGTTCTGAGTGTCGCCAGAGGAATTCTTTCAAGAACGGTAAGGAGAATCACCATGTTGAGCTGGGCTATCACCTTCCTGATTATCGCCATTGTCGCTGCTGTGCTGGGCTTCGGTGGTATTGCCGGCGCCGCAACGGGTATCGCGAAGATCCTCTTCATAGTCTTCCTGGTGCTGTTCGTGGCTTCCTTCTTCTTCGGTCGCGGTAGAAGTTGAACAAAGACAGGTACTGAGTGCGACTGGGCATTCATGTACATATATAGAAGCTGAACCTTTTTCCATTTCAAGCTTCTATGTTGCGTCCGCCTGAGGAAGGCCGGCGCACGACCAAGGGGCCGGGCAGCTCTGATTGTTTCAGGATCGGAGAGGCCTAGGGGTACAGGGAGTACCTCCGATGAGGGCCGGGTCGGGTGAAGCGGTAGCGGAAGTTCCAGGTCGGGCGTTGCCTTTTACAGGGATACGCTTGATCTGACTTCCGTATCGCTTTGGCAATCGTTCGTTTCCTACCGATCCTTTCGACTTTTTCTGTCAGACGCGTCGACGCATATTTCAGCGCGACCGTACATCGATATTTTTTCACCCTGCCAAGGTGTTCGAATCGAGGCGATTTAACGCATTCGGATTGTCGAACAATGACTTTTGGCATTCACCTGGATACGTCCAAATCTGCCGTAATGTGGCGCTTTGGCCATCGTCGGAATTCCGAACGGTAGCTGTGCAACACATTGTGACGTACGTTTTGGCCGATAAACCTCATGCCGATTCGGCATAGGGTAGTCATTTACGGCATTAGACGGAGCCCCCCCACGTCGGAATAGTTGCGCCTTTTTTCGCTGGCCTGAGCGTTCCTACGCTCGCTTGCGGTGACCTTTTACGGTGTCATCGGCGGATAGCCAAAAACGATACAGATCGCTGGCAATGGCTCTGGATCGCGGTTATCAGCCTGGTGACCGTTTCCACTTGAAGAAAAGGTAACGACATGAAGAAGGCAAAGCTAAGCCTCGCCTGGCAGATCCTCATCGGTCTGGTACTGGGGATTGCAATTGGCGCTTTACTGAACCATTTCAGTGCAGAAAAGGCATGGTGGATCAGTAACGTCCTGCAACCTGCCGGTGACATCTTCATTCGCCTGATCAAGATGATCGTCATCCCGATCGTGATTTCGTCGCTGATCGTGGGTATCGCCGGGGTTGGCGACGCGAAAAAACTGGGCAGCATCGGCCTGAAGACCATCATTTACTTCGAGGTGGTCACCACCATCGCGATCGTGGTCGGTCTGGTTCTGGCCAACCTGTTCCACCCGGGTGCCGGTATCGACATGAGTACCCTGGGTACCGTCGATATCTCCAAGTATCAGGCCACTGCGGCCGAGGTTCAGCATGAACACGCGTTCATCGAGACCATCCTCAACCTGATTCCGTCGAACATCTTCGCAGCGCTGATGCGTGGCGAAATGCTGCCGATCATCTTCTTCTCGGTACTGTTCGGCCTGGGTCTGTCGAGCCTGCAGGCAGAGATTCGCGATCCGCTGGTGAAAACCTTCCAGGGCGTCTCCGAAGCCATGTTCAAGGTCACTCACATGATCATGAACTACGCGCCAATTGGTGTGTTCGCGCTGATCGCCGTGACCGTTGCCAACTTCGGCTTCGCTTCGCTGCTGCCGCTGGCCAAGCTGGTCCTGCTGGTCTACTTCGCCATCGCCTTCTTCGGCTTCATGGTGCTGGGCCTGATCGCTCGCCTGTTTGGTTTCTCGATCCTCAAACTGATGCGCATCTTCAAGGACGAGCTGGTCCTGGCCTACTCCACCGCCAGCTCCGAGACCGTGCTGCCGCGTGTGATCGAGAAGATGGAAGCCTATGGTGCGCCGAAGGCCATCTGCAGCTTCGTGGTCCCGACCGGCTACTCGTTCAACCTTGACGGTTCGACCCTGTACCAGAGCATCGCGGCCATCTTCATTGCCCAGCTGTACGGTATTGACCTGTCGATCAGCCAGCAGCTGCTGCTGGTGCTGACCCTGATGGTCACCTCCAAGGGTATTGCCGGTGTTCCGGGTGTGTCCTTCGTGGTGCTGCTGGCCACCCTGGGCAGCGTCGGTATCCCGCTGGAAGGCCTGGCCTTCATCGCCGGTGTCGACCGCATCATGGACATGGCGCGTACCGCTCTGAACGTTATCGGCAACGCCCTGGCCGTGCTGGTAATCGCACGCTGGGAAGGCATGTACGACGATGCCAAAGGCCAGCGCTACTGGAACTCGCTGCCGCACTGGCGCAGCAAAGAAGCTGTTCCAGCTGGCAAGACTGCCAACCATTAAAGTGCAGTCTGGCTGAATGAAGAGCCCCGACCTGGTCGGGGCTTTTTCGTTTCGGCGGCCAAGCGCCATGGCTTAGCAATCCCTGGTGGTAGCTGGCCTTGCCAGCGATGCAGACACCGCGCAACACCTGACACCGCAGCAATCTCATCGCCGGCAAGGCCGGCTCCTACACCGACTTCAATGGGAGCATCGGTGCATTGCCCGGCCGCTACCGCTATCATTCGTCGCAACTTTGTGGGGGAACAACGGATGCTCAACGGCCTTTGGCTTGGTTTTTTCTTGGTCGCGGCCATCTCCGCGCTGGCGCAATGGCTGGTAGGCGGCAATGCCGGGATTTTTGCCGCGATGGTCGAGAGTATCTTCGCCATGGCCAAGCTGTCGGTCGAGGTGATGGTCTTGCTGTTCGGCACCCTGACCCTCTGGCTGGGCTTTCTGAAGATCGCTGAAAAGGCCGGTATCGTTGACTGGCTGGCCAAGATACTCGGTCCGCTGTTCGCCCGTCTGATGCCGGAAGTCCCGCCCGGCCACCCGGCGCTGGGCCTGATCACCTTGAACTTCGCCGCCAACGGCCTGGGCCTGGACAACGCCGCTACTCCTATCGGCCTCAAGGCCATGCGCTCTCTGCAGGAGCTCAACCCCAGCTCGACCACCGCCAGCAATGCGCAGATCCTGTTCCTGGTGCTCAATGCCTCATCGCTGACCCTGCTGCCGGTGACCATCTTCATGTACCGCGCCCAGCAAGGGGCAATGGACCCGACCCTGGTGTTCCTGCCGATCCTGCTGGCCACCAGCGCCTCGACCCTGGTCGGCTTGCTCTCGGTGGCGGTGATGCAGCGCCTGCGTCTGTGGGACCCGGTGGTGCTGGCTTACCTGGTGCCGGGCGCCCTGCTGCTGGGCGGCTTCATGGCGTTTCTTGGCACCCTCTCGGCAACGGCCCTGGCCGGGTTGTCGTCGATCCTGGGCAACCTGACCCTGTTCGGCCTGATCATCCTGTTTCTGCTGATAGGCGCATTCAAGCGGGTGAAGGTTTATGAAACCTTCGTGGAAGGCGCCAAGGAGGGCTTTGACGTTGCCAAGAGCCTGTTGCCCTATCTGGTTGCGATGCTCTGCGCAGTCGGCGTGCTGCGCGCCTCAGGCGCCCTGGAGCTGAGTCTGGACGGTATCCGCCATGTGGTGGAGTGGCTGGGGATGGATACGCGCTTTGTCGAAGGGCTGCCGACGGCGCTGGTCAAACCGTTCTCTGGCAGCGCCGCACGGGCGATGCTGATCGAAACCATGCAGACCCACGGGGTCGATAGCTTCCCGGCACTGGTGGCGGCGACCATCCAGGGCAGCACCGAAACCACCTTCTATGTGTTGGCGGTCTACTTCGGTGCCGTCGGTATCCAGCGCGCCCGCCATGCGGTGGGCTGCGCGCTGCTGGCGGAACTGGCCGGGGTGGTCGCGGCCATTTGTGTCTGCTACTGGTTCTTTGCCTGAAGCTGAACCTGCGCCTGGTTGGCCTGGGCCAGGGTCCAGTCCACCAGTTGCGCCATTAGCTGGTCGCTGGCGCTACCAAAGCCGTTGACCACTGCCGGCACCTGCGTGTCACTCACCGGCTGACGCACTTCAAAGCGTCGGCTGGCGAGAATGCGCTGGTTGCGCCCCTGCACCAGGCGCGCGTCATAGCGAATCACCACGGCTAAGCCGTCGGCGCTGTACTCGCTCTGAAACGCCTGTAGCTCGCCGGCCAGTTCATAGTCAGCCTGCAGGTTGCTGTCATCGGCACTGAGTCGCGGCACCCGGCCGTCGCGCTGGAAGGCATCAAGCATGCGGTTGCGCAGCAGCAGCGGTGCCGGATCGCTCCAGCGAGCCCCTTTGTAGTTACTGATCAGATTGCCTTGCGGGACCACGGCGATTTTCGGGTTGTTCAGTGCATCGCTGGCCAATGGCTTGTTCAACCTTAGCGACCAGCTGGCCGCCGCGCTCGCAGGTGCCGTCCGGGCAGCTTGTGCCGAAGGCAGGCGATAGACGTCAGCCGGCTCTGCCTGTGGCAGGATCGAGCAGGCACTGCCCAGGCTCAGGGCCACAGCCAGGGCCAGGAAGCGGCAGGTACGACTCATGGCGTGAACTCCTTGTTTGTGTCACGGCCGAGCAGGTAGCCGCTGGGGTTGGCTTCCAGGCGCTGGGAAATCGCCTTCAGCGAGTTGAGGGTCTCGCGCAGCTCACGGATCGCTGGCGCCAGTTGGTTAAGGCCCTGGGCGCCGCCATCAAGGGCTTCGCGGTTGTCGTTGAGCAGGCTGTTGAGGGTCGCGGTGCTCTGTGCCAATGATTGCATGGCCTGTTCAGCACTGCCGAAGGCTTGCTTGCCCTGGCTGTTGAGCAGGCCATTGGCATTGCGCATCAGTTCGCTGGTCTGTTCGAGCATGGAGCTGGCCTGATTGCCGACCTGGGCCAGTTGCTGGATCGCCGTGCGGATATCGCCGCGCTGGTCGCTGAACGCCGCCGTCGTCTGCTCCAGGTTCGCCAGGGTCTTGCTCAATTGCGTGGCGTTGTCCTCGGAGAACAGCTGGTTGGCGTTGTGCACCAGCATGTTGATGTTGGTCAGCAGGTCGCTGCCGTCGTCGAGCAGGCGCGCGATCGGTGACGGCGAGGCGACAATGACCGGCAGCTCGCCGTCCTTGCCTTTGAGCTCGGGGCTTTGTGGTGTACCTCCGCTGAGCTGGATGAACGAGGTACCGGTGATGCCGGTCAGGGTCAACTTGGCCCGGGTGTCCTCCTTGACCGGCGTGTCGGCGCTCAGGCGTACCTGAGCCAGCACCCGGCGCGGGTCTTTCGGGTCCAGGCGCAGGCTGGTGACGTCACCCACCTTGATGCCGCTGTACTGCACCGAGCTGCCCCGGGACAAGCCAGAGACCGCCTCGTTGAACACCACCTCGTAATCCTTGAAGGTGCTGTCGACGCTGGACTTGGTCAGCCACAGGCCGAACAGCATGGCACCGGCGACCACAATGACGGTGACCAGGCCGATCAGCACGTGATGTGCACGGGTTTCCATTTCAGAGCTCCTTGGCTGCTGTGGCGGCCTGATATGCCGCACGGCCACGCGGGCCATGAAAGTAGTCGTGAATCCAGGCGTCGTCGGTGTCTTCAACCTGGGCAATCGGGCCTGCCACCAGGACCTTCTTCTGCGACAGCACCGCCACCCGGTCGGTGATGGTGTAGAGGGTGTCCAGATCGTGGGTGATCAGGAACACGCTCAGGCCCAGGGCGTCGCGCAGGGTCAGGATCAGCTGGTCGAAGGCCGCCGCACCGATCGGGTCCAGGCCCGCGGTGGGTTCATCGAGAAACAGGATGTCCGGGTCCAGGGCCAGGGCGCGAGCCAGTGCGGCGCGTTTGATCATGCCGCCGGACAGTGACGAGGGATATTTGTCGGCGGCGCTAATCGGCAAACCGGCCAAGGCCAGCTTGACCCCGGCCAGGTGCTCGGCGTCGGCGCGGGACAGGCCCGCATGTTCGATCAGCGGCAAGGCGACGTTTTCAGTGACCGTCAGCGACGAGAACAGCGCGCCCTTCTGGAACAACACGCCAAAGCGCCGCTCAACCTTTGAGCGTTGCTCGTCGTTGAGGCCACTGAGGTCCTGGCCGAACACCTTTACTTGCCCTTCGTTCGGCCGTCGTAGACCAACGATGCTGCGCAGCAGTACCGACTTGCCACTGCCCGAGCCACCGACCACGGCCAGGATCTCGCCGCGATACAGGTCCAGGTCCAGCTGTTCATGCACGCTCTGGGTACCGAAGCGGTTGCAGATACCCCGCGCTTCGATCACCGCCTCGCGGCTGTTGGGGGTTGTCTGACTCACCAGCCCATCTCCATGAAAAACAGCGCAGCCACCGCATCGAGGACGATCACCACGAAAATCGACTGGACCACGCTGGAGGTGGTGTGAGCCCCCACCGACTCGGCGCTGCCGCTGACCTTGAAGCCTTCCAGGCAGCCAATGGCAGCAATCAGGAAGGCAAAGAACGGCGCCTTGGCCAGGCCGACGAGGAAGTGCTGCACACCGATGTCGCTTTGCAGCAGGGAGAGGAACATGGCCGGCGAAATATCCAGCGACAGCGCACAGACCACGCCACCGCCGATGATGCCGCAGAGCATGGCGAGGAAGGTCAGCAGAGGTAGCGAGATCAGCAGGGCCAGCACCCGGGGAACCACCAGCAGCTCGACCGGATCCAGGCCCAGGGTGCGGATGGCATCGATCTCTTCATTGGCTTTCATCGAGCCGATCTGTGCGGTAAAGGCACTGGCGGTACGGCCAGCCATGAGGATGGCGGTGAGCAATACGCCGAATTCGCGCAGGAAGGAGAACGCAACCAGGTCGACCGTGAAGATACTGGCGCCAAACCCGGCCAGCACGGTGGCGCCGAGAAAAGCCACCACGGCACCGACCAGAAAGGTCAGCAGGGCGACGATGGGCGCGGCATCCAGGCCGGTTTGCTCGATGTGCGCGACCACGGCTGTGACCCGCCAGCGTCGCGGCTGAAACAGGCGCAGCACCAGGGTTTGCAGGATCAGGCCGACAAATCCCAGGACCTGCAAGGTGTCTTGCCAGAGGGTGTCGACTGCGCAGCCGATGCGACTGAGCAGCTGGATCAGCACCGACTTCTCGGGTTCTTTCTGCGGAATGCAAAAATCCTGCACCGAGCAGTACACCGTCTGCAGCAGGGCGCGGCTGGCTTCCGGCAGTTGTGCGGTTGCAGTCAGGCGCGACAGGCGTTCGGGACCGAGCAGCTCCACCAGCAGTGAGGCGCCTGCGGTATCCAGGTTACCCAACTGCTCGAGGTCGACCTCGGTGCCCTGGTCGTAGTGGCCGATCAGGTCCTCGCTGCTGCGTTTGAGGCTGGCGTAGTTGGCCAGTGTCCAGTCACCGATAATCCGCAGGCACGCCGGGGTGCTCGTGGTGTCCAGGGTTGCGCTGGCTTGTGTAGTCATAGGCTCCATGCAGTCGACCGACAGTTCGCAGCCTCAGAGCATAGCGTTACTCGGCCTTGGGCGCTTGATCATCGTCAATCACCTTGAAGCGCAGCACGCCGATGACCTGGCCATCCGAAGTAGGAGCAGGCCATGGACTTCACCTTTAGCGATGACCAGCTGACGTTCCGCGAGGCCATCAGCCGTTTTCT
>JAVXRI010000109.1:0-18846 GCA_036643775.1 Pseudomonas sp. | reverse complement strand
ACACTGATTTCTGATTTCAAGGCGAGCCTGCGCGACGCGGCACCGCCTGAACCCGGCCAGCGAGATGCGGCCGACCTGCAAGCGTTGGCCTCTAAGGCCGCATCTCTCACATCGATCTTAGGAGACTGAAATGTCTGATCTGCAAACCGTCCAGGCTGCCCTGGACAAAGTGACCGACCAACTGCGCGAGCACGCCGCCCGCGCGACTTCCGACCGTGAAGTGCACGCCAAGCACCGCGAAGACGTGGACCAGCTGCTGGCAAAGCAGTCTGAGCTGCAGGCCGAAGTGCAGGCGATGGCTCAAACCGTGGACAAACTGGGCCGAGGCGCTGATGCATCTGCTAACGCCGCGCGCACCCCCGGCGAGGTGTTCACCAGCGCGCAAGGCTTCGAGGCTTTCGCGGCCAATGCGTCCGGTAAGTTCAAGACCTCGGTCAAGGCCGCGATCACCAGCGGCGGCGCGTCTGCCGGCCCGCTGATTCAGCCCGACCGCATCGGCATGATCCTGCCTATGGACCAGCGCCTGTTCCTGCGCGACCTGCTGAATTGGGGCCGCACGACCAGCAACGCCATTGAGTATGTGCAGGAGCTGCTGTACACGAACAACGCCGCGCCTGTGGCCGAGCTGGCGACCAAGCCCGAGTCCGACCTGACCTTCGAGATGAAGTCCGCCCCCGTGGCTACCATCGCCCACTGGATCAAGGCGTCCAAGCAGGTCCTGGCAGATGCCCCCATGCTGCAGTCCTACATCAATGGCCGCCTGATGTATGGCCTGAAGCTGAAGGAAGAGCAGCAGCTGCTGAAGGGTTCCGGCGTTGGTCTGAACCTGAATGGCATCTACACCCAGGCCACCGCATACGCGAACCCTGGCGTGACCGTTCAGGCGGAGACCCCCATCGACCGCCTGCGCCTGGCCATGCTGCAAGTCTCCCTGTCGGAATTCGACACTGACGGTATCGTGCTGAACCCCATCGACTGGGCAGGCATCGAGCTGACTAAGACGACCGACAACGCTTATCTGTTCGCTTCGCCCACCGGCCAGGTCGCGCCTACACTGTGGGGCCGCCCTGTGGTCGCCACGCAGGCGATGACCGCCAAGGACTTCCTGGTAGGCGCGTTCCGCATGGGCGCTCAGGGCTGGGACCGTGAAGATGCGAATATTGAAGTGTCCACTGAGGACGGTCAAAACTTCGTGCAGAATAGTGTCACTATCCGCTGCGAAGAGCGCGTCGGCTTGACCGTGTTCCGACCCAAGGCATTTTGCAAGGGCTCTCTGACTATCACGCCTTAATCGGCAGGTCGGTACAATAGGAGGGGCTTCGGCCCCTCTTTTCATATCAGGAGAATAGACGTATGGACTACGTAGCCCTTCAATCTTTCGAGCACTACCGCACCTACCGCGTGGGTGATAAGATGGCTCCAAATATGTCGCCTCAGACCCTCGAAGCCCTGGAGGCTAAAGGCCTGATCGGCAAACCGGATCCCGTCGAGGAGCCCAAACCCGTGAAGAAAGCCGCTAAACAATGACCGCTCTCACGCTCGCCGAAGTAAAGCTGCACCTGCGCGTCGACAGTGACGCGGAGGACGCGCTGATCGCGCAGTACATGGCGGCGGCGCATGATCAGGTTGAGCAGTTCCTCGATCGGTTGGTGCCGTGGGGGATTACCAGTGCGTTGCCGGACGGCGAGTATCCCGCTGCTGTGCGCAGCGGCGAGTTGCTGATAATCGGCGACCTGTACCGCAACCGCGAGACGAATAGCGAGCCGGGCACTGCGCTTTACCAGTTGCTTTTCCCCTACCGTGTGGGGCTGGGCGTATGACGATCGCCGCCGGTAAACTCCGCCACCGCGTCACGATCCAGCGGGAAGTCGAGACGCAAAACCCCGACACTGGGGCGGTGTCAGTGTCGTGGGTCACATATGCTGACCGCTGGGCCGAATATGTGGCGCAGAGCGTGCGCGAATTTATCGCCGCGTCGGCGGTGCAGTCGGAGGTCAAAGGTCGATTCACTGTCCGCGCGGACGAGGGCATCAAGGCTAGCATGCGCGTGATTCATCGCGGCAAGGCCTTTGCCATTCTTGGCGTGATGCCCGACCCCGATAGTGGGCTGGAGTACATGACGCTGGCCGTCAGCGACGGCGTCATTTTTGACGGGAGGTGAGACGTGTTCGACGTGAAAGTCGATGGGGTTGCCGAACTGCGTGAGAAGATGAAGGGCTTGCCGTACAAAGTGCAGAAGCAGGTCGTTCAGCCTGCGGTGAGATACGGGGCTAACATCATTGCCGAGCAAGCGCGTGCAATCGTTCGCCACATGGATGACCCCACGACGGGCCGCCAGATCGCGCGGAATATCGTCGTCAAATATCGTTCCAAGCGCTCCGCCCAGATCAAGGGGGTCGTCTATTCTATTGGTGTTGAATATCCACGCGGTCGTATGCCTAAGGGAAATCCTGACGATGGGGTTAACACGAGCCATTGGCATCTGCTAGAATTGGGCACCGAGAAGATGCGCGCACAGCCCTTCCTTGTACCTGCGGCAGTAATGAGAGCACAAGATGTGTCTCAGGAAATCGCAGCGCGTGCGGCGAAACGCTTGGAGAAATTAGAGTTGTAGTGGAAAAAGTTTGCTCCCGGTGCTCAGTACTCAAGGCCTTAGACCAATTTAATAAAGTGAGCGCGGCTAAAGACGGCAAAGCTAGCGCGTGCCGCGACTGCATGAAAGCCGTCAAAGCTGCCGCATATCAACGCGACCGGGAGAAAATCCGCGCAGCGCAGATTAAGTACAAGGCTGAGAATCGAGAAAAAGTTCTTCAGAGTCAGCGCGATACTTACCGCCGTCATAAAGATAAGCAGAACGCCGCTACTAGGGCGAGGTACTACGCGAACCGGGAAGAAATTCTAGCGAAATGGAAAGCGGATCGGGCGCAAAACATCGAGGAGTGGAAGAAGAAAGAACGGGAAACCTACCGTCGAAACGCTGCAAAGCGCATCGAATCTCAAAAAGCGTACTATCTCGCCAACCGAGAGAAGCTGCTCCAGTACAGTAACGACTATCAGAAGCGCCGCATAGCGCAAGACCCTCTCTACGCATTGTCCAGAATGTGCCGCCGCCGGATCACAATCGCTCTATCTGCCCAAGGCTACTTGAAAACCTCCCCAACGCGTGAGATGCTGGGTTGCGATTACGAACAATTGGCCGCGCATTTAGAGGCTCAATTTACGGAAGGAATGACGTGGGAAAACCGGGGCGCGAAGGGGTGGCACATTGACCATATAATCCCCTTAGCCAGCGCAACCACGGAAGAGGAAATGCTGAAACTGTGCCATTACACCAATTTGCAGCCGCTCTGGGCAGCCGATAACTTGGCTAAAGGCGCGCGGGTATGACGCCCCAAGTTTTCCCCACCCTCTCAGCCAATGCCGCCGTCCGCGCGGCGCTGGGTGCATCGCCGACTCGCATTTACCCGTGGGGTCTGGCTTCCGACACCGTGCAAGACCCGTATTGCGTGTGGGCTGCAACCGGGACGCCTAACAACTTCCTAGGCTGCAAGCCTAATATGGACTACTTCGCGGTACAATTCGACGTGTATGGGGTCACTGACACCAGTGTGACTGCGGCAGCTAAGGCTATCCGCGACGCGCTGGAGCCGCGCCAGCAAATATCGCGCTGGGATGGCATGACCAGAGACCCCGCAACGAAACGCTATCGGTTCAGCTTTTCCGTGGACTGGTGGCAGCCCCGTTCTTAACCTGGAGGCCCGAAGATGGCAGATATTCCAACCGCAGGCACGGATGCTTTTATCCTCGTGGCCTCTGAAACCAACCACGGCCAGTGCGAAGTCGTTGACCTCGGCTGCGTGACTTCGCTTGACCCCGGCGCGGACAGTTCCGACCAGATCGAGACCACTTGTCTGCGAGACAAGACCCGCCGTTACGTGGCGGGCCTGACCACTCCCGGCCAAGGTTCGATCAACCTGAACGCTGACCCTCAGAGCCCATCTCACTTGGAGCTGTTCGAGCTGTCCAAGACCAAAGAAATTATCAAGTTCGCCATCGGTTGGTCTGACGGCACGAGCAAGCCGACTGTTATCCAGAAGGGCGGCATTTCTGCCGTCAACGTGACCAACGGCGGCACCGGCTACACGACCGCCCCCACCGTGGCAATCACTGGCGGCGGTGGCACTGGCGCAACCGCCACGGCGACCGTCTCGGCGGGCGTCATCACGGGCGTGACGATCACCAACCCCGGCAGCGGTTACACCGGCACCCCCACGGTAGCCTTCACGGGCGCAGGTACGGGCGGCGCAGCGACTGCAGTCGTGGCCGAATCCTGCGACTTCAACGTCCCCACAGATCGCACGTGGAATACGTTCGACGGCTACGTTTCCGGCTTCCCGTTCAACTTCGCGCTGAATAGCGTCGTGCAGTCCGCCGTGTCTATTCAGCGCAGCGGAGAAGCATTCTGGTATCCGAAGGTGGCCGCATAATGGCAAAGACCCTGGCGCAATCCGGGGGCTTTGTCGGCCCCGAACCGATCCACGAAACGTTCGTCTACGGCGATGAAGAGTACGACGTGTACTTCAAAGACCGCACCGCTCCCGAGCGCGATGCGGACTCAAAGTACCTTGAGCAATTCCCTGAGAATAGCCGCGAGCAGACTTGCCAGCTTCTGAGCCGCGTGCTGCATGAGGACGGGCCTGACAGCCCGATCATCAGCTATGATCGCGCAAGCCAGATGCGCGACACGCTGCTGACCGCTATTCTCGGCGCGTGGATGCGAGTACTTAACGGCCCAAAAGCCTAACCCCGGAAGACGTTTTCTGGTGCGAACTGGCCCTCGCTCTCGGGGGCCGCACCGTGGCAGAGTTGAAAGCGTCAATGTCGGCGCGCGAGGTGGACACGTGGGCTAGATACCGCGCCGAATACGGGGTAAACCAGATGCGTGCTATCGAGTTCGGCTCGGCCCTCGTGGCGCAATCCATGCGCGGCGGCAAGTTTGAGGATTATTTGCCCCAGCGCGGCACGCCTGCACCGCCCGCCACAGTCACGCCCGAGCAGGCTATGGCGCTGATGCCCGGTAAAGTCATCCGAAGAGGTTAAAATGGCGTGCACAGGTTGCCAGCAGCGGCAAGAGTGGATCAACCATAAGACGGAGGCTATGCGTGCCCGAATCCGACAAGCAATTGCAGCGGCTAGAGGCCGAACTGGCGCAAGCCCGTCAAACAATAGCCGCCCAGGCACTAGCACTGGCACGACTGACCGCACTCCTGGCTCCTGAAGACGAAGAGCCGATTTCCTCCACCTCTTATCTGAACCAGCGCCATGACTAGACGCAGCCTAGGCGAATTAACGGTCAATATTGTCGCCGCCGATGCGTCATTTGTGCAGGGGATGGATCGTGTCGAGCGCAAGTCCGAGCGCACGGCGCGGCAGGTAGCCTCCGCTCAGAAGCGCGCGGCTGCAGAATCCGAGGCCGCGTGGAAAAAAGCCACCGAGTCGATGGGCACCGGGGGATTGAGCGACAAACAGCTGACAGCCGCGATGCGTGGGCTGCCCGCACAATTCACAGACGTGATTGTGTCGTTGCAAGGCGGTCAAAACCCGCTGACAGTCTTGCTGCAACAGGGCGGGCAGGTTAAGGATATGTTCGGCGGCATCGGCCCGGCGCTGAAGGCCGTCACGTCTGGCATCGTCGGCATGATCAACCCCGTAACCGTGCTCGGCGCAGCTGTGGCGGCGATGGGGTACGGCTGGTACGCTGGCGCGCAAGAGTCTCAGAAATTCCTAGTCGCCCTGGAGACAACTGGCTATCAGGCCGGAACGACGGTAGGCCAGTTGAACGACATGGCCGCCAGCATGGACCGGTTAGACGGCGTGACCCGAGGCCAAGCAGCAGAAGCGCTGGCGCTGTTCGCATCGTCTGCGGGCGTAGGAGCGGACCGCCTGGAGCGCTACACGGCCACAGCGATAGCGTGGGAGAAGGCCACGGGCGAGGGCGCCGACAAGGTGGCGGAGAAATTCAAAAAGATTGCTGACGACCCCGTGAAGGGGATTCTTGAGCTAAATAAGCAGATGGGGTTCCTCACGTCGGCCACTTTTGAGCAGATCAAGGCGTTGCAGCAGGCGGGGAAAGAAACCGAAGCCGTGCGAGTCGCACAGGACGCGCTCGATACTGCGATGGCCAACGCCTCTAAAAACATAATAGAAAACCTCGGCTATGTGGAACGGGCCATGAACGCCGTAGGGGGTGCGACGCGAGACGTAATAGATTGGGTGAAAAATCTAGGACGGGCCGCCACTAACGCCAGTCGTCTCTCCGACATTACGTCCGAGATGATGAAGCTGCAAAAAGAGGGCGTGAGGTTCGATCCAGCCGCTGCCTTTGAGAGCCTAACTATCCCCGAGAAACGCCTTGCCACACTAAAGGCTGAAGAGGTACAGCTGCAAAAGAACATCGTCGCTGAGACGAACGGCGCGAAGGCTAAGGACGCCACGCGCCAGCAGGAACAGACGCTGATAGACCTCTCGCAAGAGGCCACGAAGTATGCGGACAAACGCACCCAGCGCACGCAAGCCCTGCTTGCCGCAGAACAGAAATACGGGGCCGCAGCGAAGACCAATGCCGAAGCGGCCAAGCAGTATGCCGCAGTCATTGCGGGGATCAACGAGAAGTACAAAGACCCGAAGGCTGCAAAGACGCCGAAATCAGACACCGAAAAGCAGCTGGAGCGCGAGATCAAGGCCGCCGACCAGTTTATGAAGATGGTCGAAAAGCGAGCTTTGAAGACCGAAGATCTGACCGAGTATGAAAAGCTGATGAATGAGATGCAGATCTCAGGCATCAAGCTCTCAGATGAACAGCTGGGCAAGCTCCAAGCCATTGGCGTGCGGCTGGACATGTCCAAAGACGCCGAGCGTTCACGCGGGGACGAGCTATTCCGCAATAACACGCTGTTTGAATCCCAAGAGAAACTGCTCGCAAAGACCGCTGAATATGAGGCGGAAATCGCGGCCTACGGCCAGGGCGACAAGACGAACGCCCGCCTGCGTGAGCGGATCAGCCTGACCCAGAGCCAGCAGACCGAGCTGCGCAAGATGGAGCGTGACCAGGCGAATGCCATCGCAGGCGCAAAGACTGACGCCGACATGGAGCAGTTACGCGCGCGCTATGAGGACCGTCTCGCGATTACGAAGGAGTATCAGCAAAAGGAGCTGGACGAATTCGACAAGATGCAGGCCAAAAAGCGTGAGCTCGACGGCAACTGGCTGCTAGGCGCGCAGGCTTCGATCCAGACCTATATCGAGAAGACGCAAGACTCCTACTCGCTGGCGCGTGACGCTACAACCTCGATGATGAGCACCATCGACAACGCCTTTGTGAACCTCTTCACGCTCGGCGAATCATCGTTCAAGAGTTTCACGGCTACCATTCTGAAGGGCATTGCGCAGATAGCCGCTCAGCAAGCGGCAAGCGGGATTGCGGGCTTCCTTGGCAACGCGCTAACCGCAATGATCTCCGGGCTAGGCGGCTCCAGCAGCACATATAGCCTCACGGGCGGTGGCAGTGGAGGCCTCGGGCTGAAGTTCTCAGGGTTCCGCGCATCTGGCGGCCCCGTAGCAGGCGGCTCAATGTACCGCGTGAACGAGCTTGGCCCCGAGCTGCTGAGCATGGGCGGCAAAGACTATCTGATGATGGGCGGCCAGGGCGGCTATGTGAAGCCCCTGGGGGCTGCAGATACTGAAAAGCGCGGCGCAGGCAATATCACCGTGGTTAACCAGACCACAGGGCGCGTCGATAACGTCGAGCAACGCCAGCTCACACGTGACGACGTGGTGCTCATCATCCAAGAGCAGACGCCGAAAGTCATGGTAAGCCAGACTCAGAACGCGAACAGCCCGTTCAGCCGTACAATGAGCAGCAGCTTTAACACGAGTCGCCGCCGATGAATTTGCCAACAATACCCGCCGGGCTGTGCATTGCCGCTAATGGCTACAGCTTTAGCGGTCCGACTGGCGGGCGGCGCACTGAGGTGGCTGCCGGCCGGGGACGATACGGCCTGAATTATTACGGCGGCACGTCTCAGTTCGCCGTCACAATGGTGCTGACGCCCGATCAGTTCCGCGTCTGGACGCTGTTCTACCATCGCAAGATAGCGCTCGGCACACTGCCTTTTGAAATGGACTTGGACAGCGGTTTGGGCGTTCAGCCGCACGAGTGCAACATCCTGCCTGACAGCTACCAGGCCAGCAAGAATCAAACCGTGTGGGCCGTGTCGTTCAACGTGGAAGCCAAGGCGAGCGCCTACGACCTCGACCAGACCGTCAGCGACCTGGAGCTGGAATATTGGGACAGCACGGGCCAGTTCCTCGGCCCGATGCTTGACCGCCTGACGATCTTTGCAAACAGCGACGTGCTGATCCTCAACAATGTCAACTGATATTGAAGCCCGCCTGCGGGAGTATTACGCCACGACGCCGCCAGCCGTGCGGCCCGTCGGCGTACTCGTGATCAGTCACAGTGCTTTGGCGCGTCGGTTCGTCTTCTGGCCCGAGCCCTACGCCGGTCAGGTCGTGAGCGAAGAGTACGGCGTGCTTGACGTGCAGTACGCACCCATGATGCTTGATCGTGCGGGCAGTGAGGCGAACCTTGACCAAGAGTACCGCATCACGCTTGACACGACGGACGTTCAGGACGACTTCCGTGACCAGCTCGACGCCATCCCACTGAACACCTCCGAGCGCATCCGAATCGACATCCTCACCTACTTGTCGGACGACCTGACCGCCCAGCAGGAGTCCGCAACGCTGCAAGCCGAGACCGTGAGCTGGGTCGTCGGCACCGCCACGATCACCGCCGTCGTGCCGCGCTACAACGTGCTGAGCACGGGCGAGCTGTACGAGCCCGGCGTCGTGCCAATGCTGAGAGCCTTCTACTGATGGATACCTCCCGCTATCTTGATCGAACCTACGGACAGCCCCCATGCTGGGAGCTGGTGGCCGACGTGTATGCGAACGAATACGCCTCGGACGTTGGCCGGTACGCCGTGGTCACGGGGACGATACGTGAGGCGGCTCAGAAATTCGCCTTGCATATCGCCACCGACCCCCACGGCTTTATCCGCCTGACCGAGCCGACGGAGGGCTGCGTGGTGCTGCTAGGCTCCCCGCGTGTGGGCTTGCACCACGCAGGCGTGTACACGGACGGCAAGCTGCTGCACGCCCTGCGCGAGTCGGTATTCTTGGAGCAGCTAGAATCTGTGGCAGACCGCTACAAACTCATAGAATTCTGGGGCCGCCCGTGATTGAAATCCGCTACCACGCTCACCCGATGTGCAAAGCCGAGGTGCTGCAAGTCCCGTCGCTGGCCGTTTGGCTGCTCGACCAGCCGCGAGACACGCCACTGGCGTTGTACGCTGGTGGCAAGCTGCTGGCCAGCCCGGAAGACGTGCTGCACGCTGACGGCCCCGTGACGGCGGTACGGGAGCCGGGCGTCGAGGCGATCACATGGGCCGCCGTGAAGGGGGTGCTGATCCAAGCGGCCGCAGCTCTGGCGATTAGCTACGTTATCGGGGCTCTGTTCGCCCCAGGGTCTAAAGCCTCTCAACAAGATAACCGCACGACGAAAAGCCCTAATAACCAGCTGGGCGCACGAGACAACCAGGTACGAGTGCTTGAGCGCGTAGAGGACATTTTCGGGCGCGTGAAGTCGATCCCCTCGCTGATGATGCCCACGTACTTCAAGTATGTGAACCACCGCCAAGTGGAATACGGCTACTACTGCGTGGGCAGAGGGTACTACGACGTCAGCGAACTGCGAGACGGCGACACGCTGTTGTCGGACTTCACGCGTGCGAGTGCGGCAGTCTATGCACCATTCACGTCTCCGGGGCACGGCGCCCCCCAGCTGCAGATCGGCGCGGCTATTACGGACCCCGTGCTGACGGCGCAACGCAATGAGCAGGTAGACGGCATCACGCTGCAGCCTTTGAACAAGCTGCAGATTATCGGCTCCCAGACTTGGGACTTGGATGGCGCAACGGGCCGCATTACGCAGAAGACGGGATATCCTGGTATCGGCACGATTGCCGAGCCCGGCGTTGAGCTGACTTTCACCGCCACCTCGGGCGGCTGGACGCCGGAGCAAAGCGCGGCGTTTACGTTCACCCCCGAATATGAGTACGTCACGTCAGCTTTCCTCGTGGACGTGCCGAACGGCGGCACCTTTCAGGTCGTCGTCGAAGGGGAGCGGCGAAGCTATACGGTACTGAGCAAACCCGCAGCGGACAGAGCCACGGTCTCCCCGTCGTGGGGCATCGGGAGCGGTACTTTCCCCGCTCGCAGGCCGCTTGCGCCCGTGACTTTCACCGCTGAGATTCAAAGCGTCGGCGATTTGTTCGTGACTGTGCCTCCGGGCATGTTCCCGTCCGCCACGGGTGTAGTCGCCTCGGTGGTCATCCACAACGGCCAGGAGACCGAGTGGACGAGCTGGATGACCAGCAACAGCCAGACGGCCACAGCGGCGTGGATGAATGTGGCGGCCGTCGGCGGCTTATACCGTGATGACGGCAAGGGCCAGCAGCCTATCACAGTCGCCTACCAGTTCGAGGTGCGCAGGCTGGACGGCACCGGCGTGCAGACCGTGAACAGCAGCCTGACGGGCCAGGCGCAGGACGAGCGCGCGGAAACGGTAGAGTTTGCCCTGCCGTGGGTTGGCCCCTTCCAAGTACGTGCCCGCCGCACGACGCCTTACGACTCGGGGTTTCAGGGTGCTATCGTGGATGAGATCAAGTGGTCTGACCTGTACGCTGTCAGCCGCGTAGACCGCGTGCACTTCGGCAACAAGACCACTGTGCAGACCGTCATGTACGCCACGCCCCGCGCCACGTCGGCCCGTAGCCGCCAGCTCAACTGCTGGGCATTTCGCAGGCTGCCCACGTACAACGGGACTGCGTGGTCTGGCGCATTTGACGTGGATGGGCGGCACGTTTCTGGCACGATCAGCGCCACGGCCCGAGCGTCTGACATCATCGGCAACATGGTCATGGACAGGCGCATCGGCAACCGGCCTATCAGCGATGCGGACATGCGCCAGATCCACGCCACTCAGATGCAGATCGAGGCCTGGCGCCCAGACTGCGGCGAGTTCAACTACACCTTCGATAGCAAGGACTCCAGCCTTGAGGATATGGTGGGCATTGTGGCCCAGGCGGTGTTCTGTACGGCATTTCGTCAGGCCGGCAAGATTCGCCTGTTCTTCGACCGCCCGCAGACTCAATCACAGACGCTGTTCAGTCACCGCAACAAGCGGCCCGACGCCGAGACATTCACGCGGTCCTTCCGCAATGACAGCGACTATGACGGAGTAGAAGTAACCTACAGCGACCGGTTGAGCACCCAGGCGGAGAAGATCCGTTTGCCGCTTGATGGGTCTGCTCAGCACTACAAGATCGTCGAGATGCCGGGGGTGACCAGCTACGAGCAAGCCTGGATGCTGGCGAATCGCGAGTACAACCGCCTGCTGAATCAACGCATCGTGGTGGAGACTGATGTAACGCAGATCGGCCGGCTGGTCACGCCCGGGTCGCTCGTGGACATTGTGGACAACACGCGCTTTCAGTCCTACGACGGCAACGTTATCGGCCAGTCCGGCCTGACGCTCAAACTCTCCCAGCCTGTGGCCGTTGAGGCAACCAGCGATATCGTGCTGATGAACCGGGACGGTAGTGTGGAGTCAATCCCAGTGACGGCCGGCATTGACCAGTTCCACGTGGTGCTGGCGCGTTACCCTTCCCAACCTTTGGTAACACAACTCACAGCTGATGGGGGCGAGCCGACCGAATTTAGCGTAGCCTCGAATGACCGCCGCAAGGCCCAAACGATGCTGGTCAAAGAGGTATCCAGAAGTGACGGCGAGTACGTTAAAATAACCGCAGTCAATTACTCTGACGCCTACTACGCAGCAGACTATCAGCCCATTCCTCCCCGGGAGTCTGTCATCAATGCCACATAACAATGGGAACCCCATGTCACAGCTATCTCCCGAGGACGTGAAGCAATTCCTGGAGCAACTCGGGCCGGCAGCTATCGGTACGGCAGTCAGCATGCTGTTTACCGAGGGCAAGTGGAAAAAGCGTCTCGTCCAAGGTATTGTCGGCGTGCCATTCTCGATGTACATGGCCCCTACGGTCTTCGCCGCTACGCAGCGCTGGGAGTGGGGCAAAGCGGTCACAGAATCGGGCGCTGGCGTGCTCACAGCGGTGTTCGGCTTGGCGGCAGTGTCCTATATCTTCGAGCTGTGGAAGCAGCTGCAGCTCGGCCCCATGCTTCGCGAATGGGTCGCAAAGCGTCTAGGGGTTGCCAACCCGGAGGACAATAAGTCATGACCCCTATCGCCGCAATCTCTGAGGCCCTGGCCTTACTGCCCGCCAAAATGCGCAGCCGTGAGGCCGAAGTGATGCTGGTCGCTATCGGCTTGCAAGAGTCTCGATTCAAGTACCGACGCCAGCTGGTCGGGAGTCCCCCGAAGCCAATCGGCCCAGCCGCCGGATTCTGGCAATTTGAGAAGGGGAGCGCGGCAAGTCGGGGAGGAGTGTGGGGCGTGTTCTTGCACGAGTCCACTAACCGCCACGTGAAGACCCTGTGCGCCGCCAGGGGGATTCCCGCATCGCCCTCAAACATCTGGGAAACTATTCAGACTGACGACGTGCTGGCCGCCGGCATTGCTCGCCTCCTCCTGTGGGCAGATCCCAAGCCACTGCCTCGCATCGGTGATGCGGACGGTGCCTGGGCGCTCTACCTACGCACATGGCGACCGGGAAAGCCGCACCCCGAGACCTGGCCGGCACTTTATGCAGACGCCGTGCGGGCGGTCTAATACAATAGGCGGTAGTAACCACACAGGAGAAACCGCCCATGGCGACACTGACCATTGCAGACCTCGACAACGGAAAGCGCGACCTCGAAACGGTCGATGCGGTAGCAAATAGCCCCGCAGACTTTACGCCTACGCGTTTTGGAGACAGCGTTCTTACGCTTGCCGGGGCATTGCGCCGTCTGGGCTATCAACCTCCCGTGCCGTACGCCTCGGGGCTGAACGTGGACAGTGGCCTGTTCACGGTGCTACACGATGGCCTGGTCTATGCACCCGACCCAACACTAGTGCCGTTTACCACTGGAGCATGGGATGCCTCGCAGTGGCGCGTCGTGCAGAACACGGCGGGGACGAATTTTGTTTATCAGTTCCCCACACTGGGTGCAGCCCAAGCTGCAGCCGCGGTGCTTCCCAACGGCTCTGCAATTATTGTCGAAGGCCAGTCTCAAGGTCACGTAATTGGCGGCATGTATGTCCCGGCTGCTGACGCCACGCCGGACGTGCTCAAAGACTACGCCGCTTTTGACTCCTACACGGGTCGTGCGACCCAGATCATGCTGACCGCGCCCGGAGTATCCGGCCTGTGGGTTAAGACGAACTCTGGAAAAACGGCCAATGGCGGAACTGTGCGAGTGGTTGCGGGGGAAGTTTGGGAGCGACAGGAGACATCTCCGATCCAAGCAACGTGGTTCGGCGTAAGCGGCACGCAAAATAGCGTCACCGCCCTGAAAAATGTCCTGACTTTTGCCGACGGCGCTACTATTCTTCTACCCGAGAAAGTGAAGCTCGACGGAGAAGTTCTGCATACCGGCCCGGTTAGTTTGGTGGGTACAGGAACAACAGTAATTGACTGCTCGGGAGGTGGATGGTTGAATTTCGACGCTGGGCTGGCAACCCTTCCCTATCTTTCGGGAACCGCGTCTATGAACAGTTCTAATCTAACTTTTCAATCAAATCCTGGATTGGTCAGCGGTGATGTGGTCATCCTCCATAACCCTACGGATTTCTCGTTTGCAAAACACCGTTCGTACTACACGGACGGCGAGATGGTTTCAATTGACGCGGTTTTGAGCGCAACGCAGGTTTCTTTTTTTGGATCGCTGTCCAAAGACTATCCCGCTGCTTCTTTGAATGTTTACCGTATCAAAGGTGGCGGCGTGTCGATTACCGGAGTAAAGCGAATTACTCCTACGGCGGCTGCGAACGGAAGCGATATCTCACTGTTCATTAACGGTCACAAGGGGGTTCACCTGCGCGATCTCTCTGCCCCCAACTCTAGCGCGTTGGGCACAGGTATTGAAGTCTGCCGCAGCTTCGATATCCGTATTGAGAATCCAGGTGGTAGCAATACTACCGGCGATGCATACCCCTTGGTAATCTCTAACTCTCAGAAATTCGTCATCACTGGTGCAGGCACCAACAGTTCTAGGCATTGCGTCGCATTGGGTGGCCGCTCCGGTCCAGGCACCGTCCCCACGCGCGACGGCGTCATCAGTGATTCCATTCTCTACAACTCCGGTAGTCTTGGCTATGGGGCCGCAGACGTGCACGGTAACGTCGCCAACGTGACTTATAACGCCTGCATTATGCGATCGGGTGCCCACCTCGCGGGACGCGACATCAAGTACAACGGCTGCGTGATATACAGCCGAAACACGGACTGCTTGGCGGTCTTTGGATCTGAATGCGTTGGTGGCTCGTATGAGCTGAACAACTGCAGATTCATGATCAACGGAGTCGCTACTTATTTTGGCGTGGTAAATATCAGCACGCTCAATTCTTCGGACGATATTCGCCTTAGCATCACAAATGCTACTGGCGCTATTACCAAAGACCAAACCTCGGCCTTCCTGAGATTCGCCGCCATTGAGCCCTCGACTCTCAACAAAACAGAAGTTCGGATAAACGGCATCGGCATGTACACCAAGTCGGTAATACAGGCGGCGGTCTGGATTATGTCGGCGGGTAACGTGGTCGAAAAGATGCGTATTTCCATCGATGGGGTAGATTTTTCTGGAGGCCTATCTCAGTTCCTTTTTGCCTCAAACCGGGTGAACGACGGTGTTCCCGTCAGACTGCCCATTGAGACGGGTGTGGCAACTATCACGCCCGCAGCTGGTCAATCTCAGGCCTTGGGGTCGTTTGTAAATTTCAGAACGGAATATCCCCGCACCCCCGTGGTCATGGGCTCTGTCGCCGGTGCCACGGTGCTGGGTAACAAGCCGGCCGTACCCTCCGTTCTGAGTGGGGACACGACCCGTTTTAGACCGGCTTTAACTAGCGGGGATGCGACAAATTGGTCGGCCAGCGTCCCAGTCACGTTCAACTGGTCCGCTTCGATTCGTGACTTCTAGCCCTTCCGATACCGGCGGCCCCGCCAGCCGCCATCAGCTCCAATAGGCCAACCGGCCGCCCAGCTGGGGAGCGTCTTCATAATGCTCTCCAGCTCTTCCACAGACCCGAAGCCTTTGGGCACCTCGCAGACGATTTCGTCGTACACGTGGAGAACCACCGGATAACCGGCGCGCTCCAGGTTGACCATCGCGTAGCGCAGGATGTCGTTGGCTGTGGCTTGCACGAGGTTCTCGACGATTTTCGGGCCATAGGTGGCTATGCGTATCCACCCACGTGCGCCCGACTTCGGATTCGTGTTGAACCCCTCATAGCTGATCGAGTACCGGCCGGCCCAAGAGCGCGACGCCGGCATAGGCTCCAGCAGCACATTGTGATATGTGAGCTTTCGGCCCGACATCAGCGTGATTTGCACCGTGCATGGCTCGGACAGGCTGGCAGCCGGGCAGCGCACTGGAAACGGAGACTTGCTAGCCTCAAACACCAGGCCTCGGTAGTGCACCGGCACGCCGGGCAGCAGGGCCGCGCGGATGAATGCGCCTTCCACGCCAAACAGCTCATCCTTCCAGCCGCGCCCACGGCGTACCTGGCCGCCCCAGAACTCAACGACTGCGGGGCTGGCGTCGCGCCAAGCCAAGATGATTTTCTTGATCTCATCTTCTGTTCGGCCCGAATCATCGAACGCTAGCCATCCACCGACCCAGCCGCCGTATCCCAGGGCGAGTTCGCAGTTATGTACGATCATCGCCCCAGAGTCAGTCTTAATCGTGAACCTCGTGCGCGGCCCCGCATTTGCAATGTCGTAGACGTCGCTCCAATTCATCGATTCGTCGCTGCATGTCTTGCACGCTTCTTTTGTTGAAGTTGTTTTCTGACCGGCTGATGAATCGCAAGTTTCCGGGCTCATAGTTCCCGTCGCAATCGATTCGGTCCATGTCAAGTTCTGGTCTATCCCACCCTGGCACGGTGCTGATGTAGTGCAGAAAGATAGATCTGTCGGCGCGCCACTCGTCGTGAACCTTAATACCACGCCCCCCGTAGTTCGCATAGGCTTTGTTTCCCGCGTTATGGCAACGCCCGATAGCTGCGGCCAAACGGTTGAGCAACCTCCTGCGGTGTTCGTCGTCCGGCATTGCGTCGGCGTGCACCCAGTAAAACTTTTTTCGCGAGTCTGCGCTTTTGAATTTTGCGCACGCATTGCATCGGGTTGTCTTTCCGCCCCGGAGATTGTGAAAGTTGACACTATGCTCTGGAGCTCCACAATCGCACTTGACGATAATGCCCCGCAGACCGCCATACTCGGAGAAGTCTGGGCGCACGACTGTAAGCTTCCCGAACCTGTCGCCAGCGCTTGGGAGAGGGTACTTGCGCACGAAGCGACTTGCTTTGCCTCCTTCCAGGAACCGTCGCAGAAAATCCTGTGATCCGGGGTCATCTTTACGCCATCCAGGCTTATTACCTGCTTGCGCCCTTGGTGTATCAGTCCGCTGTGCGTTACCCATTCTTGGCCGTCCCATAAACTGTGGTTGATTGATACATCCACTATAGCCATCCATCCGGCGTCGGTCAACACTTGGGTATCGGGGCTGAGGCAAGTTTTGCCCACCTGTCGCAGTGGGTGATTCTTGCCGGTCTCTTTCTTGTACTCCAGAAGGGACTCGTAAGATACCCCTCCCACTTTTGCGCCCGAGGCTTCATAAATCTTGCCTTTATTGTGGAACAGATCAATCCGCCACTGCTCGCCCGCCAGGCACGCCAGCACCACAGCTTCGATAGCCGTGTAATCGCTGCTGACCAGATCACGGCCCTCACCGGCCACGAACATTCCGCGCAGGCAGCCCGCTAGGGCGCTGAGGGTGTTTCCTGCTCCGAAAGCGTGCTCCATGAGGGCGAGGCTTCCTGTCTGCGCAACCTCGATGGCGTCATGCATCGCATCCGGGTTCCATTCAGTTGGTGCTCCGGCGGCAGGTGCACCGCACCAACCACAAGCGCTGGCAGCAAAGTAACGCCCACAGCCGCACTTATTGACCGCCAGGGAACCCCTTGGAAAATTAGTAGGCTGCACGGCATCGCCAGTAGGGCGACCAGTTCGGGCAGCGTGAAAGTTAAATAGATCATAAATCCGTCCCTCCGTCGTCGCACGGTTGAGCATCGCGTGGATCTTCTTCACGCTGGCGCTGGCCACGGCCTGACGGCATTGCAGCATCTGGCGTACTGGTTCTGGCAGGTTCTCGCGGCCGAGCGCTTCGGTGATCGCTTCGTCATCCAGAGCCGCCAGCAGCACGCCGCGATTAGCCGCCCAGATGATGAGCTGTGACACCTCGCTAGGGCTGATGCCGTCGGTGATCTCGCGGCAACGGTCGCCGTACAGGCGGTGTGCGTCGCGCAGAATCACGCGCATGGCGTACAGCGTGGGCACGTCCACGGCTACGCCGCGGCGATTGACCGTCTGATCGACTTGCCAGTGTTCCAGCTCAATTGGCGAGAGCTCTGGCACCACGGCGCTGAGGGATTCCTCGGAGATCACGTCGTCCCGGCAGTAATCCACGATCAGCTTCTGGAACTGCTCGCCGGTCGGCGCATTGCGGCGTGCCGGATTAGTCTTCGTGGGCTGGCGCGGCACGCTGAAAAGCTGGATGCCTTTCTTGCCGTCCGGATTCTTCGGCGTCGTGCCCAGCGTCGCAGCGGCCAGGTCCAGGCTGCCGGGCAGCGCCCAGGCCCGCGATTTCGCCATGCTGCACCGCTGCTGGGCGAGCGGCACCTCGGGCCAGCCGAGCGCCTGGAAGACACGGTGCTCGAATGCGTGGTTATGCGCTTCGACGATGCCGCCCGCTGCGATGTAGTCGAACAGCTCTTGCGGGGGCGGCATGCTCGGATCCCAATAGGTCAGCTCGCCGCCGGGCAGCTTGTACCAGCAGCACAGAACCTCAAAGCTGGGATGGCGCGTGTAATTCACGACGCCCACAAGCGAGAGGCCTCGGTTAGTAGCCGAACCGCCCTCCGGCGGAACCCACTTATTCAGCGCGTCCGACCACTCGTAGCCCGCTTCGCTGTAGGTTTCGAAGTCTATGGTTGCGTGGTTCATGCGCGCACCTCTACGGACACGTCGGAGATTCCAGGGCAGCCCTCCGGCGCTTTGAACAGTAGGCCGAAATAGTCCTCCGGTTCGGCTCCAGAGTCAATTATCTTTTTTACAGTTTCGAGTGCAGCCTTAGCCTTGCGTGCTTTGAAAATCCCGTGCTCGATCTCTCGAGCCTTGCGAAATCGGTAGTTCTCCAACGCCTCTAGGATCGTGGGAAACGCGAAGCGGCTGCAGTTCTTGTAGACAAATTTCTCAGGCTTTCGTCCGCCGGGGGCATCGACCCAATAGCCGCAAGGCGTTTCACGTAGCACTTTGTACTCGCGCACCCAAACGCCGACTTCCCCAGACTCTTCGATCAAGTCTTCTGCTCGGTAAACCTTATCAATCATCTCGTCTTCTCCTCATACTTCTTAATGCGCTTGGCCGAGCGGTACAGACTCGGCTGCGTGACTCCCACCTCACGGGCTGCGACTGTGACCCGCCAGCCGTGCAGCAGGACGAGTCGCAGCCCCTCGGCTATCGGGCTGCGCGGCGGTGGGCC
>JAVXRI010000108.1:0-19096 GCA_036643775.1 Pseudomonas sp. | reverse complement strand
CCTCCCGGGGGCGGGGGGCGGGGTTTGGTGTATCCGGGGCCACCCGGGCGGGGCCCACGGCCCGCCCCCACAGTGGGAGCGGCCTTGCGCCGCGATGCTGTTCAAGACACCCGGCGCGACTGATCAGACCAATAGCGGTCGCGCACCTGACGCCGCAGTACCTTGCCAACGGCGCTCAACGGCAGCGCATCAACCAGCCTGATTGATTTTGGCGCCTTGAAGCGCCCGAGACGCTCCTTGACCAGGGCAATCAGGTCTTCTTCGCTAACTGACATTCCCGCCTTGAGCACCACTTCGGCATGTACCGCTTCACCCCATTTGTCATCCGGAATACCCACCACCGCCGACATGGAAACGGCCGGATGGGCATTGAGCGTGGCTTCCACTTCCACCGCGTAGACATTGAAACCACCGGTGATGATCACGTCTTTCTTGCGGTCGACAATGAACACGTAGCCGGCCTCATCGACATAGCCCAGGTCCCCGGATTTCCAGAACCCGTCACTGAACTCGGCCGCCGTACCTTGCGGATTGTTGTGGTAGCCGCTGATCGTGCCGCGCCCGCGCAACCAGATTTCTCCGGTGCAGCCTGCCGCCACGCGATTGCCCGCTTCATCGACAATTTTCAGTTCAATGCCGGTCACCGGCCGCCCGGCGGAGGCCAGACGACCGGTTTCTACCGCGTGCAGATGATCGGCCTTGGTCAGGGTGCACACCGCCTGGGCACATTCGGTGGCGCCGTAAAGCTGGAAAAAGATGTTGCCGAAGCGCTCCTGAGATTGCTTGAGCTTGGCCGGGCTCATCGGCGCGGCACCGTAGAACAGCGTCTGCAGGCTGGACAGATCGTGTTGTGAAGCTTCTGGCAATTCGAGCAGCCACCCCACCAGGGTCGGCACCATCAGCGCCGTGGTGATGCGCTCTGCTTCGACATTGCGGCACCAGGCCTTGAGGTCGGCGGCATTCTGGGTCACGGTGCAGCCGCCACGGAACAGCGTCGGCAGCAGCGACAGCCCCGAGCCATGGCTGATCGGCGCAATGTGCAAGTAGCGGGTGTGTTCGTTGAAGGCCTGACCCTGTTCGCTGTCGGCATACATCGAATCGCGCGCCGCCAACCAGTTATCAATGGTGTAGCGGGCACATTTACTTCTGCCGGTAGTACCCCCGGTAAAGCGGTAAATCAGGGTGTCCTGGTACACATCGGACTCGACCTCGGGCTCCTCTGGCGAAACACCCTCCAGCACTGCCCAGAAGTGCAGGGCAAAGACGCAGTCCGCGGGCGGTGCATCCATGCACACCACGGCGGCACCACTGGCACGGAGCATGTCGCTGTACTGCGGCAACAGTGCGGTTTCGATAAAGATGATTTTCGGCTCGATGAATGCCACCTGCCAGCGGTGTTCTTCCAGAGAGTCGCGAATGTTGGTGTGGGCAATAGCCACTTCACCCTTGAACGCAGTCCAGGCGTGCAGCAGTGACAGGTTGTCGTTTTCCAGGATGCACAGCGCGGTGTCGCCGCGCTGCAGGTTGAACCGTGTGCGCAGGGTGTTGGCGATGCGGTTGGTCAAGCGGTGCAGCTCGTCGAAGCGATAGCGCCGGTTACGCTCGACGTTGACCAGCGCTTCCTGACTGGCATAGCGCTGGGCAACCTGAGCCATGACGCGGGAAAAATTCATCTTCATCGCGATCTCCGTTTGTTCTTGTAGTCAGTGGAGAACGCATACTAAGAAGCACCGCCGGGCCCAGCGCCTCCCTTCAGGAGAGGGGCATGCCTGCTCAAGTGTGTGAGTGTCAGTAGACTTCGAGGCGCATTGGCGGAACTCTCTTTAGGGGGGGGAGCGGGTGCGAAGGGTAGGGACGCGATACTTGTAGGAGCGGATTTATCCGCGATGGGGCGCAGAGCGGCCCCAAAAAAATGGGCCTGCTGCGCAGTCCATCGCGGATGAATCCGCTCCTACAGAAGCCAGTGTCAGTTAGGTGACAGTCAGCTACGCCTACCCGCTTCGAGGGGGCGCAACCCAGGCCCGCAGCCCTAAGGTGGCGCAAAGCAGCCACCGTATCCCGAGGTCCATCGATGATTCCGCGTACCCTTTTCGATCATGAACATGAAGCGTTCCGCAGCACTGTCCAGCGTTTCCTCGCCGAAGAATGCACGCCTTTCCACGAACAGTGGGAGGAAGACCACCTGGTTCCGCGCCAGGTCTGGGCGCGTGCCGGTGAGCTGGGCATGCTCAACGCCACCACGCCAGAGGCCTATGGCGGCCTGGGGCTGGACCGGCGCTTTTCGATGATCGCGGTCGAGGAGGTCGCCCGTGCCGGGCTTTCGGGACTTAACGGTTTCAACGTCCATGACATCTGCGCCGGTTACCTGATCAACTTCGGCACCGAGGCGCAGAAGCAGCAATGGTTGCCGAAAATGGCCAGTGGCGAAGCCATCGCCGCCGTAGCCATGACCGAACCCGATACCGGCTCGGACCTGCAGGCGGTGAAGACCCGCGCGGTGCTGGACGGCGATGACTATGTGATCAACGGCGCCAAGACTTTCATCTCCAACGGCACCAACAGCGACATCATCGTGGTGATTGCCAAGACCGGCAACAGCGGTAAAGGCTCGCGCGACATTTCACTGATTCTGGTCGAAGCCGACCGGGTCGGCGTCAGCAAGTCCAAGCCGTTGCGCAAGGTCGGTCTGCACGCCCAGGACACCACCATGGTGTTTTTCCAGGATGTGCGCGTGCCCAAGGCCAACATTCTCGGTGGCGAGCCGGGTCAGGGCTTCTATCAGCTGATGAAGGAACTGGCCTGGGAGCGCCTGAGCATTGGCATCCTGGCGATTGCCGCGAGTCAGGCGGTGCTGGAGCAGACCGTCGCCTACACCCGCGAACGCAAGGCATTTGGCAAACCGATCATCGAGTTCCAGAACTCACGCTTCAAACTGGCCGAACTCAAGACCGAGATCGTCATCGGCCAGACCTATGTCGATCGCTGCATGGAGCTGATCCTGCAACACGAGCTGAGCCCCGAGGCCGCCGCAGCCGCCAAACTCTGGTGCACCGAGCTGTATTCGAAAGTGGTCGATCAGTGCGTACAACTGCATGGCGGCAACGGCTACATGCTGGAGTACCCGGTGGCGCGACACTACCTGGACAGCCGGGTCAACCGTATCTACGGTGGCGCCAACGACATCATGCGTGAACTGGTGGCCCGCACGCTCTGAGTTCCGCCAGCGATTTCGCCAGCCCCCTCACTTGTAGGGGGTGGTTTGTCTCGGTTCCCCGCCACCATCTGTGCCAGGCGGATCCCCGAGGTTGCCGCAAGCCAGGGCGTGGTATCGATACGTGCTGACTTTTGCCGGTATTCGGGTGAATATTCCGAAAACGCCAGAACGTGGCCACACCTTGCCGATCGTGCAGCGCCAACGGCGCTGGCCCGATGCATTCGGCAGGATCGGAGACCAGTCAGCACATGCATACCGACAAACTGCTCGTTTCGACGAAATTCGCTCCACCGCGCATCGGTACCCAGACGATCGTGCGTGAACGCCTGCTGGAGGACCTACGCGGCATGGCCGAGTGCCGGGTCGGCCTGATTACCGGCAGTCCCGGTTTCGGCAAGACTACGCTGCTGGCCCAGTGGCGCCAGGTGATGATGCGTTCAGGGGCCGAGGTGGCGTGGCTGTCGCTGAGCGCCGATGACAAGCACCTGTCGATTTTCTTCGCGTACCTGCGCGGTGCCCTGCAACGCCTGGGCATCGCTCTGGACAGTGGCATCCCGCTGGAGGGCGCGCGCCAGGAGTTGATTGATGAAGTCGTGGCGGCGATTGTCGAAGGCGCGGCGGCGATCAACAAGGAGCTGTTCCTGGTCGTCGACGACTACCAGCATGTGGTTGATCCGCGTGCGCATCAGCTGATGCAGAAGCTGCTGGATCACAGCCCGGAAAACCTGCACTTCGTCATTTCTTCACGGGTCGGCCCACCCCTGAGTTTCAGCCGCTTGCGCCTGGGTGGTCAGTTGGTGGAGATCGATTGCGCGGCCTTGCCGTTCGACCTCAACGAGTCGCGGGCCTTCCTCGAACAGAACCTGGCCGCGCTGAAACTCAGCCCGGAAGAACTGCACCAGATCCACGAGCTCACCAGTGGCTGGCCGGCGACCCTGCAACTGGTGATCATCCTCTTGCGCAGCGATCCGGAGTCGCGCGCCACCTTGCGCGAGATGGGCTGGCGCTCCGATGACCTGCAGAGCTACCTGGCCGAGAACGTCATGGCCCATTTGCCCGCCGAGCTGGCAACCTTCATGGAGAGCATCAGCATCTGCCGGCGCTTCAACGCCTCGCTGGCGCAAGCGGTGACCGGCAACGACTCGGCGCAGGCCCTGTTGAAGCGCCTCGACGAAGACAACCTGCTGATTTTTCGCGTCGAGGCCGATGACCGCCAGCCCTGGTATCGTTTTCATGCCTTGTTCGGCGACTTTCTCGCCACGCGCCTGGCACGGCGCGACAGCACTTCGCAAACCGAACTGCACAGCCGCGCGGCACACTGGTTCGCCGAGCGCAAATTGCTCGCCGAGGCCGTGCGCCATGCCACTCAGGCCGGTGACCTGGGATTCGCCGCCCAGGTGATCGAACGGGCCGCGCCGGCCACCTGGAGCCTGGGGCAACTCAGCCCGCTGTTGCGCCTGCTCGACCGCCTGCCACAGGACATCCTGTTCTCGCGACCACGGTTGTTCTTCCTCGGTTGCCTGGCCTATGCCCTGACTGCGCGCCCGGCCAAGGCCGAGGCCTGGCTCGAACAGTTCCGCCACAGCGGCGCGGCCCATCAGGACGACGTCGCTTATCGATTGCCGTTGGTGCAGGCCACCATTGAGCTGCAGCGTGACCGCACCGAGCCGATCATTGAGCTGCTGAAGGACTTTCAGCCGTTGCCTGACGACTACTCGGTGACCCGCTATGGCGCTCCGGCGTTGCTGGCCATCGCCTACCTGGCGGCGGGGCGTATGGAGGAAGCGTTGCGTTGCCTGGATGACAACCCGATTCCCGAGTCCGAGCAGGATGCCGAAATGGCCTTGGTGGCCCAAGGCGCGCGAACCCTCTGTTACTTGCAGGAAGGGCGCATTCTTGAGGCCGAGCGCGTGGGTTCGGCACAACTGGCCCGTGCGGTGTCGGTTCACGGACACCGTTCCGCCAGTGCCTACCTCGGCGCCGCGACCCTGGCGGAGGTGTACCGCGAGCTGGACAGAACCGACGAAGCGCGGGAAATCCTCGCCAATCGCAGCGGCCTGTTGCAGTGGGCCATGCCCGACACCATGCTGCGCGCCACGATCTGCCGTGCGCGCCTGGACTTGCTGCAGGATTGTGCCTCCGTAGCCATGGCCTTCCTGGAACGCCAGGAGCGACATTTCCGCACCATTGGCCAGGACCGTGCCCTGGTTCACTGCCTGGCCGAGCAAGTGCGCATCGCCTTGCTTGAGAGCAACAAAACCCATGCCAGCGAACAGGTTGCCAAAATGCAGACCCTGGCAGCGCAGCACCAGAACGCCAAGGGCTTTCAGGCCGATATCGCGGCGATGGCGGCCTTGGCACGTGCGCGGCTGTTGCTGTCCACCAACTACCCGGACAAAGCCCTGCAGGATCTGCAGACGCTCAATGACTACGCCACCCACTACCGGCGCGGGCAGTTGCGGGTCACCGGCCAGTTGTTGATGGCCTGCGCCAGTGCCGACCTGCGCCAAACCGAGCAGGCTCAGGCACATCTGTTTGCAGCGCTGTCCCTGGGCCGGCAACTGGGCCTGGTGCGGACCTTCCTGGATGAAGGCGAAGTGTTGCGCAAAATGCTCTCGGCGCTGACCAACCTGGTACTGGCCAGCGAAGATGAAACCTATCTGGCGCTGTTGCTGGAGCGCTTCGGCCAAGGCGGCACGGGACGCAGCAGTGATGCCTCCGCCACGGGCGCACCGTCGATGCTGACCCCACGTGAGTTGGCGATCCTGCAATTGATCAGCCAGGCAATGGCCAACAAGCGGGTCGCCCTGACCCTGAACATTTCCCTGGAAACGGTGAAGTGGAACCTGAAGAACATCTACGCCAAACTCGGCGTCTCCAGTCGCTATGACGCGGTGTCCTGGGCACGCAAGAACGGCTTGATCGAATAGACGCGAAATCACCCGTGCAGGGCGCCTGCGGGACGTTGCGTGGACGTCCCGCAAGGTGTTTGCACGGGTGTTTCGCCGGCCTAGCCTAGGCCTCTAGGTCGCCACTCGCCCAACCCCGCTCGGGGGGGCGCCGAAGTCACCCGCGACGTCCCCTCAAATCCCCCCCGCTGTGAGGGGGCGGGTCATCGAACGCTGCTCCTATGATCGATTCAGCGCCACCCGCAAGGGCGGCAGAACGATGAGCCGAGGAGAGAACCTTCAATGATTCCGCGTAGCCTGTTCGATCATGAGCACGAGGAGTTTCGCAACAGCGTGCGGCGCTTCCTGGCGCAGGAATGTGCCCCCTGCCAGGAGCAGTGGGAAGCCGATCATCGCGTACCCCGTGAGATCTGGGCGCGTGCCGGCGAACTGGGCATGCTCAATGCGACCACACCGCCAGCCTATGGCGGGCTGGGCCTGGACCGGCGTTTCTCGCTGGTCGCCACCGAAGAGATCTACCGCGCAGGCCTGGCCTCCGGGCTGATCGGCTTTGGTGTGCACGACATTGTCGCCGGCTACCTGGTGAATTTCGGCAGCGAAGCGCAAAAGCACGCCTGGCTGCCGAAGATGGCTGCGGGCCAGGCCATCGGGGCGGTGGCCATGACCGAGCCGGATACCGGCTCCGACCTGCAGGCGGTCAAGACCCGTGCGGTGCTGGATGGCGATGAGTATGTGCTCAACGGCGCCAAGACCTTCATCTCCAACGGCAGCAACTGCGACATCGTCGTGGTGGTGGCCAAGACCGGCAACACCGGCAAGGGTGCCCAGGACACCTCGCTGATTCTGGTCGAGGCCGATCGCGCCGGTTTCAGCCGCTCGCAACCGCTGCGCAAGGTCGGGCTGCATGCGCAGGACACCACCATGCTGTTCTTCGAGGACGTGCGCGTGCCCAAGGAGAACCTGCTCGGCGGCGTGCCTGGCCAGGGCTTCTTCCAGTTGATGAAAGAGCTGGCCTGGGAGCGCTTGTCCATCGCCATCAGCAGCGTTGCCGGTGCCCTGGCGGTGCTGGAAAGCACTCTGGAGTACACCAAGGGCCGCAACGTATTCGGCAAGCCGATTTTCGCCTTCCAGAACACCCGCTTCAAATTGGCCGACCTGAAGATGCAGCTGGCGGTGTCGCAGAACTACGTCGACCGCTGCATGGAACAGTGCCTGGCCGGCAGCCTCAGCCCGGAAGCGGCAGCGGCGGCCAAGCTGTGGTGCTCGGACCTCTACACCAAGGTGGTGGACGAGTGCGTGCAACTGCACGGCGGCAACGGCTACATGCTCGAGTACCCGGTGGCCCGTCATTACCTCGATCACCGCGTGCTGCGCATTGCCGGTGGCGCCAACGACATCATGAAAGATCTGGTCGGACGCACACTCTGAGCCGGGCCGCTGAGGACTACCCAATGCAATACCTGATCCCCCGTACACTGTTCAGCACCGAGCACGACGAGTTCCGCCGCGCCTGCCGCCGCTTCATGGAAGAAGAGGTCGCGCCATTCCACGCCCAATGGGAGAAGGACAAGTGCGTCCCCCGTGACGTGTGGCGCAAGGCCGGCGAGCTGGGCATGCTGCTGCCGTCGATGCCGGAAGAATATGGCGGCCCGGGTGCCGACCGCCTGTTCGATATGGTATTCGCCGAAGAATTCATGCGCGTCGGAGCCACCGGCCTGATCGGCTTCGGTGTGCATGGCCTGGTCGCGTTCTACATCCTCAACTACGGCACCGAGGCGCAGAAGCAGGCCTGGTTGCCGAAGATGATCGCCGGTGAAGCGGTCGGCGCCATCGCCATGACCGAGCCAAACACTGGCTCGGACCTGCAGGCCGTGCGCACCCGCGCGGTGCTGGAAGGCGACCAGCTCATCCTCAACGGCTCCAAGACCTTTATCTCCAACGGCGCCTCCTGCGACCTGGCCGTGGTGGTGTGCAAGACCGGTAATAGCGGAACCGCCAAGGACATCTCGCTGGTCATCGTCGAGAAAGAACGCGCCGGCTTCAGCCGTTCGCAACCGCTGGAGAAGATCGGCCTGCATGCCCAGGACACCAGCATGCTGTTCTTCGACGACTGCCGCGTGCCCGCCGAGAATGTCCTCGGCGGTGAGCAAGGGCAGGGCTTCTACCAACTGATGCACGACCTGGCGTGGGAGCGAATCATCGGCGCCGTGGGCTTCCAGGCCCAGGCCGAAGCCGCGCTGGAACACACCCTCGACTACACCCGCACGCGCATCGTGTTCGGCAAGCCGGTGCTCGACTTCCAGAACTCGCGTTTCACCCTGGCGCAGCTCAAGACCGAAATCCAGATCGGTCGCTCCTGGGTCGACAGCTGCATGGAACTGTTATTGCGCGGTGAGCTGAGCGCCGAGACCGCCGCAGTGGCCAAGTACTGGACCGCCGAACTCAGTAGCCGCGTGGTCGATGCCTGCCTGCAACTGCATGGCGGCAACGGCTACATGACCGAATACCCGATTGCCAGGCTGTACCTGGACACCCGCGGTAACCGCATCTGGGGCGGCACCAACGAAATCATGAAGGAAATCATCGCTCGCACCTTGTGAGCGCGATAACAATAGGAGTGCACACGTGTCTGAAGAAATCCGTTTTGACGGCAAAGTCGCTATCGTCACCGGCGCTGGTAATGGCCTGGGCCGTGCTCATGCGTTGCTGCTGGGGAGCCGCGGCGCCAAAGTCGTGGTCAATGACCTCGGGGTCAGCACCGATGGCCGCGGCAGCTCAAGCGCAGCGGCCGACGCCGTAGTCGCCGAGATCCGTGCCCTGGGCGGTGAAGCCGTCGCCGACCATCATTCGGTGACCGAGGGCGAGAAGATCGTCGCCACGGCGCTGGAAGCGTTTGGCACCGTCGATATCCTCATCAACAACGCCGGCATCCTGCGCGATACCTCGTTCCACAAGATGACCGAAGAGCAGTGGGACCTGATCCAGGACGTCCACGTCAAAGGCGCGTTCCGCCTGACCCACGCCGTGTGGCCGATCATGCGCGACAAAGGCTATGGCCGCATCGTCATGACCGCTTCCGGCGCCGGTATCTTCGGCAACTTCGGCCAGTGCAACTACTCCACCGCCAAGTCCGGCCTGATCGGTTTCGCCAACTCGCTGGCCATCGAAGGCGCGAGCAAGAACATCCGCGTCAACACCATCGCGCCGATTGCGGCCTCGCGCATGGTGATCGCCAGCGGTCTTTTCCCTGAGGAAATGCACGAGCGGCTGAAAGTCGAAGACGTCGCACCACTGGTGGGCTGGCTGTGCAGCGAGCAATGCCCGGACACCGGCGGCCTGTTCGAGGTCGGGGGTGGTTTCCATGCCAAATACCGTTGGGAGCGCTCCAAGGGCCGTTTCCTGCACACCAATACCCTGAGCCCAGAGCTGGTGCGGGACAACTGGGCACGCATTACCCAGTTCGATGAGCAGAGCGTGCATCCGGCCAATGGCGGCGAGAGCTTCAAGGAGTTCTTCGAACGCCTGGATTCGCCAGCCAAGGGCGGCAACGCCTTCGTCGATATGGAAGTGGCGGCCAATGCGGTGTCGTACCTGGAAACCGAGTACGACCAGAACGATGCCGCGCTCTATGCGCTGGCGGTCGGCGCCGCCAAAGACCCGCTGGACCGCACCGAGCTGCTCTACGTCAACGAGTTCGCCGGCGACGACTTCCGCGTACTGCCGACCATGGCCGTGTTGCCTGCCACCGAAGTGTTCTTGCGCGCTGCCAAGTCTGGCGAGCCGCAGCTGGAAGGCCTGAACCTGCCGTTTGGCAAGGGCCTGCATGGCGAGCAGTACACCGTGATGTACCGTCCGCTACCGCCGAAGGCCAAGCTCAAGCACACCATGCGTTTGAAAGCCGCCATCGACAAGGGCAAGAGCTCGGTCAGCATCCTCGCCATCGAGACCACCGACGAGCACGGCACGCCGCTGTTCTACAACGAGGTCACCGGCTTCTACCCGGGCGTTCCAGGTGCCGGACTGGAGCGTGTCGCCAGCGAAGAAATCAACGTGGCGCCAAGCCGCGAACCCGACGCCGTCCTGGCCGATGCCACCGAGGTCAACCAGGCGCTGCTGTATCGCCTGTGCGGCGACTGGAACCCGATGCACGTCGATCCGGACTACGCCGCCAAGGCCGGTTACGAGAAGCCATTCCTGCATGGTCTGTGCACCTTCGGCTACCTCGGCCGCCATGTGATCAAGGCGTTCTGTGGCAACGATTCGCGCCTGTTCAAAAGCGTGCGCGCCCGTTTCGCCTCGATCGTGATGCCTGGCGACACCCTTGAAACCCGCATGTGGCGTGAGTCTGCTACGCGCATCATCGTTGAGATGCGTGCCGTGGAGCGAGACGTCATAGTGCTGAAAAATGGTGCGGTCGAACTGTTCGAGTCCGTGCCGGCCTGATTCATGGCCACCTGCCGCTAGCCTGGACCGGTAGCGGCAGCATTGTATTTCAGGAGAACGCGATGCAACGTTGCGTCAATGTGATTGGCGTAGGTATGTCCCCCTTCAGCTCGGCCGTATTGAGCCCGGACACAGTGGCCTTGATTGGCCATACGGCGGGTCAGGCGCTGGTCGACGCCGGGGTGCCTGCCAGCAGCCTCGGCGCGGTTTATGCCGTTGCGGATGGGCTCGACGCTGCTGCATTGCAGCCTGGTCTTGAGCAGGTTGGAGTGGGGCAGGTGCCATTGCGCCGCGTTGGGCAGGGAAGCGACTTGTTCTCTGAAGCTTGCCAGGCCATCGCGCTGGGGCAGGCTGAAAGTATTCTGGTGCTGGGCGTCCAAAGCGCCCCCAGCGTGTTCGCCGATCTGAGCGGCATGCTCGAACGCCTGGGCAGTACTGCGCGGGAGTATATGGCGCGCTATCAGGCGCGACGGGAAACCTTTGCGATGATCGCCGTCAAAGCCCGTCAACATGCGGCGCACAATCCCCTGGCGGCCTTCAGGCAGCCACTGAGCCTGGACCAGGTGCTGGGGGCGAGCATGCTTGCTGAACCACTCACTCACCCACAGTTTGCCTGGCCCGTTGCAGGTGCTGCGGCGCTGCTGCTGTGCTCCAGCGAGTTCGCCAGTCGCTTCTGCAACGGCCCGGTGATCCGCACCCTGGCCCAGGCCTGTGTGTCACCCGTGCAGGTGGCCGGCGCCACGCTTGGGTCGACCTTTGCCGCAGTCGGCTACGACACCCATGTGGCTGCCGCCCGCGAGCTGTATGAACAGGCGGGTAGGGGGCCACAGGAAGTGGAAGTGTGCGAACTGCATGACGGCAGCACCCTTGACGAGTTACTGCTGTACGAAGCCTTGGGTTTCTGCCTGGAAGGCGGTGCCGAGAAACTGGTCGAGGAGGGTGACAATACCTACGGTGGCAACCTGGTCGTCAATCCCAGTGGTGGCCTGTTGTCGCTCGGCCAGGCGCAATCGCTTAGCGCTCTGGCACAATGCATCGAATTGACCTGGCAGTTGCGTGGCAGCGCCGGCCGGCGCCAGGTCGCCAACGCCCGCATCGCCCTGCAGCACCACGTTGGCGCTGGGGGTACGGTGGTCACCACACTTTATCAGCGCAGTTGAAGCATCGCGCCAACGCGCACCAGGACCGGCTCGAAACAGAACAATTTCAATAGGTGGAACACCACCCTTCAGATGCAGGATCTGCCATGAACAACAACAATAATCAGACTACGCTGTTGCATCGTTTTCTCCACTGGGAGAGCAGTACCGCCGATGCGATCTACCTCACCCAACCCTTGGCCGATGGCAGCGTGCAGGAATACAGCTGGCGCGAAGTCGGCGACCAGGCGCGGCGCATGGCCGCGCACCTGCGTTCGCTCGAATTGCCGGCCAAGTCCTCGATCGGCCTGTTCGCGAAAAACACCGCTCACTGGATCATTGCCGACCTGGCGATCTGGATGGCCGGGCACGTCAGTGTGCCGCTGTACACCACCGCCAACGCCGACACCGTGCGCTATGTACTGGAGCACGCCGAGGTGCGCCTGCTGTTCGTCGGTCGCCTGGAAGGAGAGGCCGCTGGCTGGCAGGCGGTGTGCGCCTCGATCCCGGACAGCTTGCCGCTGATTGACCTGCCGATGTCCAGTTGTGGCAAAGGCACGTCATGGGAACACATCATCACCACCACCGAACCTTTGCAGTCGCTGCACCTGCCGGCACCCGAAGAACTGGCTACGATCATCTACACCTCTGGCAGCACCGGTGACCCCAAGGGCGTGATGCACAGCTTCGCCGCCATGTATGCCGCCCCGGCAGTGACCGGCTGCATGTATGCCAACGGCCAGGGCACCCGCAGCAGTGACCGGCTGCTGTCGTACCTGCCGCTGGCGCATACCGCCGAACGCGCGGTGGTCGAAGCGGTCTCGCTGTTCAGTGGCTGCCAGGTGTTCTTCAGCCTGGGGCTGGAAACCTTCAGCGAAGACCTGCGCCGAGCACGGCCGACGATCTTCCTGTCGATGCCGCGCTTGTGGACCAAGTTCTATCAGGGCATCAACGAACGTATCGATCCGGCGACCCAGGCTGCCGTATTTGCCCATCCGGTGGAGGGCAAGCTGATGAAGGCGCAAATCCTTTCGGCACTGGGGCTCGACCAGGTACATACCGGGCTCTCTGGCTCGGCGCCATTGCCGGTGAAAGTCATGGAGTGGTACCGCCAGCTTGGCCTCGAACTGCTGGAAGGCTATGGCATGTCGGAGAACTTCGGCACCTCGCATTTCAGCCTGCCGGGGCAGGTGCGTGTGGGTTATGTCGGTGCGGTGATTCCGGGTGTCGAGTGCCGTATCGGTGCCGATAGCGAAATTCTGGTGAAGAGCCCGGCGCAGATGCTGGGTTACTACAAACTGCCCGAACTGACGGCCCAGAGCTACACCGAAGATGGCCTGTTCCGTACCGGTGACCGCGGTGAACTGGACGAGCAGGGGCGCCTGCGGATCACCGGGCGGGTCAAGGAACTGTTCAAGACCGCCAAGGGCAAATACGTCGCACCGGTGCCAATCGAGGCCAAGCTGGGTAACCATCCGCGTGTCGAGGCGTCATGCGTAACCGGTGTTGGTCTGACCCAGCCGCTGGCTTTGCTCAACGTGTCCGCTGAAACCCGCGCAGCCCTGGCCAGCGCCGAGGGGCGTGACAAAGTTGTCACCGAGCTTGAGGTGTTCCTGGCAGAGGTTAACGCCCAGTTCGAGGCGCACGAACAACTGGCGTGCCTGGTGGTGGTCAGCGAGCCGTGGACCATTGGCAATGCACTGCTGACGCCGACCTTGAAGATCCGTCGTAGCCAGATTGAAGAGCGTTATCACAATCAGATCGAAGGGTGGGGCGGTAGTCGTGGCAAGGTGATGTTCGAGTAGGCTCGATAATCGCGCTAACCCCGGTCAATCGCAGCGGACGGCGAAGAGTGGGTCGTGACTGCCGTTGCAGGAGCCGAAGGTGGTGCTGGTCTGGGTGGTGAGGGGGGATCGGGAGCGGGTTTTGTCATGGTGGTACTCCTTCGTAGATAGTGAAGTCACCTATCGACGGGGCCGGCCTCATCGCGGGTAAACCCGCTCCTACAGGGGCGGCGGCGCGTTGTATCTGTAGGAGCGGGTTTACCCGCGATCACGGACGACGTCCGTGCCATCCACCTCATTGGCTGCAGCGCAAGCAATGGACCTGATGCTTCTGGCCGATCTCTGCCAATCGCCAGCGGCGCGACTAGTTCTCGTAGCGTAGCGTGACGGCAAAGTTGCGTGGTTCGCCGTAATAGTTTCCGGTGTCTTGACTGAAAATCGCGGTGTAGTACTTCTCGTCAAAAATGTTGTTGAGGTTCAATTGAACGCTCAGGTTCTGGTCAATTCGGAAGTTGGCGTTCAGGTCCACAAGGTTGTAGGCGCTCTGCGAAAGATTGTTCAGGTACAGTTTGCTCTGATGGTAGAAGCTGGTGCCCACTCGCCATTGATCCAACTCGCCTGGCAGCTGATAGGTGGTGGCGGCCTTGAAGAGTCGCTGTGGCGAGTTTTCTGTGCCATAGGTGTCACCCTTATTCGTACCCGCTACGTATTTTGGATGGCTGTAGGTGTAACCCATCGAAGCATTCCAACCGGGCATCAACTCGCCGGAAACCTCTGCATCGAACCCGCGGTTTCGCACTTTGGCACCCTCGATGTAGCACCGCGAATCGCGAGTTGGCCCGCATACACGGCCTGCCTCAGGAACGACCTGTGGAAGGCCGGTCTGATCCACCTGGAAGAGCGCCAGGGAAGTATTCAACCTGCCATCGTACAGCTCGTTTTTCACGCCGATTTCATAGTTACTGCCCGTCGTGGGCTCCAGCAATTTGTTGTCGACGCTGTAGTTGCTTTGCATTTTGTAGATCTCGGTATAGCTGGCGTAGACCGAGGTATTGTCATTGAGGTCATAGACGATGCCGCCGTAAGGAATGACCTTACGATTCTCCTTGAAATGGTCAGTCTCCCATGGACCTTGGGTGTCATAGTCGACCCAGCTCAAGCGGCTGCCGAGAATGAGGTGCAGATTATCGGACGGATTGAGGCGAGTGGCAGCGTAAATCCCCTTGTCCTTGCGCACATGTCGGCTGGACGTCAGGCTGCCAACTATTTGCGGTTTAGGGAATTGCGAGGTGTCGAAGTCCAGAATGTCGACTGTAGGGTTCACACTGGATGAGCCTGTTACGTACTGCAGTCTGTCGCGCCTCATGTTGGTCCCTATCACGACCTCATGCTTCTGCCCCAGCAAGGTAAATGCGCCGTTAAGTGCCGCGTCGAGATTGATCTGCTCGTCATCGTAACGGGCGCTGTTCGGCCAGTACCGCATCGTCGAATCAGTATCGCGGGTGTGGTACCCAACCTGAGCGAGAAAGTCTGAATTGGACCAAATCAGATTGGTGGCGACGGTAAGGTTCCAGTCCTCGTTGAAGCTGTGCTTGATATCGGCGAAAACGTTGCGGTTGATCTTGTCCAGGTAGGCCCACTTCCCGGCGAACGACGTCGACCGCGAGAAGTTGTAAGAACTGCCATCCAGGTGGGTAGGCAAGCCGCCCCAGTCGTATCCGCCGTTATTGTCCTGCTGGAAGGACGCACCCACTGCGACGGTGGTCGAGTCACTCAGGTCGGCTTCGCCTATGGCGTAGAACAGCTGATTGTCTTTGTCAGCGTAGTCCTGATAGCTATTGCGGCTGTTGTACATCAGTACCGTACGGCCACGCAGGGTGCCTTCTGCGTTCAGGGGACCGCCGACATCGAGTTGGGTGCGGTAGTTGTCCCACGAGCCGGCGCCTATTTCCGCCTTGAGCTGGTAATCATGCGTTGGTCGCTTGCGAACCATATTAATCGCTGCAGACGGATTACCTGCCCCTTGCATCAGGCCGTTTGCGCCTCGGACAATTTCCACCCGGTCATACATGGCCATGTTGTTCACGGACATGACGTCCATTGAGAAACTTTCCGTGACGCTGCTCGGCAGGCCATCGAACTGCAGGTCGTCGACCTGGAATCCTCGTGAGTAGTAGAGCGGACGCTCTGTGCCAAACCCTTTGACCGTGCTAATGCCTGTCGCTGCTTTGGCAACGTCTTCCAAGGACTGCATGTTCTGGTCGTCCATCTGTTGTCGAGTGACGACACTGATGGACTGAGGCGTCTCACGTGGCGAAAGCCCCAACCTTGTTGCTGTGCTGGTGAGGTCTGTGGTGTAGGAGCCGGTCCCCTCAGTAGTCGCAACCAGTCCAAGTGCATTCACATCGGTAACGCCTAGCTCCAGCGTTCCTGAGTCAGTAGGTACCTTGCGCAAGGTCAGCGTCTTGTCATTCACAAACGCGTAGCCGAAACCACTGCCTCTGAGCAGATGCTCAAGCGCCTCGTTGATCTTGTAGGACCCGCTCAACCCAGCGCTGTTCATTCCACTTACCTCATCGGAATTGAAAATAATGCGCAGGCCGGCTTGATCGGCGAATCGGGTAAGTGCGCTGTCCAGTGGCTGGGCAGCGATATTGAAGTCCTGAGTGACACCGGAGGTTTCCCAGTCCCTGGTCTGAGCATTGACCGGTGCCAGTAGTCCGAGCAAGGCGGCAAGTGCCACTGCTTGGCGCAACGAATGCGCGCGGGTACGTGAGGAGACATGAAACATGAAAGCAACCTTTTCCCTAGAGTTGGCTGCGCGACTTCTATGCGAATGATTCGCGCTTCGTATCTACGACGAAACAACGTTCAGGACCTTGCCAAAAAATTTTCATTTTTTTGCAAGGTGCTCTCTGGGGAATGGTGCTGGCCCTGAATCAGTTCTTGGGCCGCACCAGGGTGAGTAACGGTAACCGAGTGATACGAAGTGGCTGCGTCTGCTCAAGCGCATCGAGAGCTGCTTGTGGATCATCCACTTCGAATATGCCGCTGATACGCCGTGCCGCCAGCGTTTCATCAGTCAGGTACAGAAGGCCAGGGATGTACCGGTCGAGCTCGGCGAGCACGTCACCAAGCGGCCGCGCATTGAAGATCAATTTGTCGCGCTGCCAGGTGGCAACGTTGTGCACATCGACTTCCACCACTGCCTGCGGTGCCATACCTTGACGATAGGCCGAGGATTGCCCTGCTGGCAGACGCATAGTCTCCCCGCCCGAACTGATCTGTACAATTCCTTCGCTCACCTGCACCGTGACCTTATCGCCGCGCTGATCCACATCGAAGCGTGTGCCGATCGCCTGCACATCACCTTGAGCCGCGTGAACGATGAATGGTCGCGATGGATCCTTGGCCACTTCGAAGAGAGCTTCCCCTTGATACAGTGTAATGCCGCGTCGGTTGTGGCTGTAATCCACCGATAGCACGGTGTCACCGTTCATCCACAGCAGACTGCCGTCTTGAAGGCGCAATTCTCGCCGCTCGCCAGGGTCAGTCACATGATCGGCATACAGAGCTGACCAAGGGCGTAGCAGCACTGCGCCGAACATCATCAGTGCGAGACAGGCTGCCATGCCCGCCGCCCATAAGGCGCGTGCGGGTTTGCGGCGCTTCTCGGGGTTCGGCGCGACGAATTGTTGCGCTTTCTGTGTGTGCGGGAATGCCCCCCACAACGCCTCAGCCTTTCTTGCGGCGTGAGCATGGACCTCAGCGCGCTGGCACCAATTGTCATATGCCAGATGATCGGCTGCAGTAGCCCGACCGGAGTGCAGATGCACCAGCATCTCAATGGCCTGGTCTTCCAGTTCGGACGGATTAACAGTATCAGTCATTGGTTGTGCAAGCTGAGCGGTATGAGGAGGCGTCAGAGTCTGGGGTTTCGTGTCCGTATAAGGCAAGCGGTTCATATCCACTCCGTCCGGCTCAAGGAGTCGCGACAATGACGTACAGCTTGAACAATGTACTTGCCCACGGTGCTTTCCGAAACGCCGAGCCTTGTGGCGATCTGCGCATGTGTCAGTCCCTCGAGACGATTGAGCAGCAGCGCCAGACGGGCATTGGCTGGCAACTGATCCATAGCGATATCGAGCTGTGCCAAGGCCTCACCGGTAATCAGAGCAGACTCTGGTGAAGGGCGTGGATCGCATATCTCCAGGGCTTGGGACTCATCGGCATGCAAGGCATTGAGTCGCCCCTCACGACGCATACGATCAATGGCCAAATTGCCAGCTATCCGGAACAGGAACGCGCGGGGTTCCTGTATCGGTTCGCCCGCAGGCAGGTTAACCAAACGCAAATAGGTATCTTGAGCCACATCGGCAGCTTGCTCGACGTTACCCAGCCGCCGAGCCAGGAACGCGATCAATTCCGCGTAGTGCTCATGGAAGTTGGTTAGCAAATCAGAGGTGCCAATGCGTGACATGCTCAGCCCTAAGTCGGTGAACCGGACCCGCCGGAGAGCGGCGAATACTACATTAACTGAGAAGCATTACCATATGGAATTTTGCACTCTCTGAGCCCTTAGCATGTCGAGACAGGCATGGTCATACGAGTGGTTGGAGCATGGGGTACGGGAATAGTGGCAGGCTGCTGATCAGATATGGCTCGGTCGAGCGTCCGCTTTTGGCCGAACTCTGTCTCTTCCGAAGCACTGAAAACGCGAACGACGGCAGTTGATAGGGCCGCATCGGCGGCCCAGGACAATCGCTGGCGATTACTCCGCCGCCGATTGGCCTGCTTGCATCGAGCGACGTAACAACGTTGCTGTTGCCGAGCGCGCTTCGACCTCGTCCAGCAACGCCTCTACCAGTGCGAGGCTCATCTCTAGAGATTGCTCAGTCGCCCAGAGTAAACCGCGCACTTCGGCGTTAACCATGTCACACGCGTGGGCGTTGGTTTGGTAGGCGCTTTTGAGCAGGACGGAGGTGTGGATCAGGGCGTCTTCGGATGAGACACCGGGGCGGACAGCGAAGAGTGGATCGTGGCTGCCATTGCAGGAGCCGAAGGTGGTGCTGGTCTGCGTGGTTAAGGGTGGATCGGGAACGGGTTTGGTCATTGTGGTGCTCCTTCGTAGAAAGGATCCGCCACCGACTGCCGCCAAGCAGGGAAGGGTGACGGACTACGCAAGGTTGGCGGACCGGTACGAAGGGACCCGGCACTTCCGAAGAAGTCCATGCGCAGCCCGCCATAAAGCATCATCGCGGGCACAAAAAAAGCGCCTGCGATGGTGATATTGGGGCGCTTTGCGCCTTCGTGTCGGACCGCCAAGCCCGAGTCGCTGAATTTGCAGCGACTGGGGGAGGTTAACGGGGTTGGGATGGGGATTCAAGGGGGCAGTTCTTTGTGGATGTTTTCGACTGTGGATTCAACTGGTGGATGCACACATTAGCTGAGCCCGCGACGCGGAGTTTGCCCAACGGCTGCTTCGATCCCAGCTACATAAACCTCTGATGACTCGTCAGGTACTCAAAACCGGTCTAAAAAGCGCGTCCCAGAGTGAGTTTCCGGTTTCTCGCTCTTTCGGAAGGCCTTTTTGCACGCTTATGAGTC
>JAVXRI010000107.1:0-19571 GCA_036643775.1 Pseudomonas sp. | reverse complement strand
TTGAATCTCAAGGAGTTTTCCGTTCCGACTACGCCGGAAGTGGGGCGAATTATAGACAGATCCACAGGGGCGTCAAGCACTTGTTTCAAACTTATGACAATAAGCCCCTGAAGCGCCTTATCTATATAGAAGGGAAGCTGACTAGACTACCTTGGCCAGCTGCAGACGCTCGATCTCCGCTGCCGCCAGGCCCAGCACTTCAGCAAGTACCTGCTCGGTATGCTCGCCTAACAGCGGCGGCGCATTGCGATACTCCACCGGCGTTGCGGACAAGCGGATCGGGCTGGCCACCTGCGGAACCTGCCCGGCCAGCGGATGCGCCATCTCGATGGCCAGTCCCCGCGCCTTGACCTGCGGGTCGGCAAACATCTGCGCCAGGTCATTGATGGGCCCGCATGGCACACCTGCCTTCTCCAGCTGCGCCACCCATTCAGCGGTAGTTTTGAACACCGTAGCCTGGCGGATCAGCGGAATCAGCTCGGCACGATTGGCCACCCGCTGCTTATTAGTAGCAAAGCGCGGATCATCCGCCCATTGCGGCTGCCCGGCCACTTCAGCGAACTTGCGGAACTGCCCATCGTTGCCCACGGTAAGGATGAAGTCACCGTCGGCGGTAGGGAAGTCCTGATAAGGCACGATATTGGGGTGCGCATTGCCCAGCCGCCGAGGTGGCGTGCCAGTAGTCAGGTAGTTCATGGCCTGGTTGGCCAGACAAGCGACCTGGACGTCGAGCAGGGCCATATCGATATGCTGACCACCACCATCATGGTCGCGATGGGCGAGGGCAGCGAGGATCGCCACGGTGGAGTACAGACCGGTAAGGATATCGGTCAGCGCCACACCCACCTTCACCGGCCCGGCACCTTCATCACCCTCAGGACGGCCGGTCAGGCTCATCAGCCCACCCAGCCCCTGGATCATGAAGTCGTAACCCGCACGCTTGGCATACGGCCCGGTCTGACCGAAGCCGGTGATCGAGCAATAGATAAGCCGCGGATTGATTGCCTTCAGGCTTTCATAGTCCAAGCCGTAGGCGGCCAGGCCACCTACCTTGAAATTCTCGATGACCACATCGGACTTTGCCGCCAGCTCACGCACCAGGCGCTGACCCTCAGGCTGAGTGAAGTCGATGGTCACCGAACGCTTGTTGCGGTTGGCGGACAGGTAGTAGGCCGCCTCACTGGTGTTCTCGCCGTAGGCGTCCTTGAGGAAGGGAGGACCCCAGGCGCGCGTGTCATCGCCAGTTCCCGGGCGCTCCACCTTGATCACTTCGGCCCCGAGGTCAGCGAGAATCTGCCCGGACCACGGCCCGGCCAGTACTCGCGACAGATCCAGCACCCGCAGATGAGAAAGCGCGCCCATGGGCTGGCTCCTTATTAGTAGAAGGACTGGATGCCGGTTTGTGCGCGACCGAGGATCAGCGCATGCACGTCGTGGGTACCTTCATAGGTATTGACCACTTCCAGGTTGACCAGGTGACGGGCCACGCCGAACTCGTCGGAGATGCCGTTGCCACCGAGCATGTCGCGGGCCATACGAGCGATATCCAGCGCCTTGCCGCAGGAGTTGCGCTTCATGATCGAAGTGATTTCGACCGCTGCAGTGCCTTCATCCTTCATCCGCCCCAGGCGCAGGCAGCCTTGCAGGGCCAGGGTAATCTCGGTCTGCATGTCGGCCAGCTTCTTCTGGATCAACTGGTTGGCAGCCAGTGGGCGACCGAACTGTTTGCGATCCAGAGTGTACTGGCGAGCGGTGTGCCAGCAGGCTTCGGCAGCGCCCAACGCACCCCAGGAGATGCCATAGCGAGCCGAGTTCAGGCAGGTGAACGGGCCTTTCAGACCGCGCACGTCCGGGAAGATGTTCTCTTCAGGCACGAAGACGTTGTCCATGACGATTTCACCGGTGATCGAGGCGCGCAGACCGACCTTGCCGTGAATGGCCGGTGCACTGAGACCCTGCCAGCCTTTCTCGAGGACGAAACCACGGATGTCGCCGGCATCGTCCTTGGCCCAGACCACGAACACATCGGCGATCGGGCTGTTGGTAATCCACATCTTGTTGCCGGTCAGGCGATAGCCACCCTCGACTTTCTTCGCCCGGGTGATCATCGAGCCTGGGTCGGAGCCATGATCGGGCTCGGTCAGGCCGAAGCAGCCGATCCACTCGCCGCTGGCGAGCTTGGGCAGATACTTCTGCTTGGTTGCTTCAGTACCGAACTCGTTGATTGGCACCATGACCAGCGAGGACTGCACACTCATCATCGAACGGTAGCCGGAGTCGACACGCTCGACCTCACGGGCGATCAGGCCGTAGCAAACGTAGTTCAGACCGCTGCCACCGTATTGCTCAGGAATGGTCGCGCCGAGCAGGCCGACTTCACCCATTTCGCGGAAGATCGCAGGATCGGTCTGCTCATGGCGGAAAGCTTCCAGCACGCGCGGGGCCAACTTGTCCTGGGCGAACTGATAAGCGCTGTCACGCACCATGCGCTCTTCTTCAGTGAGCTGTTGGTCGAGCAACAGCGGGTCGATCCAGTTGAAGCTTGCTTTACCGGCCATGAGCGAATCCTCGAAAAATGGGACCAGAGTTGTTGTGCATTGATCCTAGGCCTGATCAGCCGACGAGACAAACGAGGAATACGCATAGTCTTGTGATAATTTCTCACTCCGTAACGACCAGAAAGGCCATCCCTGAGCCTTATTAGTGAGGTTGATGTACATGCGGCGAAAGATCCCCAGCACTGCGGCCCTGGTCTGCTTCGAGGCCGCAGCCCGCCACGAGAGCTTTACCAAGGCTTCACAAGAGCTGTCCCTTACCCAGGGCGCGGTATGTCGGCAAATTGCCGGGCTGGAGGAGTTTCTCAATGTCGAACTGTTCCGCCGTTCGCGCCGCGGGGTAAAGCTCACCGAGGCCGGCCTGTCCTATAGCCGCCGGGTCGCCACCCAACTGGATGCGGTGGAGCGCGATACCTTGTCGGTGATGGGTCAGCAGGGCGCCAATGTCATCGAGCTCGCCGTAGTGCCGACCTTCGGCACCCAATGGCTGCTGCCCAGGCTCAAGGACTTCCAGCAGCGCCATCCGGAAGTCACCGTCAACCTGACCAACCGCACGCGGCCCTTCCTTTTTGCCGACACACCATTCGATGCCGCGATCTATTTCGGCGATGCCGATTGGTCGGGCACGCACTCCCATCGATTGATGAGCGAGAACCCGGTACCGGTATGCAGCCCAAGCGTGTTGAGCGGAGCGGGGCAGCTGGATGCCGCGCAGATCGCGCAATTGCCCCTGCTGCAGCAAACCACGCGCCCCTATGCCTGGCGCCAGTGGTTCAACAGCCTGGACATGAACGTCGCACGCGACATGACCGGCCCGCGCTATGAGCTATTCTCGATGTTGGCACAGGCAGCCATGCATGAGATGGGCGTGGCGCTGATTCCACCGTTCCTGATCCAGCGGGAACTGGCAGAAGGGCGCCTGGTTGTCGCCAATCGACATGGGTTATCAAGTATCAAGGCGTATTACCTGATGATCCCGGAACGCAAGGTAGAGTCCGCTTCATTGCGCGCGTTTCGCGATTGGCTGGTTGCTGAAGCTGAGCGCTACGCCGCAGCGCACAAGGAAGACAGCATAACCTGACCCCGTAGTCAGCAAAAATGGAACCCTACAGATGTACGGAAATGTCGCAATTCGCACAACTGTTTCAATACCCCTCCAGCATCCCTTAACCCTGCTGATTATGCGGCTTTCAGCGCATAAATCGCGTTTTGAACACAGCATTCAGAGAAAACGGCGGAATTTTTTCAAAATTTACCGTAATCTCCCTGAAGCCCGTATTTGACGGGCTCCAGGCCGGTTCTTGCGACATTCGGTCACAGGGTGACTTGTAGTTTGATTACCGTCACCCTTCAAAACCGGTTGAAGCAACTCGGGAATCACCTGCAAAATGCCGCGCCCCGCCACAGTTTGGCGGGATCGTGCTGATCGGCCGCCCCAGAAGCACCATCCGCAGTGCGCTGGTTTACCAACAAAAGATCACGCAGGAGATTTGACGTGCACATTGGTGTTCCTCTCGAAACGCAGACGGGCGAAACACGGGTTGCTGCAACCCCGGAAACCATCAAGAAACTGATTGGTCAGGGGCATCAGGTCACCGTCCAGAGCGGCGCCGGCATCAATGCCAGCGTTCCGGACAGTGCCTATGAAGCAGTAGGCGCTGCTATTGGCAGCGCAGCCGATGCGTTTGGCGCACAGCTGGTACTTAAGGTTGTGGCTCCCAACGATAGCGAACTGGCCCAAATCAAGAGCGGCACCGTCCTGGTGGGCATGCTCAATCCGTTCAACAACGACATCATCGCCAAGATGGCTGAACAGGGCATCACCGCCTTCGCCCTGGAGGCTGCACCGCGCACCTCACGGGCGCAGAGCCTCGATGTGCTGTCCTCGCAGGCCAACATTGCCGGTTACAAGTCGGTGCTGCTGGCAGCCCATCACTATCCGCGCTTCATGCCGATGCTGATGACCGCAGCGGGGACCGTAAAGGCCGCTCGCGTACTGATTCTCGGTGCCGGTGTAGCCGGGCTGCAGGCCATCGCCACGGCCAAGCGTCTGGGGGCGGTGATCGAAGCCTCGGACGTGCGTCCGGCGGTGAAGGAGCAGATCGAGTCGCTGGGCGCCAAGTTCATCGACGTGCCCTACGAGACCGACGAAGAGCGTGAATGCGCTGTCGGTGTCGGCGGCTACGCCCGGCCTATGCCCGCCAGCTGGATGCAGCGTCAGGCCCAGGCCGTGCACGAGCGCGCCAAACAGGCCGATATTGTCATCACCACCGCCCTGATCCCCGGGCGCAAGGCACCGACGCTGCTCAGCGCCGAGACTGTTGCGCAGATGAAACCGGGCTCGGTGGTCATTGACCTGGCCGCAGCCCAGGGCGGCAACTGCCCGCTGACCGTTGCCGATCAGGTGGTGATCGAGAATGGCGTGACCATCGTCGGTCCGACCAACCTGCCCGCGCAGGTCGGGGCCGATGCTTCGGCGCTGTATGCACGCAACCTGCTGGACTTCATGAAGCTGCTGTTCGACAAGGACAGCGCACTTGTGATCAACCTCGAAGACGATATCGTCGCCGCGTGCCTGATGTGCCGCGACGGCCAGATCATCCGCAAGAACGGATAAGGAGCCAGACAATGGAAGACATGCTGATCTCTCACGGCGTCTATAACCTGATCATTTTTGTGCTGGCGATCTATGTCGGTTACCACGTGGTGTGGAACGTCACCCCGGCACTGCATACCCCTCTGATGGCAGTTACCAACGCCATTTCCGCCATCGTCATCGTCGGCGCCATGCTGGCCGCCGCGCTGACCGTCACGCCGCTGGGCAAGACCATGGGCACCCTCGCGGTGGCCCTGGCAGCGGTCAACGTATTCGGTGGTTTCCTCGTCACCCGGCGCATGCTGGAGATGTTCAAGAAAAAAGCCGTAAAGGCTGAGGGGAAGCAGTAAACATGAGCATGAACCTGGTAACACTTCTCTACCTTGTCGCCTCGGTCTGCTTCATCCAGGCGCTCAAGGGCCTGTCGCACCCGACCACCTCGCGGCGCGGCAACCTGTTCGGCATGCTCGGCATGGCCCTGGCAATCGTCACCACCGTCGGCCTGATCTACAAGCTGGGCGCGGAGCTGGCCACTGACGGTATCGGTTATGTGATTGTCGGCCTGTTGGTCGGCGGCACCGCCGGCTCGATCATGGCCAAGCGCGTTGAAATGACCAAGATGCCTGAGCTGGTGGCCTTCATGCACAGCATGATCGGCCTGGCGGCAGTGTTCATTGCCATTGCCGCCGTGGTCGAGCCGCAGTCGCTGGGTATCGTTTCCAGCATCAGCGACCCGATCCCGACCGGTAACCGCCTGGAACTGTTCCTGGGTGCCGCCATCGGTGCGATCACCTTCTCCGGCTCGGTCATCGCCTTCGGCAAGCTGTCTGGCAAGTACAAGTTCCGCCTGTTCCAGGGCGCACCGGTACAGTTCAGCGGCCAGCACAAGCTGAACCTGGTGCTAGGCCTGGCAACCATCGGCCTGGGCCTGGTCTTCACCTTTACCGGCAACTTGAGCGCCTTCGCCCTGATGCTGATTCTGGCGTTCATCATGGGCGTGCTGATCATCATCCCGATTGGCGGTGCCGACATGCCGGTGGTGGTGTCGATGCTCAACAGTTATTCGGGCTGGGCGGCGGCCGGTATCGGCTTCTCGCTGAACAACTCGATGCTGATCATCGCGGGCTCGCTCGTGGGCAGCTCGGGCGCGATCCTCAGGTACATCATGTGCAAGGCGATGAACCGTTCGTTCTTCAACGTGATCCTCGGCGGTTTCGGCGGCGCTGCAGACGCCGGCGGTCCAGCCGGTGCACAGGAAGCCCGCCCGGTGAAATCCGGTTCGGCCGACGACGCCACCTTCCTGCTGAGCAACGCCGACACGGTGATCATCGTTCCAGGCTATGGCCTGGCGGTGGCCCGTGCCCAGCACGCACTGAAGGAACTGACCGAGAAGCTGACCCACAACGGTGTCACCGTTAAATATGCAATCCACCCGGTAGCGGGGCGCATGCCTGGTCACATGAACGTACTGCTGGCGGAAGCCGAAGTGCCGTACGACCAGGTGTTCGAGATGGAAGACATCAACTCCGAGTTCGGCCAGGCCGACGTGGTGCTGGTGCTCGGCGCCAACGACGTGGTCAACCCGGCAGCGAAGAACGATCCGAAATCGCCAATTGCCGGCATGCCGATCCTTGAGGCGTTCAAGGCCAAGACCATCATCGTCAACAAGCGCTCTATGGCCAGTGGCTATGCAGGCCTTGATAACGAATTGTTCTATCTGGACAAAACCATGATGGTTTTCGGTGACGCCAAGAAGGTTATCGAAGACATGGTCAAGGCTGTCGACTGAGTCGTTTCAGGCCTGTGACAATTAGCCCCAGCGCGGTACCGGCTGGGGCTTTTTAATGCCCGGCCCGCCGACAGAAGGCTCTATTTCATGGCTGAGCATTCGACCTTGGTCGTGGGACGCCGGGCGGCTAAATCACTAGACTGCGCATCTAGCTTTAGTAGCCTGAGATAACAATCCATGTACCGTGATCGTATCCGCTTGTCCTCCCTGCACAGCAAGGTAATGAGTGCGGCTGATGCCGCTGGCCTGATCGAGGACGGCATGACCGTCGGCATGAGCGGTTTCACCCGCGCCGGCGAAGCCAAGGCCGTGCCGCATGCACTGGCCGTACGGGCCAAGCAATCGCCGCTGCAAATCAGCCTGATGACCGGTGCCAGCCTGGGCAACGACCTGGACAAAGAACTGACCGAAGCCGGTGTGCTGGCCCGCCGTATGCCATTCCAGGTTGACAGCACCCTGCGTAAGGCTATCAACGAAGGCAAGGTGATGTTCATCGACCAACACCTGTCGGAAACCGTCGAACAACTGCGCAACCAGCAACTGAAACTGCCGGATATCGCAGTCATCGAAGCTGTCGCCATCACCGAGGAGGGTCACATCGTACCGACCACTTCGGTAGGCAACTCGGCCAGTTTCGCAATTTTCGCCAAACAGGTGATCGTCGAGATCAACATGGCCCACAACGCCAACCTGGAAGGCCTGCACGACATCTATATCCCGACTTACCGGCCAACCCGCACGCCGATCCCGCTGGTAAAAGTCGATGATCGCATCGGTAGCACCGCGATCCCGATCGATCCGGCCAAGATTGTCGGCATCGTCATCACCGACCAATCGGACTCGCCGTCCACCGTACTGCCGCCCGATGGTGAAACCCAAGGTATCGCCAACCACCTGATCAACTTCCTCAAGCAGGAAGTGGACGCCGGGCGCATGACCAACAAGCTCGGCCCGCTGCAGGCCGGTATCGGCAGCATCGCCAACGCGGTGATGTGCGGCTTGATCGATTCGCCGTTCGAAGACCTGACCATGTACTCCGAAGTACTCCAGGACTCGACCTTCGACCTGATCGACGCCGGCAAGCTGAGCTTTGCCTCGGGCAGCTCCATCACCCTGTCGAGCCGTCGCAATGCCGACGTCTTTGGCAACCTGGAGCGCTACAAGGACAAACTGGTCCTGCGCCCGCAGGAAATCTCCAACCACCCTGAAGTGGTTCGCCGCCTGGGCATCATCGGCATCAACACCGCCCTTGAGTTCGACCTGTACGGCAACGTCAACTCCACGCACGTGTGCGGCACGCGGATGATGAACGGTATCGGTGGCTCGGGGGACTTTGCCCGTAACGCTCACCTGGCGATCTTCGTCACCAAGTCCATCGCCAAAGGCGGTGCGATCTCCAGCGTTGTGCCAATGGTCAGCCACGTGGACCACACCGAGCACGACGTCGACATCCTCGTCACCGAGCAAGGTCTGGCCGATCTGCGCGGCCTGGCGCCACGTGAGCGCGCGCGAGTGATCATCGACAACTGCGTACACCCGGACTATCGCGAAGCGCTGAATGACTACTTCACTCGCGCCTGCGAGAAGGGCGGTCATACCCCGCATATCCTGCGCGAAGCCCTGGCCTGGCACGAAAACCTGGAAGAAACCGGGCGTATGCTCGCCAGCTAAGCCACACAGTTTTCAGCCGGTGGCGCGCAATGCGCACCGGCTGAACAGTTGGCAGTGCCAAACAATCAAAAACTGTTCTACTGTACCGGTGTTTTTACCCCGCGTTTCCTAGCCTTCATCAAACTCACGACCAGAAATGCACCACTTTAGTGCTGACCGGTACAGTTGCGCCTATTCCGAGCGCAACAGTGCTCTAAAACAGTTAACTGGCCCATCACAATGTAGTTGAACTGTATCTACTGTTATGGACGACAGAGGAGGATCATTGGCATCAGTTAAATCACTACCTAATGCCGCCACAAGCGGAAGGATGACATCATGGAACGTACCCTCAGTTCCGATCTGGTTTTCGAACGCTCCGAAAAACAATCCCAGGCCGCGCTGCCACTGCGCCTGCTGGCTAACCTGATGCTGTGGCAACGCCGCATCGCCAGCCGCCACCAGTTGGCCCGCCTGGATTCGCGTCTGCTGGCCGATGCCGGCATCAGCGAAGCACAACGCTACGAAGAGCTGAGCAAGCCGTTCTGGCGTTAATGCAGGGCTCGCCGGCCAAGGCCGGCACCTCGAATTCCGAAAACCCGTCGCAGGTGACTGCTGACGGGTTTTTTCGTTCTTGAGCCGCGGAATAGAGCGGCTGAGAACCAGACATGTACAGTTTTTACAGATTAATTTTTAATAGGTACAGTTGATAAATCTCGCTTCAGTCTTGTCCAATTCGCAGACGCTGATCGCGTGATACCCTTAGATCACCCAGCTTGGTAAAAAGTAGCGCAACCGGCTGAGCGTGCGTCTGACACAAAGAACCCGCCTAAATCTAGGAGATCGACCATGTTCCGTTCACGCTTGTTTGGAGCCGCCCTGGTAATGGCCCTGGCTTCCACTGCCAACGCCACCAGCTTCGTGGTAACCACTGACGCTGTGGTAGGCGCAGTTGCCGCTTCCACTGACGCCACCTCTGACGTGTCTTCGTCGTTCCGTGACGACAAAATCGTTCGCGCCGCCCGCGACGACGCTGCCAGCTTCGTTGCCAGCCACGGCGAGATCCGCGGCGTTAAACTGGAAAGTGCTTTCGCCCACATTCGTCAGCAGGCTCCAAGCCTGCAGGCTAGCGACGCGCAACTGGCCCAGGCCATCCTGGCGATCTGAGCCCGCCTGTCTCCGGCTTCAATCATGTAACAACATGCAATGAAGCCGGGCACCCTGCGCTGGTCCTTGCCGGCGCATTGGGATAGCCTTTGCCGCCTGATTCACCAGCCTTGCGAGACCCATGCGTTATCTGTCTTTGTTGTTGCTCGTGCTGTGCTGGACCCGTGCCGCCCAGGCGCTGGACCTCACCACCAATAATCTTGTCGTCAGCGGTTACGTCACCAGCAAGGTGACTTCGGCGCCCTTCGATCGCAAACGGCTGCTGGATGCTCACGATGACGCCGCCGCGTTTGTCGCCAGCGACGGCCAGCTACGCGGTGCCCGACTGCAGGCAGCCTTGAACCGGTTGCGCCAGGCTAACCCCGAACTTCTTGCCGCCGACCTTGAACTGGCGCAGGCAATTCTCGTCCAATGATTACCCTTGTTCTTCCGGAGAAGCTCCATGCGTAACCCGCTGATTGCCGCCACACTTGGCCTTCTGTTGCTGGCCGATGTAGCCCAGGCGCAAACCCTGGTGGCCACCAGCAACATCATCGTGCGTGCTTTCGGTCGTACGATCGACTTCACCTCCGATACCACCACTTCGATCCGTGACTCCAAGGTCGTGCGTGAAGCCCGTGACGATGCCGCCAGTTACGTTGCCAGCCGTGGTGAAATCCGCGGTGCGCAACTGGAAGCCGCCTTTGATACCCTGCGCCAGCGTGTACCTGAAGCACGTCAGGCCAGCGATCAGGTCCTGGCTGAAGCCATTCTCGCTCTGTGAACACCCTGCGCGCCTGGTTGCTGGGTAGCTGGCTGACGCTGCTGGGCAGCCCAGCACTGGCCGATCTGCAGTTGCACCTGCAGACCGAAGGCCTGGAGCCGGCACAACAGCGCGCCAGCCAGGCGCTGCTGGATGAAGCCCTGCAGGCGCTGCCGCCGAGCTTCAAGGCGCGCCTGGACCGCCGTGTCCAGGTCAGCTGGAGCACAAAGATGCCTGAAGATGCCTACGGCCAGGCATCGCTGGTATCGACGCTTGAGCTCAATCGGCGGTTGCTGCCCGGCCTCACCGACGGTAGCGCTGCCACCAGCAAGACCGGCCGCCCTCATGGCACGGTACGCCAGGAGCTGCTGGCCACTGTGCTGCATGAGCTGACGCACCTCTATGACCGCGCACGCCTCTGGCAGGGCAGCGAGCGACGCCTGATCAATCAGTGTGCCCGGCATTTGAACAGCCAGGGCAAGGTTGGCCTGCCCGAACAGTGCCGCGGCCAGACTGAACGACGTTTTACCCTGAGCGATGATCCACGCCTGCTCGATCTGGCCGGCTGGCCGCAATATGTGGGCAGGCGAGGGGAGCGTGAACAACATAACCGCCAGGTCGCCCGTAGCCCCGATAGCTACGAGCTGAGCAGCCCCAAGGAATTCATCGCGGTCAACATGGAGTATTTCCTCCTTGATCCGAGTTTCGCTTGCCGACGACCGGCGCTGCACGCTTACCTGAAAGCGCACTTCGACTGGGCCCCCGAACATCCGGCTTGCCCGCAAGCGCTACCTTTTCTCAATGCCGGTAACGACTTCGCCAAGACGCCATTGGGCGAGATCGACCCGGAGCGCGTCTACGCCGTGGACTACCTGCTGGCCGAAGCCAACCAGAACTGGGTCAGCCGCTGGGGCCACAGCATGCTGCGCCTGGTTATCTGCGCCCCTGGCCGCCCACGTGGACCTGATTGCCGGCTCGACCTCGATCAGCATCTGGTGCTGTCGTACCGCGCCTTCGTCAACGATGTGCAGCTGTCGAGCTGGGACGGTCTGACCGGGGCCTATCCGTCACGCCTGTTCGTCTTGCCCCTGGCCCAGGTCATCGACGAGTACACCAAGACCGAACTGCGCAGCCTGGCCTCGATCCCGCTGAAATTCGAGCGTAACGAGCTGGAAAGCCTGGTCCGCCAAGCAGCAGAGATGCACTGGAGCTACGACGGCAACTACTACTTCCTGTCCAACAACTGTGCCGTAGAAACCCTCAAACTGTTGCGCAGCGGCACCGCCAACCCGCGCCTGTCAGATCTGGACAGTATTGTCCCCAACGGCTTGCTGGAAGTGCTGCAAGGACGCGGACTGGCCGATGTCAGCGTCCTCGATGACCCGCGCGAGGCGCTGCGCCTGGGCTATCGCTTCGACTCCTACCGCGACCGTTACCAGGCCATGTTCCTGGTGCTTAAACAGCAACTCCCGATCCCCCAGGACAGCGTCGAAACCTGGCTGGATCAATCTGCCAGCCAGCGCCAGCAATGGTTCGCCCAGGCCGATCTGCGCACCAGTGCAGCGCTGCTGCTGCTGGAGCAGGCCAGCCTGCGCAAGCAACTGCTGCTGGCCCAGGACGAAGTTAAACAACGCTATCTGACCGGACGAGCAGCCAATGATGCCAGCGTGGCCAAGGCCAACGGCACGCTCCAGCAGATCCTCGCCAACAGCGGTTTTCTCAGCCGTCCCGCAGAACTGCTGGGCAGCAGCGGCTACGGTTTACCGCAAGCGGGGGAACGTACGCAGTTGATCAGCGAGTCCAGCCAGCGGCAAAAGCAGCTGCAGACACTCAGTGCCGATCTGGATAAAGAAGTCCGCGCGCTGCTTGGCCCAGCCCGGGCTGCTGAAATTGCCGCAGTCGAGGCCAATATCAAGCAGGTCGGCGAGCACTTGCGTGCCCTGCACAAGGCCGCGGGTGGCTTGCAGCTCCCCTGAGCAGCAGCGCTAAAGGGTTTCTTCCGGCTCGCCCGGGAGTTGCTCATCCAGATGCAGCCAGGGCAGGCGGCTACTGGTCCAGATATGCCGCGTGGGCCGGGCCACTTCGGGCTGGTCCAGGGTGGTGATGGTGATGTCGATGGTTTCCGGACTCAGGTCCGTGGTCAGCGCCACATGTGCCCCGCATCGGCTGCAGAAGTAGCGTACGCAGCTGGGTGAGGAGTCGTAACACTGTGGCGTACCGCCCAACCACTGAAAATCAGCACAGGCCAGCGTTGCCCAGGTCACCAGCAGCCCACCGCTGACCCGCCGGCACACCGAGCAATGGCAGTGGGCAACGTCCGTCAACGGCCCTCGCACCCGATAGCGCAGGGCGCCGCAATGGCAGCCACCTTCGTACGTATCGCTCATCGCTTGTCCTCCCGCCCCCTTTTTCTTAAAGCCAACAATGCACCTCTCGTCGCCTTTGGGCCAGCGAAAGCTGGCTGAAAGCTTGCCGACTTAGGATGACCTCCACTACCGGCACAGACCGGTCAGCCAGGGCACCTGACTTCTTGTGCAGCGCCCGGCCCAATTAACAACAACAATGGTGATTCTGATGTTTGCTTACAACCGCCTCCCCGCTGTACGCCCTCCGCTATTCCATGCGCTGCGCCTCGCGCGCTGATCCGCCCGACTCGATTCCTCTTCGACGCGATACGCCTGGAGTACTCCTATGCTGACCTTCCTCGGCTTTGCCATGGTCATCACCTTCATGTACCTGATCATGACCAAGCGCCTGTCGGCCTTGATCGCCCTGATTCTGGTGCCGATCCTCTTCGCCCTGTTCGGCGGCTTCTCGGGCGATATCGGCCCGATGATGCTGCAAGGCATCACCAAGCTGGCCCCGACCGGGGTGATGCTGATGTTTGCCATTCTCTATTTCGGCCTGATGATCGACTCCGGGCTCTTCGACCCGGCAGTGCGCAAGATCCTCAAGCTGGTCAAGGGTGACCCGCTGAAAGTCTCGGTAGGTACCGCCGTACTGGCGCTGGTCGTGTCGCTGGACGGTGACGGTGCCACCACCTACATGATCTGCGTGGCCGCCATGCTGCCGCTGTACAGCCGCCTGGGCATGAGCCCACGGATCATGGCCGGCCTGATCATTCTTGCTGGCGGGGTAATGAACATGACCCCGTGGGGCGGCCCGACCGCCCGCGCGGCCAGCGCCCTGCATGTCGATCCCTCGGACATCTTTGTGCCGATGATTCCGGCCATGCTCTTCGGCGTTCTGGCCATTCTTGCCATTGCCTATATGTACGGCAAACGCGAGCGTGCCCGCCTGGGCGAGCTGCACCTGCCGGGCGATGAAATCGACCACAGCGAAATCAGCGTCTCGCAGTTCCCCGATGCCCGACGCCCGAAAATGATCTGGTTCAACGGTGCCCTGACTGCTGTGCTGATGGTTACCCTGGTCGCCGGCCTGCTGCCGCTGCCGGTGCTGTTCATGGTCGCCTTCAGTATCGCCATGATCGTCAACTATCCCTGCCTGCAAATGCAGAAAGACCGCGTTGCCGCCCACTCCGGCAGCGTGCTGGCGGTAGTCGGGCTGATCTTCGCCGCGGGTATCTTCACCGGTATCCTCTCCGGTACCGGGATGGTCGAGGCCATGTCCAAGAGCCTCCTGGCAGTGATTCCAGATGCCCTAGGGCCGTACCTGGCGGTGATCACCGCGATCGTGAGCATGCCGTTCACCTTCTTCATGTCCAACGACGCCTTCTACTACGGCGTTCTCCCGGTCCTCTCCGAAGCCGCCAGCCATTACGGCATCTCGCCGGTGGAAATGGCCCGCGCGTCGATCGTCGGCCAACCCGTACACCTGCTCAGCCCGCTGGTACCCTCTACCTATCTGTTGGTAGCCCTGGCCGGCATCGAGTTCGGCGATCATCAGCGCTTCACCCTGAAGTGGGCAGTGCTGGTCTGCCTGTGCATAATGCTCGCCGCGCTGCTGATGGGAACATTCCCATTGTTCAGTAGCCTATAAATTTACAGATACATCCAACCGTAGCGGCGCCCCTTGCCCGGGCGCCCTGCATCTATCGCACGAAGGAATACACATGGAATGGCTGACCAGCCCAGAAATCTGGGTTGCCTTTTTTACCCTGACGGCTCTTGAGATCGTTCTCGGCATCGACAACATCATCATGATCTCGATCCTGGTCAGCCGCATGCCCAAGCACATGCAGCAACGCACCCGGATTTTCGGCCTGGCCCTGGCCATGGTCACGCGTATTCTGCTGTTGCTGTCGATCACCTGGGTCATGCGCCTGACGGCCGACCTGTTCGTGGTGTTCGACCAGGGTATTTCCGGCCGCGACCTGATTCTGTTCTTCGGCGGTCTGTTCCTGCTGTGGAAAAGCTCCCAGGAGATCTACCACGGCCTGGAAGGCGAGGATGAAACCCACGACGAACCTGCCGGCAAAGGCGGCAAGTTCCTCTACACCATCATCCAGATTGCCATCATCGACATCGTCTTCTCCCTGGACTCGGTGATCACTGCAGTCGGCATGGTCTCCCACGTTCCGGTGATGATTGCCGCGATCGTTGTTGCCGTGCTGGTGATGATGCTCTGCGCAGGCGCCATCAGTAACTTCATCGACAAGCATCCGTCGCTGAAGATGCTCGCCCTGTCGTTCCTGATCGTGGTGGGTACCGTATTGATCGCTGAAGCCTTCGAAGTGCATGTACCGAAGGGTTACGTCTACTTCGCCATGGCCTTCTCCCTGGCGGTCGAGGCCATCAACATCAAGATGCGCACGGCCATGGCCCGCAAGAGAAACCAGGAACAAGGCGAACCGGTGAAACTTCGCAAGGACATTCCGGGTCAGTAAACCTGGAGCAACTGGAAAAGGGCCCTGCGGGGCCTTTTTTCATTTGTTTTCATGACAGTTTGGTTTCAAAGCCCGCGCTGGCTATGCGATGCTGGCGCCAAGCCCTCGGGCCGACTACAGCTTAAGTGAGCACTGGGAAAAACCGCCTGCGATCAGGCCAGGCTCACGGCACCATCCATTTGCCCCGCTGGGGCACGCTCAACAGGGGGCCTGTTCGATGCTGACCCTGCTCAATCTGCTCTCCGCCGTGGCGCTGCTGATCTGGGGTACGCACATTGTGCGTACCGGTATCTTGCGGGTGTACGGCTCCAACCTGCGGCGCGTGCTGAGCCAGAACATGTCCAGGCGCCCCCTGGCTTTCGTCGCCGGGATTCTGGTCACCGCCATGGTGCAGAGCAGCAACGCGACGGCGATGCTGGTGACCTCCTTTGTCGGCCAGGGCCTGATGACCCTGACCCCGGCGCTGGCCATCATGCTCGGCGCCGATGTCGGTACCGCACTGATGGCACGGGTGCTGACTTTCGACCTGTCATGGCTGTCACCGCTGCTGATTTTCCTCGGGGTGATCTTCTTCCTGTCGCGCAAGCAGACCCGTGCCGGGCAACTGGGCCGCGTCGGCATCGGCCTGGGCCTGATCATTCTCGCCCTGCAGCTGATCGTCGAAGCCGCCGCACCGATTACCCAGGCGCAGGGGGTGAAGGTACTGTTCGCCTCGCTGACCGGCGACATTCTCCTCGACGCCCTGGTCGGCGCCCTGTTTGCGCTGATTTCCTATTCGAGCCTGGCTGCCGTACTCCTCACCGCGACCCTCGCCGGTGCCGAGCTGATCAGCCTGCCGGTGGCTATCGGCCTGGTCATTGGTGCGAACATCGGCAGCGGTCTGCTGGCGTTCCTCAGCACCAGCATGCAGAACGCCGCAGGGCGCCAGGTGGCCCTGGGTAGCCTGCTGTACAAGCTGATCGGCCTGATCCTGATCATCCCGGTGCTCGACCCGCTGGTGCACTGGATGGACACCCTGCGTTTCAGTGCCCAGGAACTGGTGATCGGCTTCCACCTGCTCTACAACAGCCTGCGCTGCCTGATAATGCTGCCAACGGTCACACTCATGGCGCGCATCTGCAGCTGGCTGCTACCGGAGCGGGCAGAGGTCAACGGCCGAGCCCGTCCACGCCATCTGGACCCCGCGGCCCTGAGTACGCCAAGCCTGGCCCTGGCCAACGCCGTGCGCGAAACCCTGCGGGTCGGCGATCTGATCGACAACATGCTCGACGCCATGCACAGCGTGCTTCTGGGCACCCAGACAGCGATGACCCAGCAGGTACGCAGCCTGGGCGAAGACGTCGAGGCGCTGAACAACGCGATCAAGCTGTACCTGGCGCAAATGCCCCGCGAAGACCTCAGCGCTCAGGACAGCAAGCGCTGGGCCGAAATCATCGAGCTGGCGATCAACCTCAAGCTGGCCAGCGACCTCATCGAACGCATGCTGCGCAAGGTGCAGCAGCAGAAGACCTCCCAGCGCCGGGAGTTTTCGGACGTCGGGCTGGAAGAATTGACCGGACTGCACAGCCAGTTGCTCGCCAACTTGCGCCTGGGGCTGTCGGTGTTTCTCAGCGCCGACCCGGAAAGTGCCCGTCAGTTGCTGCGGGAAAAACGCCGCTTTCGCGCCCAGGAACGGCGCCTGGCCCATGCCCATGTCAGCCGACTGCAACGTAAAGTGTTGCAGAGTATCGAGACCAGCGCCTTGCACCTGGAACTGATTGCCGATATGAAACGACTGAACTCCTTGTTCTGCAGCAGTGCCTATGTAGTATTGGGTGGCTCCGATACCGGCGGTCTGCTGCTCGACAGCGTGCCGGACGATGCCCATTCACCCTGACCGCTACCCCGGAACTCCGGCAAGGAAGCTCGCCATGCGTTGCCTGATGTTCCTGTGCCTGCTGCTGGGCAGCACACCCAGCTTTGCCCTCGACCGCTCGCAGGTCGAAGGCTACCTGCTGCCCAATGGTCTGCAGGTGCTGCTCAAATCGGGCTATGAGCGCAATCATGTGTCGATTCGTCTGGTGGTCGGGGTTGGCTTCGATGACTTTCCCTGTGAGCAGCAAGAGCTGCCCCATTTGCTCGAACACTTGCTGTTCAGCGGCATCGACGACAGTGGTGAAGGTGGCCTGGAAGCACGCATGCAAGCCTTGGGCGGGGAGTGGAACGCTTACACCAGCAGCGCCGACACGACCTTCGTCATCGAAGCCCCCGCACGTAACCAACGCAAGGTACTCGACCTGCTGCTGGCGGTAATCAAAGACACTGAGATCGACGAGAAGGCCCTGGCGCTGTCAAAGAAGATCGTCGAGCGCGAAGACGGCGGCCATTATTCACACCTGCAGCGCTGGCTCGACCGCCAGGACCTCGGCCACCGTGCCAGCGACCAGCTCGCGGTAGAGCTGGGGCTCAAGTGCGCTGAACGTTCGGCGGTAGCCGACATGACCCTCGAACAGGTCAACAATGTTCGCCAGCACTGGTATGCGGCAAACAACATGAGCCTGATTGTGGTGGGCGGCCTGGATCGCCTGCTGCCGGCCTATCTGGAACGCAGCTATGGCGAACTGGACCCGGCCGAACCTGGCGAACGGCGGGCACTGGATGGCGTGACCCACAAGGCAGAAGCCCGTCGTGAGCTGACCCGTGGCTGGCTCGGTGACAGTGCCCGCCTGCATTGGTTGTTTCTGGAACCGGTGCTGGACAACGACCATGGCCAGACCTTCGATTTGCTGCAGCGTTACCTGGACTGGGCGCTGTACGAAGAATTACGTCTCAAGCACGGGCTGTCCTACGGCCCCTTCAGCCAAAGGGAAAGCTTCGGCGATACCGGGGTGATGAGCCTTAATGCCGACCTCGATCGCGCCGATATCACGGAAGCCGAGCAGGCGCTGGGCGGCATGCTTGAGCGGCTGCGCAAGCATGGTCTGGACCCGGCTACGTTCGAACGGGTCAAACAGGCGGCAATTGATCGCGAAGCCTGGACCACTCAGGGCAACGCCGCCCTGGCGGACTACTATTGGGGCGCGTTGAACGACTACCTCGACGGCCGTTTTGCCGACCCCGTGCGCGCCCTGCGTCGGGTCAGCCTGGATGATGCCAATCAGGCCCTGCATGAGTTGCTGGCCAAGCCCGGGTATGTACGTGTCGAGATGCCGCTGATCAGCTATGACGAACTGTATGGGCTAGTAGCGCTGGGCCTGGGGGTAGTGCTTGCCGGCGGATTGTTGTGGGTCAGGCGCCGGCACCACAGCGAGTAGCAACGACAAAGGCAGCTGGCCAGTACAAAGCGCGGTATTCTGTACGGGTTTTTACCTCACCCTGCGAACACCTTCATGCCTCACTATATCCAGCGTCTGATCGAACTGATCAAACGCTACCCCGGCGTCATCGCGCTGGGCGGCTTCATCTCCGGTATTGCCAGCTTCATCCTGGTCGATCGCCAGGAAGGTCTGGCCAGCTGGATCGCCATCGTGATGCTGATCAGCTGGATCTGGCTGATGCTGGAGAACACCTTCACCAAGGTGTTCGCCAAGGTGTTCAAACGCGAGATTCCGCAACCACTGCTGCGCTACGCCACGCAGATGATCCATCAGGAAAGTCTGTTCTTCGTCCTGCCGTTCTTTTTCGTCACCACTACCTGGAACAGCGGCCAGCTGGTGTTTACCGGCCTGCTGGGCGCAGCAGGGCTGATATCGATCATCGACCCCCTGTACTACAAGTGGCTAGCCCCGCGACGCTGGCTGTTCCTCGCACTGCATACCCTGACCCTGTTCGCCGCGCTACTCACTGCGCTGCCGATCATTCTGCACCTGACCACCTCGCAAAGTTTCAAGCTGGCCCTGGTGACCGCCATGCTGCTGTCATTCCCGAGCCTGGCCAGCAGTTTTCCCATTCAGCACTGGCGACGCGGCGTCATGCTGGTGGTCCTCACCCTTGCTGTCGGCGCCAGCGGCTGGCTGCTGCGCTCCTGGGTTCCACCGGCAACCTTGTGGATGACCGAAGTAGCCGTCAGCACCCAGCTGGAAAACCGCACGCCGGGCAAGAGCCTGAGTGAGGTCAAGGCCAGCGAGATCCGTGCCGGACTCTATGCGTTTACCGCTATCAATGCCCCGCGCGGGCTCAACGAGCGGATTTATCATGTCTGGCAGTTCAATGGCAAAGAGGTCGACCGCATTGCCCTGGACATCCAT
>JAVXRI010000106.1:0-19754 GCA_036643775.1 Pseudomonas sp. | reverse complement strand
ATCTTCTGCACGTCCCAGAAATCCGACCATGACGCCGGCGCCTGGGCCAGTTTGTTCTTGTCGTAGGCAATTGCCACGCTCCACACCAGCACCGCCGAACCACACTCCTGCGCGGCATCGGGGATCAACCGCTCGGCGCGGCCGATCTGCGCCCAGTCGAGGCGTTCATACATGCCCTCTTCGCAGCCGCGCATCAAGTCCGGGGCCTCGATCATGACCAGGTCCCAATCGACGTTGCCGGTGTCGACCATCACTTTGATGCGGGCCATTTCACCGTTGTACTCACTCTGGATCAGTTTGCTGCCGTCCTGGGCGCTGAAAGGCTGGAAAATCGCCGCATCCTGGGCTTTCTGACCGGCGCCGCCGTAGGCAACGACGACCATGTCCGGTGCGGCCTGGGCGCTGCCAAGTCCAAGGGCGAGCAGCCAGGGCGAAAGTTTGAGCAGGGTTGAAGTCATGCGTGGTTCCTCATGCTGGTACCGCGCCGGGCGCAGTCCGTTTTCTTGTTGTTGTGAGGTGTGCCCCAGGACTCAGGGTGATTCGAAAGCTAGTCAATGCCAAGTAAAAAAACAAGTTGATTTTTTACTGGCGGTACACTTCTATAGAAAAATAAAAACTACAACCCGCTGGAGCCTGCACAGCATGTCGACCTTCACGCACCTGTTCGAACCGCTGCAAATCCGTGGCAAACGCCTGAAGAACCGCATCATGTCCAGCGGCCATGACACCTCGATCCCCACCGACAACCTGGTCAACGACCGCTTGATTGCCTACCACAAGGCCCGCGCCGAAGGCGGCGCCGGCCTGATCGTGCTGCAGGTGGCCGGGGTGCACGACAGTGCGCGCTACACCTCGCATGTGCTGATGGCCACTGACGATGCCTGCATCGAGGGTTACCGTCAGCTGGCTGAAACCTGTCATGCCCATGGCACGGTGGTGCTGTCGCAGATTTTCCACCCCGGTAGGGAAATCATGGAGTCCAGCGACGGCCTGCTGGCGGTGGCCTATTCCGCCTCGGCGGTGCCCAACGAACGGTTCCGGGTGATGCCGCGAGCCCTCGACCAGGGGATGATCGATGAGATCGTGCAGGGCTATGCCGATGCCGCCCGGCGCCTGTATCAGGCCGGGATTGACGGTGTCGAGGTGGTTGCCAGCCATGGTTATCTGCCGGCGCAGTTCATCAACCCACGGGTCAACCGCCGCACCGATGGCTACAACGGCGAGCTGGAGCAGCGCTTGCGCTTTGTCCGGGAAGTGATTGCGGCGGTGCGTGCCGCCACCTCACCGGAGTTCATCATCGGCCTGCGCATCAGCGCCGACGAGCGCGATGCCGAAGGCCTGACTGAGGACGAGTCCCTGGCGGCGGTACAGCTGCTGCAGTCGGCGCTCGACTACGTGCATATCGTCGCCGGCACCTCGGCCTCGCTCGGTGGCGCGGTGCATATCGTCCCGCCCATGGCCATCGAAGCGGCCTACCTGGCGCGCGAAGCCGGGACCTTCAAAGCCAGCCTGTCGATTCCGCTGTTCGTCACCGGGCGTATCAACCAGCCGCAGGAAGCCGAACTGATCCTCGCCCGTGGTCAGGCTGACGTCTGCGGCATGACCCGTGCGCTGATCTGCGACCCAGAGATGCCCAACAAGACCGACAGCGGCCGTGCCGAGGATGTGCGTGCGTGTATCGCCTGCAACCAGGCCTGCATCGGCCATTTCCATCGCGGCCTGCCGATCTCCTGCATCCAGCACCCGGAAACCGGGCGTGAACAGCAGTTCGGCCAGATTCAACAAGCGCCGCAACGCAAGCGCATCATGGTCGCCGGTGGCGGCCCGGCCGGCATGAAAGCTGCGGCGGTAGCGGCGGCACGCGGACATGAGGTGACCCTGTACGAGGCCAGCGCACAACTGGGCGGCCAGGTGCTGCTGGCACAATTGCTGCCGCGCCGTGCCGAGTTCGGCGGCGCCAGCACCAACCTGCAGCGCGAAATGCAACTGGCCGGCGTCGAGGTGGTGCGTAACACCCGCGTTGACCGCGCCCTGGTGGAGCGCGAAAAACCCGACCTGGTGATTGTCGCCACCGGGGCTGAGCCTTATTGGCCGACCTTCGAGCGTGGGGGTGACCTGCAAGTCGTCGATGCCTGGCAAGTGCTGCGCGACGAGGTCACCCTGGGGCGTTCGGTGCTGGTGGTGGACTGGCGCTGCGACTGGATCGGCCCGGGCATTGCCGAACGTCTGGTGCGCGCCGGGCACCAGGTACAGCTGGCGGTCAATGGCACCCACTGCGGCGAAAACCTGCCGCTGTATGTGCGCGACCAGCTGGCCGGTGAACTGCATAAGCTCGGCATCCCCATCACCCCCTATGCCCGCCTCTACGGCTGCGATGACAACACCGTGTACCTGCAACACACCGCCAGCGGCGAGCCGATGATCGTCGAAGACATCGACACCCTGGTGTTGTGCCAGGGCCATCAACCGGTCGATACCCTGGTAGACGAGCTGCGCGGCCTGGTGGAAGTGAAACGGATCGGCGATTGCCTGGCCCCGCGCACCGCCGAAGAAGCCATTTATGAAGGATTGAAGGTCGCCTGGACGCTCTGAGCCTGTTTATACTCCGGGGCTTTGCAGCGTGCGGTTCGGAGCACCCCATGAGCAACAGCAGCAAGATGCCGCCCAACGGCACCGTTCCCAACCAGGAAGGTGCCGCCGCCCCGCAGTTTCTCGGTACGCGCATTCGCGGCCTGCGTAAACGCCAGGGCATGACCCTGGCCGAGCTGGCCCAGCAGAGCGAATTGACCGCCGGCTACATCAGCCAGCTGGAACGCAACCTGTCCTATCCGTCGATTCCGGCGCTTTTCAACATCGCCCGTAGTCTGGGCGTGACCATCCAGTGGTTCTTCGCCAGCGAAGCCAGCACCGACCCTGAAGACCACGGTTATGTGGTACGCAAAAACAGCCGCCTGAGCGTTCATTACGAAGATGGCATCGTCGACCAGCTACTGACCCCGCAGCCGAACCGTGAACTGGAAATGCTCCACTCGCGCTTCCCGCCAGGCACCTACAGCCAGCAAAGCTACAGCCATGAAGGTGAAGAAGCCGGCTACCTGCTGTCCGGCAGCTTCGAGCTGTGGGTCGGTGATCGCTACTTCCAGCTCAACGAAGGCGACAGCTTCAGCTTTTCCAGCCAGGAACCGCACCGTTACGGCAACCCTGGCGACATCGATGCCGTGGTCATCTGGGTGATCACGCCACCGACCTTCTGACCTCAAGACAAAAACAATAAAGGCTTGCCATGAACGACCTGATTCTTCGTGACCTGAACAACGGTCTGCTGACCCTGACCTTCAACCGGCCAGACAAGCTCAACGCCCTGAACAGTGCCATGTATAGCCAGCTTGGCGACCTGCTGCTGGCGGCGACTGATGACACCGAGGTCGATGTCATTGTCATTACCGGCGGCGCCCAGTGTTTCAGCGCCGGCAACGACCTCAAGGATTTCCTCGACAACCCGCCCAGCGACATGGACAGCCCGGTGTTTCGCCTGATGCGCATTGTCATGGCGCTGGACAAGCCGCTGATTGCCGCCGTCTCCGGCGCCGCCATCGGCATCGGTACCACCCTGCTGCTGCACTGCGATCAGGTATTGGTCAGCCGCTCGGCGAAACTGCGCATGCCGTTCGTACCCCTGGGCCTGTGCCCTGAGTTCGGTTCCAGCCTGTTATTGCCACGCTTGCTCGGCCACGCGCGGGCTGCACGGCTGTTGCTGTGCAATGAACTGCTGACTGGCGAGCAGGCGCTGCACTGGGGCCTGGCCAATGAGCTGCATGAAGATGGCGAGCAGTGCCTGGCGGCAGCGCAGCAGTTAGCGCAGAAACTGCAAGCACTCCCGCAAGAAGCCCTGCGGGTGAGTAAACGCTTGCTCAAGGATGCCCACCGGGAAGAGCTGGAAGCCACCGTTCGCCGCGAAGGCCTGCTGTTTATCGAACGCCTGCACACGCCGCAGGCGAAGGCGGCGTTGCGGGCGCTGGTCAAGGATTGACGGCCGGGTGATCCTGGCGGAGCGGGCCTTGTCCCGCTCCCCCTGACCTCACGACGTCTCAAGTTCCCGCCGACGCTGCTCGCGCCCCAGCCAGCCCCCGGTCAACGCCCATAGCAACGCAATCCCGGCGCCGATCACCATCGCCAACGCCGGATGATCGCCCAGCAGGTCGAGCCCGCGCTTGACCCAGCCACTGAGCGCATCACCGCCGCGATAGACCACCGTATCGGTAAAATTCTTGGCCTTGTATTTGTGCTCCGGCAACACCACGGTGTAGAGCATCTCGCGCCCAGGCCGCACCAGGGCGTACTCGCCCACCCTGCGCAGCACCATCACCACCACGAACACTGCAAACAACGGCGCCATCGCCAGCGCGATGAAGCCGGCCACCATCACCAGCGGCACCGCCACCAGCAAAATACCGACACCCAACTTGCGTGCCAGATGCCCGGTGATGAACACCTGGGTAAGGATCGACAGGAACTGTACGGCGCTGTCGATCAGGCCGAAGACCTGGGTCTGTTCGGTACGGCTGCTGAAATGCTCAGCCACCAGACGCGCCTGCTCGAAATACAAGAAGGTGCTGACACTGGCCAACAGCACCACGAACAGCGCAATCGCCATCAGGTACGGTGAACGCAAGACCTCGCTGGCACCGGCAAACGGATTGCCACCCAGCGGCCGGGAACGAGGCCGTTCGGTGTCCGCAGGCAACGGGTGCCGATCCCTGAAGCGCTGCAGGTACACAGAGCACAGCACACAACCCAGGAGGCAGGCAGTGGCCAGCAACACCAACCCGGCGTGACCAATGATGCCGACCAGCAAGGTACCCAGCAGCGGCCCGAGCAATCCGCCCAGGCTGGCACCGCCCGCCAGCAGGCCGAACAGGCGTTTGGCCTGCTCACTGGACAGCAGGTCGGCCAGCACGCTCCAGGCCAGGGAAATGCTCAGCAGATTGAACATCGACAACCAGATGTAGAACGCCCGGGCGCTCCACAGGTTGTCGGGTTGCACGGCAAACAGCGCTGCGAACACCAGCAGGTTGCTGGCGAGGAAACCGTAGGTCCAGGGCAGGATGCGCCGGCGCTGTACCTTAGAGGCCAGCCAGCCGAACAGCGGCAAGGCGATCAGGGTCAGTACGAAGGTGCCGGTGAACAACCACTGCAGATTCTCGACACCGCCCGCCACGCCCATGGTTTCGCGCACCGGGCGCAGCATGAAGTAACCGGTAAACAGCAGAAAGAACAGCGCCAGCCCCGCCACGACGATGGGCCTTTCACCTTCGCGAACGTTGAACAAGCCTGTTGCCGAAATGGCCATGGGTAATCAGGCGAACTGCTCGATCAGCTGCTTGCGCTGAGCGTCACTGAGTAGCGGGCCGCTGCCGGCCTTGAGCTGATCGAGTTGCCGGTCCGGGCGGCTGGTAGCCGGGATCACCGCAGTTACCGCCGGATGGCTGATGGCGAACTTGAGGAACAACTGCGCCCAACTGCCAATGCCTGCCGCCGTTGCCCACGCGGGCAATGCCTGATCCTTGACCCTGGCAAACAGCCGGCCATCGTCGAAGGCACGGTTGATCAGCACGGCCACACCTTTGTCCTGAGCTAGCGGCAAGACGGTGCGGGCAGCGTTGGGCGAATTGACTGAATAATGGATCTGGATGAAGTCGAGTTGCTCCTGGCGCAGGATACGTTCCAGCTCGTCCAGACCGCTGTCTATGTAATGGGTGACGCCGACATAACGCGTCAGGCCCTGAGCCTTGAGTTCGCGGGCGTAAGGCAGCTGGCGTTGCCAGTCGCGCAGGTTGTGCACCTGCAGCAACTCGACCTTGTCGGTGCGCAGGCTGCGCAACGTGCCTGCCCATTGCGCTTCGGCGGCGGCACGGCTGTCGGCGGCGATCTTGGTCGCCAGGAAGGTCTTGCTGCGCCAGCCGCCCTCCTCCAGCAACTGCCCCAGCACGGCGTCGGCGCCACCATAGTTGGGTGAGGTATCGATGACCTGGCCACCGCCATCGAAGAACACCTGAAGCACCTGTTTGAGCTGCTGAAACTGCGGCGAACCGGGTTCGACTTCGAAACTGCCGGAGGTACCGGCGCCAATCACCGCCAGCGCCTCGCCACTGGAGGCAATTTTACGTGTAAGCAGGGCGCTGCTGTTCTGGGCAAAACCTGGGCCCGACAACCCCAGGCAGCCCAGGCCCACAGCGAGGGTGGCACTGGCAGCGAGAAAATCGCGACGGCTGGGCATGGCAGGTCTCCTCGGCGAACGTCTGAAGCAAAGAAAAAGCTTAGCCCCGAGGGCATGGTCCCGCCCCGACAATCGTTACCGTATGTGTAGGTTTTACGCTCAGGAGTACATTTGTACTCCACCCGGATATAGCCCAGGTTCATCGCCGCCCACCGGGATGACGGAAAAATCCGTGGCCTTGCTCACACGCCGACTATATTGACCTAGTCACCGCCCGCAGCCTGAGCGCGCCCCATGCTGGATACCGATCAGCTGATCATTTGCGAACATTGCGACTGCGTGTACCACAAGGTCCCCCTCGGCAAACACCAGAAGGCCTTGTGCCTGCGCTGCGGTGCCGTGCTGCAACGTTACAACGGCCTCACCCTGCAACAGCGCCTGGCCTTGAGCATCACCGCCGGGGTGCTGTGGTTACTGGCCAATTTCTACCCGGTGATGAGCATCAGCCTGCAGGGTTTTTCCAACAGCGCCACGCTGTGGGATTCCGTACTTGCCCTGGCCACCGGGCCGATTACCTTTATTGCCCTGGTAGCGGCGATATCGATCATCATCGCGCCGCTGTTTCAGCTGGTGTTGCTGATCTGGGTGCTGTGTTTTGCCTTGGCCGGGAAGCGTTCGCCGGCCTTCAGCCTGTGCATGCGCTGGCTGGAAACCCTGCGCCCGTGGAGCATGCTCGAAGTCTGCCTGCTGGGCGCCCTGGTCGCGGTGTTCAAGCTGGCCGGTCTGCTCGATGTTCTGCCTGGTATCGGCCTCGTGGCCCTGGCCGTGCTGAGCTTGTTGATCATCCGCGTGGCCGGCCGTGATATCCGTGACCTGTGGGACGCCCTGCCATGAGCCGCCCACCGCTGGCCTCGGAGCTCAACCTGGTGCTTTGCCATGCCTGTGGCAAGGCCTGCGACAGCACCCGCCCCACACATGATTGCGACCGCTGCGGCGCGCCGGTGCATGCGCGCAAGCCCAGCTCGCTGACCCGCACCTGGGCCTACCTGATTACCTCACTGGTGTTCTATGTCCCCGCCAACCTGCTGCCGGTGATGAACACGAAAATGCTCGGCAGCGGCGACGACAGCACGATCATGAGCGGGGTAATCGAGTTCTGGTCGCACGGCGCCTGGGACATTGCCCTGATCATCTTCATCGCCAGTATCGCCGTGCCGGCGACCAAATTCGTTGCCCTCGGCCTGCTGCTGATAACCGTGCAGCGCGGCAGTAACTGGGCGCAGAAGGAGCGCTCGAAACTCTATCGTTTCGTCGAGCTGATCGGTTACTGGTCAATGCTCGATGTGATTGTCGTGGCGCTGGTCGCCGCGCTGGTCAAGTTCCAGGCCCTGGGCGACATCGAGCCGCGTCCGGGCATTCTGTTTTTCGGCCTGGTGGTGGTGTTCACCATGCTCGCCGCCATGAGTTTCGACCCCCGAATGATCTGGGAAAGCCGTCAACCCGAGGAGCGCACGGATGAAGTCAGCAGCCACTGAAGAGCCGTCAGTGCCAGGTCCATCGACGGTCAAGACCCGACGCTTCAGTGTGTCGCTGGTGTGGATCGTGCCGATCATCGCGGTGCTGATCGGTATTTCTCTGGTGGTGCACAACTGGTTGCAACAGGGGCCGACCATCCAGATCACCTTCAAGACCGGCGAAGGCCTGACCGCCAACAAAACCGAGGTCAAGTACCGTAACGTGGTGATCGGCCACGTCAGCACGGTGGAATTGAGCAAGGACCAGAAAAGCGTGACGGCCACGGTCAACCTGGTCAAACAGGCCGATAACTTCACCCGCGAAGACTCGACGTTCTGGGTGGTGCGCCCACGCATTGGTGCGGGCGGCATATCCGGCATCGATACCCTGCTTTCCGGCGACTTCATAGGCGCTGACTCCGGGCAATCGAACAACCGCGCCAAGTCCTTCAAAGGGCTGGAAATGCCTCCGCCCATCACCTACGGAGAGCCCGGCAAGCGCTATACCCTGCACACTGACGACCTCGGTTCGCTGGGCGTCGGCTCGCCGGTGTACTACCGCAAGATACCGGTGGGCCAGGTAGTGGCCTATGAGTTGTCCAAGGACGGTAAAGGCGTCGATATCGAAATCTTCGTGCACTCGCCCAACGACACCTATATCAGCGATAACACGCGGTTCTGGAACGCCAGCGGCATCGATGTCGAAGCCGGTGCCAACGGCTTTGCGGTGCGCACCGAGTCGCTATCGTCCCTGCTGGTCGGCGGCATTGCCTTTCGTGCGCCGCAGTACAACCCCGATGACCAGGTGGCGGCCGAAGACAAGGTGTTCGAACTGTTCGAAGACGAGAAGACCGCCCTCGCCCCGCCCAACGGCAAGCCCCAATACCTCGCACTGCGCTTTGACCAGTCCCTGCGTGGCCTGAAAGTCGGCGCGCCGGTGGAGTTCCTCGGCGTGGAAATCGGCCGGGTGGTCTCGGTCAACCTGGATTTCGACGTCGAGTCGCGGTCGTTCCCGGTCAACGTTGGTATCGTCATTTATCCGCAGCGTTTGGGCCGGGCGCACACCAAACTGGTCAAGGCGCTCAGGCACAATCCCGACGATGAATTGGCCGCTGCCCAGGTACTCGGAATTTTCATCGATAACGGCCTGCGCGCCCAGGCCCGCAGCGGCAACCTGCTGACCGGGCAACTCTACATCGCGCTGGATTTCGACCCGAAAGCGCCGAAGGTGGTCTTCGATCCGACCGCACGGCCGATCACCATCCCTACCGTACCGGGCAGCCTGGAACAGTTGCAGGAGCAGTTTCAGGCCATGGTCGAACGTATCAACCGCCTGCCGATAGAGCGCATCGCCAACAACCTCGATGCCAACCTGGTGGAACTGCGCAAGGGCCTGGCGCAGTTCAACAGCCGCACCCTGCCGGGCGTTCAGGGCACCTTGCAGGAGGTCAGCAAGACCCTGCAGTCGGCCAACTCGACCCTGGCCGACGACTCGCCGCAGCGGGAACAGCTGACCCAGACCCTGGACGAACTGGGGCGCATGTCGCGCTCGCTGCGTGAGCTGGCCGATTACCTCGGCCGCAACCCCGAATCCTTGCTGCGTGGCAGACCCAAGGACGCCCCGGCGGACAACCTCAAACCCTCGTCGCGCAATTGACCGCAGGAGCATCGACCATGGCGCACGCCGCAAAATTCGCACTGTTGGGTTTGTCCCTGCTGCTGGCTGCGTGCCGCAGCGACCCGATCCACTACCACACCCTGACCCCGCAACAACCGGCAGCGGCCAGCAGCGTCGACGTGCAACTGGAGCGCGTCACTGTGCCGCCTCAGGTCGACCGCCCGCAGGTGGTGATCCGCGAGGGCAATAGCGGCCTGGCGATCCTGGAAACCGAATGGTGGGGCGCCAGCCTTGCGGACGAATTGCAGAATGCCCTGGTCAACCAGTTCGCCACCAGCGCTGCCCAGTCACACCTGAGCCTGCGCGTGGATGTGCAGCGCTTCGACTCGGTGCCGGGCCAGTACGCCCTGTTCGATGCCAGCTGGCGCCTGCGCCCGGCCAATGGCAATGGCAATGGCAATGGCAATGGCGACAAAGGTGGTGCCGCGCTCACTTGCCGCAGCGTGATCCAGACCCCAGCCGGGGCCAGCATCGATGAGCTGGTACTGGCCCATCAGCAGAACCTCAAGCGTTTCACCGAACTGGTCAGCCAGACTGCCCGTGGCGGCGGCAGTCGTTGTCCGGCAGTGCGCTAACTCATCCACGTACAAGGAATCTGTCATGGCCGACCCTCGTCCGATACAGTTTGGAAACGGCAGAGAACTGCTGGATGTGCTGATCCGCGCGGGGTTGATCGCCACGCTGGTGATTTTCTGCTTCGACATTTTCAAGCCCTTTCTGAGCCTGATGTTGTGGGCTGTGATCCTGGCGATCACCCTCTATCCCTTGAACCAGCGCCTGGCGGGCTTGCTCGGTGACCGCCCCGGCTTGGCTGCGGCGATCCTGGTGATTATCGGCCTGGCCTGCCTGATCGGGCCCTTGAGCCTGTTAGGCACTTCGGTGGCCGAGTCGGTCCGGCTGGGTATCCATGGCTTTGAAGATCAAGTCATTGAAATCCCGGCGCCGCCCCTGAGCGTGCGCGACTGGCCATTGATTGGCGCACCGCTGTACGGCATCTGGGCGCATGCCAGTGAAGACCTGAGCTGGGCGCTGTCACAGGTCGCCCCGCACCTCAAAGGCGTGAGCAAGACCTTGCTGACCCAACTGGCCGGTATCGGCTCGGGCATCCTGGTGTTCGTCCTGGCCCTGATCGTCGGCGGTGTGATCATGGCCAAAGGTGAGAATGGTCATCGCACCGGCGTTGCCATCGCCACCCGCATCTCCGGTCCGCAGCGTGGTCCGCAATTGGCCGCCCTGTGCACCGCGACCATCCGCGCCGTGGCTCAGGGCGTGGTCGGCATTGCCTTCATCCAGATGCTGCTGGTGGGCATCGGTCTGGTGGTCATGGGTGTGCCTGCTGCTGGCGTACTGGCGTTGCTGGTACTGCTGCTGGGGATCACCCAGTTGCCGACCCTGCTGATCACCTTGCCCGTGGTTATCTATGTGTTTGCCCATGATGGCGTTGGGGTCAGCACTGTCATTTTCGCGATCTGGACCCTTCTCGCCGGTCTCTCTGACAACGTCCTCAAACCCCTGTTGCTGGGGCGTGGTGTGGCGGTACCGATGCCGGTGGTACTGATTGGCGCCTTGGGCGGCATGCTGACCAACGGCATCATCGGCCTGTTCATTGGTCCGGTGTTGCTGGCGGTGGGGTATGAGCTGTTCATGTCCTGGGTTGCCCAGCCACTTGCCGGCCAGGACGATCACTGAACGCGTAGTTGTAGGAGCGGATTTATCCGCGATGGCCTGCGTAGCAGGCCCATTTTTAGGGCCGCTACGCGCCCCATCGCGGATAAATCCGCTCCTACGACCATCAATGGAACGGGAAGATGTAGTTCATCCACGCCGCCATGCGCAAAAGGATCTTGCGCATCGTGCCAATGTGCTCGAAGTGCTTGCTATAGACAGCCGCCTGCCCATACGCCCCACCCGGCATTTGCGCGCTGTACTTGGCGTACTCGGGGTCAGTGATTTCAATGATCACTGGCACCCGCCCGGCCGGCGGTGAGCCGGTGTAGCCGATCAAGGAACCAGACGGCTGTACCTGACCTTCAGCAATCACTGTAATCACGTTTTTTACCCGGCCTTTGAACACCTTGCCGGGAATACCATCGAAGGCGACCTCTGCCTCATCACCAGCCACCAGACGCAGCAGACTGTTCTGGCGCATCCAGGCAGCGAAGTAATGACCTTCATCGGGAATGAACACCATTGACGGGCGCAGCGGCAACTTGCTCGCCATCATGCCGGCGCGCAGCGAGACATGGGTGACGAAACCTTTGCTCGGCGCGCGCACCACGGTGTTATCCAGTTCGAACTGGGCATTGTCGATCTGTGCCTGCAGATCGTCGACACGGGCAATAGCCGTTTCAAGCTCGCGGCGAGTACCGAAGTTGCGCTTGATCAGTTCATTGATCCGAAACAGGTCACCCTTTGCCGCCAGATGCTGGGCCTTGAGTGACTTGAGCTTGTATTCAAACGGTGCCGGGTCGATGCGGAACAGAATATCGCCGGCCTTCAACGGCTCGTTGCCCTGCACCGGCACGTCGATCACCTTGCCGGTGACCACCGGAATCACCGGCACCGAGACGAAATAGGTACGTGCCACCTCCGAATAGGGGTGGTTGTAGTTCATGGTGAAGATCAGCGAACCGATCAATATCACCCCACCCAACACTGCGGTGGGCACGGTCCATTTGTTCAGAGGGATGCGAAACAGTTTGAAGATGGCAATACAGATGGCGGCGTAGGTCAGGATAAGTAGCAGGTCCATGGGTCAGACTCCCCCGCCTGTATCGCTCGGCTTGGTCTGGTTTTCCTCCAGATGAGCCACCCGCTGCTGCAATTCGAACACCTGGCGCTCCAGGTCGCCTATCGGGCTCTGGTTGCCCAATCCGCCAATACCCCAGCCACGATCCTCGCGGTAGAGCATCGCCCAGATCCACAAGAACGGCCACAGGGCATGCAAGGTGAACAAACTGACCCAGCCAGTGGCATGGATCGCATCCTGATGCGGATGATTGCGGTGAACCGCGATTTCGTAGGGGATGTCATGCAGGACGATGATGCCGTAGAACAGCACCAGCCCGGCAAAAATCAACACACCCAGTGCAAAGTAATCAAGCATGGCCGCTCCAATACGCAAATGGCGAGAGTTGGTAGATAGAGTTTAATCAACCCTTGCTGTTTCACTGCGAATTTCACCGGTGCCGTCACCCGCCTTACTCCGGCGGGCTTCAAGCAGCGTGACGAAACTCGACAGGCTCTGGGACACGGTGCCGCGCCGCCAGACCAGCCAGGTATTGAGGTAACGGAAGTCTTCGGACAGCGGCCAGACACTGACCGTGGCGCAGCCCGGCATACTCTCGAGCATGCTCCGCGGCATCAGCGCCAGGCCGGCACCGGCACTGACGCAGGCAAGCATCCCGTGATAGGACTCGATTTCGAAGATCTTGCCCGGCACTGCGCCATCGGTGTTGAACCAGCGCTCGAAGTGATGACGGTAAGAACAGTTCGACCTGAAGGCATAGATGTTCTCGCCGTTGACATCCTGGGCGCGGTTGATCGGCCCATGGTTCAGCGGCGCGATCAGCACCATCTCTTCCTCGAACACCGGTACCCCGTCCAGCGTCGGATGCAGCACCGGGCCGTCGACAAACGCCGCGACCAGTCGCCCCGAGAGCACGCCCTCGATCATCGCCCCGGACGGCCCGGTGGAAAGGTCCAGCTCGACCTTGCTGTATTGCTGGTTGTAAGCCGCCAACAAGGCCGGAATGCGCACGGCTGCCGTGCTTTCCAGCGAGCCCAGGGAGAACGGCCCACGCGGCTCCGCTCCGGCCACGGTCAAGCGCGCCTCTTCGACCAGACTGAGAATGCGCCAGGTGTAATCGAGGAAGGTCCAGCCCGCCGGTGACAGGCGCAGGCGGCTCTTCTCGCGGATGAACAGCTCGACCCCCAGATCGGTTTCCAGTTGCTTGATGCGCGTCGTCAGGTTCGACGGCACCCGGTGAATGTGCTGGGCGGCAACGCTGATGCTGCCGTGCTCGGCCACGGCTCTGAAGATTTCCAGCTGAACCAGGTCCACATCATTCTCCAATCGTGAACGAAAGACTCATTATTATTCAGTTTTCAAAACATGCATAGCCCTCTACGCTGGCCTCGTTCCCTACTTTCTTGCAGGACAGTGCCATGACCGCGTTCTCCAGCCATACCCATGCCGTGTCGATCAACCCCGCCAACGGCGAAGCCATTGGTCACTATCCGTATGCCTGCGAGGCTGAGCTGGATGCAGCGCTGAACCGGGCTGCAGGCGGTTTCGCCCACTGGCGCCGGACGCCAGTGGCCGAGCGCGCGCAGCTGATCCTCGGCCTGGCCAGTTCGATCCGTGCCAACGCTGCAGCCATGGCGCAAATGATCACCCTGGAAATGGGCAAGCCCCTGGCCCAGGCCCGTGGCGAAGTGGAGAAATGCGCGCAACTGTGCGAGTGGTACGCCGCTCAAGGCCCGGGCATGCTCAGCGCCGAATCGACCCTGGTGGAAAACGGCAAGGCCCGTATCGAATACCGCCCGCTGGGTCCGATCCTGGCGGTGATGCCCTGGAACTTCCCGGTCTGGCAAGTACTGCGCGGCGCCGTGCCGGCACTGATCGCTGGCAACACTTATGTACTCAAGCATGCGCCAAATGTGATGGGCAGCGCCTACCTGCTGCTCGAGGTGATCAAGCAGGCCGGCCTGCCGGACGGTGTGTTCGAAGTCATCAACGTCACCGCGGACGGTGTTTCCCAAGCCATCAAGGACCCGCGCATCGCCGCCGTGACCCTCACCGGCAGCGTGCGTGCCGGCATGGCCATCGGTGCCCAGGCCGGTGCCGCGCTGAAAAAATGCGTACTGGAGCTGGGCGGCTCCGATCCGTTCATCGTCCTCAACGACGCCAACCTCGATGAAGCGGTCAGGGCCGCCGTTGTCGGCCGCTACGCCAACACCGGCCAGGTCTGCGCCGCGGCCAAGCGTTTGATCGTCGAACAGGGCATTGTCGAAGCCTTTACCGAGAAATTCGTCGAAGCCACCCGTCAGCTGGTCATGGGTGACCCACTGTCGGAGCAGACCTACCTGGGCCCGATGGCACGCTTCGACCTGCGCGACGAACTCGATGAGCAGGTCCAGGCGACCTTGGCTGAAGGCGCCACCCTGTTGCTGGGCGGCCGCAAGGCCGACGGTGCGGGCAACTTCTACGAACCGACGGTGCTGGCCGATGTGACCGACCAGATGACCTCGTTCCGCCAGGAGCTGTTCGGCCCGGTCGCCTCGATCATCACTGCCCGCGACGCTCGCCATGCCCTGGAACTGGCCAACGACAGTGAATTCGGCCTGGCTTCGACTATCTATACCCAGGATCTGGAGCTGGCTGCCCAGCTCACCGAGGAGCTGGACACCGGTGGTGTGTTCGTCAACGGCTACTGCGCCTCCGATCCGCGCGTCACCTTCGGCGGGATCAAAAAGAGTGGTTTTGGCCGCGAGCTCTCGCACTTCGGTGTCCGCGAGTTCTGCAACGCCCAGACGGTCTGGCTCGACCGCCGCGGCTGAGTGACCAGCGGTCGGCTCGCGGAGGTACTGGCTCCGGGGACGTTGCAGGCGATGGGCTAAACTCTAGCTCGGGGGCTGGCAATGCAACGCGACCGGAGGTGCACCATGAGCCAGTACCAACGCCTGTTCCTGATGGTCGGCGCCGAGATGCGCCACACCCCGGCACTGGAGCGCGCCGCCGCGCTGGCCCACGCCACCGGTGCCACCCTGCATATCTGCGCCTTTGTCGAGGAACTCGACACCCTCGGTCTGCTCAGCGGCGACGAGTTCCGCAACCAGACCCGCGAACAGGACACCCGCCAGTGGCTCGCCGACGAAGCCACCTTGCTGCATGAAAGCGGCATCCGCATCAGCACCGAAGCGATACTCACCCGTGATGTCGTAGGTGCCGTACTGGCCCAGGTGCAAGAGATCGAGCCAGACCTGCTGATCAAGGATGTGCAGCACGAACCGGCTTACAAACGCCTGTTGTTCACCCCGGTGGACTGGCAACTGCTGCGTGAGTGTCCGTGCCCTGTGCATCTGGTCTCGGCAGTTCATTGCCCGCTGCCACGGGTGGTGGTGGCCGCCGTCGACCCGACCCACCCCGAACATCCCCATAACGACCTCAATGAGCTGGTGATACAGGCCGCCAGCGACCTGGCGCGCCAGTGCAACGCCGAATTGCACTTGCTGCATGTGTGCGACAGCGCCCACACGCACATGTCCGACTTCGGGGCTGGCACGGTTACCATGCCCGGTTTCGGCAGCGATGTGCGCAAGTCGATCCACAAGGCCTTCGAACATTTGGCCGTAGCTCACGGAGTACCGGCGGAGCGTCAGCACTTCCTCTCGGCACCGATTACCCGCAGCATCGCCGACTTCGTCCTCCACAGCCGCACCGACGTGCTGGTGATGGGCAATCACCCGCGCAAGCTGCTGGAGCGCCTGACCGGCAGCACCACCGAGCATGTAATCGACCACAACCTGTGCAATGTCCTGGCGGTCAAGGCGGTGGCCTGAGCGTCAGTCGTACTCGGCTTCGGCATGCTCGCCGAGCAGGCGCCGCTGGCGTGGCGTCGCGGCGGCGAGCACTGCGGGGTTGAATTGCCAGTGCAGGTACGGCGAAAACTTCTGCGCGACCATACGCCGGCCGTAGTGCACCTGCAGCATCGAGCGGCTGCGGTCAGTGCTGCGGTTATCGCTGCCGCCGTGCCAGAGTTCGCTGCGAAACATCAGCGCATCGCCCGCCCGGCAGAGAATGCTTTGCACTGACTGTCCCTGCCACTGCTGCTCCCCGGCGACAGGCTTGCGCCCTGCCCTGTGGCTGCCTGGCAGCACCTGGGTCGGACACAGCTCGGCGTCGATGTCATCCAGGTAGAACTGCACGGTACAAACCTGCATCGGCAACTCGAATCCGGGGTCGGCCAACAGCGCCGGGGGCAACTCCATCACCAGATAATCCAGGTGCAGCGGCATGCCCTGATAGCCGGGATGGCTGCGCCAGGCGGTCTGGCCAATGATATGGCAATCCTCGCCCAACGCCGCCTCGGCCAGTTCGATCACCCCCGGCAGGTCGAGGTATTCCAGCCACAACGGATCGCGGTTGAACACGCACTTGTAGTGTTCGAGCAGGCCGTTGTAGTCCCAGTGCATCGGTACCAGGGCACTGATCGCCGTCTGCAACTGGGCGACCTGCGACGGCGCGAGCAGCCCGGGCAAGAGCAGGAAGCCGTCACGCTGCAGCGCACTCAAGCCCAGGCCCACGACGGGTTGATCATCCATCCCGGGTCACTGCTGAGGCCAGTGCAAGTTGACCTTGACCGGCGCCGTGCCGTCGATCACCACTTGCTGGCGCAGCTGTTGACCATCCAGGCTGGCCACCACCTGATAGTGACCGGCCGGGACCTTGGCCCAGAGCATCGGGCCGATGTCCTGCAAGGTCAGCACCGGTTGCCCGTTGCTGGACTCGATGCGCAGCTCGGCACCACTCTGGTACTTGTTGTCCGGCCCGGACGACAGGGTGATCTGCAGGTTGTAGCCGCGGGTCTGCTGCAAGGCGCGGGACTCATCGATGCCGATGCCGCCCTCGAGGTAGCTGATGCCGTTCTGCTCTTTGGGCTGCAAGTGCACTGCGGACCTATCGATGGGTTCTTCAGCGCCCGGTTGGGTTTGCGCAGTCGCTACAGGCGCCATACAGAGCATGGCCAATGACAGGGCGATGCTGCTCACAAAGTGGTGCTGATCGCTGTTCATGGCGGGTCCTCCACACAGGGATTGGCCCCCCTATTATCCCGTGCAATACACAGCAGCGGCCGCGCTCTGACACGCGGCTCAGCCTTGGCGCAACCAGTCGATAAAACGCGCAAACAGCTCCGACTGGGAGTTGATCTGCAGCTTCTGGTAGAGGTTCTTGCGGTGCATGCGCACGGTTTCCGGAGAGATCCCCAGTTCGCTGGCGGTGGACTTGGCCGAGTGACCGCGCAGGATCATGTGCGCCACTTCTCGCTCACGGTCGGTCAGCACCTGGCAGCCAAAGCTGTCGAACGCCGCCTGGATGCTGTTGTGGCCGCCCGTGTTGCTGCTTTCTGCCAGCCCGTTACGGGCGAAGCGTGTCAGCAGCTCACGGACCATCGGCTCGACTGCGCGCAACAGGTTCACTTGCCCGGCGTCGAGGCGCGAACCGCTGCAGCCCTGGAACAGGCTCAGGGAAATCTTGCGGGCATCACCGATATCGGCAATGAAGTAGCTGTCTTCACTGCAACCGGTGCCCAGGTAATAGGTCTTGTAGTAGTCACTGTCGAAGAAATGGTCCGGGGCGATGTCTTCAAGGTGATAGAAGCCCTCGGCCAGGCCGCTCTCCACCGCCAGGCAGAACGGATCGAGCAGATAACCGGCGGCGAAGTAGCGATTGAGGATCGCATCGCGGTGCTGCTCGGGAATGCCCTGCTGGTACAGCAGTTGCGGCGCCTGCCCCTGGCATTCGAGGCTGATCATCATCGACTCGACCGCCACCAGCTGGCTGAGGGCCGCAGCCAGATGGCCAAGGCCATCCGCCTCCTCGATATGCGCAAACGCGCTCTGCAGCGCTGCATGCCATTGCTGCAGAGCGCCCAGGGACAGGCAGATGGGAGTTTCGAGAGGTGCGTGGCTCATGCTCCGCAGTCTAACCACTGGGGCATGAGCTTGCACGCGAGCATTCACCCTCATGTGCCGCTGTACAGGCCTTCGCGACGCAGCTCGTTGGCTGTCTCGATAATGCACTGACGCAGCGTCTCGACAATCTCGTCGACCTGGGCATGCGTGATGATCAGCGGCGGCGACATCACGTTCAGGTGCATGATCGGCCGCACCAGCAAGCCTTTGTCCTGGGCGCGGCGGTGGATGCGTTCACCAATGTTCACTTCATCGGCAAACAACGCCTTGCTGCGCTTGTCGGCAACGAATTCGACACAAGCCATCAGCTTCATGCAGCGTACGTCGCCCACCAGCGGCAGCTCGCGCAGGCTTTGCAGACGCTGCTCCAGGTAGCCACCGACATCCTTGACGTGCTCCAGCAGATGCTCCCGCTCGATGATCTCGATGTTCTTCAGCGCCGCCGTGCAGCACACCGGGTGACCGCTGTAGGTAAACCCGTGGGTGAAGCAACGGCCTTTGCCTGGCTCGGCGATCACCTTCCAGATCCGCTCCGAAAAGATGCACGCCCCCAGCGGCAGGTAGGCCGAGGTGAGGCCTTTGGCGGTGGTGATGATATCCGGTTGCACGCCAAACAGTTCTTCGCTGGCGAAGAAGGTGCCGAGGCGCCCGAACGAGGTCACCACCTCATCGGCGACAAAGAGGATGTCGTAGGTCTGGCAGACCTGCCACATGCGCAGGAAATAGTCCTTGGGCGGGATGATCACGCCACCTGAGCCCATGATCGGCTCGGCGAAGAACGCGGCGACATTGTCGGCGCCCAGCGAGAGAATCTTGTCTTCGAACTCGGCCACCAGAAAGTCGAGGAACTCGGCCTCGTCCATGTCATCCGGGGCGCGGTACGGGTTGGGATTGGACACGTGGTGGATCAGGTCGTTGGCATAGTCGAACTCGGGTACACGGTCGGCTGCCTTGTTGCCAATCGACATGGTCAGGGTTGTCGAGCCGTGATAGGCGTTGAAGCGCGCAATGACGTGCTTCTTGTGCGGTTTGCCGCGGCAGTTCTGGTAGTACTGGATCAGCCGGTAGGCGGTATCCACTGCGGTCGAGCCGCCGGTAGTGAGGAACACGTGGTCGAGATCACCCGGGGCCAGCTTGGCGAGTTTTTCGCACAGTTCGATGGCAACGGTGTTGGCCATGTCCGAGAACGGATTGGAGTAGGCCAGCTTGCGCACCTGGTCGGCGATGGCCAGGGCCATTTCCTCGCGGCCCAGGCCAATATTGGTGCACCACATACCGCCCACGGCGTCGAGGAAACGGTTGCCCTCGGTGTCACGAATGTACGCGCCCTCCCCGGCGACAATGTTCAGCGCGCCCTGCTCACGGTGTTCGTCGAACATGTGATAACCGTGCATGTAGTGGGCCTTGTCGGCTTCCACCAGCGGGTCGTGGGCGAAAGGCGTTGCGACAGCGTTGTTTGACGTAGCCATGGTCTGTTCCTTGGCGAGGGAAATGGGGATGACTCAGAACCTGTGGATCAGAACCCGGTCTTGACCGTGCTCCAGACCCGGGTGATGGCGCGCATCGCCTGCGGGTCCAGGGATTTCTGGGTGAACAGCCGCGCACGGGTCTCGGCGTCGGGGTAGATCGCCGGGTCGTTGCGGATTTC
>JAVXRI010000105.1:0-19932 GCA_036643775.1 Pseudomonas sp. | reverse complement strand
AGCCAACCATGTACGCTGCCCGAGGCGATGCCACTGAAGTACGCGCCGATGTTGCAGCCGTAAGCCAGGCGCGAACCGTAGCCCAGCAGCAGGCCACCGATCACCGCCGCCACCAGCGAACGCGTGGGGATGTTCAGGTTAGGTGCGAAGCGTCCGGCCAAACCGGCAGCCAACAGCGCACCGAGAACAATGCCGATATCCATCACTGTGGTCACATCCTCCCACAGCGGCGAGGCCAGCGCCTTGGCGTTGGCTGGCGCCTGCCAGAACGCCCAGCTGCCGACATCCACACCCAGGCCGCCGAGGGTTTTCGCGCCCCACAAGGCGAACGCCGAGGTGATCCCCCACGGACGCCCGGCCAACGCCAGCGTCAGGTAATTGAGCAACGCCAAGGCCACCGCGCCCCACACCAGCGGCCACGGTCCACGCAGAAAACGGCGCAGCCCTTGGTGCTCACTGCGCGGCGCGGTTTCCAGCAGACCATGACGGCGCCGCTCCAGCACGACCGTTACCCAGGCAATCAGCGCGAACACCACCAGGCTCACGAGCAAGGCAGGCATCAGACCAAACGCCTGAACAATCGAGGTAGCCGGGAACGAAGGCAGGGAGAACCACCAGTCAACGTGGTGGGTGGCGGTCACCGAGCCGATGATGAAAAACAGCAGGGTTACCAGCATCCGCGCATTACCGCCGCCGACGGTAAACAACGTACCGGAAGCACAGCCACCGCCCATCTGCATGCCGATGCCGAAAATGAACGCACCGAACACCACCGAGACCCCGGCCGGCGCCACCAGCCCTTTGACCGGCTGACCGAACAAGGTCCCGGCATCCAGCGCCGGGAAGAACAGCAGCACGGCAATCGTCAGCATCACCATCTGCGCCCGCAGCCCGGCGCCGCGGCGTTCGTTGATGAACACGCGCCAGGCCGAGGTGAAACCGAAAGCGGCGTGGTACAGGGTCAGGCCCAGGGCGGCACCGACGATCAACAGCAACACTTGATTGCCGCCAACATTGGCGTTGAGGAACAGCGCACCGATCAGCAGCAGCGCCAGGGCGAACAGCGGCGCACCGAGGCGGCGCCCAGGCGCCGTGGTAACAGAAAGACTCATGACATTATCCGCGTGGCGATTTTACAGGCTGCGATTGTACCTGCGCAGATCGACAGGCAGTGTAGGATTCCTGTCTACGCCCACCTTGTGCGAGCCACTTTATGCAGCTGACCCATCGCCCCGTCCAGGCCCAGGACATCGCCACTATCTGCTGTTTTCCCCAAGGCCCCGACGAGTTGTTCTACATGTTCCCCAAGGCCCAGTACCCGCTGACCCCGGCGCAACTGAGCGATGCCATCGCCCAGCGCGAGGGTTCGACGGTGGTCGAGGGCGACGGCACGGTGCTGGCCTTTGCCAATTTCTACAAAGCCGAGCACGGCGGTGTCTGCGCCCTCGGCAATGTCGTAGTAGCTCCTGCTGCCCGTGGTCATGGGGTGGCGCGGTATCTGGTGCAAAGCATGATTGAGCTGGCCCGTCAGCAGTTCGGTGCCCGCGAAGTCTGGGTCTCCTGCTTCAACAGCAATACCGCCGGGTTGTTGCTTTATCCACAGCTGGGCTTTGCCCCCTTCGCCATCGAGGAACGCCAGGGGCCAGGCAATACGCGAGTAGCCTTGGTGCAAATGAAGCAATTGCTGTAGCGGATCCATGTCTCCTGCACTCAGCCATTGCATCCGCCCACCGGCCTCCAGTAGCATTGAGAACAATTATCAATAACACATTGGCGATTGCACTTTCATGGAAACGCCCAAGTCTTTGCAACGGGATGTCGAACACCTGTATCTCGAGTACAACGGCTGGCTGCGCAACTGGTTGCGCAAGCGTTTGAGCGAAAGTGCCGATGCCGACGATCTGGCTCAGGACACCTTTGTTCGGGTAATGCGTTCGCGTCAGCCACTCAACGAGTTGCGCCAGCCTCTGGCGTATCTGGCGACTATTGCCAATGGCCTGCTGGTCAATCGCTGGCGGCGCCAGGCGGTGGAACGGGCATATACCGATGCCCTGGCGGCGCAGCCGGAAGCGGTGGCGCTGTCGGCCGAGGATCATTACCTGTTGATCGAAACCCTGGTAGAGATCGATACGCTGCTGCATGGAATGACCCCCAGGGCGCGGGAGATATTCCTGCTGTCACAGCTCGATGGTCTGACCTACAAGCAGATCGCCGCACACATGGGGCTGAGCATCGATCAGGTACAAAAGTCCATGAGCAAGGCCTTCGCCTTGTGTTACGCCAGCCAGTTCGAGTGAGTGCCATGTCCACCCAGGCACCTCACGACGGCCCCATAGCCCCTGCCATCCGCGACCAGGCGATTGCCTGGTTCACCCTGGCCCAGTCCGGCGACATAAGCCCTCAGGAACATCAGCAACTGCAACAGTGGCGCCAGGCCGATCCGGACCACGAGCGGGCCTGGCAGCGGCTGGCAGGCATTCCCCGACAGTTGCAGCAACGCGCCTTGCAGTTGAACGATCCGGTAGCCCGCACGGCCTTGCAGCAAACCCGAACTCCCGAAGCCAACCGCCGCCAGCTGCTCAAGGCCTTTGTCGGCATCGGCCTGTTCGGCGCCACCGCCTGGGAGGCCCGCGACAGCTTGTGGCTGCAAGGGGCGCTGGCTGACTATCACACGGGGACCGGCGAGCGTCGTCACCACACCCTGGGCGATGGCACTCAAGTCTGGCTCAACACCCGCACCGCGCTGGATGTGCGCTACAGCGCAGGTGAACGTCTGCTGGTGCTGCGCCAGGGCGAAATCGACATCCTCAGTGGCCAGGATGCCCTCGGCAGGCCGCTGTTGGTACACACCGCCGAGGCACGTCTTCGTCCGCTGGGTACCCGTTTCAACGTGCGCAGCGAAGCTGACGGCCACGCTACCCTGCTGTCGGTGAGCAGCGGCCAGGTCGCGGTCAGGTCATACGCCAGTGGTATCGAGCAGGTCATCCCCAGCGGTCGGCAGACCCGTATCGATCAATACGGCGTAGCGGCGGCGCAACCCCTGAACCAGAACACAACGGCCTGGATCGACGGTTTCATCGTTGCCCAGCGTATGCGCCTGGGCAATTTCATCGCCGAGCTGTCGCGCTATCACCTCGGGGTCTTGCGCTGCGACCCGGCCGTTGCCGATCTGTACCTGACCGGTTCTTTCCCGCTGAACAACCATGAGCAAATCTTTGCGCTACTGGAAAAGAGCCTGCCGGTGCGCCTGCAACGGCGCACACAGTACTGGATCACGGTGACCGCCCGGACCTGAATGAGCCTGTAAAAAAGCTGAAGTAAATCGGCAGGTTTCTCATTCTCGTTTGGCTATTGAGGAAATCCCGCCGACTGCGTGCGGGCCCACTCCTCCGATCACGGATATCCGTCATGCTTCTGTGCCCCCACCCGCTGGCCCGTACCATCGCCACCACCCGTGCCTCCCGGCTAAGCCTGGCCCTGATCGGCGGGCTTGGCCTGTTTCATCTCGGCGCCCCTGGCGCCCTGGCCAGCGAGGCGCAACAGCTCGCCATGCTGGATTTCAACATCGCCCCCGGCCCGCTCGATCAAGTTCTTGGTCAGTTCGGTCGCCAGGCCGGGATCGCCCTGTCCACCGATGCCCGGCTCACCGCTGGCAAAGTCAGTGCAGGGCTCAGCGGTCGCTACGATGTGGCCGATGGCCTCGCACGCATCCTCGCCGACAGCGGCTATCGCGCCGAACAACAAGCCGACGGCAGTTATCTGCTGGTGCCACACGCCAGCGCCAGTACTGGCACGGCAGTGGAACTGAGTGCGACCACCATTCAAGGCCAGGGCATGGGTGAGGCCACCGAAAACTCCGGGTCGTATACCACCGGCCTGACCAGTGTCGGCTCCAAGACCCCGACCAGTCTCAAGGACACTCCGCAGTCGGTATCGGTGATCAGCCAGCAGGCCATCGAAGACCTGCGCATGACCAACCTGTCCGACGCCATGAAGTACACACCCGGCATCACCGTAAAAAACGGTAACTTCCGCCTGCCCAAATTCGCCTCTCGCGGCTTCGGCATCGACAACATCCAGATCGACGGCGCCGCGCCGATGGACATCGGTTCCGGTATCGGCACCTTCTATGGCGACAAGATCTACGACCTGGCCGAGTTCGACCACGTCGAAGTACTGCGCGGCTCATCCGGCCTGCTCGGCGGGACCGGCGATCCCGGTGGCATCATCAACCTGGTACGCAAGCGCCCACTGGATCAATACCAGCTCAAGCTCAACACCTCCGCCGGCTCCTGGGACAACTACCGCAGCGAAGTAGATGTCACCGGCCCGCTGGCGTTCGACGGCAAATTGCGCGGGCGGATGGTTGCCGCCTACAGCGACCGCCAGTACTTCATGGACAACCGCAGTACAGAAAAGCCATTGATCTACGGCGTTCTCGAAGCTGACCTGACCGAGGCCACCATGATTACCCTGGGTGGCAGCTACGAGAAAACTCACGAGAACGGCACCGGCGATGGTTTGCCGCGCTACAGCAGCGGCGGCGACGTCAAGCTGCCGCGCCATAGCTGGTACACCACCAACCAGTCCTACATGGACGGCTACGCCAAGGAACTGTTCGCCAAAATCGACCACCGTTTCAACGACGACTGGAAACTCAACACTTCCTACACCTACTCCTACGACACCTCGGACACCGAAGGCATCATCCCCTATGGTTCGGTTGATGAAACCACCAACACCGGTCCCTACTGGTGGGGTAGTTATGTGTCGTCCTGGAGCAAGCAGTCGGTGTTCGACGTCAACCTCTCGGGCACCTTCGAAGCCATGGGTCGTCAGCATGAACTGCTGCTCGGCGCCGATTACCAGAAGGTCACCAGCCGCTGGCGCGCAGCCAGAGGCATGGTCGGCAAAGGCGGCCTGATCAATCTGTGGGACCCGCAATCGACGCCGCTGAGTTCGAATGAGTCCGACCATGATTTCTGGCGCGACTACAGCCCCAACACCCGCGAGCAATATGGCCTGTACTCGACGCTGCGCCTGCAGATCAGCGACCCGCTGAAACTGATCATCGGTGCCCGCGCCCAGCGTTACAAATACGAGCAGGCTTACCAGACCAGGACTGATGATGTGTGGCGCTATGAATCGGAAATCAGCCATCGCGAACCGACCAAGCTGGTGCCTTACGGTGGCCTGATCTACGCCCTGAATGATGAATGGTCGGCTTACGCCAGCTATGCCGAAGTGTTCAGACCCCAGGCACAAAAACTCAAGGGCCCTGAAGGCAACAGTTCGGCGGTCGAGGCCATGACCGGCAAAACCTACGAAACCGGCCTCAAGGGCGAACTGTTCGGTGGCGCGCTGAACCTGACCACCGCGGTGTTCTACACCGAGCGCGAGAACGAAGCGATCAACGACCCGGCCTACCCACAGGCACCCTTCAGCTACAGCGGCTCATGCTGCTTCATTGGCCAGGGCAAGGTGATCAGCAAAGGCATCGATCTCGAAGCCAGTGGCGAAGTGTTGCCGGGGCTTGAAGTGATCGCCGGCTACACCCTCAACCTGATGGACAATCAGACCGAAGAGAGCGACTACACCAGCATCACACCCAAGCACCTGTTCAAACTCTGGTCGGTATACACCCTGCCCAACGACTGGTCGGCCTGGCGGGTCGGTGGCGGGGTAAACATCCAGAGCCGCAACTTCGTCAAAGGTACCGCCTACGACTTCGACGCCCGTGGCAACCCGATCAATGAGAAGCCCTTCGACTTCGCCCAGAGTGGTTATGCCGTCTACGACGCCATGCTCGAGTACAAGGTCGACGAGCACTGGACAGTGGCCGTCAATGGCAACAACCTGTTTGACCGCCGCTACTACGCCACGGTCGGCACCTCGGAGTACGGCAACTACTACGGTGAACCGCGCAACTACATGCTGACCTTGCGTGGCGCGTTCTGATCAGGCCCTGACAAAACGCTGCCTGAGCAAGTCGCTCAAGGCATCCACCAGCAACACCAGCACCAGCATGGCGATGATCACCGTGCTGGCCTGGGCTTCCTGGAACAGGCTCAAGGTGGTGTAGAGCATCTGCCCCAGACCACCGGCGCCGACAAAGCCGAGCACACTGGCCATGCGGATGTTGTTTTCCCAGCGGTACAGGCTGTAAGCCAGCAACTGCGGCCAGAGGTTGGGCAAGGTGCCGAAGCAGAACGCAGCCACCTGGCTGCCGCCCTGCAAGCGGATGGCTGCGGCCGGTTCTGGCGGGGTGTTTTCCAGGGCTTCGGCAAACAGTCGGCCAAGCACGCCAGTGGTGTGCAAGGCCAACGCCAGGGTGCCGGCATTCGGCCCCAGACCCGCCGCCAGCACGGTCAGCGCCGCCCATACCAACTCCGGTATTGCCCGCAGGGCATTGAGCAACAAACGCGCAGCACCTTGCAGCGGCCAACCGAAACGCCCGGCTGCCGGCAAGGCTAGCAACAGGCCGAGCATGACCGCGAGCAGCGTGCCCAGGCCGGACATGGCCAAGGTCTCCAAAGCGCCCTTGCCCACCGCGCGCAAATGTTCAGGGCTCAGGTCCGGGCTGAGGAAGCGCGCCGCATAAGCGCCCATCTGCCCTAGCCCACCATTACCAAACAGTGCCTGCAAGTCGAGGCTCAAGTAGGCGAACGACCCTGCAACAGCCATCAACAAGGCCAGGATCAGCGCAGCATTGATCAGCCCTCTCATGCCAGCCTCCCGCGCAACAAGCGACTGAGCTGGTCTGCCAGCCATACCAACAGCAGGAAGGCCAGCAACATACTCGCCACCTCGGCACCGGCAAACATGCGCAACGACAAATCAATCTGCTGCCCCAGCCCGCCTGCGCCGACAAAGCCCATCACCACCGAGGCACGGATCGCACACTCCCAGCGATACACCGTATAGGACACCAGTTCCGCCGCCGCATCCGGCAGGATGCCGTAGAAGAAGGCGCTCAGACGACTGCTGCCGGCCTGCAACAACGCGTGCGCCGGGCGCTGGTTGATCGACTCGAAAATCTCTGCGTACACTTTGCCGAGCATGCCGGCGTAGGTGATCGCGATGGCCAGCACCCCGGCGGTCGGCCCCAGGCCAACGGCGCGAACAAACAGCAGTGCCCAGACGATTTCCGGCACGCTGCGCAGGAAGATCAGCAACCCGCGAACCGGCAGACGCAGCGTGCGCGACCAGAACCCCAGGCGACCGCCGCGCGAGGCGGCGCCCAGCGACAGCGCCCGGCTGGCGAGCAGGCTGGCCGGTATCGCCAGCAACAAGGCCAGGGTCATGCCTGCCGTGGCCATCGCCAGGGTTTGCAGAATTGCTTCCCATAACAGGGCGAGAAACTCGGGATCATGCGCAGGCGGCCAGAAACCACTGACAAAGTTGCCCATCTGGCGACGATTTTCAGCCTCCAGCAGCACACCGGGATTGAGTTCGCTCACCTGGATGCCGGGCCACAGCAAGGCAATTGCCAGCAGGGTCAGCAACAGCCTGGGCAGGGCTGCCGGATCGCGCTTGTCAGCCGTCAGCATCGCGGAATCTGCAGGCTCAGCGTCGGCAGCGGCACTTGTGGCGAGCCCAGGTGCTCGTTGGCATAAAGCGCATCGAGCATGTCGCTGGAAATCTCGGCAGCCGGACGATCGAACACCACCTGCCCTTCGCGGATGCCGATCACCCGCGGAAAGTGCGCCAGCGCCAGCTCCACCGCATGCAGGCTGGCAATCAAAGTAATACCGCGTTCGCTGGCGTGCTGATTAAGGGTTTTCAGGCTGTGCTCGGCCAGCACCGGATCCATGGCCGAGACCGGCTCATCGGCGAGCAGAATCTCCGGCTGCTGGTACAAGGCCCGCGCGATACCGACTCTTTGCAATTGACCACCGGACAGTTGCCCGCACTGGGCGAAAAGCTTGTCGGCCATGCCCAGCCCGGACAGCACCGCACGCACACCCGGTACATCCGAGGGGTGCAATAAATTGAGCAGTCCGCGCAGCGTGCTCCACTGGCCCAGGCGCCCGGCCAGCACCGCCGTCACCACCCGCTGCCGGGGTGGCAACGGTGGTGCCTGATGGATCAAGCCGATCCGCGCGCGCAGCCGCTGACGCGCACGCGCCGACAGCCGCCACGGTGCTTCGCCGAGCAATTCGAGACTGCCTGTGGAGGGTGCCATGGCGCTGGCGATCAGTTGCAACAAGCTGGATTTACCGGCGCCCGAAGGGCCGATGATCGCCACCCGTTCGCCGGTCTCAACGCGCAGGTCAATCGCGTGCAATGCCTGAACCTGGCCATGACGCAGGCTGGTGCCGTGGAGCTGGATCGTCACTTGAGCAACTCAGCAGCGCGCGCGGCCTCCTCGATACCCTTGTAGTTGTCCGGGTTGGTTTCGATGAAGCGGCTGGCGGCCTGCAGATCGAGAATCGCTTTATCGGCTGGCTTGGCCGGGTCGAGGGCGAGGAAGGCCTGTTTGATCTTCTCTTTCAAGGCCGGGTCGAGGCTGCCGCGCACGGTCCAGTTATAGTCGTAGTAACTCGGGGTGGTGGCGAACACCCTGACCTTGTCGGTGTCGACCTTGCCCGAAGCCACCAGTTTTTCCCAGACACTGGCGTTGAGCACACCGGCGTCGACCTTGCGCGCCTGAACCCAGGCCGCGGTGGCATCATGGGCCCCGGAATAGGCCACACGGCTGAAGTAGGCCTCAGGTTTGATGTTGTTGTCCTTGAGCATGAAGTAGCGCGGCATCAGGCTCCCGGAGGTGGACGAAATCGAACCGAAGGCAAACGTCTTGCCCTTGAGATCGGCCAGGTTTTCAACCTCAGGGTTGGCAGTGATGAACTTGCTGGTGAACTTGGCATCCTGCTCACGCTGAACCAGTGGCGTGGCGCTCGGGCTCTTCAGGTGCACCTGCACGAAGGTGAAGCCGCCCAGCCAGGCCATGTCCAGACGGTCGGTGGCCAGCGCCTCGACCACTGCCGGGTAGTCGGCCACCGGCACGAACTCGACCTTCATGCCCAATTGCTGTTCCAGATACTCACCCAACGGTTTGAACTTGCGCAGCAGTTCAGTCGGGGCTTCGTCAGGGATGGCACTAACCTTAAGGGTATCGGCCGCCTGGGCCAGATAGGAGGAGCAAGACAAAACAAGGCCGGCGAACAACGCCAGAGGACGTTTGAGCATGAAAAATTCTCCGGTTCAATAACGGGGAAAGAGCCAACATCAGGCTAGCTCAAGAATAGTAAGAGGCGCCGGCGCAAAGACCAGCTTTGCTACACTCGGGCCTCACGTTTTTTCGAGGTGCGTATGAGCGAGCCGATTCGTCTGACCCAGTACAGCCACGGCGCCGGTTGTGGCTGCAAAATCTCTCCAAAGATGCTTGAGGTGATTCTCGCCGAAAGCGGCAGCCAGGCCCTGGACCCGAAACTCTGGGTCGGCAATGCCTCGCGCGATGACGCGGCAGTTTACGCCATCGACGACGAGCGCGGCGTGGTCTCGACCACCGACTTCTTCATGCCGATTGTCGACGATCCCTACGACTTCGGCCGCATCGCCGCCACCAACGCCATCAGCGATATCTACGCCATGGGCGGTGATCCGCTGATGGCCATCGCCATTCTCGGCTGGCCGATCAATGTGCTGGCCCCGGAAGTGGCCCGCGAAGTGATCCGCGGTGGCCGCGCCGTGTGTGCCGAGGCCGGTATCCCGCTGGCTGGCGGTCACTCCATCGACGCCCCCGAGCCGATCTTCGGCCTCGCGGTGACCGGCGTCGTGCAAAAGCGCCACATGAAACGCAATGACACTGCCACTCAAGGCTGTCGCCTGTACCTGACCAAGCCGCTGGGCATCGGCATCCTCACCACCGCCGAGAAAAAATCCAAACTGCGTGACCAGGACAAGGGCCTGGCCCGCGACTGGATGTGCACCCTCAACACCCCCGGCAGCCGCTTCGGCAAGCTGGCGGGCGTCAAGGCCATGACCGACGTCACCGGCTTCGGTCTGCTTGGTCACCTGGTGGAGCTGGCTGACGGTAGCGGCCTGAGTGCGCGCCTGAACTACAGCGCCGTGCCACGGCTGCCGAGCGTCGAACACTACCTGGCAGAAGGCTGTGTGCCGGGCGGTACCCTGCGCAACTTCGACAGCTACGGCGAAAAGATCGCCGCGCTGAGCGACGAGCAGAAACACCTGTTGTGCGACCCGCAAACCAGCGGCGGTCTGCTGATAGCGGTAGCGCCTGAAGGTGAAGCGGAGTTTCTCGCTGTCGCCGCCGAACTGGGCCTGAACCTGGCACCGATCGGCGAGTTGGTTGAGCGACAGAGCCATGCGGTTGAGGTGCTGTGATGCGTGACAACACCACCGACTACCGCCAGCTGTTTTTACACGATGTACCGATGATGGACATGCGCGCTCCGGTCGAGTTTGCCAAGGGCGCCTTTCCCCACGCGATCAACCTGCCGCTGATGAACGACCTTGAGCGGCAGAAGGTTGGCACCTGCTACAAGCAGCAAGGTCAACAGGCCGCCATCGCGCTCGGCCACCAACTGGTCAGCGGCCAGACCAAGGATGAACGTATCGCCGCCTGGGCCGCCTTCGCCCGGGCCAACCCTGAGGGTTATCTCTACTGTTTTCGTGGCGGCCTGCGCTCGCAGATCGTCCAGCAATGGCTCAAGGATGAAGCCGGCATTCACTTCCCCAAGGTGAGCGGTGGCTACAAAGCCATGCGAAACTTTCTGTTTGAAACCACCCAGCAAGCGGTTGCCGAATGCGACTTCGTGCTGATCGGCGGCCTCACCGGCACCGGCAAAACTGAAGTGCTGCAGGTGCTGGAAAATGCGCTCGACCTGGAAGGCCATGCCAACCACCGCGGCTCCAGCTTTGGCAAACGCGCAACAGGCCAACCGGCTCAAATCAATTTCGAGAACGCTCTGGCCATCGACGTGCTGAAGAAACGCGCGCAGGGTATCGAGCAGTTCGTACTGGAAGACGAAGGACGCATTGTCGGCAGCTGTTCGCTACCGCTGGAGCTGTACCAGGGCATGCAGCATTACCCGCTGGTATGGCTGGAGGACAGCTTCGACAACCGTGTCGAACGCATCCTTGGCGACTATGTGATCAACCTGTGTGCCGAGTTCGTTGCCCTGCACGGTGACGAACAAGGCTTCACGCTGTTCGCCGAACGCCTGAAGCAGAGCATGGGCAACATCCTCAAGCGCTTGGGCGGCGAGCGTTATCAGCGTCTGTCAGCGCTGTTGCAGCAAGCTCTGGAAGAGCAACAGCGCAGTGGCGCAGTCGACCTGCACCGCGCCTGGATCAGTGGCCTGCTCAGTGAGTACTACGACCCGATGTATGCCTTCCATCGCGACAGCAAGGCCGAGCGCATCGAGTTTTCCGGCAATCAGGTCGAAGTGCGCGAGTACCTGCGTGCCCGTGCTCACCGGCACTGATCACGCCATCAAGGCTCGCTCAGGGTAGACAACTGATCTGCGCGCGCCTTGGTCATGTCCAATACCACAACAAGACGCCAGACCATGGGGAGAATCGTAGGAGCAACTGTCTGTCACCTGGTTAACTGTGGGAGCTGGCGCTAGCCGGCGATGGGGCGCATCGCGGCCCCAAAATTGGCCTGCTACGCAGGCCATCGCGGATAAATCCGCTCCTACAGTTAACCAGGTGACAGACAGTTGCTTCTACGGAAAGCCAGTCGTTCTGCACACCTGCGCCACCCGCTCGCGCAACCAGCGGTGCCCCGCCTCACCCTCCCGGCGCTGATGCCAGGCCTGCTGAAAACCAAAGGCCTTGATCGCCAGCGGCGGCTCGAAGCGGCGTAGGCGCGGGTCGAGCTTGCCGTTGTCGAGGCTGCGCCGGGCAACGGTGAGGATCAGGTCGGTTCCGGCAATCACCTCCTGCGCCGCAGCCCAGTGCGGCAGCGCCAGCGCGACTCGGCGACGGGCGCCAATAGCCGTGAGCGCCAGGTCGATCTCATTGTCGATTCCCGGTCGCACCGCCACCAGCACATGCGGCCGCGCCAGCCAGTCGGCCAATCCGAGCCCGCCACGCGGCGGCAAGCCGCTGCGATCGGCAATGCAGGTAAAGCGTTCCTCGAACAGGGTTTCAACCCGCAATTCGGCGGCCAGTTCCGGAAAGACGCCAAGTGCCAGATCAGCCTCGCCATCAAACAAGTGCCCCAGCATCGCCTCACGGCTGCCCTGGATGACGACCAGGTCGATCTCCGGCGCTTCCTCACGCAATACCCGCATCAACCCCGGCAATACCACGCGGGCACCGTAATCGGACATGGCCAGGCGAAAACTACGGCGTGCTTTGCGCGGATCGAAGCCAGGCTGGGCAAGCAAGCCATCGAGCTGCTCCAGGGCCTGCTGCAACGGTTCGATCAAGGCCTGGGCACGGGCCGTGGCCTGCAGGCGTCCGCCACGACGTACCAGCAACGGATCGGCGAACAGTTCGCGCAACTGCGCCAACGCATGACTCACCGCTGGCTGGCTGCGATGCAGGCGCAAGGCAGCGCGCGACACATGCTGCTCGGCCAGCAAGGCATGCAGGGTCAGCAACAGGTTCAGATCAATACGACGCAGATCATCCATCAGGCGAATAACTCCAGTGCAGCATTCGAATTTCCATTAACAACATGGATAGCCAAGACTTTACCAAGCCAATTTCAAGGAGTCTTGCCATGAGCCTGTCTTTCTCCCCCGCTGCCCTGCTGCCTCTGGTCATCGCTTTGTTGGCAGGTGCGGCAGTCCCGTTCCAGGCCGGCAGCAATGCCGCGCTGGGGCGCCTGCTCGGTCATCCGTTGTGGGCAACGCTGGTGTCTCTGGGGGTCAGTGTGTTGATGGTCATACCGGCGCTTCTGGTGCTGCGTGCACCACTGCCGCAGCTCGGCGCCCTGGCTCAGCCCCCCTGGTGGGCCTGGCTGGGCGGTGTAGCCGGGGTGGCCTATATCACCGCCGCACTGATGCTCACCCCGCGCCTCGGTGCTGCGGGCTTCATCGTGTGTGTGATTGCCGGCCAGGTGTTGTCATCGCTGGTGATCGACCAGTGGGGGCTGATGGGCCTGGCGCAGCGACCGGTGAACGGCCTGCGTCTGGCCGGGGTTGGCCTGATCGTGCTGGGTATGCTGGTGGTGCAATGGGGTACTTCGACAGCGCGCTAGATGGTGTCAGGAACAATGGGCTGGATAGACGGCTGCGGCTCCAGGGCGCGATTCATTTCAAACCTGAGGCTGGGCGCTTCAAGGGCAAAATGGATCACCACACCCAGGACCACAATCAGTGCGCCGTCCAACCAGTGCCAGCCGGGTATCGGCACGCCGCGACGTGCCTGACGACACCACCAGGCCTGCCCCATGCAAAAGCCGAGGATCGCCAGCAACCACAAGTAAAACCCAGGCGCGAAGTGGGTAAGGTTGACGAAGTTGTAGCTGCGATTGTCGGGCATTCGGTCGATCCCGAAACTGCTCAATGCCAGGCCCAGGGCGCCCAATCCCAGCACCAGCGATACCCAGCGCCAACGCCGGTGCAACAGAATCGCCAATCCCAGCAAGGGATTGGCGAACCAGCCAAACATGCCGAACACCAAGCCCCAAGGACCATACAACAAGGCCTGTAACGCGTGCAGGCGACCGTCCCCCGTCATGTACATGGCGTTGAAACACAGGCTCGCCAAAAACAGCAGCAGGGTTAGCGAAACATAGCGGTTAACCATTATCACGCAGCACGCTCAAGCAGCAGACCGTAGAGCCCCGAGTCGGACAGTTCCCCGGCCACACACCAGCGCTCACGCAGCACCCCTTCAAGGACAAACCCCAACCGTTCAAGGGTGCGGGCCGAAGCGCTGTTACGGGGATCGATCTCCGCCTCAAGACGGCGCATGTTCAGGTCCCGGGACAGGTACTGAACGAATAGCTCCAGTGCCTCGCCCATAAAGCCCTGGCCTTGGGCAGTGCTGGCCAGGCAGTAACCGATTTCGCCTCGTCGCGAGTCGCTATCGAAGCTGGAACACTGGCACATGCCGATCAGCTCACCGCTGTCGCGGCGATAGATACCGAGCTTGAGCAACTGTCCCTGAGCATAGGCCTGGCGATCCGCTGCAAGCGCTGCCTGTGCCTCGTCAATATCACGCCAGGGTGCATGGTTCCAGAAACGCATGACCTGTGGGTCGGCCATGATCCGCAGCCATGCAGCGGCATCCTCGGCGCTCATGGGCCGCAAGTGCAGACGCGAGCTTTGCAGGCAAAGGTCCTGGGGAAATGCGTAAGGGTGCGACACGGGGCGAACTCCTGTCCTGTCCGAATAGCCGCACAGTTTACCTCAAGGTTGCCAGGCGCTGGCTTTGAGTAGCGGCGCCTGGCTTCATCGCCATCAGGCGACTTCAGCCCCCTCTTCTGGCCAGATCGGCTCGTTGGCTTCCAGTGGAGGCAGGCCATAGGCCGCCCGGGCAGCATCGCAACTCGGGTTGGGCTGACCATCGACCCAGGCCGCCTCGAATTCGCGGCAAGGAGTGGAGCGCTGCTCATAAATGCCGCAGCTGACGCCTTTGCCAATCTCGCCCTCAAGGCTGATACAACGGCAAGGTTTGCTGTCGGTGCCGATCATCGCTACCCGGGTAGGGTTGATCTGTACCACCAGATCGTCGGGCACCAAACCTCCGGACGATTGACACTCACCCCAGAAAAAAGACACACGGAAAAACCCGCAGCAGGCGCCGCAGTTCAAACAAGGATTATGTTCGGACATGATGAGAAGACGGGGGGTAAGTTTATCGTTATAGGGAGAAAACCCGTCGCCATTCTATGCTTCGCCAAGGCTTTGGGAAGGGGGGAGATGTAGAAATATATTGCGCCTGACAGGCGGTTGAATATGCCCGGATTGCGGCCGCTTCACGGTCGATCACAGGCTGCCGCCAGCTCCCACAGATTGTCCCTGTGAGAGCGGCTTTCTTCGGCGATGGGCTTACTTCTGGGCCTTGCCCACACCATCAGCGCGGAACATCTGGCGAATGCCGCGCACCGCCTGGCGAATGCGGTCCTGGTTCTCGATCAGGGCAAAACGCACGTGATCGTCGCCGTAGTCACCAAAGCCTATACCCGGCGACACACACACCTTGGCCTCGGCCAGCATCTTCTTGGCGAACTCCAGAGAGCCCAGGTGCGCGTACTCTTCAGGGATTTTCGCCCAGACGTACATCGACGCCTTGGGATTCTCGACCATCCAGCCCATCTCATGCAGTCCTTTGACCAGCACGTTGCGGCGCTGGCGGTACTGCTCGGCGATATCCCGCACGCACTGTTGATCGCCTTCCAGCGCAGCGATCGCGGCCACTTGCAGCGGGGTGAAGGTGCCGTAGTCGTGATAGCTCTTGATCCGCGCCAGCGCACTGACCAGTTCCGGATTGCCGACCATGAAGCCGATACGCCAGCCGGCCATGTTGTAACTCTTGGACAGGGTGAAGAACTCCACCGCGATGTCCTTGGCACCTGGCACCTGCATGATCGAAGGGGCTTTCCAGCCGTCGTAGACGATGTCGGCGTAAGCCAGGTCGTGGATCACCAGCACATCGTATTGCTTGGCCAGCGCCACCACGCGTTCGAAGAAGTCCAGCTCGACACACTGCGCGGTCGGGTTGGAGGGGAAGCCGAGAATCATCATCTTCGGCTTGGGGATCGACTCGCGGATCGCCCGCTCCAGCTCGTTGAAGAAGTCCACGCCCGGCACCAGCGGCACCGAACGCACCTGGGCACCGGCAATCACTGCACCGTAGATATGGATCGGATAGCTTGGATTGGGCACCAGTACAGTGTCGCCATGGTCCAGGGTGGCGAGCATCAGGTGGGCCAGGCCCTCCTTGGAACCGATGGTGACGATGGCTTCGCTTTCCGGGTCGATCTCGACCTCGTAGCGATCCTTGTACCAACGCGAGATGGCCCGACGCAGACGTGGAATACCGCGCGAGGTGGAGTAACCGTGGGTGTCTTCGCGCTGGGCGACCTGTACCAGTTTTTCGACGATGTGCGGCGGCGTGGCCCCATCGGGGTTGCCCATGCTCAGGTCGATGATGTCCTCGCCACGACGGCGCGCGGCCATCTTGAGTTCGGCGGTGATATTGAAGACGTAAGGGGGGAGACGATCAATGCGCGCAAAGCGGCGCGGCGAACCTTGGTCAGCCATGGCTTCCTCGAAGACGTAAGCGCCCGGAACCGTCCGAGCGACGTTGGCCACTGCGGTGGCCGGTGCCAACAATAGAGCCTGGGCGGGTCGCCTGTCCAGTCAGTGGAGAAAAATCAGAGACAGCCCGCCCGTGCTCAGCAAAGGGTCAGCGGATCTCTTTGTACGCAGTTGCAGTCCACCTGAGCGGGGACGCCAGGGCACTGTCAGGCTGGAAGGCTGCCCCCTTGATACTGGAGAACGCCGTGCCCTTGTCGCCCAGGCTGACGTAACGCTCATCTTTCTCGGATTCGGTTACCAGCGTATAGGAATGCTTGCGCATCGCCTGATACTTGCCGTCATCCCGATTCAGCGCCTGATGGTAGTTCTGCAGGTCGCTATCGCTGAGTTTGAGCATCTTGCCCAGCTTTACCCCCCAGCGTGTCAGGCACACTTCGGCAAGATGACGAACAATCAGGCCGGGTTCGGCCAGTACCTTACCGCCGGACGCACCATCAGCCGCAGCATTGCCCACCAGGGTCGCATGCCGACCCGGCATCGGGTAGACATGGCAACGTGTGCTGACATGGGTTTTCGGAATCACGCAGGAAAAGCCCTTGGAGCGCTCGTCGCGAGAAAAGAAGCCAACATATTGCTTCACATTTTCGCCCAGTTGCACCCGATGGCGATCGAAGTTACCAACCCCTGGTACCGGGTCGATGGCAAAAATGTTCACCGGAAGTTTCTTCAGCTCATCATCAGCGAGCATGGCGTTGGCCAGCATGTGACAGCTGACCCCACCGCGGCTCCAGCCCACCAGGTTGACCTGGGTGGGAATGATGCCATCTTTGCGAAACTGCTTGATGATCTGTTCCTGGAGCATCTGCGGGGTAATCTTGCGATCACCATAACTGTAAGTGCGCCAGAACCAGGACGCCGTCGCCGTCGAGTTCGGAATGGGGACGCCAGCAGCCTTCAGGCGTTGGTATTCATCCTCGCTCAGTTCCTTGCGCTGCCAGTTGCTATGACCCTTGATGATCTGTAGCGCATGCTGGACGTTCTCCTCCCAGCCTTTGCCAAACAGGGTCTGGTTCCAGTTGTAGTAGCCGCCTGGCTCCACGAACAGCTCATCGGCTTGCAGGTTGGTATCAGCGCACTCTAATCACGGCGTTATTCGGGCAGCAGAGGGCAACCCTGCCCTGCATCGATGCCGGCGCCACAAACAAAAACGCCCCGGACCTTGCGGCCCGGGGCGTTCTTGTTCAACCCGTCACACTCAATGTGCGTAGGTCAGCAACAGCTCGGTCGGCACTTTGGTGTCCAGCGACATCATCACGCTCAGGGCAGTGATGGTGAAGATCGAGAACACGAACAGCTTGCGTGCCCACAGGCGATCATCGACAGCCTTGTAACCGGTCCAGGCCATGTACAACCAGTACATGCCCATGGCCGCGGCTACTGCCATGTAGCTCATGCCCGCGTAACCACCGATGGTCAGCATCAGGGTTGCCGCGAGGAAGGCGACGATGTACCAGAGGATGTGCTTCTTGGCCACCAGGATGCCACGCTTGACCGGCAGAACCGGAATCGAGGCCGCCAGGTAATCGTTGAAGCGGAAGATCGCGATGGCATAGGAATGCGGCATCTGCCAAAGGCTGAACATCACCAGCAGGGTCAAGGCAGCCAGGTCGAAGCTGTTGCTCACGGCGCAGTAGCCGATCACCGGAGGCATGGCACCGGACAGGCTGCCAACCAGGGTGCCGTGCACCGATTTACGCTTCAGGTACAGGCTGTAGAAACCCACGTAGATGACGAAGCCGATCAGGCCGAACAACGCCGCCAGGGCATTGGCCTGCACATACAGCAGGCCAAGGCCGGCCACCCCGAGAAGGGTGGCATAGGCCAAGGCGATTTTCAGCGAGATCTGGCCCTGGACCATTGCTCGGTTCTTGGTGCGCTCCATCTTGATGTCGATGTCACGGTCGATGCAGTTGTTGAACACGCAACCGGACGCCACCACCAACGAAGTACCAATCACCGTGGCCAGGAACAGCATGAAGTCGACATGCCCTTGCGCGGCAAGGAAGAAACCGCCTGCCACAGAAAGCACGTTACCGAAAATGATCCCCGGTTTGGTGATTTGGATAAAGTGCTTAACGGACATGTCGTCTTACCTCACTTCGCCATCATGCTGGTGTGGATGCTGAACATGATCCACAGCGACAGGCCGACCAACAGTGCAATGACCATCGCTGTAAACAGGAAGGTCGACACGTTGGAGCGCTGCTCGGCGGAACGGTCCATGTGCAGGAAGTACACCAGGTGTACCACCACCTGAATGACCGCCAGTGCCACCACCACCATGATGGTGATGTCTTTCGGCATGCTCGGGAACATCACCAGGCCGAATGGAATCGCGGTCAGGATCACCGACAGGATGAAGCCGATCACATACGACTTGACGCTACCGTGGTTGCCCTCGGCGTGGCTGTTATGTGCGTTAGCCATTTACAGAACCCCCAGCAGATACACGACGGTGAACACGCAGATCCAGACCACGTCCAGGAAGTGCCAGAACAGGCTCAGGCAGCTCATGCGGGTCTTGGCAGTGCCGGTGATACCGTGCTTGTTGATCTGGTACATCATGATCGCCATCCAGATCAGACCTGCAGTCACGTGCAGACCGTGGGTGCCGACCAGCGCGAAGAACGCCGACAGGAAACCACTGCGCTGCGGGCCGAAGCCCTCGGCGATCAGGTGATGGAATTCATAGATTTCCATCGCGATGAAGCCGGCACCGAACAGGAAGGTGACAGCCAGCCAGCCCAGCACGCCGCCCTTGTTGCCTTTGAACATCTGCAACATGGCGAAGCCGAAGGTGATACTCGAGAACAACAGCAGTGCGGTTTCAACCGCGACAAAATCCAGCTGGAAAATGTCGTGACCCGACGGGCCGCCGGCAAAACTGCCGGACAGCACCGCGTAGGTGGCGAAGAGCGACGCAAACAGGATGCAGTCGGTCATCAGGTACAGCCAGAAACCGAAGACGGTCATCTGGCCCGAGTCGTGGTGGTGATCGTCATGCCCATGGTCGTGACCATGAGCATGCGTGTCTGCATTGATTACATGACTGGACATTGATTAAACCTGCTCAAACGATTTGACACGCGCGCCAGCCGGCGAACCGGTAGCCAGGCCCAGGGCCTTCATGCGCTCGCCTTCGATACGCGCCACTTCTTCTGCTGGAACCATGTAGCCCTGGTCGTCACGCGCAGCGTGAGCAACGAAGACCGCGATGGTGCCGACCAGGCTGGCAGCAACCAACCACCAGATGTGCCAGATGAAGGCGAAACCGAATACGGTAAGCAACGCACCCATGAACACACCGGTGGAGGTGTTGTTCGGCATGTGGATCGCTTCGTACTTGGCAGGAACCTTGTAAGCCTTGCCGGCTTGCTTGGTTTCGTGCCATGCATCCAGATCGACGTTCTCAGGCATGCTGGCGAAGTTGTAGAACGGCGGTGGCGACGAAGTCGACCATTCCAGGGTACGGCCGCCCCATGGGTCGCCGGTCACGTCCATGTTGTCCTTGCGGTCGCGGATCGACACGTACAGCTGGATCAGCTGGCAAGCGATACCGAACAGGATCAGCACGGCGCCGAACACGGCTACGTACAGGTAGGGTTCCCACAGTGGGTTGTCGGAGTGGTTCAGACGACGGGTCATACCCATGAAGCCCAGTGCGTACAGCGGCATGAAGGCCACG
>JAVXRI010000104.1:0-19988 GCA_036643775.1 Pseudomonas sp. | reverse complement strand
CCCATGTGAGAGTAGGTCATCGTCAAGATTAAATTCCGAAACCCCTATCTGCGTACGCAGGTAGGGGTTTTGTCTTTCCGGCTTGACCGTTATCGCGGATAAATCCGCTCCTACAAGATCACGGTGGCCCTGTAGGAGCGGATTCATCCGCGAAAGCACTGACACCCCACTGCTGCCAGCGCCGGCAAGGCCGGCTCCCACATTGTGGGCCAAGCCCGTGATATGGTTTCCCTCTGCCCGCACTGTCTCAAGGATGTCCAATGCCGCACGCAAATCCACTCCTTCCTGGATTCATGGTGGTCCACGGCAATCGCCTGGATGAACTACGCAGCCTGGTGGTGAGCTGGATGCGCCGCTATCCGCTGGCACCTTTGGAAAATGAAATCGTCCTGGTACAAAGCAACGGCATCGCCCAATGGCTCAAACTGGCCCTGGCTGAAGACCCCGAAGACGATGATCAGGGCGGCTGTGGTATTGCCGCTGCGATCGAGGTGCAGCTGCCTGGCAGCTTCATGTGGCAGTTGTACCGACGTGTTCTGGGACGCGATGAGATCCCGGAAGTGTCCCTGCTCGACAAGGCGCCACTGACCTGGCGGCTGATGCGTCTGTTGCCCGAAGTTATCGACAAGCCGCACTTCGAGCCCCTGCAGCGTTTTCTCACCGACGACACCGACCTGCGCAAGCGCTACCAGTTGGCCGAGCGCCTGGCCGACCTGTTTGACCAATATCAGGTCTACCGTGCCGACTGGCTCAAGGACTGGGCTGCCGGGCGGCATGTGCTGAATACCGCACGCGGCGATGCCAAACCCTTGCCTCCCGCCAACTGCTGGCAAGCCGAGTTGTGGCGTGCGCTGTTGCTGGATGTCGGCGAGGAAGGCATGGCTCAGAGTCGTGCCGGGGTGCACCAGCGCTTTATCGAGCGAATCAACAGCCTTGAGCAAGCGCCTGCCGGACTTCCTTCGCGGGTTATCGTCTTTGGTATCTCCTCGTTGCCTGCCCAGGCACTGGAAGCCTTGGCCGGTCTGGCCCGTTTCAGCCAGGTGCTGCTCTGCGTACACAACCCCTGTCGTCACCACTGGGCAGATATCGTTGCCGACAAGGACCTGCTGCGCCACCAATACAAACGTCAGCAACGCAAGCAGGGCATGCCCAGCCTGATCGACGCCCAATCCCTGCATCAGCACGCTCACCCGCTGCTGGCCGCCTGGGGCAAGCAGGGCCGTGACTACATCAACCTGCTCGACAGTTACGATGATCCCGGCAGTTACCGTGCAGCGTTCAGCGATGGCCGCATCGACCTGTTCAGCGAAAGCCAGCCGCAGACTCTGCTCAACCAGTTGCAGGACGACATTCTCGAACTGCGGCCACTGGCAGAGACCCGCGAGCTGTGGCCCGCAGTCAATCCTGCCAAGGATCGTTCGGTTCGTTTTCATGTCGCTCACAGCCCACAGCGTGAGGTCGAGATACTTCACGACCAGTTGCTTGCGCGCTTCAGTGCCGATCCGGATCTGCGCCCTCGGGACGTGATTGTCATGCTGCCGGATATCAATACCTACGCACCGCATATACGCGCGGTGTTTGGCCAGTTGGCCCGTGATGATCAGCGCTTCATCCCGTTCACCCTGACCGACCAGGGCCAGCGCGGCCGCGATCCGCTGCTGATTGCCCTGGAGCATTTGCTGAAGTTGCCGGACAGCCGCTTTGCCGTCAGCGAGATTCTCGACCTGCTCGATGTGCCGGCCTTGCGTGCCCGCTTCGCAATCAAGGAAAGCGAGCTGCCGACCCTGCACCGCTGGATCGAGGGCGCCGGTATCCGCTGGGGATTGAACGCTGAACAACGTGCGAGCCTGGGCTTGCCGGCAGGCCTGGAGCAGAACAGCTGGCGATTCGGCCTGCGGCGCATGCTGCTCGGTTATGCCGTGGGTGTCGGCGAAGGCTGCGACGGTATTGAGCCGTTTGACGAAATCGGAGGGTTGGACGCGGCATTGATCGGCCCTCTGGTGGCACTGCTCGATGCTCTGGAAATCGCTTATCAACAGTTGTCCCAGGCAGCGACTGCGGCCCAATGGGGCGAGCGTCTGCATGCGTTGCTGCAGGTATTTTTCCTGGCCGAAACCGAGCACGACGACTATCTGCTGGTACAACTGCAGACCTTGCGCGAAACCTGGCTGCAGACCTGTGAGTCGGTTGGCCTCGAAGACCTGCTGCCGCTGACCGTGGTGCGTGAAGCCTGGTTGGCCGGGCTCGATCAAGGACGGCTGTCGCAACGTTTCCTCGCCGGGTCGGTGAACTTCTGCACCCTGATGCCGATGCGCGCAATTCCGTTCAAAGTCGTCTGCCTGCTGGGCATGAACGATGGCGATTACCCGCGTGCACAGCAGCCGCTGGACTTCGACCTGATGGGCAGCGACTACCGCCCCGGTGACCGTTCGCGACGTGAAGATGACCGCTACCTGCTGCTGGAAGCGCTGCTGTCGGCCCGCGATCAGCTGTATGTCAGCTGGGTCGGGCGCAGCATTCGCGACAACAGCGAACGCCCCGCCTCTGTACTGATCGGGCAACTGCGCGATCATCTCGCAGCGGGTTGGAAACTGGCCGGTGCCAAGGACGGGGACAAGCTTGATGGCGGCGAACAGCTGCTGCATGCCTTGACCGTGGAACACCCATTGCAGCCCTTTAGTGCCCGCTACTTCCACAAAGGCAGCAGCCTGTTCAGTTACGCTCGCGAGTGGCGAACGTTGCATCTTCCCGTGGAGGAGCAGCCCGAGGTGGATGATGAACTGCCACCTTACAGCGACGATGAAGCACTGAGCCTGACCTTGTTGCAGGACTTCCTGCGGCATCCCGTACGGCACTTCTTCAGTCAGCGACTGAAGGTGTTCTTCGAGTCGGCCCAAGCGCCACTGGCCGATGAGGAACCCTTTGTACTCGATGCCCTGCAACGCTACGGCCTCAGTGAAAGCCTGTTGGCGGCGGCGCTGGCAGCTCCCGAGGATGCTGATCAGGCACTTGGCGCTCAAGCCCGTCGCTTGCAGGGTTGCGGCATGTTGCCGTTGGCGGGCTTCGGCCAGTCCCTGCAAACTGAATTGATCGAACCGCTGCCGGATCTGTTGCAGCGTCATCAACAACTGCTGCGCCAATGGCCCAAGGCCGTGGACAGCGCGTTACCGATTCGTTTCGAGTACCGTAAGCTCAAGCTCGAAGGCTGGCTCGGCCGGGTCTATCAGCGCGACGATCAGTCCTTGCTGAGTATCAGCACTTTGCCCAATGGCATCAGCAGCGGCCGCACGCTGAAATGGCATCGGCTGACCTCGACCTGGGTCATGCACCTGGCCGCTTGCGCCGTCGGCCTGCCGTTGCACAGTGCTGTGGTGGCCACGGATATCACGCTGTTGCTGGCCCCCATCGAGCAATCTCGCGCCGCCGGTTTGCTCGGCGACCTGCTGCTGGCCCGTCAGGCGGGCATGTGTGCGCCGCTGCCGGTGGCGGTCAAGACCGCCTTCGCCTGGCTGGCTCAGAGCGATCCTGACAAAGCCTTGGCTGTTGCGCTCAAAGCGTATGAAGGTGATGGCCAGAACAGTTTCGGCGAACGCAGTGAAAGCACTGCGCTGGCACGTCAGTTCAGCGATTTCGCGGCGTTGACTGCCAGCGAAGAGTTCGAGGGCTGGTGTGAAGCCTTGTACCGCCCGATGTTCGATGCGCCCTGGCAGACCGTGGGCAATGAAGAGGACGCCCGATGAGTCGTAACGCCCCCCTGGCACTGACATTTCCACTGCACGGCAGCCAGCTGATCGAAGCCAGCGCCGGCACCGGCAAGACCTTCACGATCTCGGCCCTGTACCTGCGCCTGGTGCTCGGTCATGGCGGCGAGCAGGGCTTCGGTCGCGAGCTGCTGCCACCGCAGATACTGGTGGTGACCTTTACCGACGCCGCGACCAAGGAGTTGCGCGAGCGTATTCGTACGCGACTGGCTGAAGCAGCACGCTTCTTCCGCAGCGAACTGGCTGACGCCGATCCGTTGCTGCACCAACTGCGCGACGACTATCAACCGGACCTGTGGCCAGCCTGCGCCAATCGCCTCGACGTCGCCGCGCAATGGATGGACGAGGCGGCGGTCTCGACCATCCACAGCTGGTGCCAGCGCATGCTGCGCGAACATGCCTTCGACAGCGGCAGCCTGTTCACCCAGTCCCTGGAAACCGACCACAGCGAGTTGCTCGGTCAGGTTATGCGCGACTACTGGCGGCGTTTTTGCTACAGCATGCAAGGCGATGCCCTGGCCTGGGTACGCAGCCACTGGGTCAGTCCGGACGCCCTGTTGCCGAGGGTGCGCGCGCTGTTCGGGCGCCAGCGCATCGAAAACAGTGCTGAGGAGCCGCAGGCGCTGATCGAGGCCGTGTTGCAACAGCGCGCCGAGCAGTTGCGCCGACTCAAGGCGCCCTGGGCCCAGTGGTCCGGCGAACTGCTGCAGATCTGCCGTGACGGCGTGGCCACCAAGCAAGTGGACGGGCGCAAGATGCAGGCACGCTTCTTCGAACCCTGGTGCGAGAAACTTGCGGCCTGGGCGGCAGATGAACCGGCGCTGGAACTTGATCTCGGCACCGGCTTCACCCGTCTGACCCGCGTCGGCATGGCCGAAGCCTGGAAAGGCGAGCCGCCAAGCCACCCGGCGCTGCAGGCCATGGAACGCCTGCAAGAGCAATTGAACGCTTTGCCGACGCCTGATGCCTGCCTGTTGGAGCACGCCGCTGCATGGGTCGCCACGCGCTTCGAACAGGAAAAACGCCGCCGCGCCGAAATGGGTTTCGACGACATGCTGCTGCGCCTGGACCATGCCCTGCACGGCGACACCGGTGAGCGCCTGGCGGCGCTGATCCGCGAACAGTTTCCAGTGGCCTTGATCGATGAATTCCAGGACACCGACCCGATTCAGTATCGGATTTTCCAGCGCATCTACCGCATCGAGGACAACGTCGAGGACACCGGCCTGTTCATGATCGGTGACCCCAAGCAGGCTATTTACGCTTTCCGCGGTGCCGACATCTTCACCTACCTGGGGGCCCGTCGTGCTACCACCGGGCGCTTGCACAGCCTGGACACCAACTACCGTTCCAGCCAGGCAATGGTCAGCGCGGTCAATCACGTGTTCATGCAGGCCGAGCAGCGCGAGCTGGGGCGAGGAGCCTTCCTGTTCCGTGAGGGTGATGACAACCCGGTGCCCTTTGTCGAGGTCAAGGCCAAAGGCCGCAGTGAGCAGCTGCAGGTCGATGGGCAAGCGCTCGCAGCGCTGAATCTGTGGCAACTGAACAGCGAAGAGCCGGTCTCCGGCGCGGTCTACCGTCAGCAACTGGCCGCCAGCTGTGCCAGTCAGATTGTCGCGCTGCTCAATGGCGGGCAACAGGGCCGTAGCGGATTTCTCCTGGCCGATCAGTCGCTGCGCGGCTGCCTGCCTTCGGACATCGCCATCCTCGTGCGCGATGGCCGTGAAGCGCAGTTGATTCGCGCCGAACTGGCCGCCCGCGATGTGCGCAGCGTGTACCTGTCGGACAAGGACTCGGTGTTCGCTGCGCAGGAAGCCCAGGACCTGCTGGCCTGGCTCAAGGCCTGTGCCGAGCCGGATGTCGAGCGCCTGCTCAAGGCGGCGCTGGCCAGTATCACCCTGAACCTGCCGCTGTCGGCCCTGGAGCAATTGAACCAGAACGAACGGGTGTGGGAACGCTGGGTCATGCAGTTCCGTCAGTACCGCTTGATCTGGCGAACCCAGGGCGTATTGCCGATGCTGCGGCGCTTGCTGCACGACTTCGACCTGCCGCAGGTGTTGATGACCCGCAGTGACGGCGAGCGAGTGCTGACCAATCTGTTGCACCTGGCCGAGTTGCTGCAGCAGGCCGCCACCGAGCTCGATGGCGAGCAGGCGTTGATCCGCCATCTGGGCGAGCATCTGGCCAGTGTTGGTCAGGCCGGTGAAGAGCAGATCCTGCGTCTGGAAAGTGATGAACAACTGGTCAAGGTGGTCACCATCCACAAGTCCAAGGGCCTGGAGTACCCGCTGGTGTTCCTGCCGTTCATCTGCACCAGCAAACCGGTAGACGGCCAGCGTCTGCCCTTGGCCTGGCACGACAGTGAAGGCCAGGCGCACCTGACCCTGACCCCGGATGCCGAGCAGATCGCCATGGCTGACGATGAACGCCTGGCGGAAGACCTGCGTCTGCTCTACGTGGCCCTGACCCGCGCCCAACACGCCTGTTGGCTGGGGGTTGCCGACCTCAAGCGCGGCACTGGCAAGACCTCGTTGTTGCACCGCTCGGCACTGGGCTATCTGCTCGGTGGCGGGGCGCCGCTGGCAGCCTCCAGTCAGTTGCGTGACTGGCTGCAAGCGCTGCAAGCCGGTTGCCCGGCGATTGCCAGCAGCAGCCTGCCAGAGCCTGACGAGCAAGGGTACAGCGCCCCGCGCAACCAGGCCGAACTGCTTCCTGCGCGCCAGCCCAAGCGCCGTGCGACGGAGAACTGGTGGATCGCGTCCTACAGCGCTCTGCGCATTGGCGAGGAGTCGCTGACCCTGGCTGCAGACAGTTCGCAAGCCCAGCAATTGCTCGATGACGAGCGTCCTGACCCGCAGCAACTACGTGAAGTGATGCCTGGCAGCGGTGATATCCATCGCTTCCCGCGCGGGCCCAATCCCGGGACCTTTCTTCACGGCCTGCTCGAATGGGCCGGACATGAAGGCTTTGCTCAGGTGACCGCGAACGATGAGGCGCTCAAGCGCACGGTGGGTCAGCGCTGCAACCGCCGTGACTGGGCAGGCTGGATCAACACCCTTGGCCACTGGCTGCAACAGATACTGGTGCAGCCCATGTCCTTGGCGCCGGACAGCCCGTTGGTAGCCTTGAACCAGTTGAGTCAGTATCAGATTGAAATGGAGTTCTGGTTCGCCAGTCACAAAGTCGATGTCGGCCAGCTTGATCGTCTGGTGTGTGAACACACCCATCAAGGTGCGACCCGGACTGCGGCTCAGCCAGCCCAGCTCAACGGTATGTTCAAGGGTTTCATCGACCTTGCCTTTGAGCATGACGGGCGTTATTTCGTGGCTGATTACAAATCCAACTGGCTCGGCCCGGACGACCTGGCCTACAGCGAACTGGCCATGGAGTCGGCAATCCTCAGTCACCGCTACGACCTGCAATATGTGCTCTACGTGCTCGCCTTGCACCGCCAGTTGCGCGCGCGGCTGCCGGATTACGACTACGACCGGCATGTGGGCGGTGCGGTGTTTGTCTTCCTGCGCGGTGTGCATTCGGCTTCTGGCGGGGTGTATTTCGTCAAACCACCCCGAGAGCTGATCGAGCGCCTCGACGCCCTGTTCCGCGGCGCCAGTACACCGCAGCAACACGACCTGTTCCTGGGAGATGCACCATGAGCCGTACCCTCGACGACCTGCTGCCGACACCGCTGGATGCCCGGCATCTGGCGGCGCTTGAGCCCTTGAACGACAGTGCCGACCTGCTGGCGTTGCTTGATCGCTGGGTCGAGCGTGGCTGGTTGCGCGCTTTGGACCGGGCTTTCGTCGGCTTTCTCGAAGAGCGCGACCCGGGAGGCGACCCGCTGGTATTGCTGGCGGCGGCGCTGGCCAGCCACCAGTTGGGGCATGGTCATGTTTGCCTGGATTTGGGCGAGACCCTGGCTGAGCCGGACTTCGCCTTGTCGCTGCCCCCGGAAGGTGATGCCCTGGCAGGCCCGTTGCTGCTACCGTCGCAACTGCTGGAACAACTGGCACTGAGCACGTGGCTGCAACGTCTGGCCGGCAGTCGCCTGGTGGCCAATGGCGCGTGTATTGAAGAGACCTCGCGGCCCCTGGTGCTTAGCGGCCAGCGCTTGTATCTGCGGCGCTACTGGACGTATGAGCGGCAGATTGATAACGCCTTGCGCCAACGCCTGGAGCAGGTCGAGCCGACGCCGGCCGACCTGTCGGCGCGCCTCGCCCAACTGTTTGACGGTGGCAGCCAGCCGGGGCAGGTCGACTGGCAAAAGCTTGCCTGTGCGCTGGCCACCCGCGGCGCCTTCAGTATCATCACCGGCGGTCCGGGTACCGGCAAGACCACCACGGTGGTGCGCCTGCTGGCCTTGCTCCAGGCACCTGCGGTAGAAGCCGGACGGCCCTTGCGCATTCGCTTGGCAGCACCCACCGGCAAGGCGGCAGCGCGATTGACCGAGTCCATCGGTCAGCAGGTCGAACGCCTGGCGGTCGACGTCCAGGTGCGGGAGAACATTCCTACCGATGTCTCGACAGTGCACCGTCTGCTCGGCAGCCGCCCAGGCTCGCGACATTTCCGTCACCATGCGGGCAACCCGTTGCCCCTGGATGTACTGGTGGTCGACGAAGCGTCGATGATCGACCTGGAGATGATGGCCAACCTGCTCGCCGCGTTGCCGCCTCACGCCCGTCTGGTGTTGCTCGGCGACAAGGATCAACTGGCCTCGGTGGAAGCGGGCGCCGTGCTCGGTGACCTGTGCCGGGATGCCGAGGCCGGCCGTTACAGCGCCCAGACCCAGGCCTGGCTGGAGGACGTCAGCGGAGAAACGCTCGCAGGCAGCGAGCTGCAAGCGGGCAGTGCCGAGCAGTACCCGTTGGCGCAGCAGGTGGTGATGTTGCGGTTTTCGCGGCGCTTCGGGGAAACCAGCGGCATCGGCCGACTGGCACGGCTGGTCAATCTGCAGGACGCCGAGCAGGCCCGCGCCTTGTTGAAGCAGACACAAGATGATGTGTTCGGTCTGACCCTGCGCGGTGAACAGGATCGCGCCCTGGACCGATTGCTGCTTGATGGCCTTGGCCGCGGTAACGATGGCCCGCAGGGTTATCGCAGTTATTTGCAGATCATTGGCCGGCAGCGTCCACTACCAGCTACAGCGATTGATGACCCGCGCTGGGAAGCGTGGGCCATGGCCGTGCTGCAGGGCTTCGAAACCTTCCAGTTGCTCTGTGCTGTGCGCAAAGGCCCTTGGGGTGTCGAAGGGTTGAACCAACGAGTGGGCCGAGTGCTGGGCGCTGCCGGGCTGATTGACGTCGAGCAACCCTGGTATGAGGGGCGGCCGGTGCTGATGACCCGTAACGACTATGGTCTGGGCCTGATGAACGGCGACATCGGTATTGCCTTGCGCCTGCCGGATGAACAGCAACCCGGCCAGCAGGTGTTGCGCGTGGCCTTCGCTCGTAACGATGGTCGTGGCGGTGTGCGCTTCGTCTTGCCTAGCCGCCTCAACGAGGTGGAAACCGTGTATGCGATGACCGTGCACAAATCCCAGGGTTCGGAGTTCACCCATACCGCCCTGGTGTTGCCTGATGCCCTGAATCCGGTTTTGACCAAGGAGTTGATCTACACCGGCATCACCCGCGCGAAAAACTGTTTCACTTTGATCGAACCGCGCCAGGGCGTTTTCGAGGATGCGGTGCGGCGTAAGGTCAAACGTATTTCCGGATTGATGCTGGAGCAGGTATGAGCACGCTGAATCGGCCTTTTACCGGATTACCGGGGGCCTGCTGTCTCGCTGGAAAATCGGCCTCTGTGCTATCGTTGCGGCATTATCCCGCAGGGTTTTAAGAGATTTCCTTCATGAAAGTGGCCGCCCCGACATCGGGACGCGTGACGCGCCGGGGGCGCTCGCTGATGGCTGCGTTGCCGTTGTTGTGCGGCACGCTGGCCTACGCCGAGACTACGCCGACCTTGACCCTGGCGGAGCAACGCGCCACTGCCGTGACCCAGGTGGTGCTGGGTATTCTCAGTTACGCGCGCTGGCCGGTTGAGCCTGCACCGTTGCGTCTGTGCCTGATCGGCCCTACCGAATACGCCGATGACCTGGTCAAGGGCACCACTCAGGCGACTGGCCGTCCGCTGTCAGTGCGGCGCCTGTTGGCCGCAGACCCGCGCATCGCCAACGAGTGCGACGCGATTTATCTTGGCCAGTTGAACCAGGGTGAACGCACTCAGTTGTTCAGCGCTATCAGTGGTCATCCGGTACTGAGCATCAGCGAAGCCGACGACCCGTGCACGGTGGGCAGTGTGTTCTGCCTGCGGGTCAGCGACCGCCAGGTGGCGTTCGAGGTCAACCTTGATTCGGTGGCGCGTAGCGGCGTGCGTATCCATCCATCTGTGCTGCAATTGTCGCGGCGCCGGGCGGCGCAGCCATGATCGGCTTTGGCTGGGGGCGTCAACGCCCGACCCTGCGCGCAGTTCTCGGGCGTCGGCACTTGAGCGTGGCCTTGCTGGCGGTGGGGTTGGCGGGTATTTCCCTGACCGTGCTCGGTGTGCTGGCGCTGCGGGTGTATGCCAATCACAACTTGCACCTGATCGCCCGCTCGATCAACTACACCGTCGAAGCTGCCGTGGTCTTCAACGACAGCAGCGCGGCCAATGAGGCGCTGGCGCTGATCGCCGCCACCGAAGAGGTGGCCGACGCCAAGGTGTTCGACGACAGCAACCAGTTGCTCGCCCGCTGGCAGCGCAGCGACGACAGCCTGCTGGCGAGCATCGAGCAACAGGTGGCCCGCGGTCTGCTGGAAGAACCGATCATCCTGCCGGTGCTGCATCAGGGCCAGCAGGTCGGCCGCATAGAGCTGGTGGGCCAGGGTGGCAGTCTGGTGCGCTTCCTGCTCAGCGGCCTTGCCGGGATCATCCTCTGTACGGTACTCAGCGCCGTGGGCGCGTTGTATCTGTCGCGTCGTATGTTTGGCGACATCGTTGGCCCCTTGCGTAGCCTGGCTACAGTGGCGCATGCCGCACGCCGCGAGCGCAGCTTCGACCGACGTGTACCCGAAGCGCAGATCGCCGAGCTCAATGAACTGGGCAACGACTTCAATGCCCTGCTCGATGAACTGGAAAGCTGGCAGAGTCACCTGCAGAGCGAGAATGAAAGTCTTGCTCACCAGGCCAGTCATGACAGCCTGACCGGTTTGCCCAATCGGGCCTTTTTCGAAGGCCGGCTCAGCCGCACGCTGCGCAACGCCAGTAAGTATCAGGAGCACATGGCGCTGTTGTTCCTCGACAGTGACAACTTCAAGGACATCAACGATGGTCATGGCCATGCGGCGGGTGATGAAGTACTGGTGAGTGTCGCCGCACGGGTGCGTGCGCAATTGCGCGAGGGCGATCTGGTGGCCCGCTTGGGCGGTGATGAATTTGCCGTGCTGCTGGCGCCACTCCACACTCGGGGGGATGCCCAGCGCATCGCCGAGAAGATCATCGCCAGCATGCGTCTGCCGATTCGCCTGGCCGAAGGGCAGAGTGTTGTCACTTCGCTGAGTGTCGGCATCGCTTACTACCCGGATGACGGTCTGACGCCGTCAGACTTGCTTAACGCCGCCGACGCGGCGATGTATCAGGCCAAGCGCAACACTCGTGGCCAGTGGCAAACGGCAGAGACGGAACGCTCTGCCAATCATGTACAAAACAGGAGCTGAACCGTGACACACCTGAGTCGATACCTGCGTTTTCACTTTGCCTGCCTGGCCCTGATGCTCTTGGCCCTGGGCGGCTGCCAGAGTGTGCCGCCCAAGGGCCTGACGCCTGAACAGATTGCCTTGCTCAAGCAGGAAGGTTTCCGGTTGACCGACGAAGGCTGGGAGTTTGGCTTGTCGAGCAAGGTGCTGTTCGGTAGCGACCTGGACGCGCTCAACAGCGAGAGCCGGAGCATTGTCGAGCGTATTGGCAAGTCGCTGCTGTCGGTTGATATCCAGCGGGTGCGGGTTGACGGCCATACCGATGCCTCGGGCCGCGATGCCTATAACGAGCAGCTGTCGCTGCGCCGGGCCAAGAGCGTCGCCAACGCCTTGACCGCCGTCGGCATGCGCCCGGAAAACGTCGAAACCCGTGGCCTGGGCAGCCGTGAGCCTGTGGCCAGCAACGACACCCGCGCCGGGCGCATGGAAAACCGCCGCGTTGCTATCGTGGTGGCCTCCGACTAATCGGCAAACCCCATCGTGCGCGACTCGCCCATCAACAATGGCTTGTTGCGCTCGGTCACCGCACGGATGTAATCCCACAACAGGGTAATCCGCTTCAACTTGCGCAAGTCCTCGCGGCAGTACATCCAGAACTGCCGGGTAATCTCCACCTCTTCAGGCAGAATCGCCACCAGTCGCGGATCCTGTGCGGCCAGAAAACACGGCAGAATCGCCAGGCCGCGACCCTGCTGAGCCGCTACGTACTGAGCAATCACACTGGTGCTGCGCAGGTTGGCGCTGGCGGCCGGGATCAGGTTGGCCAGGTACAGCAACTCGGAACTGAAGGCCAGGTCATCGACGTAACTGATGAATTGATGACGCGCCAGGTCGCTGCTGCGGGTGATCGGTTCGTGGCTGTCGAGGTATTCCTGGGTGGCGTACAGGCGCAGGCGGTAGTCGCACAGTTTGCAGCAGACGTACGGGCCATGTTCCGGACGCTCCAGGGCGATGACAATGTCCGCTTCGCGCTTGGACAGGCTGATGAAGTGCGGCAGCGGCAGGATATCCACGGAGATGGCTGGATAGGTATCGACGAAACGGCTGAGCTGCGGGGTGACGAAGAAGCTGCCGAAGCCCTCGGTGCAGCCCATGCGCACATGCCCGGAAAGCGCCACGCCGGAACCCGAAACCTGCTCGCAGGCCATGTGCAAGGTGCTTTCGATCGACTCGGCATAGCTGAGCAGGCGCTGCCCCTCAGCGGTCAGGACAAAGCCGTTGGTCCGCGACTTTTCAAACAGCAAGGTGCCCAGCGCCAGCTCCAGTGAACTGATCCGCCGCGACACGGTGGTGTAGTCCACCCCCAGGCGCTTGGCCGCGCTGCTGGCCTTGCGGGTGCGGGCCACTTCGAGAAAAAACTTCAGGTCATCCCAGTTCAGGGCACCCAGGGAGGTAATGTTTTTTTGCATGTTGGTCCGGCTTTTATGTGCGTTTTTATTGGATCTTTGCACATCTATACTCCAAAACACGCCCTAGACCCAAGCGTCCGTTGAGGCTATCTCGGCGGCGTCGATCTCTCCCAAACAACAATTTCAGGAGAACGCACATGAACGCATCCCTTACTCCCGGCCAGACCAAGGTCGAGCAGGTCAAGCTGCTGATCGACGGCCAGTGGGTCGAGTCGAAAACCAGCGAATGGCGCGACGTGGTCAACCCGGCCACGCAACAAGTACTTGCCCGCGTACCGTTCGCCACTGCTGAAGAAGTTGATGCGGCGATCGCTGCCGGCCAACGTGCGTTCAAGACCTGGCGCGACACGCCGATTGGCGCCCGCATGCGCATCATGCTCAAGCTGCAAGCCCTGATCCGTGAACACTCCAAGCGCATCGCCGTGGTCCTCAGTGCCGAGCAGGGCAAGACCATTGCCGACGCCGAAGGCGACATCTTCCGCGGCCTGGAAGTGGTCGAGCACGCCTGCAGCATCGGTAGCCTGAAGATGGGCGAGTTCGCCGAGAACGTTGCCGGTGGTGTCGATACCTACACCCTGCACCAGCCTATTGGTGTCTGCGCCGGTATCACGCCGTTCAACTTCCCGGCGATGATTCCGCTGTGGATGTTCCCGATGGCGATCGTCTGCGGCAATACCTTCGTACTCAAGCCGTCCGAGCAGGATCCGCTGTCGACCATGATGCTGGTGGAACTGGCGCTGGAAGCCGGTGTGCCGGCCGGTGTACTGAACGTCGTACACGGCGGCAAACAAGTGGTCGATGCCCTGTGCACGCACCCGGACATCAAGGCGATCTCTTTTGTCGGTTCCACCGAAGTCGGCACCCACGTCTACAACCTCGCCGGCCAGCACGGCAAGCGCGTGCAGTCGATGATGGGGGCGAAGAACCACGCGGTGGTCCTGCCTGACGCCAACCGTACCCAGACCCTCAATGCCCTGGTCGGTGCCGGCTTCGGTGCGGCCGGTCAGCGTTGCATGGCCACCTCGGTGGCGGTGCTGGTGGGCAAGGCGCGTGAGTGGCTGCCGGAGCTCAAAGAACTGGCGGCCAACCTCAAGGTCAATGCCGGCAGCGAGCCGGGTACCGATGTCGGCCCGCTGATTTCCAAGCGTGCCAAGGAGCGCGTACTGGGTCTGATCGAAAGCGGCATCAAGGAAGGCGCCAAGCTTGAGCTCGATGGCCGCGATGTAAGTGTGCCTGGCTACGAGCAAGGCAACTTCGTCGGCCCGACCCTGTTCTCCGGGGTTACCACCGACATGCAGATCTACACCCAGGAAATTTTCGGCCCGGTGCTGGTGGTGCTGGAAGTCGACACCCTCGACGAAGCCATCGCCCTGGTCAACCGCAACCCCTTCGGTAACGGCACTGGCCTGTTCACCCAAAGTGGTGCGGCAGCGCGCAAGTTCCAGAACGAAATCGATGTCGGTCAGGTCGGTATCAACATCCCGATTCCGGTGCCAGTGCCGTACTTCAGCTTCACCGGTTCGCGTGGCTCCAAGCTCGGCGACCTGGGCCCGTACGGCAAGCAAGTGGTGCAGTTCTACACTCAGACCAAGACTGTCACCAGTCGCTGGTTCGATGACGACAGCGTCAACGACGGTGTGAACACCACCATCAGCCTGCGCTAAGGAGCTCATCATGCGTATCGCATTTATCGGTCTTGGCAACATGGGCGCGCCGATGGCGCGCAACCTGATCAAGGCCGGGCATCAACTGAACCTGTTCGACCTGAACAAGACCGTGCTGGCCGAACTGGCCGAACTCGGTGGGCAGATCAGCAGCTCGCCGCGTGACGCGGCGCAGCAGAGCGAACTGGTGATTACCATGCTGCCAGCCGCCGCCCATGTGCGCGGTGTGTACCTGAATGAAGACGGTGTGCTGGCCGGTGTACGTGCCGGTACGCCCGTGGTCGACTGCAGCACCATCGATCCGCAGACCGCCCGTGATGTCGCCGCTGCCGCGGCCAAACAGGGTGTTGACCTGGCCGATGCACCGGTATCTGGTGGTACCGGTGGTGCGGCAGCGGGGACGCTGACCTTCATGGTTGGTGCCAGCGATGAACTGTTCACCACCCTGCAGCCGGTGCTGGCGCAGATGGGCCGTAACATCGTGCATTGCGGTGCGATAGGTACCGGGCAGATCGCCAAGATCTGCAACAACCTGCTGCTGGGCATCTCGATGATCGGCGTGTCGGAAGCCATGGCTCTGGGCAATGCCCTGGGCATCGATACCAAAGTACTGGCGGGCATCATCAACAGTTCTACCGGGCGTTGCTGGAGTTCGGACACCTACAACCCCTGGCCGGGCATCATCGAGACCGCACCCGCTTCGCGCGGCTACACCGGTGGTTTTGGTGCCGAACTGATGCTCAAGGACCTGGGGCTGGCGACTGAAGCGGCGAGACAGGCGCATCAGCCGGTGGTCCTCGGTGCCGTGGCGCAACAGCTGTACCAGGCCATGAGCCTGCGCGGCGATGGCGGCAAGGATTTCTCGGCGATTGTCGAAGGCTATCGCAAGCCCGAGTAAAAGAGCATCGCCAGCAAGGCTGGCTCCTACAGGTACTGCGCACACCTGATTCTGTAGGAGCTGGCCTTGCCAGCGATGGACTGCGTAGCAGTCCTGAGACCGTCAGGCAAACACGAAGTATTTGCGCACCGTCTCCACCACCTCCCAGGTGCCCTTCATTCCCGGTTCGATCACGAACACGTCACCTGCCTTCAGGTGCACCGGCTGCTCGCCCTCCGGGGTGATCACGCAGTAGCCGTCGAGGAAATGACAGTACTCCCACTTCTCGTAATTCACTTCGAACTTGCCCGGGGTGCAGATCCAGGTGCCCATGATCTTGCTGCCGTCCTCGGACAAGTAGGCGTTGAGGTTCACGGTGTGCGGATCACCGCCGATGCGCTTCCACTTGGTCGCATTGAGCACGGGGGTAGGGCAGGTGTCGCGTAGAACGGTGATGAAGTCGGACATGTCAGCTCCAGTCGAGCGGATGAGAGGTCCGTCACCATAGGCCCGATCTAACCGGCGCAGTTGTCTGGGGTCGACGTCGAGCGCTCGATCTGCGCCTTGCTGTGCTCTGCGCCCAGATGCCGCACCAACGCCTGGCCATGTCCCGGCAAACTGCTGAAGTCGCGGGCGCACAGTAGCAACTGGCGCTGAGCCCATGGTTCATCCAGCGCCATGCTGTGCAGTGCCAGTAGGCCTTGCCAACGCTTGACTGCTGCCAGTGGTACTACGCCCAACCCGGCACCGTGGGCCACCATACGGATCACCCCATCAAAGCCTTCGGCCCGTACCCTGACCTGCATCCGTCGGCCCAGGTGCAGGGCCTGTTCTTCAAGGTGCAATGCCAGGGCGCTGTCAGTCGACAAGCCGACGTAGCTATAAGTGAGGGTGTCGGCAAAGCGCACACTTGAGAGTGCCGCCAAGGGATGATCAGGTGGCATGATCAGCACCAGCGGATCGTCACGAAAGTGTCGGGTTTGCAGGTGCTCGCTGGTGACTGCGGTGGAGATGATGCCGAAATCCGCCACGCCCTCGGTAATCGCCTGGCTGATGCGCAGGCTCGGGAGTTCCTGGATGTCGACGGTGATGGCAGGGTAGTCGGCGAGAAATCCGCCGAGCAGTTCCGGCAGGTATTCGCTCAGCGCCGCGGTATTGCACAACAGGCGTACCTGGCCTTGCAGACCTTGAGCGTATTGGCCCAAGTCGAACTGCAGGCGCTCGACCTGCTGCCCGATCAAGCGCGCATGTTGCAACAGTGCCTGGCCGGCTGAGGTCGCCTGCACACCGCGGCGATTGCGTTCAAGCAAGGGCGTGCCGAGGGAAGCTTCCATCGCGCGAATCCGCGCACTGGCGGCCGGTAGCGACAGATGGCTGCGTTGCGCGCCCGCAGTGATGTTGCCGCACTCCAGGGTGTGCTGGAACAGTCGCAGGTCGATCAGATCAAAATGCATGAGCCTCTGCCTGGGCAATAGTCTGGCTCAGTATATGGCAGATTTTCAGGCACCCGTAACAACGGCAGCATGAGTGCATGACGACCTTACTTGGCTTTTATCAGGACATCGGTCCGGCACTATCGTTGCTGGTGGTGTTCACCTTTCTGCTGGCTGGCGCGGTGAAAGGCGTAATTGGCCTCGGCTTGCCGACCATTGCCATGGGCCTGCTCGGGCTGGCTATGTCTCCGGCGCAGGCTGCGGCCCTGCTGATCGTGCCATCGACCCTGACCAATCTCTGGCAGTTGGCGGCGGGCGGGCATCTGCCAGCCTTGCTGCCGCGCCTGTGGCCGATGCTGGCGATGATTTTTATCGGCACCTTGTTGGGCAGTGTCTGGCTGGGTATCAACAGCGGCGAATGGGCTGCACACGCACTGGGCGGCGCATTGCTGGTCTACGCGCTGTACGGTTTATGCGGGCGAGGGTTCAGCGTGGCGCTGGCCTGGGAGCGCGGGTTGGGTCCTGTGTGCGGACTGATGACCGGTCTGGTTACCGCTGCCACGGGGGTCTTTGTGATTCCAGCGGTGCCCTACCTGCAGGGCCTGGGCCTGAGCCGCGATGAAATGGTTCAGGCACTCGGCCTGTCTTTCACCGTCTCGACCCTGGCCCTGGCGTTGGGCCTGGCCGGTCAGGGCGCGCTAGGTGCCGAGGCAGTGGGCGCGTCCGTGCTGGTGCTGGCGCCAGCGTTGCTGGGCATGCTCTGCGGCCAGTGGCTGCGCCAGCGTATCAGTGCCGTGTTGTTCAAACGGTGCTTCTTCGCCGGCCTGGCAGTGCTGGGCGTGCACCTGTTGCTCAACGGCTAGCGGAGGACGGGCTGAGCATTTCGATCAGTTGAATGTCGAAGTCGCGCTCCAGGTAGTCCATGCGTTTTTCGAAGAACTGCTGCATGTGCGGCAGGGCCGAGTGCACGTCCAGCGCGGCCTTGCTGGCCCAGATCTCGTAGAACACGAACAGGCTTGGATCTTCCTTGTCGCGCAGCATGTGGTACTCGATGCAGCCGGGTTCGGCACGGCTCGGTTCGACATAGGCGCGGAACAGCGCTTCGAAGGCCTCGGCCTTATGCGGATGGGTCTTGGCTTTGAGAATGAAGCCGTAGGGTTCGCTCATGAGGTCGACCTCTGGTGGGAGAGGACCTGATTTTATTTCAATAATGTGTTGGTCATTCGTGCATTTCAGTCAAAAGTATTTTGCCCCGGCGACGGTTTTTCCAACGCGGTGCATCCCCTAATCTGCCGCCATCCAAATTCACCCGATCCCGGACCGTCTCAGATACCGCAGTGGATCGAACGACAGATGAGGCAAGTGATGAAAAAAGTCCTGTTGCTCAACGGCGGTAAAAAATTCGCCCATTCCGACGGCCGCCTGAACGAGACCCTGCACGAAGCCGCCCTGGCATTCCTCGACCGTGCCGGTTTCGATGTCAAAACCACGTACATTGATGGCGGTTACGACAACGCTGAAGAAGTGCAGAAATTCCTCTGGGCTGATGTGATCATCTATCAGATGCCGGGCTGGTGGATGGGCGCACCCTGGACCGTGAAACAGTATCTGGATGAGGTCTTTACCGCCGGTCACGGTAGCCTGTATGCCAACGACGGCCGCACCCGTTCTGATGCTTCGCAGAAGTACGGCAGCGGCGGCCTGATCCAGGGCAAGCAGTACATGCTCTCGCTGACCTGGAACGCACCGCAGCAGGCGTTTGATGACCCGAGCGATTTCTTCGAAGGCAAGGGAGTGGATGCGGTGTATTTCCCGTTCCACAAGGCCAACCAGTTCCTCGGCATGAGCGGACTGCCGACCTACCTGGCGGTGGATGTGATGAAGCGCCCGAACGTCGAAGCTGCCGTTGCCGCCTACGAACAGCATCTGGCCCGGGTTTTCCAGACTCAGGCCTGATGAAACCTTGCGCTGGCCGCGCCAAGCGGCTATCTATCACGGCTGTTGCTCACCCCGGGGTACAGCCGTGAAAGCCAGGTCCGATGAATTGCAGGTGTTCGTCTCGGTCATCGAGTGCGGCTCGATTTCTGCTGCTGCCGAGCAAGGCGGGCAAACACCGTCGGCAATCAGCCGTACCCTGTCGCGTCTGGAAGCCAAGCTCGGCACCACGCTGATCAACCGCACGACGCGGCGCATGGACCTGACCGAAGAAGGCCGGTTCTTCTTCGAGCGGGCCAAGTCGATCCTGCAACAGATGGATGAGCTCGAAGAGCATCTGTCGGTACACCACCAGACCCCTTCCGGACGTCTGCGCATCAATGCCGCCTTGCCTTTCATGCTGCATGCCATCGTGCCCTGGGTCGGTGAGTTCCGCACGCTGTACCCGCAGATTCAGCTGGAGCTCAACACCAGTGATCTGATCATCGACCTGATCGAACAGAGCACCGATGTCGCCATTCGTATCGGCGAGTTGGCCGACTCCAGCCTGCATGCCCGTTCCCTCGGTTGCAGTCCGTTGAGTGTACTGGCCAGTCCCGAGTACCTGGCGCGGCATGGCATCCCCGAGCGGGTGGAAGACCTGCAAGGGCATTCGTTGCTCGGCTTTACCCAGACCGAAACCCTCAATCACTGGCCGCTGCGTCATGTCGAGGGTGATCGCTTGCTGATCCGGCCGAGCCTGTCCGCCTCCAGCGGTGAAACCTTGCGCGAGCTGGCCCTGGCTGGCGAGGGCATCGCCTGCCTGTCGCACTTCATGACCCATGAAGACATTCGCAGCGGTCGTCTGCAGGTGGTGTTGGCCGAGCACAACAGCGGTTACCGCCAGCCGATCAACGCGGTGTATTACCGCAACTCGCAGCTGGCCCTGCGCATCCAGTGCTTCCTCGATTTCATCCAGCACAAGCTGGCGATCTACGCCTGCTGAGCACTCCCGCTGCGACAGAACTTTCCTGCAAGCGGCGATTTTTTCTGCGGTGTTTGATTAGTTTTCGGACATCAGCCTTAATGGCTGTTCAACGAAAACAACACCAAGGAAGCTTTCATGCGCGTTGTGATGTTCCGAACCCTGGGCCTGAGTGCCGCGATACTCGCCAGTTCATCGGCTTACGCTGTCACTTT
>JAVXRI010000103.1:0-20035 GCA_036643775.1 Pseudomonas sp. | reverse complement strand
GACTCGATTAACAAGAAGGATCGGCCATCTGTGGATAAGTCAGGGCCGATATTCTAACGTTGTTCGCCGTTCAGCGCCGCTGTTGATCGGCAGAAAACCGCCCGACAGCAGGTTCAAGCGATCAGGGGGTGAATCGACAGGCACTTGATGCAGTACAATCGGCGCTTTTATTTGGCAACGAGTCGACCCGCCAATGATCGAACCCAAGCGCGTCCTGCGCGCCCTAGCCGAACACTGGGCCTTGCTTGAGCCGTTGTGCGAGCGCTTCGACGGGGGCACCCTGAGCCTCGGCGAACTGCGTCAGCAATTGGCCAACCAGCAGTTGGAGAGCACGCCCCAGGACATCACCAGCCTGCTCGACGTCTGGATTCGCCTGGATATCCTGGTGCCCGTGGCGAAAAGCCCCAACCGCTTCGAGCTCAATGCGCAGATCCACGACTTCCTTGCCTATCTGCGCCGCGAGCACCGCCTGGGCCTGTGCCTGGAGATCGAGGCCTATCTGCGCCACCTGGAACGTCTGGCCGGACACATCCAGGACGCCTTCGAGATTCGTGACGGCAATGACCTGGCGCGCCAGCTGCGCTTGCTCGACATGCGCGTGCGCGATGTCCTGAAAAAGCTCGACAACGACGAGCAGGCCCTGGTCGCCGTGGCCGAACGGGCCAAGACCAGCGACCGCCAGATTCCGCTGCGCCAGCGTTATGCCGAGGTTCTGGCGACCTGGGACGAGTACGTCGAACCGATGATCCAGCTGGTCAACGCCGACGGTGCCTTCGAGCAGGGCGTACGCAAGGTCGAAACCGTGCTGCTGCGTCTGCTCGGCGAGCAGGCACGCCTGGGCCACCTGGTCGATGACGACATGCTGCTGCGCACCCACGCGCGCATCCTCGAGATGCAGACCAGCGCCCAGCTGACCCTGCGCCATGCCCGTGAACTGCTGCTGCCACTGCGTGAAGAAGCCCGCCGCCACAACGCCGTGACCCGTGGCGCCGCTCTGGCCCTCTCGGTGATCCGCCGCAAGGGCCTGGATGCGGTCCCGCAGGCGGCCATGCCGATGTTCACCCGCCCGCAGAGCACCTTCCTCGGCAGTGCCAGCCAGGTCGAAGCCTACGTCTATGCCCTGGCCCGCTTCGAACCCAAGCCGGCCAAGTTCCCCAAGGCGCACAAGAGCCACAAGGGCGATGCCCCGCGCGCGCCGCGCACGGTCAAGGAAATGCTCGAGCGCTGCGAAGGCGCCCTGCCGCTGCCGGACCTGATGGTCTGGCTGCTGGATCAGGAGCCCGAAGGCGCCACCGACGAATTGCTGTACTGGTTCTCGCGTCTGTCGCGGGAAAAACGCTTTACCCGCGAGCGCCTCGAACGCCGCGAATACACCACCCGCGAACACCTGGTCAGCCTGCGCTCCTTCGCCCTGACATCGAGCCGCGAACCATCGCCTGAGCCTACTGCGAGCCCTGCCCATGCATCTTGATCTTTCCGAACTGCCTCAGCTCGCACCGATCTTCCGCGAGCTGTTCAAGGGTTTCCACATCAGCCGCCGCGACCCGGAGCTCTACGCCCAACTGTCGAATTTCCAGGACCAGTACCGCGGCCTGTTCAAGGCCCTGGGCTTCGAACTGGTGTGCGACACCCGCGGTTTCTACTACTTCGTCCCGGACCTCGCCGCAGCCCAGGTCAACAAGACCGCCCAGCGCCTGTCGCTGTTCACCTTCATTCTGGTTGAACATCTGGCCGACCAGGGCCGCGACCCGATGTCGGTCCTCGATGGCGGCAGTCTCGGCCGCGATGAACTGCCGTCGATGCTGGAGAAGTACCGCGATCTGTTCATTCAGGCCGAAGTGCAAACCCCGGACGAGCTGGAAGAAAAGATCATGCGCCGCATGACCCAGCTCGGCTTTGCCCATGAGGAAAACGGCATCTACCGTTTCCTGCCGCCGATGCACCGTTTCCTCGATGTCTGCCTGTCAGTCCAGCAGGACCGTGACCTGGCCGCCAGCCTGCACAGCACCCTGCCGCTGCCAACGCCGGTGCTGGTCGAGGAAGAGAACCCCGAAGAGCTGAACCGCACCGACGACCCGCTCGACCTCAGCCCGTTCGAAGAAAGCGAAGAAGACGCCTTGGCCCGCGCCATCGCCGAAGAGCAACAGGAGATTGATGCATGAGCCAGGAACGCTACGGCATTCGCCGCTTCGCACTGCTCAACACCGCCGGCTACAGCCTTGGCCTGTTCCCCCTGGAACACCCGCTGTCGGTCTATGGTGCCAACAACCTGGGCAAGAGTGCCTCGATCAACGCCCTGCAGTTCCCGATCCTGGCGCGCATGTCGGACATGAGCTTCGGCAAGTACAGCCTGGAGCAGTCGCGCCGTTTCTACTTCGCCAGCGACACCAGCTACATCCTCTGCGAGGTCAACCTGCCTCACGGCCCGCATGTGATCGGCGTGGTCGGCCGTGGCCCGGGCGGTGGTTTCGGCCACCAGTTCTTCGCCTATGCCGGCGAGCTGGACCTGGCGCACTACCAGAAAGACGACACCTGCCTGCGTCAGAAAGAACTGTTCAGCAACCTTGAACGCAACGGCCTCAAAGCCTACGAACTCAAGCCTGATGAACTGCGGCGCCTGTTGGTCGGCGGTCATACCACGATCCCGCTGGACCTCACCCTGATTCCGCTGCGCTCCACCAGCGAGCAGAGCCTGAAAACCTTCCGCGCGCTGTTCATCAACCTGCTGCACATGCGTGAAATCACCGCGGCCAAGCTCAAGCAACTGTTCCTCGATGCCTTCGAGCACAGCCTGCGTTCGGGCAGCGTCGATTACATCGCCGCCTGCGAAGAAGCTTTCCGCGATGTACGACGCATGGAGCAGGACTACAACTCGCTGGTCGCTGCCGGCCCGCTGGTCGAGGCTCTGGCCAACGGTGTCGCCCAGCGCGACATCCTGCGCGGCAAACTGCATCGCCTGTCACCACTGCTCGACTCGTTGCTCGGCACCTGGCAGGACTACGCCAGTGCTCGCAAAGAAGAGCTGGTAATCCAGGCCGAGCACTACAAGAACGAGCAGGACAGCCTGCAGAACGACCAGCGCGGCGGCACCCAGGAGCTGATGCGCCTGGAGCGCGAAATCACCGGCGTACAACGCTGGCTCGGCGAGCTGTCGGTGCTCAAGCACCGCTTCGCCCTGGTCGATGACGTCAAGGTTCTGGAACAGCAACTGCTGGCCGCCAAGGACGCCCACGACGAACTCGCCGGTGCTCTGGCCCAGTCCCGTCAGTTCAGCGCCGAAGACCTCGAAGAGCGTCTGCGCGACCTGGAAAAGCGCCTGAAGTCGGTCAAGCAGCAGCTCGACCACGCCGACAACAACAGCTATGCCCGTCTGCGCGAAGAGTTCTCGCAGCAGGACGTCGAGCGCCTGATGCGCCTGTTCAACGGCGCGCTGTTCAGCCTGCCGCTGGGCGAACGCGGCATCGAACTGGATGACAGCGACGTCTGGGTCAAATCCCTCGAAGCAGTCCTCGACGGCTTCAAGGGCGAGCGCTTCGAAGTCCCGGGCCTGTCGATCGACCTGTCGCACATCGAGCCGCCTGCCCTGCAGGCCCTGGCCGACCGTGCCGCGCTGCGCGACCAGAAGGAACGCCTGGAGAAAGAGCTCAAGCAGCTCAAGACCCAGCAGGCCGTTGCCGCCGACCGCGCCGCGAGCAAGACCCAGACCGAAGCCCTGTACCAGCAGGTACTGGACGCACAAAAGGCGCTGGAAGACTTCCGCCGCAGCCAGACCCTGGCAGCCGAGGAAGGCGACAAGCTCGAACAGCTGGCGCAGATGGAAGCCGCCCAGGACGAGCTGAAGCGCTCCAGCGATGCCTTCACCGAACGCGTCCAGCAACTGTCGGCCAAGCTGCAACTGGTCGGCCGCCAGATCGCCGACATGGAAGCCAAGCAACGCACCCTCGACGACGCCTTGCGCCGCCGCCAGTTGCTGCCGGCCGACCTGCCGTTCGGCACGCCGTTCATGGATCCGGTGGATGACTCCATGGACAACCTGCTGCCCCTGCTCAACGACTACCAAGACAGCTGGCAGGGCCTGCTGCGGGTCGATGGCCAGATCGAAGCGCTGTATGCCCAGGTACGCCTCAAGGGCGTGGCCAAGTTCGACAGCGAAGACGACATGGAGCGCCGCCTGCAGCTGTTGATCAACGCCTACTCGCACCGCACCGAAGAAGCCCTGACCCTGGGCAAGGCGCGCCGTGCGGCAGTGACCGACATCGCCCGGACCCTGCGCAACATCCGCAGCGACTACGACAGCCTCGAGCACCAGCTGGCGCTGTTCAACCGCGAGATCAACAAGCGCCAGGTATCCAACCTGGAAAGCTTCCGGATTGTGCTGGCGCCGAACAAGGAAGCGCTCAAGCACATCGACCAGATCATCCACAGCGCCGGTCAGTATGAAGAAGGCGAGACCCTGTCGGTGTTTGACCTGAGCGCCAGCGCCGAGCAGGACAACAAGAACGAAGAGGCCAAGGAATACCTGGCCCGCCTGGTCGCGGCCAACCACAACCAGCTGGGCTTGAAGGACCTGTTCGAACTGGCCTTCGAGATCACCAAGGTCGGTGGCCAGCCGGTGATCCACACCGACATCGACGGTGCGGCGTCCAACGGCACGACCATGACCATCAAGGCGCTGACCAACATGTACTTGTTGCTGCACCTGATGGACCGCGACCTGGCCGGCCGCGTGCGCCTGCCGTACTACCTCGACGAAGCCGCCGACATCGACGAACGCAACCAGGCGGCACTGCTGGAAACCAGCTTGCAGCTGGGCTTCGTACCGATTCTGGCGAGTGTGAAGCCGCAGGTCTCGGCGCATGTCGCCATCGACCTGGAAGGCGGCAGCGGGCCGAACGGGATCTACATCGACGAAGCAGACTGGAAGTACATCAGCCGTCGGGAAGTAGAGAAGGTGCAAGTGCGCGAAGAAGAGGAAGAAGCCTCGGCCTGAGGCTGATGTCTTGTAGGAGCGGATTCACCGGGACGCCGGACCGCCGCGATGGGTCGCAGCGCGGCCCCAAAAAATAGGACTGCTGCGCAGTCCATCGCGGATGAATCCGCTCCTACAGGCGAAGCTTTACTCTGCCCACGGCAAGATCGGAATCGCCGTTACCGCATTCTGCGGGCTGCCTTCGATCAGGCGGTCCGAGTACACCAGATAGACCAGAGTGTTGCGCTTCTTGTCGAGGAAGCGCACCACCTGCATGGTCTTGAACACCAGCGAGGTGCGCTCCTTGAACACCTCGTCGCCGTCCTTGAGCTGCTCCTTGAAGCGAATCGGCCCCACCTGGCGACAGGCGATCGACGCCTCGGCGCGGTCTTCGGCCAGGCCCAGGCCACCTTTCACGCCGCCGGTCTTGGCCCGTGACAGGTAGCAGGTCACCCCTTCCACCTTCGGATCATCGAAGGCTTCAACGACGATACGATCGTTTGGCCCGACAAACTTGAACACCGTCGACACCTGACCGATTTCCTCGGCCGAGGCCAACACCGGCAACGCCAGCAGCGCGGCTGCGACTATCCCTTTGAACACGGTTGTTTCCTCAGACCAGAATCAGGTTGTCGCGATGCACCAGCTCCGGCTCGGCGCTATAGCCCAGCAAGCTTTCAATCGCTTCAGACGACTGTCCGATGATTTTCTGCGCCTCAAGGGCGCTGTAGTTGGCCAGACCGCGGGCGACTTCCAGACCATCAGGCCCCACGCACACCACCATCTCGCCACGCCGGAAGCTGCCCTGCACGGTCTTGACCCCGACCGGCAACAGGCTCTTGTTGTCCTTGCGCAAAGCCTTCACCGCACCGTCGTCGAGCACCAGAGTGCCACGGGTCTGCAGGTGCCCGGCCAGCCATTGCTTGCGTGCGGCGAGCATGCCGCGCTCAGGTGACAGCAGGGTACCGAGACGCTCGCCGGCCTTGAGGCGGTCGAGCACGCGCTCCAGACGCCCACCGACGATGATGGTGTGAGCACCGGATCGGGCGGCCAGGCGTGCGGCACGCAGCTTGGTCTGCATGCCCCCACGCCCCAGAGCGCCACCGGTACCTCCGGCCACCGCATCCAGACTCGGATCATCGGCACGGGCTTCGTAGATCAACTGCGCATCAGGGTTATTGCGCGGATCGGCATCGAACATGCCGTCGCGATCGGTGAGGATCACCAACAGATCGGCTTCGACCAGGTTGGCTACCAGCGCCGCCAGCGTGTCGTTGTCACCGAAACGGATTTCGTCAGTGACCACCGTGTCGTTCTCGTTGATCACCGGCACCACGCCCAGCTCAACCAGAGTGCGCAAGGTGCTGCGGGCGTTGAGGTAACGCTTGCGGTCGGAGAGGTCGTCATGGGTCAGAAGGATCTGCGCCGTGTGCCGGCCATGCTCGGCAAAGCTCGACTCCCAGGCCTGCACCAGGCCCATCTGGCCAATCGAAGCTGCGGCCTGCAGCTCGTTCATCGCACTCGGTCGCTTGGCCCAGCCCAGGCGACTCATCCCGGCGGCAACCGCCCCGGACGACACCAGTACCAGTTCAACCCCTGCCTCGTGCAGCGCCACCATCTGCTCGACCCAGACACCCATGGCCGCGCGATCCAGGCCCTTGCCATCTGCTGTCAGCAGGGCACTGCCGATTTTCACGACCCAGCGCTGCGCACCCGTCACCTTGCTCCGCATCTTCTTCCAACCTATATAGATCTTTAGATACTAAAACGCCGCTCCAGAGAGCGGCGTTTAGTGTACTGCAACGAATCAGTCGCGCACGTAAATGATTTCCGGACCGTCTTCGTCGTCCTCATCCCAATCATCGTCATCGTCGTCGCCGATGTCGTGCACGCTCTTGACGCCGCTGCGGCGCAAGGCACGCGCATCGTCCAGTGCCTGCAACTGGGCACGGGCTTCGTCTTCGATACGCTGATCGAGGTCAGCCAGCTCTTCGGCGTAGGCCGGGTCGTTGGCCAGGCGATCGGCACGGTCTTCGAGGTAGCGCATGATGTCGCGGCTGAGCTGCTCGGTACCCTGCTTGGAGATGGCCGAGATCACATAGACCGGACCTTCCCACTGCAGACGCTCGACCACTTCCTTGACGCGCTCGTCACGCTCGTCGTCCATGAGCATGTCGGTCTTGTTCAGCACCAGCCAGCGGTCACGCTCGGCCAGCGACGGGCTGAAGCGGGTCAGCTCGTTGACGATCACTTCGGCGGCATCGGCGCTGCTGCTTTCATCCAGCGGCGCGAGGTCGACGAGGTGCAGCAGCAGGCGGGTACGCGCCAGGTGCTTGAGGAAACGGATACCCAGACCGGCACCGTCGGAAGCGCCTTCGATCAGGCCGGGAATGTCGGCGATGACGAAGCTCTTCCAGCGGTCGACGCTGACCACACCCAGGTTCGGCACCAGGGTGGTGAACGGGTAGTCGGCGACTTTCGGCTTGGCGGCCGAGACCGAACGGATGAAGGTGCTCTTGCCTGCGTTCGGCAAGCCCAGCAGGCCAACGTCGGCCAGCACTTTCATTTCCAGTTTCAGGTCACGCTGCTCGCCCGGCTTGCCCGGCGTGGTCTGGCGTGGCGCACGGTTGGTACTGGATTTGAAACGGGTGTTGCCCAGACCGTGCCAGCCGCCCTGAACCACCATCAATTTCTGGCCAGGCTTGACCAGGTCACCGATGACTTCCTGGGTAGCGGCGTCGATCACCGTGGTGCCGACTGGCACGCGCAGGATCAGATCGTCGCCCTTCTTGCCGGTGCAGTCGGTGCTGCCGCCATTGGAGCCACGCTGGGCGTCGAAATGACGGGTGTAACGGTAGTCGACCAGGGTGTTGAGGTTCTCGTCGGCAACCATGAATACCGAGCCGCCGTCGCCACCGTCACCGCCGTTGGGACCACCGTTCTCGATGAACTTTTCGCGGCGGAAGCTCATGCAACCGTTACCGCCGTCACCGGCTTTGACCCGGATCGATACTTCGTCAACAAACTTCATAAAAACCGCCTCTCGTCAGCTGGACGAGCTGAGTGACACAAAGACATAAGGCTCTTGCAAAAGTGAGCGCGGCGGCCCCCGTCAACGACCGAAACACCAGCGCCGGCAGCCCATACAAACAGCTTTGCAAGAGACTCACCCCACAAACGAAAAAGCCCCGTCGCGAGACAGGGCTTTTCCAGCGTTCGCGCGATTACTCGGCGACAACGCTCACGTAACGACGACCGAAGGCGCCTTTTACTTCAAACTTGATCTTACCCGCGATCTTGGCGAACAGGGTGTGATCCTTGCCCATGCCAACGCCGTAGCCAGCGTGGAATTGGGTGCCGCGCTGACGCACGATGATGTTGCCAGGAATGATAGCCTGGCCGCCATACATCTTCACGCCAAGGCGTTTGGCTTCTGAGTCGCGACCGTTACGGGTACTACCACCAGCTTTTTTGTGTGCCATGGTTCAATTCTCCAGAAATGGATTCAGGCGATTAAGCCGAAATACCGGTGATCTTGATTTCGGTGAACCACTGGCGGTGGCCCATACGCTTCATGTGGTGCTTACGGCGGCGGAACTTGATGATGCGCACTTTGTCGTGACGACCTTGCGAGATCACTTCAGCAACAACCTTGGCACCAGCAACGACTGGAGCGCCGATGTTCACGTCGTCGCCATTGGCAACCAACAGAACGCGGTCGAAAGTCACGGATTCGCCAGTGGCGACTTCCAGTTTTTCGATTTTCAGGTATTCACCTTCGGCGACTTTGTACTGCTTGCCACCGGTAACAATTACTGCGTACATGGGTATTTCTCCGATAATCCTGCTCACCCAGCTCTTTATAGGAAGAGTATTGGCTGGCATGGCTGCATAGGGCTGGAACGGCCCAGTGCAATTGCGTAAGGCAGGTGCTGCCCAGGAAGTTCAGGGTGCGCGATTGTACGCAAGGCGCCCGTCCCTTGCAAGTCCCGCCCCGGCCCTGCGGGGACCGCGCCTTGACACGCCGGGACCCGCGACCTAGCATGCCGCGCAACCTTTATGGAGCACCTGTGGCCGATGCAACCCCAAGCTTTCTACCGAGCGGTAGCGGACGACTTCAGTGCCGTTGACGAGATTATCAAGAAACAGCTGACTTCGCGTGTACCGCTGGTATCGAAAATCGGCGACTACATCACTTCAGCCGGTGGCAAACGCCTGCGTCCGTTGTTGGTGCTGCTATGCGGCAAGGCGCTGGGTCGCGAAGGCGACGACGTGCGCCTGCTGGCCGCCACCATCGAATTCCTGCACACCGCCACCCTGCTGCACGACGACGTGGTCGACATGTCCGGCATGCGCCGTGGCCGTTCCACCGCCAATGCCCTGTGGGGCAACGCGCCGAGCGTGCTGGTGGGCGACTTCCTGTATTCGCGCTCGTTCGAGATGATGGTCGAACTGGGCTCGATGCCGGTCATGCAGATCCTCTCCAAGGCCACCCGGGTCATCGCCGAAGGCGAAGTCCTGCAGTTGTCCAAGGTTCGCGATGCCAGCACCACGGAAGAGGTCTACATGGACGTCATCCGCGGCAAGACCGCGATGCTGTTCGAGGCCTCGACCCACAGCGCTGCGGCCCTGGCCGAGGCCACGCCAGAGCAACGTGAAGCCCTGCGCACCTTTGGTGACCACTTGGGCGTAGCCTTCCAGCTGGTCGACGACCTGCTTGACTACAAAGGCGATGCGCAAACCCTGGGCAAGAACGTCGGCGACGATCTGGCCGAAGGCAAGCCAACCCTGCCGCTGATCTACACCATGCGTGAAGGCACCGCCGAGCAGGCTGCACTGGTGCGCCAGGCGATCCAGAAAGGCGGCATCGAAGACCTCGAAAGCATCCGTGCTGCGGTCGAAGCCTCCGGTTCCCTGGACTACACCGCGCAACTGGCCCGTGACTACGTGGCCCGCGCCATCGCCTGCCTGGACGTGCTGCCAGCCAGCGAATACCGTGACGCCCTGGTGGAACTGAGCGAATTTGCGGTCGCCCGTACGCACTGATCCCGCCTTTGGCCCATCGCTCGATGGGCCTGATTACCCTCTGACGGACAAAACCCTATACAATGTAGGTTTTGTACCTGTACGTCTTGAGGAACCCTAGTGAGCACTTTGCCACCCTGCCCTAAATGCAACTCCGAATACACCTACGAAGACGGCGCCCAGCTGATCTGCCCCGAGTGCGCACACGAGTGGTCCGCCGCCGGTGAAGCCGAGGCAGTGAGCGATGAAGCGGTCAAGAAGGATTCGGTGGGCAACGTCCTGCAGGACGGCGACACCATCACCGTGATCAAGGACCTCAAGGTCAAAGGCACCTCGCTGGTGGTCAAGGTCGGCACCAAGGTCAAGAACATCCGCCTGTGCGATGGCGACCATGACATCGATTGCAAAATCGACGGCATCGGCCCGATGAAGCTGAAATCCGAATTCGTCCGCAAGGTCTGAATCCCGGTGGTTTCGGGGCTGCCCGCCAGCCTCGAAACATTTCGCCAACAACCATTGGGCGACTTTTTACCAATAGTCTCTTGCTATTTTGATAATAAGAATTATTCTCATTGGACGCTTCCAAGGAGAATAGCCATGACTTATCTGATCGACGCCTGGCTTGACCGCCCCCATCCGTACCTGCGCATCCTGCACCGGGAAACCGGCGAAGTCTGTGCCGTGCTTGAGCAAGAAGCACTGGACGAACTGCGCGACCAGGGTGACCTGGACCTCAATGGTTTGAATTCAAGTGAGCCGATCGTGCTCAAGGAACTGGTGAGGAACCTGTTCCTGTTCTGCTATGCGCGGGCGTTGCGCCCAAGCTCAGAACTTTATTGAAGGGTCGTGGCGCAAACAATCTTGTAGGAGCGGATTTATCCGCGATGGGGCGCGCAGCGGCCCCGATGATGGGACTGCTAAGCAGTCCATCGCGGATGAATCCGCTCCTACAGATAGGCCTTACAGTACGTCCAGCAGCTCGACGTCGAACACCAGTACGCTGTGCGGCGGGATGCTGCCAACGCCCTGAGCGCCGTAAGCCAGCTCGCTCGGCACGTACAGGCGCCATTTGCTGCCGGCGTTCATCAGTTGCAGGGCTTCGGTCCAGCCAGCGATAACGCCGCCAACCGGGAACTCTGCTGGCTGGCCACGCTCGTAGGAGCTGTCGAACACGGTGCCGTCGATCAGGGTGCCGTGGTAGTGAGTGCGTACGCTGTCTTCACGGCTTGGCTTGGCGCCTTCGCCTGCGGTCAGTACTTCGAACTGCAGACCCGAAGCCAGGGTGGTGATGCCATCACGCTTGGCGTTTTCAGCCAGGAAAGCCTTGCCTTCGCCAGCGGCCGCTTCGGCCTTGGCAGCAGCTTCAGCCTGCATGATTTCACGGATGACCTTGAAGCTGGCCGACAGGTCTTCTTCGCTGACGCGGCTGTCTTTGCCGTTGAAGGCGTCGGTCAGGCCAGCCAGGATGGCGTCCAGGCTCACACCCGGTGGCGGGTTGTCACGCAGTTGGCCACCCAGCTGACGGCCGATGCCGTAGCTGACGCGAGTTTCGTCGGTAGACAGGTTGATTTCGGACATTTGCTTGCTCCGCTGCAGGGCGCACGACAACCGCGCCCTTTATGAAAAGGGCGAGCAGCCTAGCACACTGCGGCAAAGCAGTTCAGCTACCAGGCAGAACGTCGGGGCATCGGTATTTTCAGGTCGCCGTCACCGGCGCTGCCGCCCCCGCACATCTCGTCGTCCATCGACCAGTGCACCATGTGCACAGGCACGGCAGGCAAACCACCGAGCAAACGTTGTGCATCGACCACCGAATGCACTTTCACGCGCTGCCCATGCTTGTCAGCCAATGGATAGGCATGGCCTTTTACACGGGCTTCGATAATGAAATCGCCACCTTCGATGGCAATCAGATTGAGCTCTTCGACATGACCGGCCTTGGCCTCTGTGTTCAGTTGTTGAAGGTTCATTGCGATACCTCGCTACTGGAACGTTGAGCAGGCACTTCAAGTGACCGTTCATTTTTTGTACAGCACGCGCTAAAGCACAAGGCAAAAACGCAACCGCCCGTCCGTTTTGCAACGGGCGGGCGGTCATGGAAGGCGCGAAGCGGGTCGATTAGTGCTTGGTCAGCTTGTCCAGGTAACCCATGGCAAAGGCTGAGACGACGAAGGTCATGTGGATGATCACGTACCACATCAGGTACTCGGTCTCGATGTTGCGTGCATCCATGAACACCCGCAGCAGATGGATCGAGGAGATCGCCACGATCGACGCGGCCACTTTCATCTTCAGCGAAGACGAATCCATCTTGCCCAGCCAGTTGAGCTTTTCCTTGTCCTCGTCGATGTCCAGCTGCGAAACGAAGTTTTCGTAACCGGAAATCATCACCATCACCAGCAGACCGCCAACCAGGGCCATGTCGATCAGCGAGAGGATCACCAGGATCAGGTCGGCCTCGGCCAGGGAGAAGATATTGGGCAGCACATGGAAGATCTCCTGGAAGAACTTCAGTGCCAGCGCCAGCAGGCCCAACGACAGACCAAAATAGATCGGGGCGAGCAGCCAGCGCGAGGCATACATCGCATTTTCGATAATACGTTCCATTGAAAACTCGTCAGGTGGCAATAAAAGCGAGCGCGAGTATAACAGCCAGTCATGACAGAAAAAGCCCGTGGCACGCTGCCACAGGGGGCAGCGCCGGGTGGGAGAGAATGAATCCGCTCAGGACGTGTCAGGTTTCCGGATGGAACTGGAAGTCACCGACGTGATGAACACGCTCACCATTGATCCGGCGAAGCTGGGCTTGCAGATGTACGCACCAGATCTGCGGATCGTCGGCCACCTGATAACCGTGCAGGGTCAGGCTGTCGACAATGGCCTCGAGTACCGACTCGGCCACGAAGGGTCCATGAAAGGGTCCCTGGGCCTTGATCGCGGAAGGTTGTTCACCTGCCATGCCGGCGGCGAACAGAAGGGTCCACATGCCGTTATCACCGGCCAGTGGGCGGATACTGCATTCAATGCGGGTCACCAGGCCCAGGCATTGGCGGGTGAGGCTGAGGCTGCGCGGCATGGCGACGATCCTCGGTAAACCCTTGTTCAACCCTGCGGGCAGGGCTGTTTCGATCCTGTAATGACTACAATCCCTGATTAGAAGAATAGAAGAAATCTGCTCATGCGTGGAAAAACCGGCGCCCAGCGGTCATGACCGCTGCGGCGCCGACAATTTGACTCAGGACGGTTTGACCTGGGCCAGAGCCTGCTCCGCCAGCTCCTTCTCGGCCTCCTTGAGGTCTTCCTCGCTGACCATCTCGGCAATCACCCGCAGACGCTCCACCACGCGGGCGTTGACACTGCCCTCGGGGAATTCACCATCGGCATCCGGCTCACCGGCAGGCTCCCCAACCAACAGACTCAATGCCTCGTCTGCCTGACTGACCGCATAGACGTGGAACATGCCGGCACGCACCGCCTGTAGCACCCGCTCGTCGAGCATCAGGGTGGCAACGTTGGCGCGCGGGATGATCGCGCCCTGCTCACCGGTTAGCCCACGTGCTTCGCACAGGCGGAAGAAGCCTTCGATTTTCTCGTTGACCCCACCCACTGCCTGCACTTCGCCGAACTGGTTGATCGAGCCTGTGATCGCGAAGCACTGCTTGAGTGGCGTTTTCGACAAGGCCGAAATCAACGTGCACGCCTCACCCAGTGATGCACTGTCACCGTCCACGTAACCGTAGGACTGCTCCAGGGCAATACTCGCCGAAATCGCCAGAGGGAACTCCTGGGCATAGCGGCTACCCAGGTAACCGGTGAGGATCATCACGCCTTTGGAGTGGATCGGCTGGCCGAGATTGACCTCGCGCTCGATATCGACGATGCCACTGCCACCCGGGTAAACCGTGGCAGAGATCCGCGCGGGGATACCGAAAGCCGAGTCACCGACTTCCAGCACGGTCAGGCCGTTGCATTTGCCGACCGCTGCGCCCTCGGTATCAATAAGGATGATTCCGGCCAGCATGTCGTCGAGGATCCGCGCCGAGACCCGGCCGGTACGGGTGGCCTTGGCCTTGAGAGCCCGTTCGATATGACCGGCATCGGTCATCTCGTCATTGGCCAGGTGACGAATGAAATCCGCCTCGCTGACCAGCTGGAACAAGTCACCAATGCGTGCAGACAAGCGCCCCTGGTGTTCGGCCAGACGTGCACTGTAGGTGGCCAGACGCGCCACCGCATCAGCGCTCAAAGGCGCCATGCCCTCCTCGCTGGTACGGGTCTTGAGCAACTGGGCGAACTGCTCCAGGCTCTCGTCGACCATGGGGATGTCTTCGTCGAAGTCCACCAGCACCCGGAACATTTCCTGGAAGTCCGGATCATGGTCCTGCAAGGCGTAGTACAGCTGACGGGAACCGATGATCACCACCTTGATGTTCAGCGGCAGCATCTGCGGATTGAGGGTAACGGTGGCCAGACGGCCGTATTCACCCAGCGGCGACTCCATCTTCAGCTTGCGCGACTGCAGGGCGCGCTTGAGCGCATCCCAGACAAACGGCTCACCAAGCATTTTTTCCGCTTCGAGGATCAGGAATCCGCCATTGGCCCGGTGCAGCGCCCCTGGGCGAAGCTGGCGATAGGTGGTGTAGAGCGCACCCTGATCAGTGCTGTATTCAATCCGGCCAAACAGATTGTCATAGGTCGGATGCGGCTCGAACACCACCGGTGCACCACCGCTGACGTGATGGCCGACCACCAGGCTCGGCGCGTATTGCTCTTCCAGGAGCTTGCGCGCCTGGGCGTCGGTCTTGCTGTCATCGACCAACTGTTCAACCACAGTACGCAACAGATACACCTGCATGCCCTGCAGGTAGGCACACACGGCTGCGTTCTCCGCGTACTTTTCAGACAGCGGCGCCAGCAATGGCTGGAGCGCCAGGGTGATGGTTTCTTCGTTCAGATGCCGCAGCTGATTGTTCGATTCGCGTTTCCACTGTGGCAGGCTGGCCAGCTCTTCATTGAGACGCTCTTCCAGGTCGGCGATATCTTCGTGGAAGCGCTCGCGGTCAGCCTCCGGCAACTGGGCGAACTCCGCCTCGTCGAGGGCCTTGCCATCGGCCATCGGCGTAAAGGCGACGTTGCTGCTGTCGCGGTACAGGGCCACGTCCTTTTCCAGCGAAGCGCGCTCGATGACGTCCAGGGCACGGTCATAACGCTGGTTGAACGCGCGGTCGATAGCGCTCTTTTTCTGCTGGTAGGACGGGTGTTCGAACACCGCCGGGAAGGTGGCCAGCAGGTTGTCGATCAGGCCGCCGATATCACTGATGAAAGCACCGGCGCTGCCCGGTGGCAGCTCCAGGGCCCGTGGTTCGCGAGGCTCGTCGAAGTTATTGACATAGACCCAGTCCGACGGCGTATGCAGGCGCTTGCCTTCGGCCTTGAGGTAGCGTTTGACGAACGAGAAACGCCCGGTACCGGGCTCACCCATGACAAACACGTTGTAACCAGGACGGGGCATGGCGACGCCGAACTGCAACGCTTCGACAGCACGTTCCTGGCCAAGCACACCGCGAAAAGGCTCCAGATCATTGGTGGTGGAAAAGGCGAACTGTTCAGCGGAAAACGGCCGGGTCAAGGCTTCTGGCGCAAGACGCAGGCTCGCAGCGACAGGATCGGGCATCGGGCTTCCTTACTTCGGCGGGGCAGATGACGGCATTCTGGCGCCGCCTGCCCGCGCCTTGCAAGGCTCATCGGCACAATATGTCGCAGGGGTGAAAACCCGTACCCCGTCAACGTTCCTCAGCAATTTTTCGCAATAAATCACGGAACCCTTAGATCGTGCCTAAACTCCATAACTGCGCGGCTGGGTAAACAACCGACCCGCCCCTGGCAACTCTGCTGACAGATATGCCAGACAACCCTGACCTTTGGTATCTACGACTAGAAAGAGAACAAAGCTATGAAACGGATTCTTCTGGGTACTCTGTTCACCGCGGTCTCCCTCAACGCCATGGCCCAGGCCCCTGGTGGACCGGACTGCGGCTGGGGCAACATGCTGTTCGAGGGCCAGCGCGGCACACCGGCCCACTTCCTCGCCTCCACCACCAACGGCACGTCCGGCAACGCCACATTCGGCATGACTTCGGGCACCAACGGCTGCTCGACCAACGCAGCGCTGACCTATGGCGGTAAATCCTGGTTCGCCATGAACGGCATGATGAACGAGCTTTCCGAAGACATGGCGAAGGGCCAGGGCGAAGCACTGACCACCTATGCCGTGGTACTCGGTGTAGCACCAGAAGACCGTGCGCATTTCGCCGCAGTCACCCATCAGCACTTCCAGGAAATCTTCAAGACCGCGGACGTGACCGCCGAAGATGTCCACAGCAATACCCTGGCCGTGCTGAAAAGCGATCCGCGCCTGGCCAAGTATGTAACCCAGGCTTAAGCTCGGCCCACCCGCCCCTGACCGGGGCGGGTTGTTTCCTGCCTCTATCGGCATCATTCAGACGTAGTTGCCCGACATGCTCAAACGCCTTGCCTACCTGGCGCTCTGTGCCTGCGCCCCGCTGCATGCTGCCCCCGCGTTCGATGACTCACGCCTTGCGCAACTGGCCGCCGATCGTTACTGGATATCCCTGGGTCACTATGAGACAGCCAAGCTTGGCGGCTGGCGCAGCTATGTCGATGACCGGCGCTTCTTTCTCGCTGCAGACGGTGCCCACCATCCCGACCAGGAACTACGCGCCACAGTAGAGGCTCTCTATGCACCGGCCAGTCTCGGCGACCAGCATGCGCAGTGCGTGTTCCCGGCACGCACGCGCTGGCTGCGCGAGCAACTGCAGCTCGATGACCTGCCGGCGCCGGATTGCAAGGAATACACCCAGTGGTACAAGGACGTTTCACCGCATAGTGCGGTGATGATCTTCCCTGCCGCCTACCTCAACAGCCCGTCCTCGATGTTCGGCCACACCCTGCTGCGCATCGATCAGGCTGACGTGCAGAGCAACGAGACCGCCCTGCTCAGCTACGCGATCAACTTCGGCGCCTACATCGAAGGCAACGACAACAGCATCCTCTATGCCTGGAAAGGCCTGATGGGCGGCTATCCGGGACTGTTCGCCCTGGTCCCCTACCAGGAAAAGCTCTCCGAGTACCGCAGCCTGGAAAACCGTGACCTGTGGGAATACCGGCTGAACCTTACGCCGGAGGAAACCGGGCGTATGGTCGAACATGTCTGGGAGCTCAAACAGATCCAGTTCGACTACTTCTTCTTCGATGAAAACTGCTCGTACCGCTTGCTGGAATTACTCCAGGTAGCCCGCCCGAGCCTGGACCTGACCGCGCAATTTCCCCTGACCGCGATCCCCACCGACACGGTCAAGGCGGTCAAACAGTCAGGTTTGGTGGAGCGCATCGACTATCGCCCGTCCCGCGAGCGCGAGTTGCTGGAGCGAGCCAAGCCGCTGGATAGTGCTGAGCAGCAACAAGTGCTGGCGGTCAGCGCCGATACCGCACACCTGCAGAGCCCCGAGTTCACCGCCCTGCCCCGCGAACGCCAGGCGCTGGTCCAGGATGCGGCCTACCGTCTCGAACGCTACCGTGCCAACGGCCAGGAACGTGATCCGGCCCGGACCCAGCGCAGCTTCGAACTGCTGCGGGCGATCAACCGCAACCCTGCGCCGGAACTGGACATCGAACGCCCTGGGCTGCCCGAGGATGGCCATCAGTCACGCACCTGGCAGCTGGGAGCAGGCACTCGCGAAGATCGCGCCTTTGCCGAATACGGGCTGCGCATGGCCTATCACGACCTCAATGACAACGCCTACGGTTTCCCCTTGGGTGCACAGATCGAAATCCTCCAGCTCAAGGTTCGCCAGTACGAGAACAACGACTGGCAGGTACAGCGTCTGGACCTGGCCACCATCCGCTCGCTGACGCCGCGCAGCGACCTGTTGCAGCCTTGGTCGTGGCAGGTCACCGGTGGCCTGGAGAGGGTGCTGGGCAAGCATGACGACGAAGTGCTGGTCAGCCACGTCAATGGCGGGGCTGGCGGTACCTGGCAACTGGCTGACGAGATGCTCGGTTTTGCGCTGGGTACGGTGAGGGTTGAACACAACAACGACTTCGCCGAATTCATTGCTCCAGCTGCCGGCTTCAACACGGGTCTGCTGTGGCGCAATCCGTTGGGCAACCTGAGTGTCGAGGCTAAGGCCGATTACTTCACCAATGGTGAGGTACGGCGCAGCCTGAGCCTGAATCAGCAATGGGAGCTGTCTCGTGACCTGGGTTTGCGATTAAGTGCCAAGCGTGAATTCAGTCAGCTGGCGACAGCGCAGAACGAGGTGATGCTGGAGCTGAAGTGGTATCACTACTGATCTCACCACAGGACCCTGTAGGAGCGGATTCATCCGCGATGGACTGCATCGCAGTCCCGATTTTTGGGGCCGCGCTGCGGCCCATCGCGGCGGTCCGGCGTCCCGGTGAATCCGCTCCTACACCGCGATAGCTTCACACCGTTTTGACACGGCATCGACACTTCCCCACCTAGACTTATCCACAGTTTGCGGAGAGTCCGAAGATGCTGCGGTGTGGGTGGGTGTTGAGCGTAATGATGCTACTGACAGGTTGCCAGACAACCCACGAGCAATTGATCAACCAGGGCTACCCTCCCGCCTACGCCGATGGTTTCCAGGACGGCTGCAGCAGCGGTCGCCAGGCCGCCGGGGTGATGACCGGGGACTTTCGCAAGGACGTGCCCCGCTACCTGCACAATCGCCAGTACGAAAGCGGCTGGGACGACGGCTTCCGCCAGTGCCACGCCATGCAGGAAAACCAGGACCTGCAGGACTACCGTGCGCGTCATTGGGATGAGCGTGACGAGCAGTGGCAGGAAGAGAAAGACCGCGACGCGGCGCGCGCCTATCGACGCAAATAGGTCGCAACCGGGCAGCCAGTGCAACAGATGATCTGTCAGCATGGTCTCCATTGAAAGGAGGCCATCATGAGCCGAGCATTCGTCAACGAAGACCAGGCCGCCGCCCAGGCCGACCAGCCGGTGGAACGCAGGGTCAGCGAGCAGCCCAACTATGTCACCGTCCAGGGCCTGGCCCAGCTGCAGCTACGGGTCAGCGAGCTGAATGCCCTGCGCAGCGAACTGCAGGCCCAGGGCGAACGCGCCGACAAGCAACGCCTGGCCGATACCGAACGCGACCTGCGCTACTTCACCGCGCGCGTGCAGAGTGCACAGGTAGTCGCCAAGGCAAGCGCGCTGGACAAAGTACAGATCGGTAGTCGGGTGACTTTTATCGATGAACAGAACCAGCAGCATCAGGTGCAACTGGTCGGCGAAGATCAGGCCGATGCAGCCAAGGGCCTGATCAACTGGGGCTCACCGCTGGGCCGGGCGCTGATGGGTGCGGCGCCCGGTGATGAGGTGGTGTGGCGACGACCTGCAGGAGATCTGTCGATCGAGATCGTCGCCATCACCCCCGAGGCTTAGACCACGCCCTGAGCCAGCATGGCGTCGGCAACCTTGACGAAGCCGGCAATGTTGGCGCCCTTGACGTAGTTGATCCGGCCGTTTTCCTCGCCATAGTGCACACAGGCGTGGTGGATCGACTGCATGATGTTGTGCAGCTTGCTGTCCACTTCACCCGCGGTCCACAGCAGGCGCATGGCGTTCTGCGACATTTCCAGACCGCTTACCGCAACACCGCCGGCGTTCGAGGCCTTGCCTGGGGCGAACAGGATGCCTGCCTCGATAAAGATATCCACAGCATCGAGGGTGGTCGGCATGTTCGCGCCCTCAGCTACACAGATGCAGCCGTTGCGCAGCAGGGTGCGGGCGTCTTCGCCATTCAGTTCGTTCTGCGTCGCGCATGGCAGGGCGATATCGCACGGCAGGCTCCACGGCGTCTGGCCCTTGCGGAACTCCAGGCCGAAACGCTCGGCCAGCTCGCTGATGCGACCGCGCTTGACGTTTTTCAGCTCCATCAGCGCATCCCACTGCTCGTCGCTCATACCGGCTTCGCAGAACAGGGTGCC
>JAVXRI010000102.1:0-20299 GCA_036643775.1 Pseudomonas sp. | reverse complement strand
TCGAACTGATCGCCTCGGAGAACTACACCAGCAAGCGCGTCATGCAGGCCCAAGGCAGCGGCCTGACCAACAAATACGCCGAAGGCTACCCGGGCAAGCGTTACTACGGTGGCTGCGAGCATGTGGATAAAGTCGAGCAACTGGCCATCGATCGCGCCAAGCAGCTGTTCGGCGCCGACTACGCCAACGTCCAGCCGCACTCGGGCTCCTCGGCCAACAGCGAGGTGTACCTGGCGCTGTTGCAGGCCGGTGACACTATTCTGGGCATGAGCCTGGCCCACGGCGGCCACCTGACCCACGGCGCCAAGGTGTCGTCCTCAGGCAAGCTGTACAACGCCGTGCAGTACGGCATCGATACCAACACCGGGCTGATCGACTACGACGAAGTCGAGCGCCTGGCCGTGGAACACAAGCCGAAGATGATCGTCGCCGGGTTTTCGGCCTACTCGAAAACCCTCGATTTCCCGCGCTTCCGGCAGATTGCCGACAAGGTCGGCGCCTACCTGTTCGTCGACATGGCCCACGTTGCCGGTCTGGTCGCCGCTGGCTTGTACCCGAACCCGCTGCCTTACGCCGACGTGGTCACCACCACTACCCACAAGACCCTGCGCGGCCCACGTGGCGGCCTGATCCTGGCGCGCAGCAACGAAGAGATCGAGAAAAAGCTCAACGCCGCCGTGTTCCCGGGTGCCCAGGGCGGCCCGCTGATGCACGTGATCGCGGCCAAGGCCGTGTGCTTCAAGGAAGCACTGGAGCCGGGCTTCAAGACCTATCAACAGCAGGTCATCGACAACGCCCAGGCCATGGCCAAGGTGTTCATCGAGCGCGGCTTCGATGTGGTCTCCGGCGGCACCGATAACCATCTGTTCCTGGTCAGTCTGATTCGCCAGGGCCTGACCGGCAAAGACGCTGACGCAGCCCTTGGCCGCGCCAACATCACCGTCAACAAGAACGCCGTGCCCAACGATCCACAGTCGCCGTTCGTCACCTCCGGCCTGCGTATCGGCACCCCGGCGGTTACCAGCCGTGGCTTCAAGGTTGCCCAGTGTGTGGAGCTGGCCGGCTGGATCTGCGACATCCTCGACAACCTCGGTGATGCCGATGTCGAAGCCGATGTTGCGAAGAACGTGTCGGCACTCTGTGCAGATTTTCCGGTTTATCGCTGAGTGGTTCAGGAGTGAAGACTATGCAACGTTACTCGGGCTTCGGCCTTTTGAAACACTCGCTCAGCCACCACGAAAACTGGCAGCGCATGTGGCGCACGCCGACCCCGAAAAAGGTCTACGACGTGGTCATCGTCGGCGGTGGTGGGCACGGCCTGGCCACGGCTTACTACCTGGCCAAGGAACACGGCATTACCAACGTTGCCGTGGTCGAGAAAGGCTGGCTGGGCGGCGGTAACACCGCGCGCAACACCACCATCGTGCGCTCCAACTACCTGTGGGACGAGTCGGCGCACCTCTATGAGCACGCCATGAAGCTCTGGGAGGGGCTGTCGCAAGACATCAACTACAACGTGATGTTCTCCCAGCGCGGGGTCTACAACCTCTGCCACACCCTGCAGGACATTCGCGACTCCGAGCGCCGGGTCAGCGCCAACCGCCTCAATGGTGTCGACGGCGAGCTGCTCAATACCCAACAGGTGGCCGACGAAATCCCTTACCTGGACTGCTCGAAAAACACCCGCTATCCAATCCTCGGCGCCACCGTGCAACGGCGCGGCGGTGTGGCCCGTCACGATGCGGTGGCCTGGGGCTATGCGCGTGCCGCCGATGCCCTGGGCGTGGACCTGATCCAGCAGACTGAAGTGATCGGCTTTCGCAAGGAAAACGGCGTGGTCATCGGTGTCGAGACCAACAAAGGCTTTATCGGTGCCAAACGCGTCGGTGTAGTCACCGCCGGCAACTCCGGGCACATGGCCAAACTTGCCGGCTTCCGCCTGCCGATCGAATCGCATCCGCTGCAGGCGCTGGTATCCGAGCCGCTCAAGCCGATCATCGACAGCGTGATCATGTCCAACGCCGTGCACGGCTACATCAGCCAGTCGGACAAAGGCGACCTGGTGATCGGCGCCGGTATCGACGGCTGGGTCGGCTACGGCCAGCGTGGCTCTTACCCGGTGATCGAGCACACGCTGCAGGCCATCGTCGAAATGTTCCCGATTCTTTCGCGGGTGCGCATGAACCGCCAGTGGGGCGGCATCGTCGACACCACGCCGGACGCTTGCCCGATCATCTCCAAGACCCCGGTGAAGAACATGTTCTTCAACTGCGGCTGGGGCACCGGCGGCTTCAAGGCCACCCCGGGTTCGGGCAACGTGTTTGCCGCCAGTCTGGCCAAGGGCGAAATGCACCCGCTGGCCAAACCTTTTTCCATCGACCGTTTCCACAACGGTGCCCTGATCGACGAACACGGCGCCGCCGCTGTCGCCCACTAACAGGAGAAATCCCCATGTTGCATATCTTCTGTCCCCACTGCGGCGAACTGCGCTCCGAGGAAGAATTCCACGCCGCAGGCCAGGCTCACATTCCACGGCCGCTGGACCCCAACGCCTGCTCCGACGAGGAGTGGGGCGACTACATGTTCTTTCGCGACAACCCCCGCGGCCTGCACCACGAGCTGTGGATTCACGCTGCCGGGTGCCGCCAGTACTTCAACGCCACCCGTGACACGGTGACCTACGAAATTCTGGAAACCTATCCGATCGGCGCCAAGCCGCAAGTGACCGGTAAAAGCACCAGCCCGCAGTTGGCAGTCAGTGGTCAGGGAGAAAAGGTATGAGCCAGACCCATCGCTTGCCTAATGGCGGCCGCGTAGACCGCAGCAAAGTGCTGACCTTTACCTTCAACGGTCAACAATATAAAGGCTACGAGGGCGACAGCCTGGCCGCAGCGCTGCTGGCCAATGGTGTCGACGTCATTGGTCGCAGCTTTAAATATTCCCGGCCTCGGGGCATTTATGCCGCCGGTGCCGAAGAGCCCAACGCGGTGCTGCAGATCGGCGCCACCGAAGCCACCCAGGTGCCCAACGTGCGCGCCACCCAGCAGGCCTTGTACGCCGGCCTGGTGGCCACCAGCACCAACGGCTGGCCGAGTGTGAACACCGACGTCATGGGGATTCTTGGCAAGGTCGGCGGCAAGCTGATGCCGCCGGGCTTCTACTACAAGACCTTCATGTGCCCGCAGTCGTTCTGGATGACTTACGAGAAGTACATCCGCAAGGCTGCCGGCCTGGGTCGCGCACCGTTGGAAAACGATCCGGACAGCTACGACTACATGAGCCAGCACTGCGACGTGCTGGTGGTTGGTGCAGGCCCTGCCGGGCTCGCTGCGGCATTGGCCGCAGGGCGCAGCGGCGCGCGGGTGATCCTCGCCGACGAGCAGGAAGAGTTCGGCGGCAGTCTGCTCGACAGCCGTGAAACCCTCGATGGCAAACCGGCCGCCGAATGGGTCGCCAGCGTAGTTGCCGAGCTCAAGGGCATGCGCGAGGTCACCCTGTTGCCACGGGCTACGGTCAACGGTTACCACGACCACAACTTCCTCACCATCCACGAGCGTCTGACCGACCACCTGGGCGATCGCGCGCCGATCGGCACTGTGCGTCAGCGCATGCACCGGGTGCGTGCCAAGCGTGTGGTGCTGGCCACCGGAGCCCATGAGCGTCCGCTGGTGTATGGCAACAACGATGTGCCGGGCAACATGCTGGCGGGTGCGGTATCCACCTATGTCCGTCGCTATGGCGTGGCACCGGGCCGCAACCTGGTGCTGTCGACCAACAACGACCATGCCTACCGCGTGGCGCTGGATTGGCACGATGCCGGCCTGAAAGTGGTCGCCATCGCCGATGCCCGCCACAACCCCCGCGGCTCGCTGGTAGAAGAGGCACGGGCCAAGGGCTTGCGCATCCTCACCTCCAGCGCAGTCATCGAATCGCGTGGCAGCAAGCACGTGACCGCTGCCCGCGTTGCCGCCATCGACGTCAAGGCGCACAAGGTCGCAAGCCCCGGCGAGTGGCTGGACTGTGACCTGGTGGCCACCTCCGGCGGCTACAGCCCGGTGGTGCACCTGGCCTCGCATCTGGGTGGCAAGCCGATCTGGCGTGAGGACATCCTCGGCTTCGTGCCCGGCGACGCACCGCAGAAGCGCGTGTGTGTCGGTGGTATCAACGGTGTGTTCGCCCTTGGCGACACCCTGGCAGACGGTTTCGAAGGTGGCGTGCGCGCGGCAACCGAAGCGGGCTTCAAAGCTGTGCAAGGTACACTTCCGAAAGTGCTGGCGCGTCAGGAAGAAGCCACGGTGGCGCTGTTCCAGGTGCCGCACGACCGCAACACCGCTCGGGCACCGAAGCAATTCGTCGACCAACAGAACGACGTCACCGCCGCCGCCATTGAACTGGCGACGCGCGAAGGCTTCGAGTCGGTCGAGCACGTCAAACGCTACACCGCGCTGGGCTTCGGTACCGACCAGGGCAAACTGGGCAACATCAACGGTCTGGCGATTGCCGCGCGCTCCATGGGCATCACCATTCCGGAAATGGGCACCACCATGTTCCGTCCCAACTACACGCCGGTCACCTTCGGCGCGGTGGCCGGGCGGCACTGCGGGCACCTGTTCGAACCGGTGCGCTTCACTGCATTGCATGCCTGGCACCTGAAAAACGGCGCCGAGTTTGAGGACGTCGGCCAGTGGAAACGGCCGTGGTACTTCCCGCGCAACGGCGAAGACATTCATGCCGCGGTAGCCCGTGAATGCAAGGCGGTGCGCGACAGCGTCGGCCTGCTCGATGCCTCGACCCTGGGCAAGATCGATATCCAGGGCCCGGACGCCCGCGAGTTCCTCAACCGCATCTACACCAACGCCTGGACCAAACTCGACGTCGGCAAGGCCCGCTATGGCCTGATGTGCAAGGAAGACGGCATGGTCTTCGACGACGGCGTAACCGCCTGCGTCGGCGAAAACCACTTCATCATGACCACCACTACCGGCGGCGCGGCGCGTGTACTGCAGTGGCTGGAGATCTACCAGCAGACCGAATGGCCGGACCTCAAGGTGTACTTCACCTCGGTTACCGACCACTGGGCGACCCTGACCCTGTCCGGGCCGAACAGCCGCAAGCTGCTCAGCGAAGTGACCGATATCGACCTGGACAAGGACGCCTTCCCGTTCATGACTTGGAAGGAGGGCCTGGTGGGTGGCGTGCCGGCGCGGGTGTTCCGTATCTCGTTTACCGGAGAGCTGTCGTACGAGGTCAACATCCAGGCCAACTACGCGATGGGCGTGCTGGAAAAAATCGCCGAGGCGGGCAAGCAGTACAACCTCACCCCTTACGGCACCGAGACCATGCACGTACTGCGGGCTGAGAAGGGTTTCATCATCGTCGGCCAGGACACCGACGGCTCGATGACCCCGGACGACCTCAACATGGGCTGGTGTGTGGGCCGTACCAAACCGTTCTCGTGGATCGGCTGGCGCGGAATGAACCGTGAAGACTGCGTGCGTGAGAACCGCAAGCAGTTGGTCGGGCTCAAGCCGGTCGACCCGACTAAGTGGCTGCCGGAAGGTGCGCAACTGGTGTTCGACCCGAAACAACCGATCCCGATGGACATGGTCGGTCACGTGACCTCCAGCTATGCCAGCAACTCCCTGGGCTATTCCTTCGCCATGGGTGTGGTCAAAGGCGGGCTCAAGCGTATCGGCGAACGGGTTTACTCGCCCCAGGCTGATGGCAGCGTGATCGAAGCGGAGATCTGTTCTTCGGTGTTCTTCGATCCGAAAGGCGAGCGGCAGAACATCTAACGCATGTAGGAGCGGATTTATCCGCGATGGACGACAACGTCGTCCCGGTTCCCGATCCCGAGGGGGACGCTAACGCGTCCCATCGCGGCGGTCCGGCGTCCCGGTAAATCCGCTCCTACGCCACATTCGAATTTAGAGATAGGTGCCCCATGAGCACGATCAACGTCTACCAGCAACGCCCCGGCAACGATGTCAAAGCCGAATCGCCACTGCATCACGCCGACCTGCCTAGCCTGGTTGGCAAAGGCCGCAAGAACGCCGGCGTAACCCTGCGTGAGCACAAGTTTCTCGGTCATCTGACCCTGCGTGGCGATGGCCGCGATCCCGCCTTCGCCGGCGGCGTATTCAAAGCCCTGGGCCTGGAGCTGCCAGTGGCACTGACCGTCGTCGCCAACGGCGAAATGTCGCTGCAGTGGCTGGGCCCAGATGAATGGCTACTGATCGTTCCGGGCGGCCAGGAGCTCGCAGTCGAGCAGAAACTGCGCGCCGCCCTTGAAGGCCTGCACATCCAGGTGGTCAACGTCAGCGGCGGGCAGACCCTGCTGGAACTGAGCGGCCCCAACGTGCGCGAAGTGCTGATGAAATCCACCAGCTACGATGTACATCCAAACAACTTCCCCGTCGGCAAGGCCGTGGGCACGGTGTTTGCCAAGTCGCAACTGGTGATCCGCCGTACCGGCGAGGAAACCTGGGAACTGCTGATCCGTCGCAGCTTCTCCGACTACTGGTGGCTGTGGCTGCAGGACGCGGCAGCCGAATACGGTTTGAGCATCGAGGCCTAGGGAGAGTCGTCATGAGCCGAGCACCGGACACCTGGATTCTCACCGCTGACTGTCCGAGCCTACTCGGCACGGTGGATGTGGTGACGCGTTATCTGTATGAGCAGCACTGCTATGTCACCGAACACCATTCGTTCGATGACCGGCTGTCCGGACGCTTCTTCATTCGCGTGGAATTCCGTCAGCCGGATGACTTCGACGAAGCGAGCTTTCGCGCAGGCCTTGCCGAGCGCGGCGAGGCCTTCGGCATGCTGTTCGAACTGACGGCGCCCAAGCATCGGCCGAAAGTGGTGATCATGGTTTCCAAGGCCGATCACTGCCTCAACGACCTGCTCTATCGCCAGCGCATCGGGCAATTGAGCATGGACGTTGTGGCGGTGATCTCCAATCACCCGGACCTTGAGCCGCTGGCCCAGTGGCACCGCATTCCCTATTACCACTTCGCCCTGGAGCCGCACGATAAACCGGCGCAGGAGCGCAAGGTGCTGCAGGTGATCGAAGAGTCCGGCGCGGAGCTTGTGATCCTTGCCCGCTACATGCAGGTGTTGTCACCGGAGCTGTGCCGCAAGCTGGACGGCTGGGCGATCAACATTCATCACTCGCTGTTGCCTGGCTTCAAAGGCGCCAAGCCCTATCACCAGGCCTACAACAAGGGCGTAAAGCTGGTGGGGGCCACGGCCCATTACATCAACAACGACCTCGACGAAGGGCCGATCATTGCCCAGGGCGTGGAGTCGGTCGACCACAGCCATTACCCGGAAGACCTGATCGCCAAGGGCCGCGACATCGAGTGCCTGACCCTGGCGCGGGCGGTGGGCTATCACATTGAGCGGCGGGTATTTCTAAACGCCAACAGGACAGTAGTGCTCTGACACCACCCCTGTAGGAGCCGGCCTTGCCGGCGATGAGGCCCTAAAGGCCGGAACAGATTCCAGTAACTCAGCGCCGCCCCTGGGCAGCGCACTTTGCACCGCTACATAACAACAAACTTTAGCGAGGTAAAAGCATGTCTGGTAATCGTGGTGTGGTGTATCTCGGCGGCGGTAAGGTCGAGGTGCAGAAAATTGACTACCCGAAAATGCAGGATCCGCGTGGCAAGAAGATCGAGCACGGGGTGATCCTCAAGGTGGTCTCCACCAACATCTGTGGCTCCGACCAGCACATGGTCCGCGGCCGTACCACGGCCCAGGTTGGCCTGGTGCTGGGCCATGAGATCACCGGCGAGGTGATCGAAAAAGGCCGTGACGTGGAAAACCTGCAGATCGGCGATCTGGTCTCGGTGCCGTTCAACGTTGCCTGCGGCCGCTGCCGCTCCTGCAAGGAACAACACACCGGCGTCTGCCTGACCGTCAACCCGGCCCGTGCCGGTGGTGCCTACGGTTACGTCGACATGGGCGACTGGACCGGTGGCCAGGCCGAATACGTGCTGGTGCCTTATGCCGACTTCAACCTGCTGAAACTGCCCAACCGCGACAAGGCCATGGAGAAGATTCGCGACCTGACCTGCCTCTCCGACATCCTCCCAACCGGCTATCACGGCGCGGTGACGGCTGGTGTAGGTCCAGGCAGCTCGGTGTACATTGCCGGTGCCGGTCCTGTCGGCCTGGCTGCAGCCGCTTCGGCACGCCTGCTGGGCGCTGCGGTAGTGATCGTCGGTGACGTCAACCCGGTGCGCCTGGCGCACGCCAAGGCTCAAGGCTTCGAAATTGCCGACCTGTCCCAGGACACCCCGCTGCACGAGCAGATCGCCAACCTGCTGGGCGAGCCGGAAGTCGACTGTGCGGTGGATGCCGTAGGTTTCGAGGCCCGTGGGCACGGCCATGCCGGTGCCAAGCACGAAGCGCCGGCTACCGTCCTCAACTCGCTGATGGGCGTGGTCCGTGTTGCCGGCAAGATCGGTATTCCCGGCCTGTATGTCACCGAAGATCCGGGAGCGGTGGATGCCGCGGCGAAGATCGGTAGCCTGAGCATCCGCTTCGGCCTGGGCTGGGCCAAGTCGCACAGTTTCCACACCGGGCAAACGCCGGTGATGAAGTACAACCGCCAGTTGATGCAGGCGATCATGTGGGATCGAATCAACATCGCTGAAGTGGTCGGTGTGCAGGTGATCAGCCTGGATCAGGCGCCTGAGGGGTATGGTGAGTTTGATGCCGGTGTGCCGAAGAAGTTTGTGATTGATCCGCATAAGACGTTTAGTGCGGCGTGATCCGGTTGAAATGAAGAAACCCCTCGAATGAGGGGTTTTTTTCTAATGCCGCCACTATGTTTTTCTTATGTTCAGGCTTTCTTTCTCTAGTTCGAGCCATTTCATTTCGATGGTTTTCCTTTTTTCGATCAAAAGGTTATGCATACGTTGAGAGTGAGCTAGCTTTTTGCCTCCTCTAGGAAGCCTTGCGATATATTGAGTGCTTTTCTTAATTGTTGTATCAAGCTGAGCTATTTCGAGTGCAAGGAATTGCTTTTTTGCTCCCGTGGTAAGGTTTATCGTTAGCTGATTATCAATAGGGTGTTGACTGTACTCTGGTACGTCAAGGTATGAGTTTCCTGGGGAGAGTTCGTTGGGGTTGTACTTTCTATAGTTGTCAGCGTCGAAAAATTTGGTTTGCTGGTACGTGGGCAACGCAGGGTCTGGAGCTGTCTTGAGCGGTTTAGTTTTCTTGAACAAATTCTTCAGTGGCTTGAGCAAACTCTTCAGTGGACTGTGGCCGGTAGGGTCAGATTGATTTATCGGGTCACCGCTGCAGTAAGCGTAGGCGTTGAGTCCGCCTTTATCGAAGGGGCTCAGACTATCCACTGAATGGAAGCGCATCAGGGTGGGGTTATAAGCGCGATAGCCGTTGCCCAGCAGATAGCTTGTTAACGACGCCTCGATACGTTCCCCATTGAAGCCAGACAATGTGCGTTCGGAGGGGAGGAGCGGATCGTGGCCATAGGCCGAGTAGGCGTGCAATTCTTCATTTTCTTGATTGTTGGTTTGTAGCACCGAGTTTTTGTCATCGGTGGCTAGCAGATTAATACTCTGCCCGGTGCCAGTGTGATGTTCTGCGAGGAGCAGATCAGGGGTACGCAGGATAGTTCGGTTTTTTGTGCCTTGTTTAACGGTGATGAGCTTGTCGCCTTGATAGAAATACGTGGTGCTTTCCGGATTCTGTTTCATTGCCGTTTCATCCTTCTTCCTTTGAAGACCAATAGGACCTAATGTGGCAGGGCGTGCAGAGATCCAGTGTCGGACTCCAGGAAGGGCGCAGCAACTGGCAAAAATACTAGGTACTTCAGGTGTTCGGTCGGACTTCCTACATCAGTTTGCGTAATGTCTGACGCGCAACTGCTGGTCATTCCTTGTCCTAGGAAATACCCTACCGCGTCTGTCGATCTCAGTCTGATTGCCCTCGGAAACCTGGCCTTTTAGGCTCCCTGGGTCGCTGTCGGTTCAGCGATCGGGTGTGGAAACCCGTGTAAGCATTCAGGTGTTGTCGTCAATGGCGGCTGTACGCGGGAGGCCTCGTGCCTACCGAGTTTTCCTGAATGCGCTCGGGTTTCCACCCCGTGTACAGCTGCCACCCTACGTGTGGAAACGGTCGGTGCAGCTAAAATTGCATTCAGGTAACCACATGAAAAAAATTGTCCCCGATCCACCCCCCTCACTTTACTCAACCCTCGAAAAACCCTTCGGCGATTGCCCTGCCGGTCATCCACAAATCTTCTCGGTCAACGCCGGTATCGACCCGCATGACGCGCTGGTGCATATCTCGTTGTACCTGCGTTGCGCCTACGACACGGGGAACAAGTCGTTTGACGGTATCGATGAGTCGGCCAAAGGCTTTCTCTGGTCCACCCTGCATTCGGTGGAGATGGCCAAGGGGTTGGTGGAGGCGTTACTTGATGCGCTCGAGAATCGGGAGTTGAGTCAGCCGCTTAGTTGAACTGACCGGCCCATCGCCGGCAAGGCCGGCTCCCACACGGTTCGCCGCTGGCAGTGGCATTGTGGGAGCCGGCCTTGCCGGCGATGGGGCCAATGGAACATTCTCCCCCCCAGCGCAGTCCAATTTCCGTTTTCCCTGCCTTTACGGCTGACGAGGTTTATTCATGAAACGTTTCGCACTGGTTACCCTGATGAGCCTGGCTGCCAGCCCGGTGTTCGCCTTCAACCTCAGCGATGCGGCCAACGCCGTTTCCGCCATGCAAGGCAACAAGGACGGCGCGGCAGTGCAGGCGCCAGCCGCCTCGGCGAACCTGCTCAACACCCTCGGCAGCGAGCTGAAAATCACCCCGGAACAAGCCATCGGTGGCACCGGCGCCTTGCTCGGTCTGGCCCGTAACCAGCTCAGCAGCACCGACTACGAACAACTGAGCAAAGCCGTACCGGGCCTTGACCTGCTCTCCGGCGAAAACGCCCTGGGCGGTTTGAGCGGCTTGGGCGATCTGCTCGGCAAGAGCGGTAAGGCGTCTGCCCTGAGCAATGCCCTGGGCGACAACGTCAAAGACACCAATGACCTGAACAACGCCTTCAGTGCCTTGGGCATGGACACCGGCATGATCGGCCAGTTTGCCCCGCTGATCTTGCAGTACCTCGGTCAGCAGGGCGTTGCCGGTTCGCTGTTGCAGAACCTGGGCGGCCTGTGGGGCGCGCCTGCGGCGGTGAGTCCACCGTCGGTATAAGCGATACCGACCTTGGGATGGGTTAGACGACGACAGGTTTCGACGAACGAATAAGCTGTGCCCTTAACGCAGTTTTCGTAGCAAAGAGTTCTGATAGCTGCTCAACCGCTTGGTAAGTTAGGCCGGGTTGGGCGGTACGGATTGTCTCTATCTGCTGTGCGTTAGTTCGCAACTGACTGACGACGTCCTGATTGTGCTTCTGAAACGCCGCAACAGGAATTGCGGGAGATGGGGCGTTTTGTCGTTTGTTTGGGGCACGAAGGCCTAGTTGCCCATGCTTGGCGATGATCGCCAGCGCTTCTCTGTCAGGTACTTCCTTGAACAGCTTGAGCTCCAGCTCATTGAATGGCGCCAACGGTGATCGCGGTTTTGACTGGAGTTCAAATGCCTGCAAAGCCTTGCTCACCTCAAGTGAGTCGGGTTGGCGTCTGAGTGGGCGAGCAGGACCATGGCCTTTAGGTTTGGCCATCTGGTACATCGGTCCTCGTTGAGGCAGGCGTTGATGCCCTGTGCTGTCCCGGAAGTTGATTGGGTCACCCGAGCAGTAAGCATAGGTATTCAACCCTCCTTCACCAAACGGGCTCCTGTTATCGGGTGCATGAAAGCGCATCAGCACTGGGCTGTACACGCGATAGCCATTACCCAAGAGGTAGGCTGCCAGTGCAGGTTCCCGGCGTTCGGCATTGAAGGCCAGTAGTGTCGCGTTGTCGCTATTCGCCGAGTCATGACCGTAAGGGGTATAAACATAGTCGTGCCCTGGGGCTACGGTGCTCACGCCTAGCACCGAACCTTGGCTATCGGTTGCCAGTAAAGCAACTGCTGCTTCGCTGTCTTTGAGCCGCAATTCTGTGAGCAGCATACCTGCGCCCCGAAAGATGACTCGGTGCTCGCCTTGCGCAAGGCGCGTGGAGATTTGTCCATCCGTATAGAAGTACCCCACATCGATCATGATCGCTCTCCTCGCTGATCAAGACGTGCATGATGCTTTGTCGCATCAGTGTCGATGTGAAGTACCACCAGGCGCAACTGGCAAAAATATCAGATCTGGCGTTGACCCTCAGGGCCAACCGTTCCTGCCATTAGTTCATCCCGCCTCGGAGAAATCCACCAGCCGCACCGAACGACGGAAGCCAGCAGTGAGTACGGCCAGGTAAACGAGGCCGGCGCTGAACCAGCTCAAACCGATCACCAGTGTCAGCGTCGACAGGCTGGTCCACAGCCACAAGGTCAGGCTCATGCCCACCAGCGGGATCAGGCCGTAACGCAGCAGCCCGGTCAGGTTGCGGTGACGGGTCTCGCTGACCAGGTGGGTACGAATAACCGCCAGGTTCACCGCCGAGAACGCCACCAGCGCACCAAAGCTGATCAGCGATGCCAGGGTGGCAAGGTCGATCACCAGCGCCAGCAGGGAAAACGCCGAGACCACCAGGGTCGCCGTGACCGGGGTGCCGAAGCGCGGTGAAAGGGTGGCGAACCAGCGCTGTGGCAAGACCTTGTCGCGGCCCATGGTGTAGAGAATCCGCGATACTGCCGCTTGCGAGGCCAGCGCCGAACCGAGGCTGCCAGCGACGAAGGCGGCGGTGAAGAAGTTGGCCAGGAACTGGCCGCCAGCCTTGAACATGACCTCGTTGGCGGCAGCGTCGGTGTTGGCGAAATGGCTGCCCGGCAGCACCAGTTGGCTGATGTAGGCCAGCAGGGTGAACAGCAAGCCGGCGCCAAGGGTGGTGAGGATGATTGCCCGCGGTACGTTACGCTCCGGGTCCCTGGTTTCCTCTGCCAGGGTCGATACGGCATCGAAGCCGAGGAACGACAGGCACAGCACCGCCGCCCCCGCCATCAAATGACCGAAGCCCGGCTGGCTGCCATCGCCAAGCAGTGGCGAGAGCACGTCGAACGATTCGCCGCTGCTCAAGGTTTTGCACGACAGTGCCACGAATACGCCAATGAAGATGATCTGCGCGCCAACAATCAGGTTGCTGGCCTTGGCTACCGAGTTGATGCCGATCACGTTGAGCACGGTGACCAGTGCGATTGAACCCAGGATAAGGGTCCAGACCGGAATACTCGGAAAGGCGATGTTCAGGAACAGGCCGATCAACAGGTAATTGATCATCGGCAAAAACAGGTAGTCGAGTAGTAGCGACCAGCCGGCCAGAAAGCCGACGCTCGGCCCGAATGCCAGGTTGGTGTAAGAGTAGGCAGAGCCGGCTACCGGAAAGCGCCTGACCATGAAGCTGTAGGACGCTGCAGTGAACAACATGGCCAGCAGGGTGACCAGGTAGGCGCCCGCGGTGCGGCCACCGGTGATCTCGGTGACGATGCCGTAGGTGGTGAATATGGTCAGCGGGACCATGTAAACCAGGCCGAAGAACACCAGGGCAGGGAGGCCGAGGACACGGCGCAGTTGAGCGGAATCTGCCTGGGCAGCATTGCTGGACGGAGTGGCCATTGATCGATCCTGGCTTTTTTGTAGTTGTTAGTTGATCGATTTTTATCCAGTTAAAGCGCCAATAGCAAAGAAGATTCCCTTATTTTGATTATTAACGCAGATTTTAATCGGCTATCCAGGGCTTGCCCGTGATCAGATTAGCTTCGCCCTCAAGTCTTCAATGCGCTGGTCCTTGTCGTGCCACAGCTGATTGACCCAGTTCTGAACAGCCTCGCGCACAACCGGATCGTTCTCGTAGTCGCCGTTCCATAGCGCCGGGTCCAGCTCGTGCACCTGGATATCGATGATCACTTTCGGCACTGCGCCACTGAGCAAATCCCAGAAGCCCGGCGCCTTGTCGCCGGGATAGACGATGGTGACGTCAAGCAAGGCGTCGAGCTGTTCGCCCAGCGCTGCCAGCACAAACGCGACACCGCCGGCCTTGGGTTTGAGCAGGTGTTTGAACGGTGATTGCTGGGCCACACGCTTGGCTTCGGTGAAGCGCGTACCTTCCAGATAATTGACCACGGTTACCGGCTGGCGCTTGAACAGCTCGCAGGCCGCCTTGGTGATTTCCAGGTCCTGACCCTTGAGCTGCGGATGTTTTTCCAGAAACGCTTTGCTGTAGCGCTTCATGAACGGGTAGTCCAGCGCCCACCAGGCCAGGCCCAGCAGTGGCACCCAGATCAGCTCTTTTTTCAGGAAGAATTTGAAGAACGGAATGCGCCGGTTCAGGGCCTGGATCAGCGCGGGGATATCGACCCAGCTCTGATGGTTGCTGACGGCCAGGTAAGAGGTATCCAGGCGCAGGTCCTCTGCGCCGCGCACCTCCCATACCGTGGGGATGCACAGGCGGAAAATCAGTTTGTCGATTTCCGACCAGGTCTCGGCGATCCACATCACCGCCCATGAGGCATAGTCACGGTAGCGGCCGGGCAGGACCAGTTTGAGCAGGGCAAAGACCAGCAAGGGGCCGATCAGGACCAGGGTGTTGAGCAGCAACAGCAAGGTCACAAGAATGCCCGTCAGGAAGCGGCGCATAAGAAAGCTCTTATATTCAAGTAAGCGGCCGGTAATGATAAGCAGCCTATCGGCATGTGCCAAATGCTCAGGTCTGCTCGGCTGGGACAAATGTTTCACATTGTGTTGAATAAGCTGATAGCGCGAACCTATCCTGCCCGCGCAGTCTAAACACTGTCTTATCTCAAGGAAGCGGATCCCTGTGAAACCTGTACTTGCACTGTTGTCGCTGCTGGCCCTTCCGGTGATGGCTGCCGAGCCGACCCTGTATGGCCGTTACGAATACATCACGCTGCCGGAGTTTGGCGGTGAAACCCTCAAGGCGAAAATGGACACCGGTGCGCTGACCGCATCGCTGTCGGCCAAAGACATCGAGCTTTTTACCCGCGATGGTGAAGACTGGGTGCGTTTCCGCCTGGCGACCAAGGACTCCAGCGGCAAGGTCTATGAACACAAGCTGGCGCGCATCAGCAAGATCAAGAACCGCGCCGATGAAGACGAAGACGGCGAGGGTGCGGAGATCAGCAAGCGCCCGGTGGTCGATCTGGAGCTGTGCCTGGGCGACGTCAAACGCACGGTTGAGGTCAACCTGACCGACCGCAGCAGCTTCAACTATCCGCTGCTGATTGGTGCCAAGGCCTTGCGTGAGTTCAAGGCGGCGGTAAACCCGGCGCGGCGTTTTACGGCGGGCAAGCCTGAATGCTGAGTTGTAGGAGCGGATTTATCCGCGATGGGCCGCAGCGCGGCCCCAAAAAACAGGCCTGCTACGCAGTCCATCGCGGATAAATCCGCTCCTACAGTTGCCAGGCACGATGGAATCTCCTACAAGTTCAGCATTCCAATCCCAGGCCCGGATGCCATGCCGCACATACTCATTGTCGAAGACGAAGCGGCCATTGCCGATACCCTGATTTTTGCCTTGCAGGGTGATGGCCATAGCACTGAGTGGGTGACCCTGGGCAGTGCTGCGCTCGAACAGCAGCGTCAGCAACCCGCTGACCTGATCATCCTCGATATCGGCCTGCCGGATATCAGCGGCTTTGAAACCTGCCGCCAATTGCGGCGCTTCAGCGATGTGCCGGTGATGTTCCTCAGTGCCCGCGACGGGGAAATAGACCGTGTGGTAGGCCTGGAAATCGGCGCCGATGACTATGTGGTCAAACCCTTCAGCCCTCGGGAAGTCGCGGCACGGGTGCGGGCGATCCTCAAGCGTATGGCGCCGCGCACCGAGCCTGTGAGCAGCGCGCCAGCGTTGTTCCAGGTCGACACACTGCGTATGCAGATCAGCTATCGCAGCCACCCCCTGAGCCTGACCCGCCACGAATTCCGCCTGTTGCAGAGCTTGCTTGAGCAACCCGAGCGGGTGTTCAGCCGCGAGCAACTGCTCGATGCCGTCGGCGTGGCAGCCGACGCAGGCTATGAGCGCAGCATCGACAGCCATATCAAGAGTCTGCGCGCCAAGCTGCGCCAGGTGGCCGCCGACGCCGAGCCGATCCAGACCCACCGCGGCCTGGGTTACAGCTACAGCCCGAGCCACAGCTGATGCGCCTGGGCATCCGCATATTTCTGGTGTACTTCCTGTTTGTCGGGCTGACCGGCTATTTCATTCTCAGCACGGTGCGTGAAGAGATCCGACCCGGTGTGCGCCAGTCCACCGAAGAAACCCTGGTGGACACCGCCAACCTGCTCGCCGAGATTCTTCATGACGACGTCAAGGCCGGCACCCTCGGGCAGAGCCATTTGCCGCAGTTGTTACGCGCCTACGGCCAGCGTCAACCGAAAGCCGATATCTGGGGGCTGTCGAAGAATCAGGTCAACCATCGCATCTATGTCACCGATGCCAAGGGCATCGTTCTGCTCGACTCCAGTGGTGCGGCGGTGGGCCAGGACTATTCGCGCTGGAACGATGTCTACCTGACTCTGCGCGGCGAGTACGGCGCGCGGTCTACCCGCAGCGACCCGGATGATCCCGAGTCGTCAGTGATGCACGTGGCGGCACCGATTCTCGATGAGGGTAAGATCATCGGCGTGGTCACCGTGGCCAAGCCGAACAAATCCCTGCAGCCGTATATCGATCGCTCCGAGCGGCGTTTGCTGTACCTGGGGCTGGGTCTGATCGGCCTGGGGTTGCTGGTCGGTGCCGCACTGTCATGGTGGCTGGCACGCTCGCTTCGGCGCCTGACACATTACGCCCAGGCCGTCAGTGAAGGTGAGCGCACCGCGCTGCCGCACTATCGCGGTGGTGAACTGGGACAACTGGCGGCGGCGGTGGAACGCATGCGCACCCAGCTGGAAGGCAAGGACTATGTCGAGCGCTACGTGCACACCCTGACCCATGAGCTCAAGAGCCCGCTGGCGGCCATCCGTGGCGCCTCGGAGCTGCTCCAGGGGCCGATGCCGGAGGCGCAGCGCCAGCGCTTTGCCGACAACATCGAGAGCGAGAGTGCGCGCATGCAGCAGTTGATCGAACGCCTGCTCAACCTGGCACAGGTCGAACAGCTGCAAACCCTGGAAGAGCAACAGCAGGTGTCGCTGGCCGCCCTGGTCGACGAACTGTTGCTGGCCCAGAGCGCGCGGATCGAAAGCAACCGCTTGCAGGTACGTCAGCGGGTGCCGGCCAGTACCCGTTTGCTGTGTGAGCCCTTCCTCATGCGCCAGGCCATCGCCAACCTGCTGGACAACGCCCTGGACTTCACCCCGCCCGGCGGCATGCTGCTGTTCGAACTGGAGAGGCAGGGCACTCGTGTGGCCCTGAGTCTGTTCAACCAGGGCGAGGCGATTCCCGACTATGCCCTGGGGCGGGTGAGCGAGCGCTTCTATTCGCTTCCGCGCCCCTTCAGCGGGCGCAAGAGTACCGGGCTGGGCCTGAACTTCGTCGAGGAAGTGATGCAACTGCACGGCGGTTCGCTGCAAGTGGCCAACGTTGAAGACGGCGTGCGCGTGCGCTTGTGGCTGCCAGCCAAGCGCCTGGACTGAAACTTCACAGACTCTGCACACAAGCTCCACATACGTTCCCAAAGGCTCCATTTTGATTGCGCAGACTCTGCCAATCGAAACCGGAGCCTTGCCCAATGAACCGAACCTTGAGTATCAAACTTGGCACCATCGCCTTGCTGATCGTGCTGTTGCTGATCCCGCTGCTGATGATCGGCGGCCTGATTGGCGAACGTCAGGAGCTGCGTGACAACGTTGTACAGGACATCGCCCAGAGCGCCAGTTTCAGCCAGCAGATCAGCGGGCCGGTGCTGGTGGTGCCGTACCGCAAGGCCGAGCGCCGCTGGAAGACCGAGGATGGCAACACCTACCAGGAAACCAAGCAAGTCAGCGGTCACCTGTACTTCCTGCCAGAAACCTTCGAGCTGAAGTCAGGCATCGACACCGAGCTGCGCTCACGCGGGATCTACCAGGCGCGTCTGTTTCATGCCGATAACCACATCAGCGGTCAATTCAAGGTGCCAGCGCAGTGGGGCATTACTGAAGACTTCGAGGATTACCGCTTCGACCCTGCCTTTCTCGCGGTCGGCATCAGCGATATCCGCGGCATCGAAAAAGGTGTGCAACTGCAGTTCAATGATCAGCGCCTGGACTTTCAGGCAGGCACTAGCCTGAGCTGGTTGGGCGGTGGTGTGCATGTGGTTCTGAACGCGCTCGACGGCAAGGCTGAAACCCTGTTCGATTACGCCTTTGACCTCAGTCTGCAAGGCACCGGGCAATTGCATGTGCTGCCGGTCGGGCGCAGTACCCGTGTCAGCATGGCGGCCAACTGGCCGCACCCAAGCTTTGTCGGCAACTACTTGCCCAGCAGCCGCAAGATCGACGCGGGTGGTTTCTCCGCGAGCTGGCAGACATCGTTCTTTTCCACCAACCTGGAAGACGCCATGAGCCAGTGTGTGGTCAATGGCAACTGTGAGGATTTTCGCGCTCGGGCCTTCGGCGTCAGTTTCGTCGACCCGGTGGATCAGTACCTCAAGAGTGAGCGGGCGATCAAATATGCGCTGCTGTTCATCGCCCTGACCTTTGCCGGCTTCTTTCTCTTCGAAATCCTCAAGAACCTCAGCGTGCACCCGATCCAGTACGCCCTGGTGGGTGCGGCACTGGCGTTGTTCTACTTGTTGTTGCTGTCGTTGTCCGAACACCTGGGCTTTGGTCTGGCGTATTTGCTCTCGGCCGGGGCCTGTGTGCTGCTGATCGGCTTCTACCTGTGCCATGTGCTGCACAGCGTGCTGCGCGCCATGGGCTTTGCCTTGGGGCTGGCGGTGCTCTACGGCATGCTCTACGGCCTGCTCAGCGCCGAGGACTACGCCTTGTTGATGGGCTCGCTGCTGCTGTTCGGGCTGCTGGGTGTGTTCATGGTGCTGACCCGTCGTCTGGACTGGTACAGCGTTGGACCGGGGAAACTGCAATGAGCGGCTTGCGCGAGGAAAGGGATCTGGGAATGGTGTTGGCGCGGGGTATTGCCAACCTGTGGACGGTAGAGGTCAGTGTGGGAGCCGGCCTTGCCGGCGATGAGATCGCTGCGGTGTCAGCTAGTGCGCGGTGTCTGCATCGCTGGCAAGGCCAGCTCCCACAGGGGTTGAATCAGGTGAGCGAAGGATCGGTCGCCTGCATCGAGGCCCGTTGACTGACCTGGGCATACCAAGCCGCCAGCTTCGGCTGCTGTTCACGCCAGCCGAAATCGGGCATGCGCAAATCGAGGTAGCCCAGGGCGCAGGCCACACCGATGGCGGCGATGTCGAACACCGAGCTCAGTTCGGCAATGTGTTCCTGCTCAAGACTGGCCAGACCGCGACGGATCTTGTCCTGCTGCGATTCGATCCAGCTGTCCCAGCGTTTTTCCTCCGGGCGCAGGAAGGTTTCGTAACGGGTCAGTACCGCCGCATCCATGATCGCATCGGCCAGAGAGGCGAGCGTCAGACGATGCCAGCGTGACCAGCCTTCCTTGGGAATCAGCGGGATGCCGACATGCTGCTGGTCGAGGTACTCGCAGATAACCCGGCTGTCGTGCAGCACCGTGCCGTCAGCCAGGCGCAAGGCCGGGATCTTCCCCGCCGGATTGCCCTGGTTGAGCTCGGCCACCGGGCTGACCGGCGACAGGTTGATGGTCTGCAGCGCCACACGGTCGGTCTGCCCGGTCTCGTGCAGTACCACCAGGACTTTGCGCACAAAGGGCGAAGCCGGCGAGTGGAACAGGGTCATGCTCGGTGCGGACATGTCGATCCCTCAGTTGCCTTGCAGGCTGGGCGGCAGGCACACGCCGGTGCCACCGATGCCGCAGTAGCCTTCCGGGTTTTTCGCCAGGTATTGCTGGTGGTACGCCTCGGCGAAATACACGGTTGGTGCCTGGTCGATTTCGGTGGTGATCTCGCCGAAGCCGGCCTTGCTCAGTTCTGCCTGATAGGCTTGCTTGCTGGCCAGCGCCTGCTCCAGTTGCTCAGGGCTGGTGCAGTAGATCACCGAGCGGTACTGGGTGCCGATGTCATTGCCCTGACGATTTAATGTGGTTGGATCATGAGTGGTAAAGAACACATCTAAAAGTTGCTCATACTTGAATGCTTGACACCTAGATGGGGGCGCCCGAAACGATTTCAAGCCTGCTCGTCAATCGACGGCGAAACCGC
>JAVXRI010000101.1:0-20362 GCA_036643775.1 Pseudomonas sp. | reverse complement strand
CGTCGGCAATGGTTGAATTGAGTGAGTCATGAGCGAGCTGTTACTGATTGATGATGACCAGGAACTCTGCGAGCTGCTCGGCAGCTGGCTGACCCAGGAAGGCTTTACCGTACGTGCCTGCCACGACGGCCAGAGCGCGCGCAAGGCGCTGGCCGAACAGGCGCCCGCCGCTGTCGTGCTGGATGTGATGCTGCCCGACGGTAGTGGCCTTGAGCTGCTCAAGCAACTGCGCAGCGAGCACCCGGAGCTACCGGTGCTGATGCTTTCGGCCCGCGGCGAGCCACTGGACCGGATTCTGGGCCTGGAGCTTGGCGCCGACGATTACCTGGCCAAGCCCTGCGACCCGCGTGAACTCACTGCACGACTGCGCGCCGTGCTACGCCGCAGCCACCCCAACGCCACGCCCAGCCAGGTAGAAATCGGCGACCTCTGCTTCAGCCCGGCACGCGGCGTAGTCAGCATCGATCAACAGGACTTGACCCTGACCTTGTCCGAAAGCCGGATTCTCGAAGCCCTGTTGCGCCAGCCCGGCGAGCCGCTGGACAAGCAGGAGCTGGCGCAGATTGCCCTGGGGCGCAAGCTGACCCTCTACGACCGCAGCCTGGACATGCACGTCAGCAACCTGCGCAAGAAAATCGGTCCGCACCCTGACGGCCGCCCGCGCATCGTTGCCCTGCGCAGCCGCGGCTACTACTACAGCCTGTAATGTCAGCACGGCGTTCAGCCATCTTTACCCAAGCTTTACCCTTGCCTGACCGCCGTTGACCTTGATCTCCCTAGACTGGGCACATCCGGTAACCACCGGCCTTAGGAAAGGAGAGACACCATGCGCAAGACCCTTATCGCCCTGATGTTCGCTGCCGCACTGCCGACCGTCGCCATGGCCATGCCAGAAGGCGGCCCGCGCCACGGCGATCACCACCGCGGTGGAGCGCCTTTCGCCCAGCTGGACCTGAGCCGCGAACAGCGCCAGCAGATCGGCAAGCTGATGGGCGAGCAGATGAAAAGCCGTCAGGAAATCACCAAGCGCTACCTGGAAAAGCTCCCGGCAGCCGATCAGAAAGCGCTGAAAGACGAACTGCAAACCAGGAAAGACAAGACCCAGGCCGATATCCGCGCCTTGCTCAAGCCTGATCAGCAGAAGAAATTCGACGAGCTGAAGAAAGAGCAGGACCAACGCCGCGCCGAATGGGACGAGTTCAAGGCCTGGAAAGCTGAAAAAGCCACCAAGGCTCAGTAAGCTGTCAGCCACCCGCCCGGCTTGCCTCTGTGCACGCCGGGCTTTTTGCCGTTGAAGGAGCCTCCCTTGCGTTCATTGTTCTGGCGCATCCTGGCCAGTTTCTGGCTGGCCATAGCCCTGGTCGCAGGCCTGTCGATCCTGCTTGGGCACATGTTGAACCAGGACGCCTGGATCCTCAGCCGCCACCCGGGCCTCAATACCCTGGCGCAGAAATGGACCCAACGCTACGAACAGCAGGGGCCGGATTCGGCGCAGCATTTTCTCGAAAGGCGCAAACGCCACTACAACATTGACGTACAGGTTCTGAACGACAGCGGCGACGCGGTGGTTCCGGGCACCTTCCCGCGTCGTGCGGCAGCCTTCGAGGCACGCCGGCACAACGATGACCGACGCCTGCCCTGGCGTCGTCTGACCGAGGAGTACACCAGCCCCGACAGCGGTGAAACCTACCTGCTGATCTACCGTATTCCACACCCTGAACTCGATGCCTGGCACCGCGACAGCCTGCTTTGGCCACTGAGCGCGTTGGGTATTGCCCTGGTGGTGCTGACCTTGTTCAGCCTGTTCGTGACCCTGTCCATCACCCGGCCACTGAGCCGCCTGCGCGGTGCGGTGCATGACCTTGGACAGACTACTTACCAGCAGAACAGCCTGGCGCGCCTGGCCAACCGGCGCGACGAATTTGGCGTACTGGCCAACGATTTCAACCGTATGGGATCACGCCTGCAGAGTCTGATCGGCAGTCAGCGCCAATTGTTGCGTGACGTCTCCCATGAATTGCGCTCGCCGCTGGCCCGCTTGCGCATCGCCCTGGCCCTGGCCGAGCGGGCTGGAGCTGAACAACGCGAGGCGTTATGGCCACGCCTGACCCGTGAATGCGACCGACTGGAGGCGTTGATCAGCGAGATTCTGGTGCTGGCCCGGGTCGATGCCGAACAGACCCGCGCCGAGCCGGTGGACCTGGATGCCGTACTGCAGTCCGTGCACAAGGACGCGCAGCTCAGTGCACCGGAGCAGCAAATTCAACTGCATCACGAAAACGGCCTGCGCCTGCAAGGTTGGCCAACCCTGATCGAACGGGCGCTGGATAACCTGCTGCGCAATGCCCTGCGTTTCAACCCGCCGGGTCAACCCATCGAGTTCACGGCAGTGCGGGACAACGAGCGCATCGTGCTCAGCGTGCGTGACCACGGGCCGGGAGTGGCTGAAGAACACCTGGCGCAACTGGGCGAACCGTTTTTCCGTGCACCTGGACAGAGTGCGCCAGGCCATGGCCTGGGCCTGGCGATTGCGCGCAAGGCGGCCGAGCGCCATGGCGGGAGTCTGAGCCTGGGCAACCACCCGCAAGGAGGGTTCATTGCCAGCCTCGAGTTGCCGTTGACCGGGCCTGGAGTTCCGTAGGAGCGGATTTCCCGGGACGCCGGACCGCCGCGATGGGCCGCAACGCGGCCCTTAGAAATGGGACTGCTACGCAGTCCATCGCGGCGGTCCGGCGTCCCGGTGAATCCGCTCCTACAACCCCCAGGCCGTAACGAAGTCAGCCGTGGCCAGCACCGGTGCGGTACGCGGTTCGTTCAGCGGTGTGCCGAGGTACAGGAAGGCAATGATTTCTTCCTTGTCAGCCAGCCCCAGGCCTTTAGCCACGTGCGCGCTATAGGCCAGGTCACCGGTACGCCAGACCGCGCCGATACCTTGCGCATGCGCCGCCAGCAAAATGCCGTGGGCCGCACATCCGGCCGCCAGCAGTTGTTCGGACTTCGGCACTTTGAAGTGATCCTGCACACGGGCAATCACCACCACCAGCAACGGTGCGCGCAACGGCATGGCGCGTGCTTTGTCCAACGCTGCGGCACTGGCGTCGCCGTCGATCTGCACCGCTTCAGCCAGCAGCGTGCCGAGTTTGTCACGCGCTTCCCCCTCGATTGTCAAAAAGCGCCAAGGCCGCAACTGGCCGTGATCCGGTGCCCGCAACGCGGCCTGAAACAGACCCTCGCGCTGTGCAGCATTGGGCGCGGGTTCCACCAGGCGTGGCACGGAAACACGGTTGAGCAATGCGTCGAGAGCCTCCATCGGCTACCCCCTAAAGAGAAATGTGCGGCTATTCTAGCGTTTACTTAAAAAGGTCCATAGGTAGAATGGCGCCCTTCCGTTTCGAGTCAGAGCAGATCACATGGCGTTGCCGACCTTAAGGATCATTGGTTTTATCATCGGCATCTTCCTGATCACCCTGGCGATCAGCATGGTTGTGCCCATGGCCACCCTGGTGATCTTCGATCGCACCGGCGACCTGCCATCGTTTCTCTGGGCCAGCATGATCACCTTTGTCGCCGGCCTCGCCCTGGTAATTCAGGGGCGCCCGGAACATGTGCACCTGCGCCCGCGCGACATGTACCTGCTGACCGTCACCAGTTGGCTGGTGGTGTGTATCTTCGCCGCCCTGCCGTTCCTGCTGACCCAGCACATCAGCTACACCGACGCCTTTTTTGAAAGCATGTCCGGCATTACCGCGACCGGCGCAACGGTGCTCAGCGGCCTGGACAACATGTCGCCAGGCATCCTGATGTGGCGTTCGCTGCTGCACTGGCTCGGCGGCATCGGCTTTATCGCCATGGCTGTGGCGATTCTGCCGTTGCTACGTATCGGTGGCATGCGCCTGTTCCAGACCGAATCGTCAGACCGTTCCGAAAAAGTCATGCCGCGTTCGCACATGGTCGCCAAGTCGATCGTCGCGGTTTACGTCGGCTTCACTGCCCTGGGTGGCCTGGCGTTCTGGCTGGCAGGCATGAGCGTTTTCGATGCGATCAACCATGCCATGTCGGCGATCTCCACTGGCGGCTTCTCCACCTCCGACCAGTCCCTGGCCAAATGGGACCAACCCGCCGTGCACTGGGTTGCAGTGGTGGTGATGATCCTTGGCAGTATGCCCTTCGCACTCTACGTAGCCACCCTGCGCGGCAACCGCAAGGCCCTGATCAAGGACCAGCAGGTCCAGGGTCTGCTGGCCATGCTCGTGGTCACCTGGCTGGTACTCGGCACCTGGTACTGGGCTACCACCAACCTGCACTGGCTGGACGCCCTGCGTCACGTGGCGCTGAACGTCACCTCGGTAGTCACCACCACCGGCTTTGCCCTGGGTGACTACAGCCTCTGGGGTAATTTCTCGCTGATGCTGTTCTTCTACCTGGGCTTCGTCGGTGGTTGCTCCGGGTCGACTGCAGGCGGTATCAAGATTTTCCGCTTTCAGGTTGCCTATATCCTGCTCAAGGCCAACCTCAATCAGCTGATCCACCCGCGCGCAGTGATCAAGCAGAAGTACAACGGCCATCGTCTGGATGAAGAGATTGTCCGCTCGATTCTGACCTTCTCGTTCTTCTTTGCCATCACCATCTGCGTGATCGCCCTGCTCCTGTCGTTGCTCGGCGTGGACTGGATGACCGCCTTGACCGGTGCTGCCAGTACGGTCTCCGGCGTCGGCCCGGGCCTGGGTGAAACCATTGGCCCGGCCGGCAACTTCGCGACGCTGCCGGATGCCGCCAAGTGGATCCTGGCAGCCGGCATGCTGCTCGGCCGCCTGGAGATCATTACGGTGCTGGTGCTGTGTATGCCGGCGTTCTGGCGTCACTGATCAGTACGTCGCCGTCCTCAGCACATGCCGGGGACGGTGCGCTCGCCACCATGCGTGCCCGGTACTCACCGGGCGTGGCATCGAACCAGCGCCGAAACGCCCGGAAGAAATTGCTCGGATCGGCAAAACCCAGCAGGTAGGCGGTTTCCAGCAGGGTCATGTTCGGCTGCGCCAGGTACTGCTCGGCAAGCTCGCGGCGGGTGTCGTCAAGCAGCGTCTGAAAACTGGTGCCTTCTTCCTGCAAGCGCCGCTGCAAGGTGCGCTGGGAAAGGTGCAAGGCCTGGGCCACCATCTCGCGCTTGGGCTCGCCTTGCGGCAGCACCCGGCATAGCACCTGGCGGGCGCGATGGGTGACCCGGCTTTCGGAAAAGCGTGCCAGGTACTCCCCGGCAAAACGATCATGCAAGGTGGCCATGGCTTCGTTGGCCGTCGGCAACGGTGCTTCCATGTCGGCGCGCTCGAAAACCAGCGCGTCGTGCGCTGCACCAAACACCAGCGGTGCATGAAAAGCCGTTTTGTAGGGCGTCACATCCAGTGGCTGCGGCCCTTGGACCAATACCCGCCGCGGTTGTACCACCCGTCCGCTCAACCAGCTGCACAGCGACAACGCACAGGCCAGTGAGGCCTCGGCGCTGTGCCGGGTGGGCGGAAGATGATCACCGTGAACGGTGAGAATCAGCGCATAGCCGTCGGGCTCCAGGCGGAAACTCAAATCGGAGCTTTCGGCAATGATGCGCTGGTAGCGCACCAGGCGTTCGAACCCTTCGGCCAGCGTACGGCTCGACATCAAGGCGTACCCGACCACGTGGAATGACGCCGGACGAACCACCCGGGCCATGTTCAGGCCAATGGCCTGGTTGCCGGAAAGATCGACCGCCAGTTGCCACAGACGGGTCATGGAATCCTGGGTAAAACGTGCGTCAGGGTCGTCCAGCGCGGCGAAATCCAGGCCGAGTTGTTTGAACATGGCACGGCAATCGAGCCCTTCGAGCTCGAGTGCCTTGACGATCCCTGATGCCCAGCTTGCTGACGTAGTTCTTTCGCTCATGGCTGGCTTCTTATGTTCGAACAGGCCGCTCCTGCGGCGAACTCAAAGGATACTCAATTGGCGCCTATTGTCACTGTCCCGCGGTTTTACTCACTCTAGACTCAGTTCAGGCTCCACGCAGTGTATCTTCATCAGTATCGACAGCTTCAGGAGCTGGGTCGTGAACAGTCCTCAGCAATTTCGCAGTTTTTCCGAGTTCTACCCGTATTATCTGGCAGAACACAGCAACTCCACCTGTCGGCGCCTGCACTTCGTCGGCACCAGCCTGGTCATCGCCCTGCTCGCTTATGCCCTGGGCAGTGGCAAGTGGATCGTGTTGCTGGTGCTGCCGTTCGCGGGCTACGGGTTTGCCTGGGTTGGCCATTTCTTTTTCGAGAAGAACCGCCCCGCCACCTTCAAACACCCGCTTTACAGCCTCATTGGCGATTTCGCCATGTACCGCGACATGCTGCGCGGGAAAGTCTCCTTCTGATTTCGGCCCGCAAGGCCAGAAACCAGTCCTCGGCGGCCACTGCCCCGACAGACGGCAAAGGTAGAGTGGAATGCAACGTCCCGACACCTGGATTGCCGATGAACCAGCAGGCCCGTTTCACGCACATGCAAGATGGCACCGAGCAGGACTGGGCGATCATCGCCAGTGATTTCAGGGCTTACGCCAGCCAGCTTGCCGAACGGATCCTGGCGCATCTGCGCCTGCTTGACGGTGATTTCGGCGGTTTTCCGGTTGATCGCCTCAGTCATTCCTTACAAACCGCCACCCGCGCCTGGCGCGACGGGCGTGACGAGGAGTACGTCATCTGTGCGTTGCTCCACGATATCGGCGACACCCTCGGCAGCTACAATCATCCCGATATCGCCGCGGCCATCCTCAAGCCTTTCGTCAGCCCGGAAAACCTGTGGATGGTGGAAAAACACGGGATCTTCCAGGGCTATTATTTCTTTCATCACCTCGGTATGGACCGGCACCTGCGCGAGCAGTTTCAGGACCATCCGCAGTACCGGCCGACCATCGAGTTCTGCGCACGTTACGATGCCGCCGCCTTCGACCCGGGCTATGACAGCCTGCCGCTGAGCTTCTTCGAACCCATGCTCAAGCGTTTGTTCGCCCAGCCACGCCAGTCAATCTACAAGGCTGCACTGCAGTCGCTGAGCGAGAACGCCTGAGTCAGCGCGGTTCGACCCATTGCAGCTCAGCCAGGCGTTGCGCTTCACGCGCCTGGGCGTCAGCCAGCCGGTACAGCTCGATGCTGCCGTCCCAGTGTTCTATCAGCGCCGTACAGGACTCGACCCAGTCACCACAATTGAAGTAGTCGACCTCACCGACCTTGCGGATTTCGGCATGATGAATGTGCCCGCAAACCACCCCATGAAAGCCGCGTTTGACGCACTCATGGGCAATCGCCTCTTCGAAATCACTGATAAAACTGACGGCAGTCTTGACCTTGTGTTTGAGATACGCCGACAACGACCAGTAGCCGTAGCCATAGCGGGCGCGCCAATGGTTGAGCCAGCGGTTGAGAGTCAGGGTGAACTCGTAGGCCGAATCACCGAGAAAGGCCAACCAACGGTGGTAACGGGTGATTACATCGAACTGATCGCCATGAATCACCAACAGGCGCCGGCCATCGGCGGTGAGGTGCTCGGCCTGATCGACCAGACGGATATTGCCCAGCACCAGCTTGGAGTAGCGGCGCAGGAACTCGTCGTGGTTGCCGGTGACATAAATCACTTCGGTGCCACGCTTGCTCATGGTCAGTAGACGACGGATGACGTTGGTGTGTGCCTGCGGCCAGTACATGCCACTGCGCAGTTTCCAGCCGTCGATGATGTCGCCGACCAGATAGACCTGATCAGCCTGATAGCCCTTGAGGAACTGCGACAAGTGTTCCGCCTGGCAGTCCCGCGTGCCCAGGTGCACGTCGGATATCCACAACGTACGCACGCGTTGCTTACGGGAGGGTTTGACTAGCTCGGCATGGCTCATGGGCTGGCTCCGGGGCAGTTTTGCCGAGCGTGGCAGTGGGCAATGAAGCAAACATGACGAAACCACGTCGATCTGATGACACGCCAGTGCCTTGCCTGACCCTGTACACTGCCGCCACGGCCTGGAGGACACGGCAATGAGCAGCGGCTCGATACTTTCCCTGCGTCACTACAGTGACGACCTGATCGCCCACAGCCATACGCACCCACAACTGGTGTTCGGCTTGCGCGGGCAACTGGATTTCGAACTCGACGGCCGTGGCGCACGGATCGATCGTCAGGGCCTGATTGTCGTGCCTGGCGGCGTTCACCATACCTGCGGCAGCGCCGCCGGAAGCCACTGTCTGGTCCTCGATGTACCCGGTGATGCCTGGCTTGAAAGCAACATGGGCGAGCAAGCCCAGGCCAGCCAGCGCCTGCTTGAGCATCGCGGTGCACTCGACCTGGACAATCGCCAGCAGCAACTGGTCGACTGGCTGGCGGCAGGTCCGGTGGCCGACCCGCTGATTGCCCGGCAAGGCGCGGTGTTGCTGTTGGCGAGCCTGAACAGTGCTTCCCGCCCTGCCACCGTGCAGAAGCAATTGCCCTTTGCCAGCTTCGACGCGCACATCGAGCAAAACGCCGCCTACCCGTTGCAAGTGGCCGATCTGGCCCGCCTGGCTGGGCTTTCCGCTGCGCGCCTGCACGCCCGCTTCATCACGGAGGCGTCGATGACGCCGATGGACTACATCCGCCAACGCCGACTGCTGCAAGCACGCAGGTTGCTCGCCGAGACTGACCTGGCTATCGGTGAAATCGCCAGCCAGGTCGGATACAGCTCGCAAAGTGCCTTCTCCGCCGCCATGCTCAAAGCGTTCGGCCGTGCGCCTCGGGCACTGCGCCGCGAGTCTGGCGACAACTGACGCGAGGAACGCGACAGACAGCTGCCACCAGCGCCTCGTAAACTGGCCAGGCTGTTCTGCCTACTACAAGGATCACCATGAACCACCGCACCGCCCTCGGCGCCCTGCATATCGGCGCGCTGTTCTTCGGCTTGACTGGCGTCTTCGGCAAGCTGGCCCAGGCAGCACCGTCGGTCATCGTCTTTGGCCGCGCCGCCTTCGCGGTCGTCGCCCTCGGCCTCTTTGCCCGTGTTGCACAAAAAGCCTGGCAACCGCTGCAAAGCCAGGACTGGCGCCGCCTGGCGTTAGGTGGTGTGTTGCTGGCAGGGCACTGGGTGAGCTTCTTCATTGCCGTCAAAGTCGCTGGCGTGGCCATTGCCACCCTGGGCTTTGCCAGCTTTCCAGCCTTTACCGTCATTCTTGAAGGCTTGCTGTTTCGGGAGCGGGTCCGCAGCAACGAAATCATCCTGGTGCTGCTGGTGAGCGTCGGATTGATACTGGTTACCCCGGACTTCGACCTGGCCAGCCAGGCCACTGGCGGTTTGCTCTGGGCTTTGCTTTCAGGTTTGTTGTTTTCGTTGTTGTCCTTGACCAACCGGGCGTCCAGCGCACGCATTCCAGCGGTGCAGGCAGCGCTGTGTCAGAACGCGGTCGTTGCGCTGTGCCTGCTGCCAGCCGCCGCCCCGGCACTGAGCGAAGTCTCGGCGATGGACTGGCTGTGGATCGGCCTGCTCGGGGTGTTCTGCACTGGCGTCGCGCATAGTTTGTTCGTCGCCAGTCTTGCGGTCATCAAGGCACGTACCGCCGCAGTGGTGTTCGCTCTCGAACCGGTCTACGGCATCGCCCTGGCCTGGCTGATCTTCGCTGAAGCGCCAACCCCGCGCATGCTCCTGGGGGGTGTGCTGATCATTCTCGCCATCGTCATCTCCAGTCGCCTGGCGGCCAGCAACCAGGCCGCCAAAGCTACTGCCGTCGAAGGCTGATGCCGCTCACGGGCGATCGTTGTGACCGAGGTCGCGCTGCGGATCGATCTGGTCACGCACCCGTTGCTTGAGCACCTTGGCTTCAGGGAAGCCGCCATCGGCCTTGCGCTCCCAGATCTGCACTCCATCGCAGGTAATCCGGAAGACGCCGCCTGTGGCGGGCTCAAGGGCCACCCGCGCCAGGTCATCACTGAAGGTACTGAGCAGTTCCTGGGCCAGCCAGGCGGCACGCAGCAGCCACTGGCACTGGGTGCAATAGGTAATGACAATTTCGGCTTTGTGAGCATTCATGAGTAACAGCTTCCTGACAGGCGGTCGCGCTTATACTAGCGGTCTTTAGCCTTAGCTCCGAGAGCCAAGATGCACCGTTTGCTGTTGAGTCTGCTGTTGATCGTCGTTTCCTTCCCGCTCCTGGCTGCCGAACCCCCACGACCGAAAATCGGCCTGGTGCTGTCTGGCGGTGCGGCCCGTGGCCTGGCCCATATCGGTGTGCTCAAAGCCCTGGAGGAGCAAGGTATCAAGGTCGATGCCATTGCGGGCACCAGCATGGGCGCAGTGGTCGGCGGCCTGTATGCCTCCGGCTACAAGATCGATGAGCTGGAAAAGCTCGCCCTGGGTATCGACTGGCAACAGGCGCTGTCCGATGCCCCGCCGCGCAAGGACGTGCCCTTCCGGCGCAAGCAGGATGACCGCGACTTCCTGGTCAAACAGAAGCTCAGTTTCCGCGACGACGGCAGCCTTGGCTTGCCGCTGGGGGTGATCCAGGGACAGAACCTGGCCCTGTTGCTGGAAAGCCTGCTGGCCCACACCAGCGATACCCGTGACTTCGACAAGCTGCCAATTCCCTTCCGCGCCGTGGCCACCGACATCGCCAGTGGCGAAAAAGTCGTGTTCCGCCGTGGTCACCTGCCCCAGGTGATTCGCGCCAGCATGTCGATCCCGGCAGTGTTCGCCCCGGTCGACCTGGATGGCCGACTGCTGGTCGATGGCGGCATGGTCGACAACATTCCCCTGGATGTCGCCCGCGAGATGGGTGTCGACGTAGCCATTGTGGTCGACATCGGCTCACCGTTGCGTGATCGCAAGCAAATGACCACCGTGGTCGACGTCCTCAACCAGTCGATCACCCTCATGACTCGACGCAACTCCGAGGAACAACTGGCGAACCTGCATCGCGACGACATCCTGATCCAGCCGCCGCTGACCAGTTTCGGTGTCACCGATTTTGGTCGCGCCGAAGAAATGATCGACGCTGGCTACCGCGCCGCACGTGCCCTTGACTCGCGCCTGGCAGTACTCAAACACCCCGACAGCAGCGACGCCGAATTGAATGTCGCCCGCTCGCCGAGCCAGCGCACGCCGGTGATCACCGCCATCAGGATCGAGAACGACTCGAAAGTCAGCGACGACGTGATCCGCTTCTACATCCGCCAGCCAATCGGCGAGCCCCTGGAACTGGGTCGCCTGCAGACCGATATGGGCACCCTCTACGGCCTCGACTATTTCGACCGGGTCCAGTACCGGGTTGTACACAAGGGCAGCGACAACACCCTGGTCATCAACGCCCGCGGCCGCCGCGGCGGTACCGACTACCTGCGCCTGGGCCTGAACCTGTCGGATGACATGCGTGGCGACAGTGCTTTCAACATCGGTGCCAGTTACCGGGTCAACGGCATCAACGAACTGGGCGGCGAATGGCTGACCCGCGCGCAGATCGGCGACCAGCAGGAGCTGTACAGCGAGTTCTATCAACCGCTGGATACCGGCTCCCGCTACTTCATAGCGCCTTATCTGGACCTGGGCTCACAGAACATCGAAGCCACGCTGGACGACGACCCGATTGCCGAATACCGCCTGCAACGCTACGGCTTCGGCCTCAACCTGGGGCGCCAGATTGGCAATAGCGGCGAAGTGCGCTTTGGTGTCGGTCAGGCCTGGGGCAATGCCGAAGTGCGCATTGGCGACCAGGACCTGCCGCACTTCAGCTTCAACGAAGGTTTTTATGAGCTGAAGTATTCGTTCGACACCCTGGACAATGTCTACTTCCCGCACAGCGGTGAAGACATCAGCCTGACCCTGCGCCAGTTCGAACCGGACCTGGGGTCCGACCAGCGCTACCGGCAGTGGAACTTCAAACTGGACAAAGCCCTGAGCAGCGGCGCCAACACCTGGGTGCTGGGCACCCAGTACGGCCGCACACTGGATGATGCCGAGGTGGTCACTTCAAGCTTTGTGCTCGGTGGCGCCCGGCAGCTGTCAGGCTTTCGCCAGGACTCGGTGTCCGGGCAGAACATGAGCCTGATGCGCATGGTCTACTACCGCCGGTTGACGCCACGCGCCTACCTGCCATTGGACTTCCCGCTGTACGTGGGCGGCTCGCTGGAGCGTGGCCGGGCCTGGAACAACGACAACGAATTCGACAGCGGCTACATCAATGCCGCGAGTATTTTCGTCGGCTTCGAAACGCCGTTGGGCCCGTTGAACTTCAGCTACGGGGCCAACAGCGAGAATCAGAAAGCGTTGTACCTGAACCTGGGCCACACCTTCTGAGGCAGGTCAGGACTTTTCCAGGTTGGCCAGGATGCGCGCGTGGACCTTCATGCACACGCGCAACTCCTCTTCGTCGACACCGGTGAAGAGTTCGACGCGCAAGGCATTGGCAATGGTTTCGATCTGCTCGATCAGCGGCTTGGCCGGTGGGCACAAATGAATTTTCTTCGCACGGCGGTCTTCCAGCACCGCCTGACGCCGTACCAGCCCCTGGGACTCGAGGCTGTCGAGCAAGCGCGCCAGGGTCGGACCTTCTACGCCAACACTCTGGGCCAGCTCACGCTGGGTAGGTGCTTCGTCGAATCGGGCCAGGTGCAGCAGCACCAGCCAGCGGGCCTGGGACAGGTTGAGGCCGGCCAGACGGCGGTCCAGCTCGGCACGCCAACCCCGCGACATATGGGCCAGCTGCATTCCGAAGCGGTGTTGATCGGTCAACGGCATAGAAAACTCATCATCAGAACTAATTATTAGTCAGCTAACCATGCTCCTGCGCAACAGGCAAGGCTCCACCTGGTTCTATCTGTCTGACAATCGTTATAAAAGATGACAAAACACCGTTACATCTCGAATTCAGCGGCTAACGCCGCCCGCACGCAATACAGAACCCCTTCTGGCACTCGGCCCCCGAACTGCTCGGCAATGGCCGATACCGGCGGCAACTCGCCTTCGCCATCAAGGAATGCATCCTGTACTTCGGCCAGCAGGTCTTCCGGCAGATCCAGGGCCTGCTCCAGCGACAACTGCTGACGGCCGATGGCCTCGGCGAGCATGCTGTAGACATTCTTTTCACTGCAGTTCAACTGCCCGGCGATTTGCGCCGGGGTCATGCCGGCACGGGCCAGACTGGTCAGTTCGTGGCGCAGGTCAGTGACCTGCGGTGGCGCCTCGGCAGCACCGCCGAGGACGTCGAGGAAGGCCGCGCCATAGCGCTCCAGCTTGCGCGCACCGACGCCACTTACCTGGGCCATTTCGCTGAGGCTGGCCGGCTGGCTGCGCAGCATTTCCAGCAAGGTCGAGTCGGGGAAGATGACATACGGTGGTACGCCGTGTTCCTCGGCCAGCTTGCGCCGAAGCGCCCGCAGCGCTTCCCATTGCTCGCGTTCGTCGCCACGCACCAGCTGGCTCGCCGGACTGCCGCCGCTGCCGCTGCTTTTGCTGCTGGTCTGCGGCTTGAGGTCACGGCGCAGCTCCAGGCTCACCTCCCCGCGCAACAATGGCCGACAGGTGTCGGACAGGCGCAAACCGCCATAACCTTCGAGGTCGATATCGGCCAGGCCACGCGCCACCAACTGACGGAACAGCGAGCGCCAATCACCTTCGGATCGGGCCTTGCCGACGCCATACACGGCGAGTTTTTCATGGCCGAAGTTGCGGATTTTCTCGTTGTCCCGTCCCAGCAACACATCCACCAGGTGGCCGACGCCATAGCGCTGGCCGGTGCGGTACACCGCCGACAGGGCCTGGCGCGCAGGCTCGGTGGCATCCCAGGTCTGCACGCCGTCGATGCAGTTGTCGCAATGCCCGCAAGGCTGTGGCAGTTCTTCGTCGAAGTAATTGAGCAGGATCTGACGACGGCAACGTGTCTCTTCACAGAGTGCGAGCATGGCGTCGAGCTTGTGCTGCTCGATGCGTTTGTGGCGCTCGTCACCCTCGGAGTTCTGCAACATCTGCTTGAGCATGACCATGTCCTGCAGCCCATATGCCATCCAGGCATCGGCCGGCAGACCATCACGTCCGGCGCGGCCGGTTTCCTGATAGTAGGCTTCCAGCGACTTGGGCAGGTCCAGGTGGGCAACGAAACGCACGTTGGGTTTGTCGATGCCCATGCCGAAGGCGATGGTCGCGACCATGATCAGGCCTTCCTCATTGAGGAAGCGGCGCTGGTTGGAGGCGCGGGTCTCGGCCGGCAGGCCCGCGTGATACGGCAACGCCGGAAAGCCCTGGTCACACAGGTAAGCGGCTACATCGTCGACCTTCTTGCGCGACAGGCAGTAGACAATCCCGGCGTTACCGCGACGCTCGGAGAGGAATGCCAGCAACTGCTTGCGTGGCTGCTCCTTGGGCACGATACGGTAGAAGATGTTCGGCCGGTCGAAGCTCGACAGAAAACGCTCGGCGTTCTGCAGGTGCAGGCGTGTGACGATTTCTTCGCGGGTGCGCATGTCTGCAGTGGCGGTCAGGGCGATGCGCGGCACATGGGGGAACAGCTCGGCCAGTTGCCCCAGTTGCAGGTACTCGGGACGGAAGTCATGCCCCCATTGCGATACGCAGTGCGCCTCGTCAATCGCAAACAAGGCGATATCCAGCGTACGCAGAAAGTCCAGCATGCGCGGCTGCACCAGGCGTTCTGGAGCCAGATAGAGCATCTTCACTTCGCCACGGCGAATGCGTCCGGCCAGCTCACGCTGCTGCTCCGCGCTCAGGGTCGAGTTCAGCGACGCGGCAGCCACACCCAGTTCGTCGAGGGTGGCGACCTGGTCTTCCATCAGTGCGATCAGCGGCGAGACCACCACGGCCAGGCCCGGACGCAACAGCGCCGGCACCTGGAAACACAGGGACTTGCCGCCCCCGGTGGGCATCAACACCAGCGCATCGCCACCTTTGGCTACGCATTCGATGATCGCCCCCTGGCGCCCCCGAAAACTGTCGTAGCCGAAGATGTCCTTGAGGACGCGCTGAGCCTGTTCGAGCATAGAAACTCCATAAATCGCAGAACCATCCTGGCCACAGGCTGGATGAAAACCTTCCCCGCCACACCTGAAAATGCGTAAGCGGCTTTTACCTGATCGGCCATTACGACGCGGCCAGGTACAAAAGCCGGGCATTATACCCGAGCGTCGCCTTGCACAGGGCGCTCTGCGATAGGCGTCATCCTTTGCCTCGCAGGGGCCGCAAGATGCTAGAATTCGTTCATCGTTTATTCCCAAGGTAGCCCTGTAATGTCCTTCGCCGAGCAATTGAACCGCCTGCAAGCCTTCCTCGACGCCGACGAGCTGCACGAAGAAGCGCTGGACTACGTTGCCGCCCACGGCTACCTGACCGCTTTGTCGATTGGTACCGAGGCGGTTCCCGAGCGCGAATGGATCGATGCCCTGTTCGCCGAAGAGCCTCGTTACAAGGATGACGCCCAGCGCGAAGAGATCGAAGCCACACTGATCCAGCTCAAGGCGCACATCGCCCGCCAACTGGCCAGCGACGAGGAATTCGAGCTGCCGTGCGACCTGGACCTGGGCGACGAGCCGGACGATTCCGACCTGCGCGGCTGGTGCATCGGTTTCATGGAAGGCGTGTTCATGCGCGAAGAAGCCTGGTTCGAAACCGCCGAAGAAGAAGTCAGCGAAATGCTCCTGCCGATCATGGTGGGGTCGGGCCTGTTCGACGAACAGCCTGAATTCGCCGACATTGCCAGCGACGCCAACCTGATGGACGACATGATCGTGCAGATTCCAGAGGCCCTGACCGCTCTGTACCTGCTCCAGCACGCGCCTGACGAAAAGCCTGCACCTGCATTGCTCAAGCCACGCCACCACTGAGTTGGCGTCAATGCGCTACCTGCTGCTGGCCATCGGCTGGCTCAGCGTCGCGCTGGGAGTGATCGGCATCTTCCTGCCGGTATTGCCGACCACTCCCTTTCTGCTTCTGGCTGCAGCCTGCTTCGCCCGTAGCTCGCCCCGCTTTCACCATTGGCTGGTCAATCATCCACGGCTTGGACCGTGGATTCGTGATTACCTCAGTGGTGAAGGCATTCCGCTCAAGGGCAAAGTCTATGCAATCGGCTTGATGTGGCTGAGCATCGGCCTGTCCTGCTATCTGGTTCCACTGTTCTGGGCGCGTGGGTTCATGCTGACCAGTGCGGTGCTGGTCAGCATTTACATCCTGCGACAGAAGACCTTGCGTCGACCGTCCTGAGTTAGTCCTGTAGGAGCGGATTCATCCGCGATGGACTGCGTAGCAGGCCCATTTACGGGGCCGCTGCGCGCCCCATCGCGGATGAATCCGCTCCTACACGCCAACACTCACACCGTATCCACCTTCAACGAATGATCATTGAGCATGCCATTGATAATGGTCGCCGTATCCTGCCCGGCAGCAATCACCCCGCCCGCCCCCGCCGTCACACCATAGTGTTGAGCCAGGTTGACCCCGGCCAGATCAATGATCTGGGTCGGCGCAGCCCCCGCTACCGCACTCACTTCAATGGTCGATATCACCCCGGAGCCACTGCCGGTAACTTTGAAGTGCAGATAATCATCCAGCGACGCCGACGTTGCGTTTTCACCTTGCAACAACTGCGACAGATCCAGACGATCAGTACCCGGGGTGAAATCGGTTACCAGATCATGACCGCTATTGCCCTGTTGCCAGAGGAAGGTATCGGCCCCCGCCCCCCCTGACAGCGAGTTGTTCCCCGGACCACCGATCAGCACATCGTCACCGTCGCCACCACTCAAGGTGTCATCGCCCTTGCCACCCATCAGCAAGTTGGCGTTGCTGTTACCGATAAGGCTGTCGTGATAGTCCGAACCGATCAGGTTTTCGATCGAGGCCAGTGTATCGGTCCCGGCACCGCCGGTGTTTTGCCCGCCGGCCAGGTTCAGGTTGACCGTTACCGCGCCTGGCGCACTGGCGTAACTGGCGGTGTCGGTGCCCTCGCCACCATCGAGCAGATCATTGCCCAGTCCACCAATCAACAGATCGTTGCCATTGTCGCCATGTAGGGTGTCGTTGCCGTTGCCACCAACAAGCACATCATTGCCTTCACCACCGTTGAGTGTTGTCGCTGTATTGGCGGCGATCAGGACGTCATCATTGCCGGTGCCGTTGAGCGTGTCGCCAGCCTGGTAAACGATGTCGACAGCGCCTGTACTGCTGCCACCATGACCGTCGCTCACGTTGTAGCTACCGTAGTGCTGGGCAGTGCTGTCCTGCGCGTCGGCGTAGTTGATGCTCATGGTCAGCTGATAGTTCTCGAAGCCGTTGGCGTTGCCCCCACTGAGGTTGGTCTGGTTGACCAGGTGAATGGTGTAGACCCCATCATGGCTGGCGGTGAAACTGCCGCCATCGGCAATCGTCTGGTAGGTTCCGCCGGCATCCTTCCACTCCATCAACAGATTGTTTCTGGCCAGCAGATTGTGATCGAGAGTCAGTTTCTCACCCTGCTTGAGGGTGACCGTGATCAGGTCTTCGTCATTGGCATTGGCGTTTACCCCGCCCAGGAAGCCGCTGACGACCACCGCGGCGGCCATCGACGACGCTTGCCCGGTGAACGCACTGCGGGCTACGTTGAGCTGTTGGTTGGAAGGGCTGCCGGCACTGGTGCCGGAGAAGCCAATGGTTGGCGCCGTACTGCCGATCTTGAAGTCTGCCCCGCGCGCCGCCCAGCCGGTGTTGAAGGTGGTCGATGAAGCATTGAGCGGATCATGGTTGGCGTCACTGTCATTGGCCAGCAATGCCTCACCCGGCACACTGATGCTGTTCGACAGAGCGTTGGTGATGACATGGTCGGCGCCCGCTACCGGAGCGCTGTTGGCATAGACGTTGATCACCAGACTGGCGCTGCTGGTGTCGCCGTCATTGTCACTCACCACAAAGCCGAGCTGCTCGACCTTGCTGCTGCCGGTATCCATGGGCGGTGTGTAGGTGAACTCGCCGGTATCCATATCCACCACAATGCTGCCACCCAGTACAGTCTTCACGGTGATGCTGTTGGTATCGGTATCGAAGCTGCCGCGATCCGCCGCACCACTGGTGGCGTACGAACCCGCACCGGATTGGCCATTCGGATCAAAGGTGTAGGTGGTGCCGTCAATCAGCAACGACTTGATAAAGCCACCATCGGCCCCGAACTCGCCGCCACTCATCAGGCTGCCGGTAATCGGCACACCCTGTACGGTGCCAGACAGCACCGAATTGAGCTGATTGAGGTCGGTGACGATGTTGGCGTTTGTGTTGGTATGGGTGCTGCCGTCATACGCCAGGGGGTTGAGGTTGTCAGCGTTGACGCCCGTCCCCAAACCGATTGCGTACGACTTGATCCCGTTGGCATCGAGAAACGCCTTCCAGGCAGCCTCCTCCGTTGTGTCTATCCCTTGAGAAATGGTTGATGGCTCGCCGTCCGAGAAGAAGTAACCGACATTCTGCGCCCCGGCCAGTTTGCCACTGGTAACGAACGCATTTTGTGCCCCGGTCACTGCTGCGTCGTAGTTGGTACCACCGTTGGCGCTGAGGCCTGCAACAATTGCCTTGGCGTCGGCGACCGATACCCAGCTGCTTTCCTTCACAGATGAGTTGGAGCTGAAAGTGACAATTTGCACTTTGACGTCGCCCATCTCGTCGTACTTGTCGAGCAAGGCGCTGATCGCCTGCTTGGCGAGCTGCAGTCGGGTCAAGCCTGATACGCCGGACTCATAATTCATGCTGCCGGACACATCGATGGTCAGCAGCAGGTTCGAGTCGACTTGTCCTGTGGTCACCGTACGTTCGGCGCCCAGCGCCGACGGTATGTCATCGACGATATTCACATCGATGGTGGCCGTCTTGGTGCTGCCATCGGTATCAGTCGCCGTCACACTGATCGGTTCGTTGAGGCTATTGGTACCGTTGGCATTCTGGTGACTTTCACTGTCCTTCAAGGTGTAGGTGTAATTGACCACCCCGGTACTCGGGTTGTAGCCGGTGATGGTCAGCGAGTTGCCCAAAGGCGTCACGCCCGTTTGCGGGATACCATTGACCACCCCGCCACTGACCAGCGTGATGCTGCCTACGGTCAAGGTTTGCAGACCATCAGGCGCCGTCACCGTGAAGCTGCCCGAGCGGGTAAGCGCCGACTCATCCGGGCTGGTTCCGTCACTGAGGTTCTTCTCGTAAACGATCAGCTCGCCGCCATCGACGTCAAGACCGTCAATAGTCACCGGGCTGTCCTGGCTGCTGACATTGAGCGTCAAGGTCGCCTTGCTGGTGTCGCCGTCGGCATCCTTGAGGGTGTAGGTAAAGGTCTCGATGCCGCTACCGCCACCGTGCAGGTTGATGAAATCCGGATCGCTAGTGTGCAGCGTATAGGTGTAGGTGCCATCGGCCGACAGCACCAAGGTGCCGTATTTTCCCTCGATGGACTGCGGAACAATCGGCCCGCTGGTGATGCGGTCGGCGCCTTGAGTGTCGTTATCGAGAACGTTGCCGGTCAGGGTCAACTGGGCTTCCGTGGCCGTGGTTGTGTTGGTGTCGTTCACTGCCTCAGGTGCATCGTCGACGATATTGATGTCGATGATTGCACTGCCGGTGCTGCCATCGGTATCGGTCGCAACCACCTCGATCTGCTCGACGAGGGTGGTGCCATCGCCGCTTGTATGGCTTTCATTGTCCAGCAGGGTGAACGTACCGACGACCACACCGGTGCTCGGGTCGTAGCTGTGGATGGTCATCGAATTGCCTAGCGGCGTGGTTCCAGTCAGCGGCAAGGCGCTGACGACACCACCACTGACCAGCGTTATGCCGCCAATGACCAACGATTGCAGTCCATCCGGTGCGACCACGGTGAAGGTACCACCCTTGGTCAGCGCCCACTGGTCCGGGCTGCTGCCGTCGCTGAGATTTTTCTCATAGAAGGTCAGCTCGCCGCCACAGAGATCCAGGCCATGGATCACTATCGGATTGTTGAAGTTGCTGACGTTGAACTTCAGGGTCGCCGTGCTGCTGTCGCCGTCAGCATCGTTGAGGGTGTAGGTGAAGGTTTCTACACCGCTGCCGCCCCCCTTGAGGTTGATAAAATCCGGATCGTTGGCATTCAGCGTGTAGGTGTAGGAACCGTCAGCCGCCAGCACAAGCTTGCCGTAGATGCCCTCGATGGACTGCGGCGTAACCGGCCCGCTGCTGATGCGGTCGGCGCCCTGGGTATCGTTGTCGAGGACGTTGCCGGTCAGGGTCTGCAGAGCTTCAGTAGCCGTGCTTGCGTGGACATCGTTAACAGCGTCGGGCACATCGTCGACGATATTGATGTCGATGATTGCACTGCCGGTGCTGCCATCGGTATCGGTCGCAACCACCTCGATCTGC
>JAVXRI010000100.1:0-20864 GCA_036643775.1 Pseudomonas sp. | reverse complement strand
CATGCCACAACAGCAGAAAACCTACTCGGAAAACATCGCCTACGGCCCGGCCAACACCCAGGCAGTACCGCTGTTGAACCCGGAAATTCTGAAAGACATGCCGACCACCCCGGAAAACATCGCCAACCAGGTGCAGATCGACGTCGCCTTCTGGGCTGACAACAGCGAGCAGCTGGAGCAACGCTTCAACGCCTGGGCTGCCAAGTAAGGTCGGCTGATGGAGCGTCGGTCTGTGGCCGACGCTCCCTGTTCTCAAGATTTCGGAGTTCGCTATGGCCATCGCAGTGCCCCTGAATGAAGGCGCCGGTTCCACCCTCAAGCAGCGCCTGGCGCGCGCCGAGCGGGTCAACCGCTGGAAGGCGCAAGCCCTGATCGCGCCGCTGGCGCTGTTCCTGCTGCTGGTTTTCCTGGTACCGATTGCCGCGCTGCTCTACAAGAGCGTCGGTAACCCGGAAGTTGTCACCGGCTTGCCGCAGACCGTTACGGCGGTGGCGCAGTGGGACGGTAAGGGCCTGCCAGGCGAGTCGGTGTACAAGGCACTGAGTGAAGACCTCGGCCAGGCGCGCAAGAACCAGACCCTGGGTGACACCTCCAAGCGTCTGAACATGGAGCTGGCCGGCTATCGCAGCCTGTTGGCGAAAACCGCCCGAGCCTTGCCGTTCAAAACCGAGCCGGCTTCCTATAAAGAAGCACTGCAGGAACTGGACGAGCGCTGGGGCGATCCGGCCTACTGGCAGGCGATCCGCCGTAACACCAGTAGCGTCACTCCTTTTTACCTGCTGGCCGCCCTGGACCATCGCATCGATGACCTCGGCGAGCTGGCCAAGGCCACTCCGGACCAGTCCATTTACCTGGACATCTTTACCCGGACCCTGTGGATGGGCTTCGTCATTACCGCCATCTGCCTGGTGCTGGCCTATCCGTTGGCGTACCTCCTGGCCAACCTGCCGACCCGCCAGAGCAACCTGTTGATGATCCTGGTGTTGCTGCCGTTCTGGACTTCGATCCTGGTGCGGGTTGCCGCCTGGATCGTGCTGCTGCAATCGGGTGGCTTGATCAACAGTGCACTGATGGCCCTGGGCATCATCGACAAGCCGCTGGAGCTGGTGTTCAACCGCACCGGGGTGTACATCTCCATGGTGCACATTCTGTTGCCGTTCATGATCCTGCCGATCTATAGCGTGATGAAGGGCATCTCGCCCACCTACATGCGTGCCGCCATCTCGCTGGGCTGCCATCCGTTCACCAGCTTCTGGCGGGTGTACTTCCCGCAGACCTATGCAGGTGTAGGCGCGGGCTGTCTGCTGGTGTTCATCCTGGCCATCGGCTACTACATCACCCCGGCGCTGCTCGGCAGCCCGAACGATCAGATGGTCAGCTACTTCGTGGCGTTCTACACCAACACCAGCATCAACTGGGGCATGGCTACAGCGTTGGGCGGCCTGCTGCTGCTCGCTACCGTGATTTTGTATCTGATCTATAGCTGGCTGGTCGGCGCCAGCCGCCTGCGTCTGAGCTGAGGAGCGTTGTCATGCTGAGCCCTTACATGTCGCCCGTCGAGCGGGTCTGGTTCTACAGCTTGCGCATCCTCTGCGGGCTGATCCTGTTGTTCCTGGTGTTGCCGGTGCTGGTGATCATTCCACTGTCGTTCAACTCCGGCAGCTTCCTGGTCTACCCGCTGCAAGGTTTTTCTCGCTGCAGTGGTATCACGACTTCTTTGCCTCGGCCGAGTGGATGCGGGCATTGAAGAACAGCATCATCGTCGCCCCGGCGGCGACCGTGCTGGCGATGATCTTCGGTACCCTGGCGTCGATCGGTCTGACCCGCGGCGATTTCCCCGGCAAGTCGCTGATCATGGCCCTGGTGATTTCGCCCATGGTGGTACCGGTGGTCATCATCGGTGTAGCCAGTTACCTGTTCTTCGCCCCGCTGGGCATGGGTAACAGCTTCATTTCGTTGATCCTGGTGCACGCGGTGCTCGGTGTACCGTTCGTCATCATCACCGTGTCGGCGACCCTGCAGGGCTTCAACCACAACCTGGTGCGTGCGGCTGCCAGCCTGGGTGCCTCGCCGCTGACTGCCTTCCGCCGGGTGACCTTGCCGCTGATTGCCCCCGGGGTGATTTCCGGGGCCTTGTTTGCCTTTGCTACCTCGTTCGACGAAGTGGTCGTGACCCTGTTCCTCGCCGGTCCTGAACAGGCAACCCTGCCACGGCAGATGTTCAGCGGCATCCGCGAGAACCTCAGCCCGACCATCGCGGCGGCGGCAACCTTGCTGATCGCATTCTCGGTGGTACTGCTGCTGACCCTGGAATGGTTGCGTGGGCGTAGCGAGAAACTGCGGACCCAACAGCCAGCCTGAAGGGGATTGCTGTAGGAGCGGATTTATCCGCGATGGACTGCGTAGCAGGCCCATTTTTTGGGGCCGCTACGCGCCCCATCGCGGATAAATCCGCTCCTACAGTTGACCAGGTGACAGACAGTTGCTCCTACTCGTCGACCGCTTTGATACCGGTCAGCCCATGGCCATTCGCCTGAGGTACAATGCGCGCCACCGTGATTCTGCCCTACAGGTGCGCCATGCAGCCCTACGCTATTGCCCCCTCCATTCTTTCCGCCGATTTCGCTCGCCTGGGTGAGGAAGTCGACAATGTGCTGGCCGCAGGTGCCGACATCGTCCACTTCGACGTGATGGACAACCACTACGTCCCGAACCTGACCATTGGCCCGATGGTCTGCACCGCACTGCGCAAGTACGGCATCACCGCGCCGATCGATGTGCACCTGATGGTCAGCCCGGTCGACCGCATCATCGGTGACTTCATCGACGCTGGCGCCAGCTACATTACCTTCCATCCGGAAGCCTCCCTGCACATCGATCGTTCACTACAGTTGATTCGTGACGGTGGTTGCAAGGCCGGCCTGGTGTTCAACCCGGCAACCCCGCTGGACGCCCTCAAGTACGTGATGGACAAGGTCGACATGATCCTGCTGATGAGCGTAAACCCAGGCTTCGGTGGTCAGAAATTCATTCCTGGCACCCTCGACAAGCTGCGCGAAGCCCGTGCGCTGATCGATGCCAGCGGTCGCGATATCCGCCTGGAAATCGACGGTGGGGTGAATGTGAACAACATCCGTGAGATCGCTGCCGCCGGTGCCGATACCTTCGTTGCCGGTTCGGCGATCTTCAACACCCCGAACTACCAGGAGGTCATTGCCAAGATGCATGCCGAACTGGCCCTGGCTCGTCCATGAGTGGCTTCGAGCAGCTGTTCCCCGGGGCGTTGCCCAGGCTGGTGATGTTCGATCTGGACGGTACCCTGATCGATTCGGTCCCTGATCTGGCCGCGGCGGTGGATCACATGCTGCTCGAAATGGGGCGCAAGCCCGCAGGCCTGGAGGCCGTGCGCCACTGGGTCGGCAATGGTGCCCCGGTGCTGGTGCGCCGGGCCCTGGCCGGTGGTTTGGAACATGCCGCAGTCGATGACGACGAGGCCGAGAAGGGCCTTGAGTTGTTCATGCAGGCCTATGCCGACAACCACCAGCTGACCGTGGTTTATCCCGGTGCGCGTGACACCCTCAAGTGGTTGCACAAGCAGGGCGTGGAAATGGCCCTGATCACCAACAAGCCGGAGCGCTTTGTCGCGCCGTTGCTCGACCAGATGAAGATTGGTCGCTATTTCCGCTGGATCATCGGCGGCGACACCCTGCCACAGAAAAAGCCTGATCCGGCCGCATTGCTGTTCGTCATGAAGATGGCCGGCGTGTCGGCTGAACAAGCCTTGTTTGTCGGTGATTCGCGCAGTGATGTGTTGGCGGCCAAGGCTGCCGGGGTCAAGTGCGTGGGCCTGACCTATGGTTACAACCATGGGCGGCCGATCAGCGATGAAGCACCGTGCCTGGTCATCGATGACTTGCGTGCGCTGTTGCCCGGTTGCTTAGATGCGGCCACTGGGATAACGTTGACGGACGTTAATTCCTCCTCAGATCGAGATTCCATCGTGGCGGTTACCGGCAAACTCTGGATGAAAGTCATCAAGGCCCTGGCCCGTTGGCGTTGGCGCGCCTGACTTTTATCTGCCGACCTCTGTCGGCCCGTTTGCCTGTCTGACCCATTTGCTGTTTGCCACGAGGCTATCATGACCCGCGAAGAATTCCTGCGCCTGGCCGCTGCCGGCTACAACCGCATTCCCCTGGCCTGCGAGACGCTGGCCGACTTCGACACGCCGCTGTCGATCTACCTGAAACTGGCCGACCAGCCCAACTCCTACCTGCTTGAATCGGTGCAGGGCGGCGAGAAGTGGGGGCGTTACTCGATCATTGGCCTGCCGTGCCGCACCGTGCTGCGCGTACATGACCATCAGGTGCGGATCACCCATGACGGCGTCGAGATCGAGCGTCACGACGTAGAAGATCCGCTGGCCTTCGTCGAGGCCTTCAAAGAACGCTACAAGGTGCCGACCATTGCCGGTCTGCCGCGCTTCAACGGTGGCCTGGTCGGCTACTTCGGCTATGACTGCGTGCGCTATGTCGAGAAGCGTCTGGGCAAGTGCCCGAACCCGGATCCGCTGGGTGTACCGGACATCCTGCTGATGGTCTCCGACGCCGTGGTGGTGTTCGACAACCTGGCGGGCAAGATGCACGCCATCGTGCTGGTCGACCCGGCTCAGGACCAGGCTTACGAGAATGGCCTGCAGCGCCTGGAAGGCCTGCTCGAACAACTGCGTCAGCCGATTACACCGCGCCGTGGCCTGGAACTGGGTGGCCCGCAAGCCGCCGAACCGACTTTCCGCTCCAGCTTCACCCAGAGCGACTACGAGCGTGCGGTCGATACCATCAAGGAGTACATCCTGGCCGGTGACTGCATGCAGGTGGTGCCGTCGCAGCGCATGTCGATCGACTTCAAGGCCGCGCCGATCGATCTTTACCGGGCGTTGCGTTGCTTCAACCCGACGCCGTACATGTACTTCTTCAATTTCGGCGACTTCCACGTGGTGGGCAGTTCGCCGGAAGTACTGGTACGGGTCGAAGACAATCTGGTCACCGTGCGCCCGATCGCCGGTACTCGCCCGCGCGGCGCGACCGAAGAGGCGGACCGGGCACTGGAAGAAGACCTGCTGTCGGACGACAAGGAAATCGCCGAGCACCTGATGCTTATCGACCTGGGCCGCAACGACGCCGGGCGAGTGTCGACAACTGGCACGGTCAAGGTCACCGAGAAGATGGTGATCGAACGTTATTCCAACGTCATGCACATCGTTTCCAATGTCACCGGTGAACTGAAAGAAGGCCTCAGCGCCATGGATGCGCTGCGCGCAATCCTGCCTGCCGGCACTTTGTCCGGAGCGCCGAAGATCCGCGCCATGGAAATCATCGACGAGCTTGAACCCGTCAAACGCGGTGTCTACGGTGGTGCGGTCGGTTATTTTGCCTGGAACGGCAACATGGACACTGCCATCGCGATTCGCACAGCCGTCATCAAGGATGGCGAACTGCATGTGCAGGCCGGTGGCGGGATCGTCGCCGACTCGGTGCCTGCACTGGAATGGGAAGAAACCATCAACAAACGCCGGGCGATGTTCCGGGCGGTGGCGCTGGCTGAACAGACGCCGCGCAGCTGATCGAACTCCACGCCTGTCCACCCGGCGACATTGATTTTAGAGGTTGAACCCAGATGCTACTGATGATCGACAACTATGACTCCTTCACCTACAACGTCGTGCAATACCTCGGCGAGTTGGGGGCAGAGGTCAAGGTCATTCGCAACGACGAGCTGACCATCGCCCAGATTGAAGCCCTGAACCCCGAGCGTATCGTGGTTTCCCCTGGCCCGTGCACCCCGACCGAGGCCGGTGTCTCCATCGAAGCAATCCTGCATTTTGCCGGCAAACTGCCAATTCTCGGTGTCTGCCTTGGCCACCAGTCCATTGGCCAGGCCTTTGGCGGTGACGTCGTGCGTGCCCGTCAGGTGATGCACGGCAAGACCAGCCCGGTAGTGCACAAGGACCTCGGCGTATTCGCCGGCCTGAACAACCCGCTGACCGTCACCCGCTACCACTCGCTGGTGGTCAAGCGTGAAACCTTGCCCGAGTGCCTGGAAGTGACGGCCTGGACTGCTCTGGAAGATGGTTCGGTCGACGAGATCATGGGCCTGCGGCACAAAACACTGAATATAGAAGGGGTGCAGTTCCACCCCGAGTCGATCCTTACCGAGCAGGGCCACGAGCTGTTCGCCAACTTCCTCAAACAGACCGGCGGCCGCCGCTAAGGACCGATCATGGATATCAAGAGCGCGCTCAGCCGCATCGTCGGCCACCTGGACTTGAGCACCGAAGAAATGCGCGATGTGATGCGCGAAATCATGACCGGCCAGTGCACTGAAGCGCAGATCGGCGCCTTCATGATGGGCATGCGCATGAAAAGCGAGAGCATCGACGAAATCGTTGGTGCGGTGTCGGTGATGCGCGAGCTGGCCGACAAGGTTGAACTCAACACCCTCGATCAAGTGGTCGATGTCGTTGGTACCGGTGGTGATGGCGCCAACATCTTCAACGTTTCCACCGCTTCGGCCTTCGTCGTTGCTGCGGCCGGCTGCACCGTGGCCAAGCATGGCAACCGTGCCGTCTCCGGCAAGAGCGGCAGCGCTGACCTGCTGGAAGCTGCCGGTATCTACCTGAACCTGACTCCCGTTCAGGTTGCGCGCTGTATCGACAGTGTCGGTATCGGCTTCATGTTTGCCCAGACTCATCACAAGGCGATGAAGTACGCCGCTGGCCCGCGTCGTGACCTGGGCCTGCGCACCTTGTTCAACATGCTTGGCCCGCTTACGAATCCGGCCGGTGTGAAGCACCAGGTGGTCGGTGTATTCACCCAGGCCTTGTGCCGGCCGCTGGCCGAAGTGTTGCAGCGCCTGGGCAGCAAACATGTACTGGTGGTGCACTCCAAGGACGGTCTGGACGAATTCAGCCTGGCCGCGCCGACCTTCGTCGCTGAACTCAAGAATGACCAGATCACGGAGTACTGGGTCGAGCCTGAAGACCTCGGCATGAAGAGCCAGAGCCTGCACGGCCTGGCCGTCGAGAGCCCGGAAAAATCGCTGGAACTGATTCGCGATGCCTTGGGGCGGCGCAAGACTGAAAATGGCCAGAAGGCTGCGGAAATGATCGTGCTCAACGCCGGTGCCGCACTTTATGCTGCCGACCACGCCATGACCCTCAAGCAAGGTGTCGAGCTTGCCCACGACGCACTGCACACCGGCCTTGCCCGGGAAAAACTCGAAGAGCTGGGCGCTTTCACCGCGGTATTCAAGCTGGAGAATGAAGGATGAGTGTACCGACAGTTCTGGAAAACATTCTGGCGCGTAAGGTCCAGGAAGTCGCCGAGCGTAGCGCCCGGGTCAGCTTTGCCGAGCTTGAGCGCCTGGCTGCCACTGCCGATGCGCCACGCGGTTTTGCCAATGCGCTGATCGAACAGGCCAAGCGCAAGCAGCCAGCAGTGATTGCTGAGATAAAGAAGGCTTCGCCGAGCAAGGGCGTGATCCGCGAAAACTTCGTGCCGGCCGAGATTGCCGTCAGCTACGAAAAGGGCGGGGCGACCTGCCTGTCGGTACTGACCGACGTCGACTATTTCCAGGGTGCCGATATCTACCTGCAGCAGGCCCGCGCGGCATGCAAGCTGCCAGTGATCCGCAAGGACTTCATGATCGATCCCTATCAGATCGTTGAAGCCCGTGCCTTGGGCGCCGACTGTGTGTTGTTGATCGTTTCGGCGCTGGACGATGTGAAGATGGCCGAGCTGGCTGCCACGGCGAAAAGCGTAGGTCTGGATGTGCTGGTTGAAGTGCACGACGGTGATGAGCTGGAGCGCGCCCTGAAAACCCTCGATACCCCACTGGTCGGTGTCAACAACCGCAACCTGCACACCTTTGAAGTCAGCCTGGAAACCACGCTCGATTTGTTGCCGCGTATTCCTCGCGACCGTCTGGCCATTACCGAGAGCGGTATCCTCAACCGCGCGGATGTCGAGCTGATGGAAATCAACGAGGTTTACTCGTTCCTGGTCGGTGAAGCGTTCATGCGCGCCGAGCACCCGGGGCTGGAGCTGCAGCGCCTGTTTTTCCCCGAGCGAGCGGTGCAGAATCTGGTGCCAGGACTGGACTGATTCGACTCTGAAGCCGGCATTGCCGGCTTTTTTGTATCTACAAGGTTATTGCGATGACTGATCAATTAGTGGATGTGACTGTCGAGGCCGGCTTGCATGCCGAGCAGGATCTACTGGCTGCGGTGTGCAAGGGTGAGAAGGAGTTTGGCCTGCTGTTCTGGCGCCCAACCGACCACGCGCTGGTCATGCCGCGGCGTATGAGCCGCCTGGAAGGTTTCGAAGCCGCCTGTGCGGAGCTGGCGATTGCCGGGTGGCCGGTTTTGTTGCGCGAGACAGGGGGAGAGCCGGTGCCGCAATCGCCAGCGGTGATCAATATCGCCCTCGTCTATGTGGCACCGCGCAGCGAAGGCGACCATGGACGCATCGAAAACGCCTACGAGCGTTTGTGTCTGCCTTTGTGCGATGTATTGCGCGAATGGGGCGGGCTGGCCTCGGTGGGTGAAATCGAAGGAGCGTTCTGTGATGGGCGCTACAACGTCAACCTGAATGGCCGTAAACTGGTGGGTACCGCTCAACGCTGGCGTCAGGGCTTGGGCGGCAAGCGCCCGGTGGTGCTGGTGCACGGCGCCCTGTTGCTGGACAACGAACGCGAGTCGATGGTCGCAGCGGTCAACCGTTTCAACGAATGCTGCGAGCTGGAGCAGCGCTGCCTGGCCGACAGCCATATCGCCCTGCATGAAGTGGTGCCCGAGGCGCCACTGCTCGAACGCCTCGGTCAGGCTTATGCCGAGGTGATCAAAGGCATCGCTCGCGACTAGCGGGTGCCGAAAACCACCATGGTCTTGCCCTTGACGTGAACCAGGCTGCGCTCCTCAAGATCCTTGAGGACGCGGCCGACCATCTCCCGCGAACAGCCAACGATACGACCAATCTCCTGACGGGTGATCTTGATCTGCATGCCGTCAGGGTGGGTCATCGCATCGGGTTGCTTGCACAGCTCCAACAAGCAGCGGGCAACGCGTCCGGTGACGTCGAAAAATGCCAGGTCGCCGACCTTACGCGTAGTGTTGCGCAGGCGCTGAGCCATCTGGCTGCCCAGGGCATAGAGAATGTCCGGGTCCTGGCGTGCCAGTTCACGAAATTTCTCGTAGCTGATCTCTGCAACTTCACATTCGCTTTTTGCCCGTACCCAGGCGCTGCGCGGTTGCTCCTGCCCGACAGGCTCGAACAGGCCCAGCTCGCCGAAAAAATCGCCGCTGTTGAGGTAGGCAATGATCATTTCATGGCCGTTGTCGTCCTCAATCAGGATGGTCACCGAACCTCTGACGATGAAAGACAGCGTCTCGGCCTTGTCACCGGCACAGATGATGTTGCTCTTGGCCGCAAAGCGGCGCCGCTGGCAATGCGCGAGCAGCTTGTCGATGTTCTTGATCTTGGCTGAAAGGGCTGAGGCGACCATAGCTGAATCCCGGTAAGAGGCAACGCTTGTACACTTTTATAGGTAGTCTGGCGAAATGTGCCAGTGATTTGGCGTCAGCTTATCAGACACTTGTTGTTGTATCGGCACATTTACCTGCACGCTTGAGCTTTTCCGCCAGCCCTTCAGGGTCTAAGCTGGCAGCCTTTTTTCAAGCAAGGGAGTCCGGATGATGAAGGCGCGTATCCAGTGGGCAGGTGAAGCCATGTTTCTCGGCGAATCGGGTAGTGGCCATGTCGTGGTCATGGACGGTCCCCCCGAGGCCGGCGGGCGCAACCTGGGTGTGCGGCCCATGGAAATGCTCTTGCTGGGGCTGGGCGGCTGCAGCAACTTCGATGTCGTCAGCATCCTGAAAAAGTCTCGCCAGGCGGTGGAAAGCTGCGAAGCCTTCCTCGAAGCCGAGCGCGCCAGCGAGGATCCAAAGGTGTTCACCAAGATCCACCTGAACTTCGTGGTCAAGGGCCGCGGGCTCAAGGACGCCCAGGTCAAGCGCGCCGTAGAGCTGTCGGCGGAGAAGTACTGCTCGGCGTCGATCATGCTCGGCCGTGCGGGTGTCGAAATCACCCACAGTTATGAAATCGTCGAGCTCGGCTGATTGAAAAGGGGCCTGTGAGGGCCCCTTTGTTCATCCTGCCGCGCGTGGCCCAGGCCAACGCTCCAGGGCTGCGAGCAGCGCCAAGCCGGGAATCAGCGCCAGTAGTAACCATCGCAGGTTGAAGCCAAGCAGGCCGAGAATCTCCGTGATGTTCCAGGTATTGCCGAAGGTTTCAGCAAACAGCATGCACTGCAGTAGCACGGTCATTGTGGCAAACAGCACAAAGGCGCCGTTGAGCAGAAGAGGTCTGTGGATAAATCTACTGACCAGCAGGAACAGCAACTGTCCTGGCACTGCGAATAGCAGTAGTTCAACGACACTATTGCTATCGGGTTCAATAAGGCTGGGCAGTTCAAGGCTGAACGAAGCCTGAGTGATATCCGCGGTCATCAGGCAGACGAACAGATACGCAACCAGTATCACCCCCAGACTTTGCAGCACCCGCAGGGTAAACGAGCGCACCGTCAACGGCGCAGTCCTGGCAGCAACTGCAACAGGCGATCGGGCATTTGCGCGCGAAGGCGTGCACTTAAACCTTCGCGATGTTTCTGGTACAGCACACCCAGGCCGATTACGCCCAGGCCAATCAAGGTCAGTATTACCGGGAACAGCAGGGAATCGGCAAACACTTCGTACGACAGGTAACCCAGGTACGCCGCCACACCCATCGCCCCGAAGACCATGAACAGGGGTCTGCGCAACAGCACCGCGATCCCCATCAGGCCCAGGTTGATCAGGCAATAGAGTGCTTTGTTCAGCTCGCTGTCGCTCTCCATCAGGCTCAACCCAAGCCAGAACGCCAGCAACCCGGCCAGGTAACCCCAAAACGCGTAGTCCTGGCGGGTGCGACCATCAACCACGAGGAACACCAGGAGCATCGCCAGGCCGAACCATAGCGATACGGTGAGGCGCTGGTCCCAGTTGAAGTTGTCACCGTAGAACCATTCGCTCAGGTCCATGGACATGAACCACAGCGCGCCAGCGATCGGCATGACGATAAACGGGAAGGGGATCAGACGCAGCATCAGCAGGCCGGCAACCACTGTTGCCGCTTCCATCAGCAACCAGCCGCCCTGCACGTAGGTGTAGTAGTTGTGATACTTGCTTTGATCGTCGTCCAGCGGCCAGAAACCGGTAAGGCGCTCCACGGCGAACACCGCCAATGGCACGATGCTCACCGCAACGGCACCGAGCACGCCGGCAGGGATGATATGGCCGCGGCGCTGCATGAACAGGCCAGCCAGGGTAAGGCCGCCGATGTACACCAGGGCGATCAGCAACAGTGCGCTGTCGCCAATGCGCATCCACGCTTCGCTGAGCAACCAGCCCATGGCGGCCATGATCAGCAACGCACCAAAATAGAAAGCAACGTGGGCCAGCTGGAAGCTGGCCTGGGTTGCTGGCTGGCGCTTGAGGAACTCAAGCAGGGCCTGGTCCTGGCCCGGATTCAGAACGCCTGCGCTGACAGCGCGGGCCAGGTCCTTGGCATCGAAGCGTTCTGTCATGACGTGTCCTAGATACGGTAGGTGCTCTTGGTCATGACCTTGGCCATCAAGCTCATGCCAAAACGCACAGGGGCAGGGAAGCGGAAGCCGCCAGCCTCCAGGGCCGACTCGGCGTGCTGTTCTTCGTCGACGCGCATCTGTTCCAGAATAGCGCGGGATTTTTCATCCTCGCTGGGGATCTGCTCCAGGTGCTCGTCCAGATGTTTGCACACCTGATGTTCGGTGGCGGCGACGAAACCCAGGCTGACCTTGTCGCTGACCAGGCCGGCCAGCGCGCCAATGCCAAACGACATACCGTAGAACAACGGGTTGAGTACGCTCGGGTGGCTGCCAAGCTGGCGGATTCGCTGCTCGCACCAGGCCAGGTGATCAATCTCTTCTTCGGCAGCGTGTTCCATGGCCTTGCGCACTTGCGGCAACTTGGCGGTCAGGGCCTGGCCCTGATACAGCGCCTGGGCGCAGACCTCACCGGTATGGTTGATACGCATCAGCCCGGCCACGTGGCGGGTCTGGGTATCGTCCAGGGTCACATCCGGCTGGATGATGGCCGGCGACGGGCGGGATGGTTGGCCGCTGAAGGGCAGCAAGGTGCGCATGGCGGTATCGGCCTGCAGCAACAAGCGGTCGAGCGGCGAATAGTGACGTTCGGTAGCCATCGGGCACCTCCGCAAGAATGTGCCCGACAGTTTACCGCAATCGAGATGTTCGGGCTTGCCCTGGATCAGCCCGGTGGCCAGTGCATCTGACGCTGGCCAAGCACGTGCATATGGATGTGGTAGACCGTCTGGCCACCCAGTTCATTGCAGTTCATGACTACGCGGAAACCGTCTTCACAGCCCAGTTCCCTGGCCAGACGCTGGGCCGTAAACAGGATGTGCCCAGCCAGACCCTTGTCGTCCTCGGTCAGATCATTGAGCGTGCGGATCGGCTTTTTCGGAATGACCAGGAAATGCACCGGTGCCTGTGGGGCGATATCGTGGAAGGCCAGAACCTGGTCGTCCTCGTAGATGATCTTGGCCGGGATCTCCCGGTTGATGATCTTGGTGAACAGAGTTTCCACTACGGTTGCTCCATGTGAGGGATCGGGCCTGAGTGTACTCAGGCAGGGTGTTGGCGCCCAGTCCCGCGTGTTCAGCGCGGGCAATGGGCCTGGTTGATGGCACCGGCCAGCTTGCGCGTAACCCAGCGCGACAGCAGGCGCGGGCTGAACGCCAACCAGCGGTTACGCCGACCGGGAATAATCAGCGCACGGTTCTTGTCCAGGGCGCGAACGGTGTGCAGGGCCACTTCCTCGGGGCTCAGGCAGCGCTGGCCCTTTTCCAGGCGGGGGATTTTGCGCAATGGGGAGCGGACCGGACCGGGGCAAAGTACCGAGACCTTGATGCCGGTGCGTTTGAGTTCTTCACGCAAGCCTTCGGAGAAGTGCAATACATAGGCCTTGCTCGCCGCATAGCTGCTCATCCAGGGGCCGGGAGCGAAGGCTGCAAGAGACGCGACATTGAGAATCTGCCCACCACCCTGGACCGCCATGGCGTTGCCCAGAGCGTGGCAAAGACGGGTAAGGGCGAGGATGTTCACCTCGATCAAATCCTGTTCGTCGCTCCATTCCTGGGCCAGGAATGGCCCGTAGGAGCGAATACCTGCGCAGTTGACCAGCAGGTCGATGTGCCGCTCGCTTTCTTCCAGCTCCAGCAGGAACCCGGACAGGCGCAGGGGTTCACCCAGATCGCAGGCGCGAAACAGTACTTCGACGCCAAAACGCTGGGTCAGCTCGATGGCGATGCTTTCCAGAGGGTCACGTTGGCGGGCTACCAGGATCAGATTGCGTCCCCGACGTGCCAGTGCCTCGGCCAGTGCCAGGCCCAGGCCGCTGGAGGCCCCGGTGATCATGGCGTAACGGGTCATGCAGTTCTCCAGGCGGGAAGGGGCCAAAAGGCTCAGTTTACAGGAGTCAGCCCGGCCAGTGCTGGCTCAGGGTCGCTGCCGAACCTTGCGCCTGACGGTATTCGGCATCAAGGCGGGCGATCAATTGCTCTACCGAGCACAGTGCATCAATGGCGCCGACACCTTGCCCTGCAGACCAGACGGTCTTCCAGGCCTTGGCCTCGTCATCAATGGGTTTGAGCTTGGTTTCGGTGTGGCTGCGCAGCGCAGCCATGTCGAAACCGGCGCTTTCCAGGCTCTGGCGCATGAAACTGGCCGGCACCCCGGAAACCGCAGCGGTGTGGATGATATCGGCTGCCTTGGCCTGTAGCATCATTTCTTTGTAGGGGCCTGGGGCCTGGCTTTCGTGAGTGGCGATGAAGCGGGTGCCCAGATAGGCCAGATCGGCGCCGAGCAATTGCGCGGCGAGGATTTCATGACCGCGATTGATGCAGCCGGCCAGCAGCAGGGTCTTGTCGAAGAACTGGCGGATCTCGGCAATCAGGGCGAAGGGGCTCCAGGTACCGGCGTGGCCGCCAGCGCCGGCTGCGACGGCAATAAGTCCATCGACCCCGGCTTCGGCCGCTTTCTCGGCGTGCCGCCGGGTGGTCACGTCATGGAACACCAGGCCGCCATAACTGTGTACGGCATCGACGAGCTCTTTCACTGCGCCCAGGCTGGTAATGACGATCGGGACCTTGTGTTCGACGCACAACGCCAGGTCTGCCTGCAGGCGCGGATTGCTCTGATGCACGATCAGGTTGACGGCGTAGGGTGCGGGATTGTTCAGAGTGGCCAGGCCCACTTCGATTTCCTCGAGCCAGGCCTTGAAGCCGTTACTGTCACGCTGGTTCAGTGCCGGAAAACTGCCGACGACTCCATTGGCGCAACAGGCCAGCACCAGTTGCGGGTTGGAGATCAGAAACATCGGTGCCGCAACCACTGGCAGACGCAATCGTTGATCGAGCAGGGCAGGCAAGGACATGGCAGTTTCCCGAGGTTGAGTGAAGGTTTAGGTTAGAACGGTTTGACCACCACCAGAATTACGATGGCCAGCAGGATCAGTACCGGTACTTCGTTGAACCAACGATAGAACACATGGCTGCGGGTGTTTTCGCCGCGGGCGAAGCGCTTGAGCTGGGCGCCGCACATGTGGTGATAGCCGATCAACAGGATCACCAGCGTCAGCTTGGCGTGCATCCAGCCCTGGCTGAGGAAGCCGGGGGTCAGGCTCATCAGCCAGATACCGAAGACCAGGGTAGCGATCATCGCCGGGAGCATGATGCCGCGGTACAGCTTGCGCTCCATGATCACGAAGCGCTCCTGGCTGGTGCTGTCCTGGCTTTGTGCGTGGTAGACAAACAGCCGGGGCAGGTAAAACAGCCCGGCAAACCAGCAGACCACGCTGACGATGTGCAGCGCTTTGATCCAGAGAAAAAGCATGGAGTTGAGTTCCTTCAGGGTTCACGGTCGTCAGATAGTAGAGGCTAGGCGCCTGACGGGCCATCTCAACAGTTGTGGGGGTGTTTCAGGCCCCCTATTATCGTGGGCTTTCCTGTAGGTTCGTTGATAAGGGGCACGCGTTATGGTCAAGGTCGGTATCGTTGGCGGCACGGGTTACACCGGGGTCGAGTTGCTGCGTCTGTTGGCACAGCATCCACAGGCTGAGGTGGCGGTCATTACTTCGCGTTCCGAAGCCGGCCTGGCGGTTGCCGATATGTACCCGAACCTGCGTGGTCATTACGACGGCCTGGCCTTCAGCGTGCCGGACGTGAAAACCCTGGCCGCCTGCGATGTGGTCTTCTTCGCTACGCCTCACGGCGTGGCGCATGCCCTGGCAGGTGAGCTGCTGGCGGCAGGTACCAAGGTCATCGACCTGTCTGCGGACTTCCGTCTTCAGGATGCCGATGAGTGGGCCAAATGGTACGGCCAGCCACATGGTGCGCCGGAGCTGCTCAAGGACGCGGTCTACGGTCTGCCTGAGGTCAACCGCGAGCAGATTCGCCAGGCGCGCCTGATCGCCGTACCGGGTTGCTACCCCACGGCCACCCAGCTGGGTTTCCTGCCACTGCTGGAAGCCGGTATTGCCGATACCTCGCGACTGATCGCCGATTGCAAGTCTGGCGTCAGTGGCGCCGGTCGTGGAGCGGCTGTTGGTTCGCTGTTCTGTGAGGCCGGTGAAAGCATGAAAGCCTATGCGGTCAAGGGGCACCGCCACCTGCCGGAGATCACTCAGGGGCTGCGCCGGGCTGCAGGCGGCGACGTCGGTCTGACCTTTGTTCCGCACCTGACGCCGATGATCCGCGGTATTCACTCCACCCTGTACGCGACCGTTGTCGACAGGTCGGTCGACTTGCAGACGCTGTTCGAAAAACGCTATGCCGATGAACCGTTCGTCGACGTAATGCCTGCCGGCAGCCACCCGGAAACCCGCAGCGTGCGCGGTGCCAACGTCTGCCGTATTGCTGTGCATCGGCCGCAGAATGGTGACCTGGTCGTGGTGTTGTCGGTCATCGACAACCTGGTCAAAGGCGCGTCGGGCCAGGCGGTGCAGAACCTGAACATCCTCTTTGGGCTGGATGAGCGCATGGGGCTTTCGCATGCGGGGCTGTTGCCTTAAGCACTGTTGCTAATGACGGGCCCGCCTGATGCGGGCCTTGTTGTTTCTGGGCGATGCACCGAGACGAAAGCCGCACAATTCTTGACCGATTTTCTCGGAGAAGCGGATAATGCGCACCAACACGCATTATGGCGGCATAGCGCCGGGAGATAGTCAGCATGAGCGTCGAATCCTTCACCCCTGTGGCTTTGCAGTTCACTGAGGGTGCAGCGCACAAGGTGAAGACCCTGGTCGATGAAGAAGGCAATGATCGCCTGAAGTTGCGAGTGTTCGTGACCGGTGGCGGTTGCTCGGGTTTTCAGTATGGTTTTACTTTCGATGAAGATGTCGCTGAAGACGACACCATTGTCGAGCGCGAAGGCGTGGCCCTGGTGGTCGATCCGATGAGTTTCCAGTACCTGGCAGGAGCCGAAGTGGATTACCAGGAAGGCCTGGAAGGCTCGCGTTTTGTCATCAAGAACCCGAACGCCAGCACCACCTGTGGTTGCGGTTCGTCGTTCTCGATCTGATCGCTGGATAGTCTGTACCGCAAACGCCGCGCTGATGCGCGGCGTTTTGCTATGCGCGGCTCAGGCAGGGTAAATCGCACCCAGTACCCGCAGTCCGCGGGCACCTGTGACGCTGGGGCGATTGCCCGGGATGCCCTGCAGGCAGCAATGGGCGAGCCAGGCAAAGGCCATGGCTTCAACCCAGTCCGGGTCAATACCATGGGCTGCGGTACTGCTGACACGGGCACGAGGCAGTAGGGTTGCCAGGCGGCTCATCAGTGCGCCGTTGTGGGCGCCACCACCGCAGACCAGCAGTGCCTGGGTATCTTCCTGGGCTGTCTGCAGGGAGCTGACAATGCTGTGGGCCGTGAGCTCGAGCAGGGTAGCCTGGACATCGGCATCGGCAATCGCCGACTGGGTGATCAGATGGTGCAAGAGCCAAGGCAGGTTGAACACTTCGCGACCGGTACTTTTCGGACCGGTACCGGCAAAGAACGGGTCGCTGAGCAGGGCCGCAAGCAGTCCCGCATTCACCTGGCCGCTGGCTGCCCAGTTGCCGTTGGCGTCGTAGCCGAGGCCTTGTTTCTGCTGAATCCAGGCATCAAGCAATACGTTGCCCGGGCCGCAATCGAAACCGCTGACCGGCTTGTCCTGCTCAATCAGGCTGAGGTTGCTGAACCCGCCTACGTTGAGGACTGCCAGACGCTGGCCCTGATGCTCGAACAGCGCTTCATGAAAGGCGGGGACCAGCGGTGCGCCCTGGCCGCCAGCTGCCACGTCGCGGCGACGAAAATCGCCGACTACGCAGATGCCGCTGAGCTCGGCGAGCAACGCAGGGTTACCGATCTGCACGGTGAATCCACGTGCCGGCTCATGGCGAATGGTCTGGCCATGGCTGCCAATGGCGCGAATATCGGCTGGTTTGAGATTCTGGGCAGCGAGCAGGTGCTCGATGCCCTGAGCCGCCAGGCGCACCCATTGCGCTTCGGCCAAGGCGGCGCGGGCGATCTCGTCCGGGCCGCTGGCGCACAGGTCAAGCAGGTCCTGGCGCAGACTGGCGGGCATGGGGATGTAGTGAGTCGCGAGCAGGCGGGTGTGCGGGTCCTGTTCGATCAAAGCGATGTCCAGGCCGTCGAGGCTGGTCCCGGACATCACACCCAGATAAAGAGCCATCGCTTAGCGCTTGTTGGACGCGAGCATGGTGGCTTTTTCCTGGTTCATGCGGGCTACCAGAGGTTGGCTCTGCTGCATGAAGCGCTGGCGTTCGGCCTTGGCGATCGGGTCGGCCATGGGCAGCTTCTGCCCCAGCGGATCGACGTGTACGCCGTTGACCTGGAACTCATAGTGCAGGTGCGGCCCAGTGGACAGGCCGGTAGTACCGATATAGCCGATGACCTGGCCCTGTTTGACGGAGCCGCCAGTCTTCACGCCCTTGGCGAAGCCTTGCATGTGCCCGTAGAGGGTCTGGTAGCGGTTGCCGTGCTGGATGATGACCGTGTTGCCATATCCGCCGCGACGTCCGGCGAGCAGTACCTTGCCATCGCCGGCGGCCTTGATCGGCGTGCCACGTGGTGCAGCGTAGTCGACACCTTTATGGGCACGGATCTTGTTCAGGATCGGGTGCTTGCGACCGGCCGAGAAGCGCGAACTGATGCGAGCGAAATCAACCGGGGTACGGATGAATGCCTTGCGCATGCTGTTGCCGTCAGCGGTGTAGAAGTTGGTATTGCCCTGCTTGTTGGTGTAACGAACAGCCGTGAAGGTCTTGCCACGGTTGGTGAAGCGGGCAGAGAGAATGTTGCCGCTGCCAACCACTTTGCCGTCCATGACCTTTTGTTCGTAGATCACGTCGAACTCGTCGCCCTGGCGGATATCCTGGGCGAAGTCGATGTCGTAGCCAAAGATTCGCGCCAGGTCCATGGTCATGCTGTGGGGCAGGCCGGCGCGCTGGCCGGATGCCGACAGCGAGCTCTTGATCACGCCGTGGGCATAGGCAGAGCGCATTACCGGTTTGCTGACTTCGCGATTGAAGGCGTAACCGTTTGCGCTTTTGGTCAGGCGAATGGTTTCCAGCTTGCTGACCTTGCTGTGCAGGCTGGCCAGCTGGCCGTCCTTGTCCAGTTCGATCTGCAGTACCTGGCCGCTTTTGAGCTGGCTGAACTGCTTGGCCTGTTTGTTACTGGCCAGTACTTCATGGACGGCAGCGGCCGGCAAGCCGACCTTGGCAAACAGGGTCGACAGGGTGTCGCCACGGCCCACGGTCACTTCGCGATGGCTAGGGTCCTTGGCTGGTGCTGCTGGTGCTGCTGCAACAGGCGCAGGAGCTGGCTCGACCTTGGCGGTCTCGGCAGCCGGTGCGGCACTGTTGTCGATCTGTGCGAACGGGGAGGCGGTGGATGCCTCGGCACTTTGCTCCAGTGCTGCTTCCGGTTCTTGCTTGAGCTGCTCGGCAGGGCTCTCCAGCTCAAGGTTCAGGGTGGTCTTCTTGGCTTCTACTTCGCTGGACGGAAATACCAGCAAGGCCAGGCTGAGCAAGGCGGCTATGCCGCTCGCGGCCAACAGATGGCTCTTCGGATAAAGCGGGGGCGCTTTAGGCGGTTCGTTGGTCATAGATGAATTGACTTTGAAATAGATGAATTGGAAAAGATGAATGACATGATGAAGATGAAATAACTGTATAAAATATAACCAAATCCATTTTCACGCAAGGGCGCGTAGACGCCGCAAGCCTGTGCTCGGGTCACATTCCATTGCGAAACTTGTAATTGATGGCTGATCTTGTATGGTTGGGGCCCTTTGAATCTGAGCCTGCGGGTCTGTTATGAAGTCGGTTGAAGAGCAGCTAGCGCTGATCAAGCGTGGTGCGGAAGAGGTACTGGTAGAGTCCGAGTTGGTCGAGAAGCTCAAGCGCGGTCAGCCGCTGCGGATCAAGGCGGGTTTTGATCCGACCGCACCCGACCTGCACCTGGGGCATACCGTCCTTATTAACAAGCTGCGCCAGTTCCAGGATCTGGGGCATCAGGTGATCTTCCTGATCGGCGACTTCACCGGCATGATCGGTGACCCGAGCGGCAAGAGCGCCACGCGTCCGCCGCTGACCCGCGAGCAGGTGCTGGATAATGCTGAGACCTATAAGCAGCAGGTATTCAAGATTCTCGATCCGGCCAAGACCGAGGTCGCGTTCAACTCTACCTGGATGGACAAGCTGACACCGGCTGACTTCATTCGCCTGGCTTCGCAGTACACCGTAGCACGCATGCTTGAGCGCGACGATTTTGACAAGCGCTACACCACCAACCAGCCGATTGCCATCCACGAGTTCCTCTATCCGTTGGTGCAGGGTTACGACTCGGTGGCGCTCAAGGCTGATGTCGAGTTGGGTGGTACCGATCAGAAGTTCAACCTGCTAATGGGGCGTGAATTACAGCGCTCCTATGGCCAGGAAGCGCAGAATATCGTGACCATGCCGCTGCTCGAAGGTCTTGATGGCATCAAGAAGATGTCCAAGTCGCTGGGTAACTATGTCGGCATCCAGGAAGCGCCGGGTGTGATGTACAGCAAGCTGGTATCGATCCCTGACACGCTGATGTGGCGTTACTTCGAACTCCTGAGCTTCCGCTCGATGGAGGAGATCGACGCGTTCCGTGCTGATGTGGCTGGCGGTGCGAACCCGCGGGACATCAAGATCAAGCTTGCCGAAGAGATCGTTGCGCGTTTCCATGGTGAAGAGGCTGCGGCAAACGCCCATCGCGGTGCAGGCAACCGTATGAAGGAGGGCGAGCTGCCGGAAGATCTGCCGGAGGTCGAAGTGCTGGCGAGTGAAGAGATGCCAATCTCTGCCGTCCTTAATAAGGCCGGTCTGGTGAAGAACTCGGCAGCCGCGCGTGACCTGCTTGCTGCTGGCAGTGTTCGGGTTGATGGTGAAGTGGTTGATCGCGGCTTTGTATTTGTCCTGGGTGCTACCCATGTTTGCCAGGCGGGTAAGAAGGCCTTTGCACGTATTACCCTGAAGGCTGAGTAACGTTACCTATATATAGAAAGAGGGGTGTACGGGTTGTTTTGCAGTAGTTTGAGAATAACCCTTGACGCCCCTGTGGATCTCTCTATAATTCGCCCCACTTCCGGCGTAGTCGGAACAGAAAACTCCTTGAGATTCA
>JAVXRI010000099.1:0-21012 GCA_036643775.1 Pseudomonas sp. | reverse complement strand
AAACGGTCGAATAAACGAACGCCTGAATCACCACCTTTGAGTGAACCACCTACAGTTTCTTGGAACTTGTTCCAGGCTTGTGGCGAGTTCCAGCCCGGAGACCAGGCGAACGGTACTTGCGAGCGCGGTTCAGCCGAACCCGAGTAACCTTCCATGGAGAAGGCGAAGGCGCTGTCTTTGTCTTGCGGGGTACGAGGCTCGTGCACGCTGATGTTGGCGCGCATCGCGGTACGACCGGAGTAGCGCAGCGGCTCACGCGCAAGCTTCATGCCCTTGATACGGAACGAAGCGGACGGCGCGGCGTTGACGATACCGCTCAGTTGCGGCGCGACCGAGGCGCAGGCGCTGGTGACGTGGTCCAGCTGAGTCCAGTCCACCGGCTTGTTGAGCAGGGTTGCACGCAGGGCGTGCATCCAGCGCCAGCCTTCGTGAACCAGGATGCTGCTGTCCAGGTAGGTCGGATCGAACACCTGGAAGAAGCGTTGGGCACGGCCTTCCTGGCTGACCAGGGTGCCGTCGCCTTCGGCGAAGGTTGCCGCAGGCAGGACCAGGTGAGCGCGCTCGACGGTCGGGGTCTTCTGGTGATCGGCGACAATCACCACCTTGGCGGCGGCCAGGGCGGCGTCGACCTTGGCTGCGGGTACGCGGCTGTACAGGTCGTTTTCGAGGACGACGATGGCGTCGGCCTTGCCGGCAATCACTGCGTCCAGGGCGGCGTCGATGGACTCGCCACCGAGCATGGCCAGACCGAGGCTGTTGGCCTCAGGTACCACCAGGCTCAGTGAACCGTTCTTCTCGCGCAGCTTGAGGGCTTTGGCGATGTTGGCCGCTGCTTCGATCAGCGCGCTGGAGGCCAGCGAGGTGCCGGCAACCACCAGCGGACGGTTGGCGGCAACCAGAGCGTCGGCGATGCGCTTGGCCAGGGCCAGAGCTTCGGCGTCCAGGCCTTCGACGGCAGGGGCGCTCGGGTCGATGGCGTGGGCCACGGCGAAACCGATGCGGGCCAGGTCGTCCGGCGCTGCGTGTACGCATTCTTCGGCGACGTCATCGAGCTTGGTTTCGGCCAGGCTGGCGATGAACAGCGGGTACATGGCGTGTTGGCCGATGTTCTTCACTGCGGCATCGAGCCAGGGCTGAACACGCATGGCATCGGCCATGGCTTCGGCCTTGCCCTTGACCGACTGGCGCAGGGCCAGGGCCACACGGGCAGCGGTCTGGGTCAGGTCTTCGCCGAGGACGAACACCGCGTCATGGTCTTCCATGTCGCGCAGGGTCGGCACCGGCAGCGGGCTGTCGTTCAGTACCTGCAGGGCCAGGCGCACGCGCTCCAGCTCACCGGCTTCCATACCCGAGTAGAAGTGCTCGGCACCGACCAGCTCGCGCAGGCCGTAGTTGCTTTCCAGGCTGGCGCGTGGCGAGCCGATACCGACGATGTTGCGACCGCGCAGCATGTCGGCGGCTTTATCCAGCGCCGCGTCCAGGCTCAGCTTGCTGCCATCGGCCAGCAGTGGCTGACGAGGACGGTCTTCGCGGTTGACGTAGCCATAGCCAAAACGGCCACGGTCACACAGGAAGTACTGGTTGACCGAACCGTTGAAGCGGTTTTCGATGCGGCGCAGCTCGCCGTAGCGCTCACCCGGGCTGATGTTGCAACCGCTGGAACAGCCATGGCAGATGCTCGGGGCGAACTGCATGTCCCATTTACGGTTGTAACGCTCGGAGTGGGTCTTGTCGGTGAACACACCGGTCGGGCAGACCTCGGTGAGGTTGCCGGAGAACTCGCTTTCGAGGGTGCCGTCTTCAACGCGACCGAAGTAGACGTTGTCGTGGGCACCGAACACGCCCAGGTCAGTACCGCCGGCGTAGTCCTTGTAGTAACGCACGCAGCGGTAGCAGGCGATGCAGCGGTTCATCTCATGGGCGATGAACGGGCCGAGCTCCTGGTTCTGGTGGGTACGCTTGGTGAAACGGTAGCGGCGCTCGTTGTGGCCGGTCATTACCGTCATGTCTTGCAGGTGGCAGTGACCGCCTTCCTCACAGACCGGGCAGTCGTGCGGGTGGTTGGTCATCAGCCATTCGACGACGCTGGCGCGAAACGCCTTGGACTCTTCATCTTCGATGGAGATCCAGGTGCCGTCGGTGGCAGGGGTCATGCAGGACATGACGATACGACCACGGGTGTCGTTCTCGTCGGTGTACTGCTTGACCGCACACTGGCGGCAGGCACCGACGCTACCGAGCGCCGGGTGCCAGCAGAAATAGGGGATGTCGAGGCCTAGCGACAGACACGCCTGTAACAGGTTGTCTGCGCCGTTGACTTCGAGCTCTTTGCCGTCTACGTGGATAGTGGCCATGGTTCAAAGTTCTTCGTTGGCCCGCGTCTGCGGGCGTGGCTAATGGAAAACTGTGTGCCTGCAGCCCGCTACAGGTGTCCCCGGGCGAGCTGTGCAAGCAGCGGACGGCACGGACCGTCCGCATTTCTATTCGTTAGGCGCCGACGACGATCGGCTTCGCCAGGTCCGGGCGCAGGCCGGCAGCGGCGCTAGCCGGTGCCTGGCTGGCGATGCCAGCCTCGAACTCAGGACGGAAGTACTTGATCGCGCTACCCAGCGGCTCTACAGCACCCGGTGCGTGTGCACAGAAAGTCTTGCCTGGGCCGAGGAAACCGACCAGACCCAGCAGGGTCTCGATGTCGCCCTGCTGGCCCTGGCCTTTCTCGAGGGCGCGCAGGAGCTTGACGCTCCATGGCAAGCCGTCGCGGCACGGGGTGCAGAAACCACAGGATTCACGGGCAAAGAACTCTTCCATGTTGCGCAGCAGCGAGACCATGTTGACGCTGTCGTCCACGGCCATGGCCAGGCCAGTACCCATACGGGTGCCAACCTTGGCGATGCCACCGGCGTACATTTGCGCGTCGAGGTGCTCGGGGAGCAGGAAACCGGTACCGGCGCCACCGGGCTGCCAGCACTTGAGCTTGAAGCCATCGCGCATGCCGCCGGCGTAGTCTTCGAACAGCTCGCGGGCGCTGACGCCGAATGGCAGTTCCCACAGGCCAGGGTTCTTGACCTTGCCGGAGAAGCCCATCAGCTTGGTACCGTGGTCTTCGGAGCCTTCGCGGGCGAGCGACTTGTACCAGTCGATGCCGTTACCGACGATGGCCGGCACGTTGCACAGGGTCTCGACGTTGTTCACGCAGGTCGGCTTGCCCCAGACGCCAACGGCGGCAGGGAAGGGCGGCTTGGAGCGCGGGTTGGCACGACGGCCTTCGAGGGAGTTGATCAGTGCGGTTTCTTCACCGCAGATGTAGCGACCAGCACCGGTGTGGACGAACAGCTCGAAGTCGAAGCCGCTGCCGAGGATGTTCTTGCCCAGCAGGCCTGCAGCCTTGGCTTCTTCTACCGCACGGTTGAGGTTGCGCGCTGCGGTGGTGTATTCGCCACGCAGGAAGATGTAGCCGCGGTAGGCTTTCAGCGCACGGGCGCTGATCAGCATGCCTTCGATCAGCAAATGGGGCTGTTGCTCCATCAGCATGCGGTCTTTCCAGGTGTTGGGCTCCATTTCATCCGCGTTGCACAGCAGGTAACGGATGTTCATGGATTCGTCTTTGGGCATCAGGCCCCATTTGACGCCCGTCGGGAAGCCCGCACCGCCACGGCCCTTGAGGCCGGAGTCTTTCACGGTCTGGACGATATCGTCCTGGGACATCTGTGCCAGGGCCTTGCGGGCGGCGCTGTAGCCGTCCTTGGCCTGGTATTCGTCCAGCCACAGCGGCTCGCCATCGTCACGCAGACGCCAGGTCAGCGGATGGGTCTCGGCGCTGCGGGCAATGCGGTTGGCCGGGCCGAAGGAAGTGATGGTCATACGTAACCCTCCAGCAACTTGGAGACGCCAGCAGGCTGGACATCGCCAAAGGTGTCGTCGTCGATCATCAGCGCCGGGGCCTTGTCGCAGTTACCCAGGCAGCAAACCGGCAGCAGGGTGAAGCGGCCGTCGGCGGTGGTCTGGCCCAGGCCAATACCCAGCTCGCTCTGGATCTGGCTGACCACGGACTCGTGGCCGCCGATGTAGCAGACCATGCTGTCGCAAACGCGGATGATGTGCCGGCCAACCGGTTGACGGAAGATCTGACTATAGAAGGTGGCCACGCCTTCGACGTCGCTGGCAGGAATGCCGAGCACTTCGCCGATGGCATAGATGGCGCCGTCCGGCACCCAGCCGCGTTCCTTCTGAACGATCTTCAGGGCTTCGATGGACGCCGCGCGCGGGTCCTCGTAGTGATGCATCTCGTGCTCGATGGCCGAGCGCTCGGTTTCGCTCAGGGCGAAACGGTCGGTTTGGATAAGCGTGCTATTCATGCTTAGCGGTCCACGTCAGCCATAACGAAGTCGATACTGCCCAGGTACGCAATGAGGTCCGCGACCATGCTGCCGCGGATCACCGAAGGGATCTGCTGCAGGTGCGGGTAGCTCGGGGTGCGAATCCGGGTGCGGTAGCTCATGGTGCCGCCGTCGCTCGTCAGGTAGTAACTGTTGATGCCCTTGGTCGCTTCGATCATCTGGAAGGATTCGTTGGCCGGCATGACCGGGCCCCACGAAACTTGCAGGAAGTGCGTGATCAAGGTCTCGATGTGCTGCAGGGTGCGCTCTTTCGGCGGCGGCGTGGTCAGCGGGTGATCCGCCTTGTACGGGCCTTCCGGCATGTTGCGCAGGCACTGGTCGATGATCTTGATGCTCTGGCGCATTTCTTCGACGCGGACCATGCAGCGGTCATAGGCATCGCCATTGCTGGCCAGCGGCACTTCGAACTCGAAATTCTCGTAGCCCGAGTACGGACGCGCCTTGCGCAGGTCGAAATCGCAACCGGTCGAACGCAGGCCGGCACCGGTGACACCCCATTCCAGGGCCTCTTTGGTGTTGTAGGCGGCCACGCCGATGGTACGACCCTTGAGGATGCTGTTCTGCAGGGCGGCCTTGGTGTATTCGTCGAGGCGCTTGGGCAGCCAATCGACGAAATCTTTCACCAGTTTGTCCCAGCCGCGCGGCAGGTCGTGGGCGACACCACCGATGCGGTACCAGGCCGGATGCAGACGGAAGCCGGTGATGGCTTCGATCACGGTGTAGGCGCGCTGACGGTCGGTAAAGGTGAAGAATACCGGGGTCATGGCGCCGACGTCCTGGATATAGGACCCAGGAACAGCAGGTGGCTGGTGATCCGGAAGAACTCGGCCAGCATGATGCGGATCACGTCGACCTTCTGCGGCACCTGGATGCCGGCCAGCTTCTCGACCGCGAGCACGTACGGCAGGTTGTTCATTACCCCGCCGAGGTAGTCGATACGGTCGGTGTAGGGAATGAAGCTGTGCCAGGACTGACGCTCGGCCATCTTCTCGGCACCACGGTGGTGGTAACCGATGTCCGGGACGCAGTCGACGATTTCTTCACCGTCCAGTTGCAGCACGATACGGAAGGCACCGTGAGCCGAAGGGTGGTTCGGGCCGAGGTTGAGGAACATGTAGTCCTCGTTGGCGCCTTGGCGTTTCATGCCCCAGGCTTCAGGGTTGAAGCGCGCGGCTTCTTCCTCGAGCTGTTGCTTGGCCAGGGTCAGGCTGTACGGATCGAACTCGGTCGCGCGCGCCGGGTAATCCTTGCGCAGCGGGTGACCTTCCCAGGTGGGAGGCATCATGATCCGGGTCAGGTGCGGGTGGCCGGCAAAGTCGATGCCGAACATGTCCCAGACTTCGCGCTCGTACCAGTTGGCGTTGGGCCAGATACCGGTAACGGTCGGCAGGTTCAGGTCGCCTTCGCTCAAGGCTACCTTGATCATCACGTCGCTGTTTCGCTCAATCGACATCAGGTGGTAGAACACACTGAAGTCGGCGCCTGGCAGGCCGCGGCGCTGGGTGCGCAGGCGCTCGTCCACGCCGTGCAGGTCGTAGAGCATGCTGTACGGTTTGGCGACATTGCGCAGGAAGGTCAGTACTTCCTTGAGTTTGGCGCGGGTAACCCAAAGCACCGGCATGCCGGTGCGGGTTTCCTGGGCGACGAACGCCTCGGGGCCAAATTTGTTGTTCAGTTCGACAACCACATCCTGGTCGTCAGCCTTGTAAGGCGGGATATAAATAGCGGTGTCCGCTGTCATGGTCTCGGTCGCTTTCGGTCAACGTAGAGAATGAAGCCAGGCTGCCTGTCGCGCATGCGCAGGCAACAGGTCGCTGGATCAGACTTCGTCGGGGCTGCGCAGGTTGGTGACCTGGATGCGCTGTTCACGGCGTTGCTCTTTCTGCGACGGCATCTCGGCACGGTAAATGCCTTGATCACCGACAACCCAGGAAAGAGGACGACGCTCCTGGCCAATCGACTCCTGCAACAGCATCAGGCCTTGCAGGAAGGCTTCAGGGCGAGGCGGGCAGCCGGGTACATAGACATCCACGGGGAGGAACTTGTCGACCCCCTGAACGACCGAGTAAATGTCGTACATGCCACCGGAGTTGGCGCACGAACCCATGGAGATGACCCACTTGGGTTCAAGCATCTGCTCGTACAGGCGCTGGATGATCGGCGCCATCTTGATGAAGCAGGTGCCGGCGATAACCATGAAGTCGGCCTGACGCGGCGATGCCCGGATGACTTCGGCGCCGAAGCGGGCGATGTCGTGGGGCGCCGTGAAGGCCGTGGTCATTTCCACGTAGCAGCAGGAGAGGCCGAAGTTGTACGGCCACAGGGAGTTTTTACGCCCCCAGTTGACCGCGCCACTGAGCACATCTTCAAGTTTGCCCATGAAGATGTTCTTGTGGACCTGGTCCTCTAGCAGCGAATCGGAGACGGTTTCCCGCTCTCCGATTGGATATTGCTCGTTGGGAGCATCCGGGTCGATTCTGGTGAGATTGTATTGCATTGCCAAAGCCTCATTGTTTCAGCTTCGCTTGCCGCTTACGGCGAGATTCCGGAGCCCAATCAAGCGCCCCCACCCGGTAAAGGTAGACAAGACCTGCCAACAGAATTGCTATGAAAACGAGAGCTTCGACGAATCCGGTCCAGCCGCTTTCGCGGACGGACACAGACCATGCAAAGAGAAAGAGGGCTTCGATATCGAAGATCACGAACAGCATCGCGACCAGATAGAATTTGGCTGACAGGCGCAAGCGGGCGCCGCCAGTAGGCAGCATGCCGGACTCGAAGGGTTCGTTCTTGCTGCGGCCCCAGGCCTTGCTACCGAGCAGGGCGGACAGACCGAGCATGAAGGCACAGAGGCCAACGACACCCAAAAGGAAAATGGCAAAGCCCCAGTTGTGGGCGATGAGTCCTGTCGAATCGGGCATGCTGAAAATCCTTATACAGAGACCAGTCTCTGCGGCTTGGAAAGTAGTAAAGCAGTGACGATATGTCGCAGCGGAATCTATCGTGCTGATTTTATGGGTAAACCCGGTGCAAGTAAAATTTCTGCAGCAAATTTATTCGTAGGATTAAGAACAAAAAACTTTCATAACGCGCTGCAGGCCGCATGGGGCGGGCATTGTCTCGGGTTTTGTTAATTATGTTTCTTGCAAAACGTAATGAAGCTATAAATTCGAAATGATAATTAATATCATTTAAAGCTGTGTAATTCGTCCTACTGTTCAGGTCAACTACAAAGTTGTGTGGCATAGGCTTCACCTGCAAGTTTCCACACCCCGCGTTTTAACCGAATTTATTCTGCCGTGCCGCGCTCTGGATCAAGGTTTTTGCTGAGCGTCTGGTGTAGGCCGAAGCGGCAATCGCCCACTGCCCTAGCCAGTAAGCGAGGATGATCAGGTACGGGGCCGCCTGAAACTGCACGACAAAGCGGTCAATGCCGATCAGGCTGTCGGAAAATACGAAGGCGATAGCGCCCAGTGCGGCGACACCACCACAGGCCAGGGCGCGCCAGAGCATGGCGCTGATGGCCAGGGCGTACACCGTCACCGGGATCAGCAGATCGCCCAGGCCACGGCTGATCAGTATGGCCAGCAGCGTGGTGCCGACAAGCGCCGAGATTACCAATGCCGAGGCTGCCCGCTCGTGTGTCTCGCTCAGGTATCCGCGCAGGTAGGCCAGATGGGCGCAAAGAAACGCTGCCAGGCCAAATACGAACAGATCGCCAGGCACAGCCAAAAGGATATCGCCCAGTACTGAGAAGCCCAGGCCAATGGTGATCCAGCGTCGGTAGGGGGATGGTGCGGCGTCCTTCAGCCAGGCGATCAGGGCCAGTACCGGGATCGGTTTGACGGCAAGACCAAGCAGCGCATTCTGGCTGGCCAGTGCATATATATAGAAAGCTACGCCGAGCAGCGCCAGGCAGAGCAGGGTAGAAGGGCGAAGCATGGCCAATCCTTGGTGTTGTTGTGCACCTAGCATAGCCAATGGAAATTAATAAGGAAGTACTTCAATGGCTCTGTGGCAGTCGGCGTTGCAGGTGATTGGGTCATTGCTGGCGGCATACTGGCCGCGATTTGATTGCGAGCGCTTCGCGCTCGATCGCTGGCAAGACCAGCTCCCACAGGTGGCGCTATATACAGCTGAGTCCGCCATCGATCACCAGATCTGCCCCGGTCATCCAGGCCGATTCGTCTGAAGCGAGGAGGATAGCTGCGCCGACCATGTCGGCAGGCATGCCGCAACGCTGCAGGGGGATGTCTTTTTTTCGTGCCTGCCAGACGTCCGGGGCGTCGCGCCATTGATCGGCGTTGCCTTGGGTGGCGGTCAGTCCAGGAGACAGGGTGTTGACCCGGATGCCGTGGACCGCCAGCTCCAGAGCACAACTGCGCGTGAGCATCGACAGCCCGGCCTTGCTGGCCTGGTAGGCGGCCATGCGGCTCACCGCCCGGAAGGCGCTCACCGATGACAGGTTGATGATGCTGCCGTGGCGGCCCTGGGCAATGCAGTCCCTGGCAAAGCGCTGGATGGCGAAGAACGGAAACTGCAGGTTCACTGCCAGGGTACGCTGGTACTCCTGTTCGCTGAAATGCAGAAACGGTGTGCGCGAGACGAATGCCGGTCCATTCACCAGTACGTCGAGGCCGCCCAGTGCGTCATGAGCCTGGTCGAACAGCGTGTCGACATCGGCTTCGGCCAGATCGACGCGTGCCGATTCGGCGCGTCGACCGCTGTCGTGTGCCGCTGCCACGAGCGCTTCGATCGACCTGGTGTCGGTGTAGGCGGTGACGAAGATATCGGCTCCTTCGGCTATGAACGACTCGGCGATGGCTCGGCCTATGCCGTTGGAGGCTCCGGTGATCAGTGCGCGCTTGCCCTTGAGTCTGCCCATTGGTGGATGTTCTCCGGTTCGCAAAGTTGGTAGCGGACAAGTAGTACGCAAATAAAGGCTAGCGCGTATCCGGGTAATTTCCTGCAGTAAATGTCACAAATATTTTCTAAGTTATGTTGGCGTATCTTGTTCTCGTTGAATATTTCGGTAAGTGAGTAGGTGTTTTGTTTGAGAATAGCGCCTTAATTAATCCTGCGCGCGACTTTCTGGTGCTTCAGTTGCTCTTCTCTGGTCTATTGCTTGACCTGTTGCTTCAAATGGTGTTGGTATTATTGCTCGGTGATCTTTGCTGAGGGCTAACAAAGGTTACATGTGTTGTAGTCCGTTGTAAGAAATTTCCCGTTTTATTCGTTAGTTTTATACGTGTGAACTTCTTAATAAGGTTTATGGGGAATACCATGTCCGAAAAAAGAAATATGTTCATCAACACTGCCCGTACTATCGAACTGGGCAATACCTCTTGGCAGCTTGCCCAGGAGTCCGGCCTGACCGATCGCAGCGTTGTTCAATGTCATCCCAGCCGGTTGCGTGATCAGGACGGTCATACCTTTATGAATATGTGTTCCTGCTCCTACCTGGGGCTGGAGACCGATGAGCGGCTGGTCCAACGGGCTGCGCGGTATGTCTTGGACAGTGGCACCGTCAACCTGCCGACGTCGCGCATCCGTATTCGCCTGCGCGAACTGGATGAGTTGGAGGACGCGTTGTCGGCTCACTTCGACTGTCAGGCTTTTACCGCGACATCCTGCAGTGCCGGCATTGTCGCTTCATTGCCGCTGTTGGCTGCCGGAATTTTCACCGATGGCGTGCGGCCCTATCTGGTCTTTGACAAGCACGCGCACTTTGCATTGAACCAGGTCAAGGCAATCTGTGCTGATGAAACTCAGGTGACTACCTGTGCGCATAATGATGTAGATTTCATTGAAGATATGTGCAAGCGCCATCGTCAGGTGGCCTATGTTGCAGATGGTGCCTACAGCATGGGAGGAAGTGCACCGATCGAGCGCTTGCTGGAGTTGCAGGAAAAGTACGGATTGTTTCTTTATTTCGATGATTCCCATTCACTTAGTGCTTATGGCAAAAAGGGTGAGGGATATGTCCGTAGTTTGATGCCTGAGATAAACAGCAGGACCATACTGGTTTATTCGCTGGCGAAGGCATTTGCTGCGAATGGCGGTGGCATATTCATGTCCAGACAGGCGCCTTATCACAAGGTATTTCGACGCTTCGGCGGTCCGATGTCTTATTCGCAATACCTGAATCCCGCGGCGATCGGGGCGGCAATGGCATCGTTGGAGATCCATCGTTCTGCCGAACTGGCCACCTTGCAGGGCAGGCTGATGTGCAATATCGCATTGTTCGATCAACTGGTGCCGACCGAACATGCTGGTACACCGTCGCCGATTCGTGTCGTGCCCATGCCTAGCCCGGACGTGGCGGTCAGTGTTTCCGAGACGGTGTTCAGGCAGGGTTTCTACACCTCGGCAGTGTTCTTTCCGATTGTTGCCCGTGACAAGTCCGGCCTGCGCGTGATGCTGCGTGCAGACATGACCGAGGAAGATATCCGCAGCTTCTGCTCGATCGTCGCCCAGCAGGCACAGCGCTGCGGCGGGTCGTTCACAGGGAATGAGGAGGTGCGTCCATGAATCCGTTCGTACCGAGAAGCCTGCTCTACTGCTCTGCTCTGCATCCAGGGCAGTACTGCAAGAGTGAACTGAGCGATGTCATGGTCCTCGACCTGGAGGATGGCGTGCCAGCCGGGCAGAAGGCCGCCGCTCGCCTGAACCTGGAGTTGTTCTTTGTCGAACAGTCACCGGTCAGCATGGCGATACGCATCAATCCTCTGCGTAGCAACGAGGGGTTGCAGGATCTTCTGCTGCTCCAGGGAATGCGGCAACGGCCGGCTTATGTGGTCATGACCATGGTCCAGTGTGCCAGCGAGGTCGATATTGTGCGCGCCAATCTGGCCCGCGACGGCATATCTCCCTTGCTGTTCGTCACCGTGGAAACCCCGTCGTGTCTAGGTGACATCCACGCAGTGGCGCGGAGTGCCGACGGGCTGATCTTTGGCTCCGCGGATTATGCCGCCAGCCTGGGCGTAGACATTGGCGGCTGGCAGAACATGCTGCATGCCCGCTCAAGTATCGTCGCTGCCGCTGCGGCGTCGGGGATTCCGGCATTCGATACCGCTTACTTTCACCTGGATGACGAGTCGGGCCTGCGGGATGAGAGTCTGGCCGCCCGAGATCTGGGCTTCAGTGGCAAGACGGCCATCCACCCACGTCAAGTGGAGATCATCAACCAGGCATTCACGCCTTCGGTCGAGGCGCGCGAAAAGGCCCGCGCAATTATCGAGGCGTCCCAGAGCAGCGGCAGCAAGATCACCCGATTGAACGCGCTGATGATCGGGCCGCCGTTCGTCAAGCAAGCCATGAAAGTCATGCAGCGTGCCCAGGAGCTGGGACTCTGAGGAGGTTGACGATGGAACCGATGATCACTGGCTATCAGCGCATTGCGCCGAACCGCTATCGTGAAGCGCCCGGATTGTCCTACGAAGCATTCGTTGTCGGCGATGTGTTCGAGCACCGTCCCGGGCGGACTGTCAGCGAGCTGGACAACCTGTGGCAGTCGCTGATCAACATGAACAATCACCCGGCCCATATCGACGCGCATTATGCGCAGCGTACCGAATTCGGTCGTCTGCTGGTCAACAGCTCGGTGACCCTGGCCATCGTCAGTGGCATGACGGTCGCCACCCTGAGTGCGCGTGCTATCGCCAACCTGGGTTGGGATGAAATTCGCCTGCCGAATCCCGTGTTTGCAGGCGATACCTTGTATGCCGAGAGCGAGGTGTTGGCCAAGCGCCTGTCCAGATCCCGACCGGGGCAGGGCATCGTCACCGTTGGAGTGATGGGTCGCAACCAGGACGGCTTGCCTGTCATTACCTATCGACGAACCTTTCTGGTGCCCTGCGAAGAATGTTCGCAGGACTATCCGATTGGTTGAGCGCATGGCAATCGAGGCTTCGGACATGCTTTTACTCAACGAGCAGGATATCCACCAGTGCACCGATATCGCGGGAGTTCTCGCAATCCTGGCGCGGGACTACCGAGCCAGTGTGCGTACGCTGGACAAGGTGCCCGTGCGGCAAATCATCGAGCATCGCTCGCATCGGGCGTTCTCACTGTTCATGCCTGCGTCTCTACCGGAGAGCCAGGTGATGGGCATCAAGGTGTCGTCTTTCTTTCCGGCCAATCCCCGCCGAGGGCTTGCGGCGATCAATGGTGCGGTGCTGCTTCTCGATCCCGAGACAGGACGTCTGCAGGCCATGCTCGACAGTGGCGCCCTGACTGCACTTCGAACCGCCGCCATGAGCGCACTGGTTACCGACCGACTCTGCCCAATGGCGCAACCGACGCTGGCCGTGCTCGGAGCAGGGGTCCAGGCCGGCGCGCACGTACGGGCCATCGCCGCGATCCGGAAGCTGCGCCGGGTCAAGGTGGTGTCCAGGAGCATTGACCGCTGTCGTGCCTTTGCCGCCGCGCTGAGTGCGCAGATCGGTGTGCCAGTGGAGGCCGTCAGTTCTGTCGGGCAAGCACTGGCGGATGCGGACATCGTCTGCACCACCACATCCCACGATCGGGCAGAACCTCTGGTCCTGGCCCATCAGCTCAAGCCGGGCGTGCACATCAACGCTATAGGGGGCAGTACTTTGCAAGCCTGCGAAGTTGATCCCGGCTTACTCGGCCATGCGCTGATCCACGTCGATGACCCGCAGGCGGCGATGCGTGAATCGGGGGAAGTCCGCCAGGCCCTGGCTCGTTCGCTGATTACGCCCCGGCAGATTACCGCCCTCGATGCATTGCTACACAAGCCCCCGCCACCTCGGCACGCGGCAATCAGCTACTTTCGCTGCGTTGGCCACGCCAGCCAGGACATGCTTGTCGCCAGGCATCTATATACCACTGCGCTGGAGCGACAGTTGGGGCGGTGGTGCGATTACCTCAGCGGTTCGACGAAGAATCATACCCAGGGGAACAGGCAACCAGCGCCAAATGGAGAAGGATGACCACGTGAATATTCTGATGATTGATTCGCTGCGGGTGAATTATGTCGAGCATGGCGAGTTTGATGGCCAGCGCGATGACGGGACTGAGATCAAGGTGACCTGCACCCCGACGTTCAGGCAACTGGCATGGGCCGACGGTATCGTTGCCTTCCATTCTGTGGTGGTTGACGAGGCGCTGCTGGCCCGGGCATCGCGGTGTCGAGCGCTGGTGACGGCGACCACGGGTGTGGATGACGTTGATATGGCGGCCCTGCAAAAACGGGCTGTGCGCTTTGCCAACATAGGTCAGGTGGGGGTGGATGAGGTTGCCGAGCACAGCTTCGCCCTGGTGCTACTCGCCCAGCGCAGGCTGCTCGATTATTTCAGGCACACCCGCCAGGGTGGGTGGTGCTGGCGCGACCACGGTGGCGAGGCAGGCGAAGGTGGGGTGAAACCCTGCCGCGAGACGGTGCTCGGGCTGCTGGGGTATGGGGCCATCGGTCAGACTGTGGCTCGGCGCGCAGCCGCGTTCGGTTATAGAGTGAAGTTTCACGATCCAGCGCTGACACGCTGTCCGGACGAAGCAGCGCAGGCCTGTTCGTTCGAGACTTTGCTGGCACAGGCCGATATTTTGTCATTGCATTTGCCGTTGTCGCCGGCTACCCGTCACTTGCTCAACGATCGCAGTTTCGCCCGGATCAAGCCTGGCGCTACGTTGATCAACACGTCTCGCGGTGCGCTCATCGATAACGACAGCCTGTTGCGGGCACTGGACAGCGGGCGTGTGGGGCAGGCCCTGCTCGATGTCGTCGAGCACGAGCCGGATGTACCGCGCGCACTTCGCGAACATGAACGCGTGGCAATGACACCTCACGCGGCGTTTTACAGCTATCAGTCATTATCGACACTGAAGGCAAAGGCGCTGCAGACCCTGCTGGCGATGTTGGAAGAAGATGCGGCAATCGGGGTCGATCAGTGCAGGCTGCAAGGCAGGGAGGGCAAGGCCCATGTTTGAATCGACCATCAAGGCTTGGCCTGCGCAGCGGTGTGAGATTCCCGAGTGGTTCGACCGCGCGACGGCTCAAGGCATTCTGGTCTTCGGGCAACGCCTGGCCGCCAGGCGTCTGCTGATGAATACCTTGGGCAATATCGCCGTGCGCCGCCATTGCCCGCACTGGCGGTGCGATGTCGTCTATACCAAGCACCTTGGCCTGTCGCTCGAAGAGTGCGGACTGGAACACATCGTCGTGCTCGATTTGCTTTCGAATGAGCTGTTGCATGGCACTACAAGGCCGAGCCTGGGGCATCGGATGCACCGGGAGATCCTCTGCCGCCGCCCTGACATCAATGCCACCGTGCACTTGCATCCCAATGAAGTCATCGCGTTCTTTTCGGTCTTGCGCTGGCGGGCGATGAAGTACGTTTCCATCGACACGGCCCTGGTTATGGGCAAGCCGCCCTGCATTCTGGGCGAAGGTGTGAACATCGAACTGGATATCCAGGCTATTGCCCGATGTGTGTCCGATACCAATTGCATCGTCATGCCCGGGCACGGTATCACCACCTTGGGGCGCAACCTCTCGGAGGCGTTTCATCGTGCTCTGGCCTTCACCGCAGAGGTCGGGCGCTTGATCGTCAGTCAACAGCTGGCTGCTGCCAGTGGCTTCCCGGTGGTCTACGTCGACGAGGCTGATGTACAGCAGATGTACCGGCAGGGCGAGGAAATCATCTATGGAGGGGCGGGCCGGTGAAACTGCATCCGCACACCCTGGCGGCCGGGCAATGGAAAGCACCGGAGCGTGATTTCTCTTCGGTATTGCTCGATCTCAACGAGAACCAGTTTCTCGAATCCTTCCTGGATACATTCCTTACCGCTGCATTGAGCGCGAGGGACTTGTACACCTACCCCAACTACAGACAACTGCTTGATGCGCTCGCTGATTATTGCCAGGTCCCCAGGCAGCATCTGCTCCTGACCAATGGTGCCGACCAGGCCATCGATCTGGTGGTGCGGCTGGTCTTCGCGCCAGGCGCGCGGGTGGTCATTCCGTCGCCGGTGTTTTCGTTCTACTACCAGATGCTCGACGTCAACGGGGTGACGTCGGTCGTCGTGCCCTATGAGCGCCACGGACAGTCATTCCGCTTGCCATGCGATGCGGTGCTCGATGCCTTGCCCGGCAGCGATGGGCTGATCCTGTGCAATCCGAATAATCCGTTGGGGGTGCAGATTGAACCTGGCGATCTTCATCGGTTGATCAATCACTGTGTAGGGCTGAACAAGCCGGTGATCGTGGATGAATGTTATTACGAGTATCTGCGCCACTCCTGCCTTCAGGCTTTCAGCGGCCTTGAGCAGGTGTTCGTGATCCGCTCTTTTTCCAAGTACTTTGGCCTGGCAGGCTTGAGGTTGGGTTATGTCGTTGCCGGTGCCCATGCCGTCAGGCAATTACTCAAGGTGCGTGGTCCTTGGGATATCAACCATGCCGCAGTGAAGGCGGCCCTGCACTGCCTGTCCAACCTGCCGGCTTTGGCGTCGGCACATGGTCGCCAGGATCAGGTACGGACGCAGCTCATCGAGTGCTGCCAGGGCCTGGGGGTCGGTGTCATCGATACCCATGCGAACTTCGTGCTACTCGATGATTGCCATGAGCAGCGTCTGGCCAAGGCCCTGCACAGGGCTGGAATCCGCTTCGCCGATTGTTCGGGGTATCCCCATGCCGGTGCTCTGCTCGCTAATGTCCTGCGTGTGGCGATACCGGGGAGCGCCGACCTGCACACGCTAATCCAGGCTCTACATGAGGCTTGAAGTCATCCGTCGGGGTCGTGGGCGCACCTACAGTCATCGACGCTGGCCGACCAGAAACAGCGGGGTGCGGGCTATGTCAACACAACAATATTCATTGATCAGAAAGCTCTATATCTCCCAGCCCAGAGAGATGCTGCTCGATCTCAGCGCGTTGCAGCGCATCGGTATCTCGAGTCAGCGGGCTGCGAGCTACGCAAAGAATGGCTGGCTGAACCGTATCGCCCACGGGCTGTATGCCTTTCCAGAGACCGAACCGAGCCTGTGCGCTGGATTCTCCCACCTGGCACGGCAGATTGCTGGCTTGCATATCGGGGGTGACAGTGTGCTGGGGGCCGCCTGTGAAGATGATGTCGCACCGCTGGTGTTGTGGGGTGATAGTCGCGCCTCATTGCCCCGCTGGTTTGTCGAACGTTATCCGGTGCGTTACGTGCATGCCCGATTGTTCGACTGGAGTGACGCGCCGACGCTAGGTACAGCGACGCTTGAACGGCAGGCAGGTTTGCTCAGGTCAACGCACGAGCGTGCGCTGCTGGAGATGCTTTACGAGGTGAGTTGTAGTCATGATCTACTCAAGGCCAGGGATCGGTTCGGCGCTGTCGGTGACGTCTGCTCCCTGACCAGCGGGCGATTGCTCCAGCACTGTACCAGTGTGAAGGCTATTCGCCTGTTCCTGCGTCTGGCGCGCCAGGCGCAGTCACTGGACGTCGATGAGTTGCTTGGGCGCTGGCGGGTGCACACCGGTAGCGAGCGGCGCTGGATTGCACGGCTCAAGGATGGCACGACCCTGTGCCTCGGCCCTCGTGGATAGTGCAGTGCCCCGCGGTTTTATGCGCATGAGTCCACTGATGCACAAGGTGGCACTGCTCAAGTTATTGTTCGTCATGGCTAACGGCGTAGGATCGTTTGCGGCGTTGTTCATGCATCGACACTTCGGGCTGGCGGATGCCGGGCTTGCGACTACTGTGGCGTTGATGATCACCAGTTACCTGGCGGGTAATTTGCTTGGCGGTCAACTGACCGGCCGGGTGGGCAGCCGGGCCCTGTTGCTGGTCTGCTCGGTGGGGGCGCTGCTGGCACTGCTGGCAGGCCTGGTACTGGCCTCGCCGATCGCTATCGCGATGGTGTTGCTGTTTATGTTCAGTGCGGGCGCCATCACGCCGTTGTTCAGTGTCATGGCAGCCCAGGCTGCTCCGCCGGGCGACCATGTGGGTGCCTTTGCTTACCTGCACCTGGCCAGCAATGCCGGTGGTGTTCTGCTGTTCGTGGTCGGCAGCCTCCTGTTGAGCTGGCAAAGCCAGTATCTGTTGTGGTTCAACGCTGCAATTTGCCTGGTCTGCCTGGTCGCTAGTGCCGTGCTGACCCTGCCTGCGCCTGAAAATGTGCCCGATGAGCGGGTAACGCAACGTAGCGCAAGGCGCGCGCCGATACCCGTGGTGGTGATCCTGGCCGGTGCGATGTTCTTCGTGCTGTCGTTGCTCGATGGGCAGCGCGAATACCAGTTCCCCCTCTGGCTGGCAGCGCTAGGTATAGGTGATGCTGCACGTTTGTTCGGGATGGCCGGCATCGTCAACGGGCTGCTGGTCATTGCCTTGACGCGACCGCTGATTGCCTTGACCCGACGCTGGTCAGCCATGAGCAATCTGGCGCTTGCGGCCATCTGCTATGGCATTGGCTTCGGCGCCTATGCCTTCGTCGATACGTGGCTGGCGATACTGCTGCTGGTGGCTATCTGGACCCTGAGCGAGATCATTGGCATCACCTACATGGCTGCGCTGATTGCCCGGTATGCGCCGAAGTCGCGCCAGGGGCTGCTGTTCTCGCTGATACCCGTGGTGCAGGCAGGAGCGAAGGTGCTTTGCGTGGCGATGGCTGTACCGATGCTGGACAGTCTTGGCTTCAACGCGACCTGGGCAGTGTTTGGTAGTGCAGGCGTGGTGTTTGGCGTGACCTGTCTGTTGCTGGGCCGGGGCAGGGCCGGTTCGCCGACGGACGTCAGCAACAGTCGATGACACAAGAAATGAAAAAACCCGGAGAGCAGGGCTTCTCCGGGTTTTGATGCTGCTTAGGCGTTAGCTGCCTATCAGTGGAACTGCTCTTCTTCAGTCGAACCGGTCAGAGCGGTAACCGAAGACTTGCCACCCTGGATCACGGTGGTCATGTCGTCGAAGTAGCCGGTGCCGACTTCCTGCTGGTGGGCCACGAAGGTGTAGCCTTTCGAGGCGTCAGCGAACTCTTGCTCTTGCAGTTTCACGTAGGCGGTCATGTCGTTGCGGGCGTAGTCGTGCGCCAGGTTGAACATGCCGTGCCACATGTTGTGGATACCGGCCAGGGTGATGAACTGGTGCTTGTAGCCCATGGCCGACAGTTCGCGCTGGAACTTGGCGATGGTCGCGTCGTCCAGGTTCTTCTTCCAGTTGAAGGAAGGCGAGCAGTTGTACGACAGGATCTGGTCCGGGTATTCCTTCTTGATCGCTTCGGCGAAACGACGGGCTTCGTCCAGGTCCGGCTTGGCGGTTTCACACCAGATCAGGTCGGCGTAAGGGGCGTAGGCCAGGCCGCGGGCAATAGCTTGGTCCAGACCGGCACGCACCTTGTAGAAGCCTTCCTGAGTACGCTCACCGACCACGAATGGCTGGTCGTACGGGTCGCAGTCGCTGGTCAGCAAGTCAGCGGCGTTGGCGTCGGTACGGGCCAGGATGATGGTCGGTACGCCGGCAACGTCGGCTGCCAGACGGGCAGCGTTGAGCTTCTGCACGGCTTCCTGGGTTGGAACCAGTACCTTGCCGCCCATGTGGCCGCATTTCTTGACCGAAGCCAGTTGGTCTTCGAAGTGAACGCCAGCAGCGCCTGCTTCGATCATGTTTTTCATCAGCTCGTAGGCGTTCAGTACGCCGCCGAAACCGGCTTCAGCGTCAGCCACGATCGGAGCGAAGTAGTCGATGTAGCCGTCATCGCCTGGGTTCTTGCCGGCTTTCCACTGGATCTGGTCGGCGCGACGGAACGAGTTGTTGATGCGTTTGACCACGGTTGGAACCGAATCCACCGGGTACAGCGACTGGTCTGGGTACATGGACTCGGCCGAGTTGTTGTCGGCAGCCACTTGCCAGCCGGACAGGTAGATAGCCTGGATACCGGCTTTAACCTGTTGCACAGCCTGGCCGCCGGTCAGGGCGCCCATGCAGTTGACGAAATCTTTTTCCGGGCGGAAGGACGGGTGCGCGCCCTGGGTGACCAGCTTCCACAGCTTCTCGGCACCCATGCGGGCCAGGGTGTGCTCAGGCTGGACCGAGCCACGCAGACGTACGACATCAGCGGCGGTGTAGGTACGGGTCACGCCTTTCCAGCGCGGGTTTTCGGCCCAGTCTTTTTCGAGGGCTGCAATTTGCTGTTCGCGTGTCAGTGCCATGGAAATAAACCTCGTCGCATCGGTCTTGGAAAAAATTCTCGCTCACACAGCGCAGATCAGAAGCCTGGCGTAAGTCATGTTCAGCGAAATATGCGACGGTCGAACGATGGGGCTCGAAGAGGGGAAGTGAGCAGGCGTGGGCGAGGTGTTCGCTGCAGGGTGGCTCGTGGTTGCCGAACTGCAGTGACAGTGCTGCCGGGTGTGCCTCTTGATGCGCTTCCGTCCCTCGGGACAACTTCGTTCCAGTCGCAATCTCGTCAAACTGCCTTGTGGGCTGTACAGACACGAGTCGGCTCAAGCGGGTAGGTTAGAGCGCGGCTCGAAGGCCCTTGCCAGGGCCTCTGATTAGCGGGAGCGGGGCCATCATGCCTTTACCAAATGAGGTCGTCAAATGTTTTGTAGTGCTTTTTTATCGCCACTACATCTTTTGTCTAATACGACTCATCAGTCAGTTCCAAGGCCGTTGGTCGAAGCCTTGATTTGTCTGGGCTCAGTCCAAAGTGTCGACTTTTACCCGTAAAGTCATGTTCTCGCCGCGCTGGGTGCTGTAACTGAGGGCTGAAGCGCTGCGGTCGGCCTGGCTCTGCTGGTTGACACCGGCCAGGGTGATCCATTCACCGAGCTTGCCGCTGACTTTTGTGTCGGTACTTTGTACTTTCACTACATCAGGACGTTCCTGGCTCATCCGGTCATTGTTGGTACTGATGTCCAGGTGCACAGTGTCGCCCGTGACGCTGGCAGTGACGTAGAAGCCCTGGGTGACGTTGCGGTATTCGGTGTCGCTTTGAACCCGGCCGTAGCCGTCGGTGCTGGTGCTGGTGATCGGGATGCTCTGGCCGACCTGGATCAGGGCCGGGCTGCCTTCGCTGGCCTGTACCTGCTGCATACCGCCTTCGCGGTTGGCGGTGCCGTAGTGGATGACCCGGGCATTGCCGCGGTTGTCCTGGAAATTGCTGTCGTTGTTGTCGACGCTGATCAGCAGCCTGCGCGGCGCGGTGTCCAGTTGCTGCAGCAGGGTGCGCAGGTCGCCGATCTTTTTGGCATCGGCGTTGACGATCAGCTTGTTCTCGAAGGCGCTGACGCTGCCATCCTTGCCGATGAAGGATTGCGCTGTGGGGAGCAGTTCGGCGCTGGTGCGGTTATTCAGTGGCAGCACTTCAGTAGCGGCTAGCGCACTCACACTGAACGACAGAAGCAGGGAGGCGAGAAGGGGGCGTAGCGGCATGTCCATGATCTCCGCGGGTGGAGTGGACATGATGGCAAATTTGTAGGGGGGTGGGTATGTGTAGGAGCGGATTCATCCGCGATGGACTGCGAAGCAGGCCCATCTTTTGGGGCCGCGTTGCGACCCATCGCGGATGAATCCGCTCCTACAGGGTATTGCGGTGCCTGCAGGAGCGAAGTTTTATTGGGCGATGGTCTTCACCGAAATTCCCCGCTCAAGCGGCGTCGAGCGTCCGTAGATGTCCT
>JAVXRI010000098.1:0-21200 GCA_036643775.1 Pseudomonas sp. | reverse complement strand
GATGGGCGCCAACCTGCACGGCGGCTATGACGACGACCAAACGGCGCGCTACAGCGGCCAGTTCGCCCTCGGCACGCACCTGGACCTGCAGAAGATCCTCGGCTGGCACGACACCGAGTTCCAGTTGACCGTCACCCAGCGCCACGGCGACAACATCAGCAACGACCGCATCAACGACCCACGGGTCGGCGGCTTCACCTCGGCCCAGGAAGTCTGGGGCCGCGGCCAGACCTGGCGCCTGACCCAGATGTGGATCAAGCAGAAGTACTTCGACGGTGCCCTGGATGTGAAATTCGGCCGCTTCGGCCAGGGTGAAGACTTCAACAGCTTCCCCTGCGACTTCCAGAACCTGGCCTTCTGCGGCTCGCAAGTGGGCAACTGGGCCGGCGACATCTGGTACAACTGGCCGGTCAGCCAGTGGGCCCTGCGGGTCAAGTACAACCTCACGCCCGAGCTGTACGCGCAGATCGGCGCCTATGAGCAAAACCCTTCGAACCTTGACCGTAACAACGGCTTCAAGCTCAGCGGCAGCGGCACCCAAGGTGCGGTAATGCCGGTCGAGCTGGTCTGGAGCCCGGCGGTCAATGGCCTGCCAGGGGAATATCGCGCCGGTTACTACTACAGTAATGCCAAGGCAACCGATGTCTACAAGGACAGCAACGACCAACCGGCAGCACTGAGCGGCCAGGCTTATCGCAGCAGTTCGAGCAAGCACGGCTTCTGGCTCGGTGCCCAGCAACAGTTGACGTCGCAGGCTTCCGACCACTCCCGTGGCCTGAGCGTGTTCGCCAACGCCACGCTGCACGACAAGAAGACCAATGCCATCGACAACTATGTTTCGGCAGGTGTGGTGTACAAGGGGCCCTTCGATGCCCGCGCCAAGGACGACATCGGTTTCGCCCTGGCCCGCGTGCACGTCAACCCTGCCTACCGCAAAAACGCCAAAGCGCTCAATGAGGCCAATGGTGTCAGCGACTACAACGATCCCCTGTTCCGTCCGATCCAGGACACCGAGTACAGCGCCGAGCTGTATTACGGCATTCACCTGGCCGACTGGCTGACCGTGCGCCCGAACCTGCAGTACATCCGCCACCCCGGTGGCGTGACCCAGGTCGACGACGCGCTGATCGGCGGGATCAAGCTTCAGAGCCATTTTTAATCGCCCTTTTCACTTAACGGAGAACACACGATGAGCACAGAAGGTGCCTTGAGTAGAACCCGCTGGCTGCCGCGCCTGATTGGCGTGCTGTTGCTGCTGATGGGCCTGGCCCTGCTGGTGGGCGGCATCAAGCTGAGCCAGCTCGGCGGCTCGCTGTATTACCTGATTGCCGGGATTGGCTTCGCCCTGTCCGGCATCCTGTTGCTGGCCTTGCGCCGCCATGCTCTGGGGCTTTACGGCGTAGTGCTGCTGGGCAGCACCCTGTGGGCGCTGTGGGAAGTGGGCCTTGACTGGTGGCAGCTGGTACCGCGCCTGGCCCTGTGGTTCGCCCTGGGCGTGGTCCTGCTGCTGCCGTGGGCACGTCGCCCACTGCTCGGCAACCCGTCGAAGATCAATCCAGCCTTGCTGAGCCTGGCTGTGGTGCTGTCCGGCGCCACCGCCGTGGCCAGCCAGTTCACTCATCCAGGTGAAATCAAGGGCAAGCTGGGCCGCGACAGCGCGGTCCTGAACAATACCGCGCCGCAGATGCCCGACGGCGACTGGCAAGCCTACGGCCGCACCGAGTTCGGCGACCGTTATTCACCGCTGCGCCAGATCACCCCGGACAACGTGCACAAGCTGCAGGAAGCCTGGCGTATCCGCACCGGTGACCTGCCAACCGATAACGACCCGGTGGAGCTGACCAACCAGAACACCCCGCTCAAGGTCAACGGCATGCTCTATGCCTGCACCGCGCACAGCAAGGTGCTGGCCCTGGACCCGGACACCGGTGCCGAGATCTGGCGCTTCGACCCGCAGATCAAGAGCCCTGTGGGCTTCAAGGGCTTCGCCCACATGACCTGCCGCGGTGTTTCGTATTACGACGAGAACAACTACCTCAGTGTTGACGGCAGCCCGGCGCCGAAAATCTCCGACGCAGGTCAAGTTGTGGCCCGCGCCTGTCCGCGTCGCCTTTACCTGCCCACCGCCGACGCCCGCCTGATTGCCCTGAACGCCGACACCGGTAAAGTCTGCGAAGGCTTTGGCAACCAGGGTGTGATCGACCTGACTACGGGTATCGGCCCGTTCACTGCCGGCGGTTACTACTCCACTTCGCCTGCGGCAATCACCCGTGAGCTGGTGATCATTGGCGGCCATGTGACCGACAACGAGTCGACCAATGAGCCGTCTGGCGTGATTCGCGCCTACGACGTCCACGATGGCCGTCTGGTGTGGAACTGGGACAGCAACAACCCGGAGGAAACCGCACCACTGGCACCCGGTAAAACCTACAGCCGCAACTCGGCGAACATGTGGTCGCTGGCCAGTGTCGACGAGAAACTGGGCATGGTCTTCCTGCCGCTGGGCAACCAGACGCCTGACCAGTGGGGCGCCGACCGTACCCCTGGCGCCGAGAAGTTCAGCGCCGGCATCGTCGCCCTGGACCTGGCCAATGGCAAGGTGCGCTGGAACTATCAGTTCACCCACCACGACCTGTGGGACATGGACGTCGGCAGCCAGCCAACCCTGCTGGACCTGAAGACTGCCGATGGCGTCAAACCTGCACTGATCGCCCCGACCAAACAGGGCAGTCTGTACGTGCTCGACCGTCGTGACGGCACCCCGATCGTGCCGATCCGCGAAATCCCGGCCCCGCAAGGTGCAGTCGAAGGCGACCATACCGCCCCGACCCAAGCCCGTTCGGACCTCAATCTGCTGGGCCCGGATCTGACCGAACAAGCCATGTGGGGCGCCAGCCCGTTCGACCAGATGCTCTGCCGCATCCAGTTCCGCGAGCTGCGTTACGAAGGCCAGTACACCCCACCGTCGATCCAGGGCAGCCTGGTCTACCCGGGTAACGTTGGCGTGTTCAACTGGGGCAGCGTCTCGGTCGACCCGGTCCGCCAACTGCTGTTCACCTCGCCGAACTACATGGCCTTCGTCTCGAAAATGGTCCCGCGTGAACAAGTCGCCGCCGGCAGCAAGCGCGAGAGCGAGACCAGCGGCGTGCAGCCGAACACCGGCGCTCCGTATGCGGTGATCATGCACCCGTTCATGTCGCCGCTGGGCGTGCCGTGTCAGGCGCCTGCCTGGGGCTATGTGGCCGGTATCGACCTGACCACCAACCAGGTGGTGTGGAAGCACAAGAACGGCACCAGCCGTGACAGCTCGCCGATCCCGATCGGCCTGCCGATCGGTGTGCCGAGCATGGGTGGCTCGATCGTCACTGCAGGCGGCCTGGGCTTCCTCAGCGGTACCCTCGACCAGTATCTGCGTGCCTACAACACCAACACCGGCAAAGAGCTGTGGAAAGCTCGCCTGCCGGCAGGTGGCCAGGCCACGCCGATGACCTACACCGGTAAAGATGGCAAGCAATACGTCCTGGTGACCGCTGGCGGCCACGGCTCGCTGGGGACCAAGATGGGCGATTACGTAATCGCTTACAAATTGGCTGAGTAACCGCACGGGGCAGCTTTGCCCCGTTTGCCGTGCCGACCCATCGCCGGCAAGACCGGCTCCCACAGCCTGCGAATAGGCGCAGATTGTTGTGGGAGCTGGCCTTGCCAGCGATGCCTGCGCCGCGCAACATGAACCTGCACACCATTGAAACCACCCCCAACCCGCCCCATCTAAGCACCATAGCCATTTACGCAGGTGCCCCATGAGTGATCAGCAGGATCTACCCGAACATCCCGAGGAACACGCCGAAGTCGAGCATCCTGACGCCTCCCGACACACCGGCCACAACCTCGCCCTGCCCGGTCAGCAACTGCCGGAGCGGGTCTATGTGATCCCGATTCACAACCGCCCGTTCTTCCCGGCGCAAGTACTGCCGGTCATCGTCAATGAAGAACCCTGGGCCGAAACCCTGGACCTGGTGTCCAAAACCCCACACCATTCCCTGGCGCTGTTCTTCATGGACACCCCGCCGGAAGATCCCCGCCATTTCGACACCTCGGCCCTGCCGCAATACGGCACCCTGGTCAAGGTTCACCACGCCAGCCGCGAGAACGGCAAGCTGCAGTTCGTCGCCCAGGGCCTGACCCGGGTACGCATCCGCACCTGGCTCAAACACCATCGGCCACCTTACCTGGTCGAAGTCGAATACCCGCATCAACCCAGCGAACCAACCGACGAGGTCAAGGCCTACGGCATGGCTCTGATCAACGCGATCAAGGAGCTGCTGCCGCTCAATCCGCTGTACAGCGAAGAGCTGAAGAACTACCTCAACCGCTTCAGCCCCAACGATCCGTCGCCGCTGACTGACTTTGCTGCGGCACTGACGTCGGCGACCGGCAACCAGCTGCAGGAAGTGCTCGACTGCGTGCCGATGCTCAAGCGCATGGAAAAGGTCCTGCCGATGCTGCGCAAGGAGGTTGAGGTCGCTCACTTGCAGAACGAGATCTCCGCCGAAGTTAACCGGCAGATCGGCGAGCACCAGCGTGAGTTCTTCCTCAAGGAACAGCTCAAGGTCATCCAGCAGGAGCTGGGCCTGACCAAAGACGACCGCAGTGCCGATCTGGAGCAGTTCGAACAGCGCCTGCAGGGCAAAACCTTGCCGGCAGCGACGAAAAAACGCATCGACGAGGAAATGAGCAAGCTGTCGATCCTTGAGACCGGCTCTCCCGAGTACGCGGTCACCCGCAATTACCTGGACTGGGCCACCGCCCTGCCGTGGGGCGTGTACGGCAAGGACAAGCTCGACCTCAAGCACGCGCGCAAGGTCCTCGATCAGCACCATGCCGGCCTGGATGACATCAAGGATCGTATCCTCGAGTTTCTCGCCATCGGTGCCTGGAAAGGTGAAATCAGCGGTTCCATCGTCCTCCTGGTGGGCCCGCCCGGTGTCGGTAAAACCAGTATCGGCAAGTCCATCGCCCAGTCCCTGGGCCGGCCGTTCTACCGTTTCAGCGTCGGCGGCATGCGCGACGAGGCCGAGATCAAGGGCCACCGGCGTACCTACATCGGTGCCCAGCCGGGCAAACTGGTGCAGGCGCTCAAGGACGTCGAGGTGATGAACCCGGTGATCATGCTCGACGAGATCGACAAGATGGGCCAGAGCTACCAGGGCGATCCCGCCTCGGCATTGCTGGAAACCCTCGATCCCGAGCAGAACGTCGATTTCCTCGACCATTACCTGGACCTGCGCCTGGATCTGTCCAAGGTGCTGTTCGTGTGCACCGCCAACACCCTCGATTCGATCCCCGGGCCATTGCTCGACCGCATGGAAGTGATTCGCCTGTCCGGCTACATCACTGAAGAAAAACTGGCCATCGCCAAGCGTCACCTGTGGCCCAAACAGCTGGAAAAAGCCGGTGTCAGCAAGAGCAGCCTGAGCATCACCGACAGTGCACTGCGCATCGTCATCGAGGGCTATGCGCGCGAGGCTGGTGTACGCCAGCTGGAGAAACAGCTGGGCAAGCTGGTGCGCAAGGCGGTGATGCAACTGCTGGAAGATCCCCAGGCGAAGATCAAGATCGGTCCCAAGGACCTCGAAGCCTCCCTCGGCATGCCGGTGTTCCGTAGCGAGCAGGTCCTGTCGGGTAAAGGCGTGATCACGGGTCTTGCCTGGACCAGCATGGGCGGCGCTACCCTGCCGATCGAAGCAACGCGCATCCATACCCTCAACCGCGGTTTCAAGCTGACCGGCCAGCTGGGCGATGTGATGAAGGAGTCGGCCGAAATCGCCTACAGCTATGTCAGCGCCAACCTCAAGAAGTACGGCGGTGAACCGACTTTCTTCAATGAAGCGTTCATTCACCTCCATGTGCCAGAAGGCGCGACGCCCAAAGATGGTCCAAGTGCCGGCGTGACCATGGCCAGTGCCCTGCTGTCCCTGGCCCGCGATCAGGCACCGAAAAAAGGCGTGGCGATGACCGGCGAGCTGACCCTGACCGGGCAAGTCCTGCCCATTGGCGGGGTACGCGAAAAGGTCATTGCCGCACGGCGCCAGAAGATCTTCGAACTGATCCTGCCGGAAGCCAACCGCGGCGACTTCGAAGAGTTGCCCGACTACCTCAAGGAAGGCCTGAGCGTGCATTTCGCCAAGCGCTTCAGTGATGTCGCCAAGGTGCTGTTCTGAGGCATTGAACGCATCGCGGGACAGCCCGGCTTGTCCCGCGATCATCTTCGGTTATGCTGCGCCCTCGACTTCCCTCTGGAGCCAACATGACTGCCGCCCGCCTGCTCGCTCTCCTGAGCCTTGCCTTGCTCACCGCCTGTGCCCAGCAGCCTCGCCACACTGTCGAGCTGGAAAAACAGGCCGACTGCCCGCTGCAACTTTCGACCGGCCAGAATCTCACCCTGACCCTGCCCAGCAACCCCAGCACCGGCTATCGCTGGCTGCTGCAAAATCCCGCCGCCGGGATCCTGCGCAGCCTTGGCCCCGAGGTCTACAGCCATCCGGAAGATGCCGGCGTGGTCGGCAGCGCCGGTCAATCGGTGTGGCGCTTCCAGGCCCAGGGCGCAGGCGAGGGGCATTTGCTGCTGGTTTACCAACAACCCTGGGCTCCGGAAGTGCGTCCGGTACAGACCTTCGACTGCGCTATCAGCGTGAAGTGACGGCACTGGTCAGCCAGGCCATGCATCTGCCGGCCAGTTTGGCTAAAATGCCCGCCTTTTACCGCCCAACGCCTGGATTGCCGCCGTGAGCAAAGAACCCGACCGCCTATTCGCCCAGCCACTTGGCCAGGTGCCCGACTTCGCCTTCAACGAAGACGTGGTGCGGGTGTTCCCGGACATGATCAAGCGCTCGGTGCCCGGTTATCCGACCATTGTCGAGAACCTCGGCGTGCTGGCGGCCCAGTTTGCCCAGCCAAACACCGCGCTGTATGACCTCGGCAGTTCCCTGGGTGCGGTGACGCAAGCCCTGCGCCGGCATGTGCGCAGCGACGGTTGCCGGGTGATCGCGGTAGACAATTCCGCCGCCATGGTCGAACGTTGCCGCCAATACCTCACCGCCCAGGACTCGATGTTCCAGGAACTGCTGCCGGTCGAGGTGATCGAGGGCGACATCCTCGCCCTGGACTTCCAGCCAGCCTCGGTGGTGGCATTGAACTTCACCCTGCAGTTCGTTGCCCCCGAACAGCGCCTGGAGCTGCTCGCCCGCATCCGTACATCACTGCTGCCGGGTGGCGCCCTGATCCTCTCGGAAAAGCTGCGCTTCAACGACCCGGACGAACATGCCCTGCTCACCGACCTGCATGTCGCCTTCAAACGTGCCAATGGCTACAGCGAACTGGAAATCGCCCAGAAGCGCAGCGCCATCGAGAACGTGATGAAGCCCGACAGCCTTGAAGAACACCGCGAGCGCCTGCTGGTGGCCGGTTTCTCCAAGGTCGTGCCCTGGTTCCAATGCCTTAACTTTGCCTCGTTGATTGCCCTGCCATGATTGATCTTTCCCCGCTGGTCCGCCGTTTGGCGGGCACCCCTCTGGCGCAATGGTCGCAAGGCCTGCAAGCGCAACTCGATGCCAAGATGGACAAAGGCCACGGCGACCTGGAGCGCTGGCAGAATGCCCTGGACGCGCTGCCGGCACTGGTGCCGAGCAAGGTTGACCTGGTCAACGGACTGAACCTTGATAGCGACTGCGACCAGGACACCCGCGAGCGCATGCGCCAGGCACTGATGGGCTTGTCGCCCTGGCGCAAAGGACCGTTCGACCTGTTCGGCGTGCACGTCGATACCGAATGGCGCTCGGACTGGAAATGGTCGCGGGTCGCCCCGCACCTGGACCTCAAGGGCAAACGCATCCTCGATGTCGGCTGTGGCAACGGCTATTACCAATGGCGCATGCTCGGTGCCGGTGCCGACAGTGTGATCGGCGTCGACCCCAACTGGCTGTTCTTCTGCCAGTTCCAGGCCGTGCAGCGCTACTTGCCTGAACTGCCTGCCTGGCACCTGCCGTTCGCCCTGGAAGACCTGCCGGCCAACCTCGAAGGCTTCGACACGGTTTTTTCCATGGGTGTGTTCTACCACCGCCGCTCGCCCATCGAACACCTGCTGGCGCTCAAGGACTGCCTGGTAAAAGGTGGCGAGCTGGTCCTGGAAACACTGGTGATCGAAGGCGACGAAAATCAGGTACTGGTGCCCGAAGACCGCTACGCGCAGATGCGCAATGTCTGGTTCCTGCCTTCGGTACCGGCCCTGGAGCGCTGGCTGCGCCGCGCCGGCTTCAGCGATGTGCGCTGCGTCGATGTCAGTGTCACCAGCATCGAAGAGCAACGCAGCACCGAGTGGATGCGCTACCAGTCGCTCAGCGATTTCCTCGACCCGGCCGACCACAGCCGCACCATCGAAGGTTTGCCTGCGCCACGCCGTGCAGTCCTGGTGGCGCGCAAGTAAGGGTTAAATAAACAGAGAGCGGACTGGCCAGAAACAATCCAGTCCGGTTGCGAGCCAGGTCACTCAGCCCTGGGCGTTCTCATAACTTCTGCGCACCTGTACAAGATAACCCCGCAGTACATCCAGCGCTGCGCTCAGTGAGCGCAGTTCAGTGGCGCTTTTCACGATGCTCAGGCGCTGCAGCCAGCCCTGATGAAGTTTGCGTCCTTCGATCAGCCATTGATCCCGCCAATCCGTCACCTTGGTGATGCCCGGCAACTCAGAGACCTCTCGCTCGATCCTCTCCAGCGCTTGCCGCTGTGTGGACAGTGCAGCTTGCTGCTCCTTGATCTGCGAGGCCAGAGCATCCCGGGCCATGAGCAAGTCGGCGAACTTGCGACCTTCGCCGATAATATCCAGGTTGGCGTTGAACTTCTGCACGCCCTGCTTGAACAGGGCCGGGTCGAGTGATGGATTTGTCACCTGCTGGAGCAACAGATCCGCTTCTTCTTCACTGGGAATCAGTCCCTTGATCACGTCTTTGATGCCAGGGGCCTGGAAAAGTCCTATGAGTTCGTCCAGGTTCGCTTTACGTTGTTCCAGTTCGCGAACTACCTGTACCTGCCGCTCAACACGGATCTTCTGCTCATCACGTTCCTTGGCCAACATGCCGGCACGCGGCTCTAAAGCCGGCAGGCTGAATGCACTCAGCCTGCCAAGCTTGCCATCCACACTCTGGCAAAGAGTCTCCAGACGGCTATAGACGCGCAGCAGATCTTCCTCCATGTCCTTCTCCATTTCGGTTCGCTGCCCGGACACACTATCCCCCACCTGCAGGAGATCCGGCCACGGCTGGTTGTTGAGCATGATCACCCCCCGCAGCACATGATCGAACAGCAGCGCGTCGGTTTCCCGAATCGAGGTCAGCAAATCACTAAGCTTCTCGCGTACCGAAGGTAGCAGCGAACCGGTATCACTCCCGAGCAAGCGAGCGATGTTCTCTTGCAGAGTGCGCATTGCGTTTACATCGGGCATTACAGCTTCCAGGCTGGCTTGACGGTCCATGTCAGTTCTCCTCAACATAACGGTCGATTACTTCGTTGAACACTTCAGAAAGTTGTTGGGATTTGCTACGAATCGAATTCCAGGGACGAATCACCCGCTCAAAGCGCATAGCGAATCGCGCCAGGCTGACGTCCGTATCGATCCGCTCAAGTTCGCGCTGCGACTCGTCGGCATACACGCTGAGCATGTTCCACACATCCTCCAGATTCTTCGCCGCCGACTCGACTTCTACCAGGCGCAGCTCCAGATCACGCAGTAGCGTCATGGTGCTCTGAAACCTGCCGATCTCAGGCGCCAGCTCCTCAAGCGCTTCAGCCAATTGCTTACGCTGCTCGATGAACTGATTTTTCTCCTTCCTGACCGTTTCGGCCTGAGAACCGTAAATCCCGCCGGTGATCGCCACTCCGACAGGTCCAAACCAAAGCCCGGCGAGGGTGTAGCCGACAAGTGAGGTGTACGCCTCGGTCTTCTCGGTAATCCGCTGGTCCAGTCGGAACAGCTTCTGGTACATCTCATCGATCATCTCCGCGTCGGCTTTGCCTTTGAACCCTCGCAGAAGCCCTTCAGCCTTGGGCCGAAGATTATCCACGACATCGCGGGCGAATCTGTGGGCCCGGCCCTTGACAGCGGTGATGCGCAGGATCGCCAGATTGATGTCTTCCGCAATCACCGCCAGGTATTCGGTAATCGAGTTTACGACCTGGTCATGCTCGTTCCCTTCCAGGCGTCTTGCACGCACATGTTCCAGTGCCTGCTCGTTCAGTTCCCGCAGGAGATTTGCGTTGCGAATCGCGTCCGACTCGCTGATCCCCCTGAGCAACGCCTGCCCGTCCGACGTAAAGTTCGTGGCGAAGTTGTCAAGCTGTGTTCCGAGGGTCTTGGTCTCCTGCTCCAACTCATTCCATCCTGATACGTGCCGGCGTAGATCCTCGTAGAACAGGTGGATTTCCTCAGGATCGATCTTCAGCAGTACAAAGTTCATCGAACGCTGCAGACTCTCCCGGTCCGGCGGTAGCCTGCGCACCACGCTGGCATAGCGCTTGATCGCCAGGAGGTTATCCCGGGTAAAAATCAGCGCCGGGTCCAGGCTGGATTCACTGCCGGTGATGGCCTCGAAATACTGCAGGGGAACCCGCTCAGCTTTTTGCTGTACATCCATTCCGACAAGAGATTTGTTCTCTGTCATATCCAGGGTCATGATGAGCTCCTCACTTAATCCTGAAACGTCTTGAGTCCACCTGGATCAGGTGATCGGGTGAACTACTCGACACTACGTTTCAGGCAGCGCTGGCGCAGCCATCTGCAGGGCTTCGTGCGCTACGGAAAACTCGCTGAGAAGGCGTGGAGCAAGTCCACTTGACTGTCATCCAAACGGGTAATGCACTGATAAAAAAGGCGCCCGTAGGGGCGCCAAAATTCACCTTTTCCAAAGGAGCGGAGGAGCTTCCAAGGTGAATGGAGTTACTCTTTGACCACCTGCTGCTGCTGCGCGTTTTCGCGCTTCTGCGCATTGGCCGTGGCAACCGCCTGATCCTTCTTGCCGTGGAGCTGCTCCTGGCTCAGGCGAAACTTCTCCCAGAACTGTTTCGAACGTTCCGCGCCGCCCTCGGCCAGCGCGGCACTACTACCCAGGGCCAGAACGCCCATCAACACATACTTGATCAGGCTCATGTTGCTCACCTCGTGATTGAATTTCAGTACGGTTCAATCTTACGAAGGGCAAGCTAACGACAAGGTGAGCAGGACATTACAGTGTTGCAAGAAACGCCCTACAGCAGGGTCAATGGGTATTCGACGATCAGGCGAACTTCGTCCAGGTCCGACTCGAACGCTGTGGCGCGGGTCGTGGCCTGACGCATGCGCAGTGAGAGGTCTTTGAAGGTGCCCGACTGCACCACATACTTCGCTTCGATATCACGCTCCCAACGCTTCTGATCGCTCAGCGGATTACCCTCGGCGTCACGGCGCATGTACACCCCGTTGGCATCGGAATAGTCGATGCCGCTGCCACGACCGTAGCGCGTCATGAAGCTCAAGCCGGGCACGCCATAAGCGGCCATATCGAGGTCATAGCGCAGCATCCACGAGCGTTCTTTGGGTGAGTTGAAATCGCTGTACTGGATCGAGTTGTCCAGGTAGATCGAGTCGGACTGGCGCAAGTAGTCGAAGTCGTTGTCACCCTGGTTGCGCTGATGGGACAACGCCAGGGTGTGGGCGCCATAGCTGAAGCCTACTCTGGCGCTCCAGATATCGTTGTCGAACTTGTCGAGCAGTTGCTGACCCTGATCCTTGGCCTTGTAGTAATTGAAACTGGTAAACGCAGCGAGCTGATCTGTAATCGGGTACTGATAGCTGGCGCCTGCGTAGTACTGGTCCCAGGCATCCTTCAGACGGCTGCTGTAGAGACTCAGACTGAGGTTGTCGGTGGCCTGGTAGTCGCCACCGAAATAGCCAAGCCAGGGCGAGTCGACAGGCCCTGCGTAAAAGGTCTCGAAGCCGTCACGGTTGTTGCTCGAAAGCGGCTGGCTCATGGCGTGCAGGCGCCCCCCTTGCAAGGTGAGCTTGTCCAGCGTGGTGTTTTCCAGAGTCCAGCCGGTGAAGCTTTCCGGTAGCAGGCGCGAGTCGCCAAAGTGCACCACTGGTGTGGTCGGGAAGACATCGCCCACTTTGATTTCAGTGTCGAACAGGCGCGCCTTGAGTGCGCCGCCCAGCTTACTGAAGTTGCTTGCGGTGTCGCCATTGCTGTCGACCGGCAACATGTCGAACGAGCTGCGCCCGCCACTGCGGCCATCGCCGCTGTCGAGCTTGAGCGCCAGCATGGCATGCGCGTCCAGACCAAAGCCGACGGTGCCCTGGGTGTAGCCCGACTGGAAACGGGCGATAAAAGCCTGGGCCCAGGCTTCGGCATAACCGGCCTTGCCGGTGGGTGATTCGCCGCCCTTGCGATAGTCGCGATTGAAATAGAAATTGCGACTGAGCAGCGTGAGGCTACTGTCCTCGACAAACCCCTGGGACTGAACGGATGCAGTGCTGACTGAGCAACTGGCCAGGGCCAGGACGCCGGTAACACAGGCTGTGGTTTTATTCCCCATCTTCAACTCCTGATTATTCGCCGTAATACGCACGGCGGCCGCTGATGCGGCCGCCGTGGGTATCCTGACAAGGGCTGAATAACTCGAAGATGAGCGTGAAATTACAGTTTCGTCACTTCACCGGCGACTTCCTCTTCATCCTTGCGGTGGGCCCAGTAGTACAAGGCCGGGAGCACCAGCAGGGTCAATGCCGTGGACGACAGAATCCCACCGATCACCACGGTCGCCAGCGGCCGCTGCACCTCGGCGCCCGTACCGGTGGCCAGGGCCATGGGAATGAACCCCAGAGAAGCCACCAATGCGGTCATCAGCACAGGTCGCAAACGGGTCAGCGCACCTTCATCGATGGCCTGGCGCAATGGCCGCCCCTGCTCACGCAAGCCGCGGATAAAGGCAATCATCACCAGGCCGTTGAGCACCGCCACACCCGACAAGGCAATGAAACCGACCCCCGCCGAAATCGACAACGGAATATCCCGCAGCCACAGCGCCACCACCCCACCGGTCAAGGCGAACGGTATACCGGTGAACACCAGCAAGCCGTCCTTGAGGTTGTTGAACATCATGAACAGCAAGCCGAACACCAGCAGCAAGGCCACGGGGACCACCACCTGAAGGCGCTGTGCTGCCGACTGCAACTGCTCGAACTGTCCGCCCCAGCGAATCCAGTAGCCCGCCGGGATACTGACCTGGCTGTCGATACGCTCGCCTGCCTCCGCGACAAAGGAGCCGATATCACGACCCCGCACGTTGGCACTGACCACCACCAGGCGTTTGCCGTCCTCGCGGCTGATCTGGTTGGGTCCCTGGACAAGCTGCAGGCTGGCGACATCGGCGAGGGTGATAAAACCGATCTGGCCATTGCTGGCAGGGCCCGCCGGTACCGGAATCAGCAACTGCGACAAACCGTCGATATCGGTACGCAAGGTGTCAGACAGGCGCACCACCATGTCGAAGCGGCGGTCACCCTGGTACAGGGTACCGGCCTGACGACCACCGACGGCCACGGCGATCGTGTCTTGCACATCCCCGACATTGAGCCCATAGCGGGCAGCCTTGTCGCGGTCGACGTCAATGGTCAGTACCGGCAATCCCGAGGTCTGCTCGACCTTGACCTCCGACGCCCCCGCCACCGCCTGCATTGCCGCTGCGATCTGTCCGGCGGTGCGATTGAGCTGGTCCATATCGTCGCCGAAGACCTTCACGGCGACATCACTGCGCACCCCGGAAATCAGCTCGTTGAAACGCAACTGGATCGGTTGCGACAGCTCGTAGTTGCTACCCGGCACCCGCGCACTGGCACGTTGGATATCGGCGATCAGTTGCTCGCGCGACTTGCTCGGGTCCGGCCACTGCTCCTGCGGCTTGAGCATCACATAGCTGTCGGAGATGTTCGGTGGCATCGGGTCCGAGGCGATCTCGGCGGTGCCGGTCCGCGCAAACACACGCTCAACCTCCGGCACCTGACTCAACACGCTCTGCTCCAGCTTCTGCTGCAAGGCTACCGACTGGCTCAGGCTGGTGCCGGGCACGCGCAACGCCTGCAGGGCAAAGTCACCTTCACTCAAGCTCGGCACGAACTCGCTGCCCATGCGACTGGCCAACACGCCTGACAGCAGCACCATCACTGCAGCGGCGCTGAACGCCAGTGAGCGATGGCCCATGACCCACTGCAACAGCGGTGCATAGCCACGCTTGGCAGTGCGCATCAGCAGGTTCTCGTCTTCCTTGACCTTGCCGGTGACAAACAGGGCAATCGCCGCTGGCACGAAGGTCACCGACAGCAGCATCGCACCGAGCAAGGCAATCACCACGGTGAACGCCATCGGGTGGAACATCTTGCCCTCGACCCCGCTCAGGGCAAAAATCGGCAAGTACACCACCATGATGATCAATTGCCCGTAAATCAGCGGGCGGCGTGCCTCGCGGGCGGCATTGAAGACTTCATGAAAGCGCTCGGAGCGGGTCAACAGGCGGCCATGATGCTGCTGGGCGTGGGCCAGGCGGCGGATTGCATTCTCGACGATCACCACCGCGCCATCGACGATGATGCCGAAGTCCAGCGCCCCCAGGCTCATCAGGTTGGCGCTGACCTTGTTGCTGAACATCCCGGTGAAGGTGAACAGCATCGACAGCGGAATGATCATCGCGGTGATCAGCGCGGCGCGGATGTTGCCCAGGAACAGGAACAGAATCACGATCACCAGAATCGCGCCTTCGATCAGGTTCTTCTTCACCGTGGCAATGGCCTTGTCGACCAGGTTGGTGCGGTCATAGACCGTTACCGCGCTGACCCCTGCGGGCAGCGAACGGTTGATTTCCACCAGCTTCTGCGCCACCGCCTGGGACACGGTGCGGCTGTTCTCGCCAATCAGCATGAACACCGTGCCGAGCACCACTTCCCGGCCGTTCTCGGTCGCGGCACCGCTGCGCAGCTCTTTGCCGATGCCGACTTCGGCGACATTGCGCACACGGATGGGCGTGCCGTCGATATTGGCCAGAACGATGTTGGCGATGTCCTCGATCCCGGCCAGTTGCCCCGGCGCGCGAATCAATAGCTGCTCACCTCGGCGCTCGATATAGCCGGCTCCGACGTTGGCATTGTTGCGCTCCAGGGCGGTGAGCAAATCGGCCAGGGTCAGCTTATAGGACGCCAGGCGCTTGGGATCGGGAGCGATCTGATATTCCTTGGCGAAACCGCCAATGGTGTTGATCTCGGCAACCCCACGTACATTGCGCAGTTGCGGCTTGATGATCCAGTCCTGGATCTCACGCAGGTCGGTCGGGGTGTAGGGGCTACCGTCTTCCTTGCGTGCATCCTCGGCCGCTTCCACGGTCCACAGGAAAATCTCGCCTAGGCCGGTGGAGATCGGTCCCATCGCCGACTCGACACCTTCGGGCAGTTGCCCGCGTGCTTGCTGCAGGCGTTCGTTGACCAGTTGCCGGGCGAAGAACAGGTCAGTGCCTTCCTCGAAGATCACCGTCACCTGCGACAGGCCCGAACGCGACAGCGAACGGGTCTGCTCAAGGCCCGGCAAACCGGCCATGGCCGTCTCGATGGCAAAGGTGATGCGCTGTTCGGTTTCCAGCGGCGAGAAGCCTGCTGCCTGGGTGTTGATCTGGACCTGGACGTTGGTAATGTCCGGGACGGCATCGATCGGCAGTTTCTGGTAGCTGGCGACACCCAGCCCGGCCATCAGCAGCACCGCCAGCAGCACCATCAGGCGCTGCTCGATGGCAAATTGAATAAGGCGTTCGAACATGAGAGGTACTCGCGCAGGTCAGTGGACGTGCTCGGCGCTGGCTTTGCCCAGCTCCGACTTGAGAACGAAGCTGCCCAGGGCCGCCACCTGCTGGCCGGCTTGCAGGCCCTTGCGGATCTCGACATAGCCATTGGCACTGGCACCCAGCTCCACCGCCTGAGCGACGAAGCCCTCAGCGGTGCGTACGAATACCGTGGGTTGCTCTTCGAGGGACTGGATCGCCTGATCCGGCACACTCAGGGCTGCAGCGATGTGCTCGCTCGGCACCTGCACGGCCACGAACAGACCAGGGCGCCAGGCGCCACGCGGGTTGTCGAGCGCTACGCGGACGCTGGCGGTGCGTGTCTGCTCACCGAGCAGGCTACCGACATGAGTGATCCGTCCTTCAACCTGCTCACCCAGTTCGCTGGCCACAATATTCACCGCCATACCGGCGCGGACCTTGCCCAGGTCACGTGGCGCGACGCCAAAGGTCGCCCACACGCGAGACAGGTCGGACAGGGTGAAGGCTGCACTGGTTTCGTTGACCACCTCGCCTGGCACCAGGTGCTTCTCGACGATCTGCCCGGCAAAGGGCGCGCGCAATTCGTAGCGGTTACCCCCGGCCAGCACCGTGGTACCGCTCAGGGCGCTGATTTTCTGCCGGGCGTTGGCCTGGGCAATTTCAGCCTCCTGCAAGGCCTGGCGGGCTTGCAGGTAGTCCTGCTCGGCGGAAATACCTTCCTGCCACAGGTCCTTTTCACGCTGATAGGTGCTGCGCGCCAGCTCCAGACGCCGCTGGCTCGCGGCCAGCTCGCTGCGTTGTTCGGAAATCTGCGGGCTGGCAATCACCGCCAGCAAATCACCGGCCTTGACCTGCTGGCCAAGCACCACGGCAACCGACTCGACCACCCCGGCAGCGCGCGGCACCATATGCGCGGTGCGATCCTCGTCAAAACGGATCTCGCCCGGCAACGACAAACTGCGCTGCAATTGCCGAGGGGTTGCGGCAGCGAGTTCGATACCCGCCAGGTCGATCTGCTCCTGACTGAGCGTGATCGCGCCCTCTTCTTCCTCGTGGCCCTGCTCGGACTCGGCATGCCCGTGCTCGCCTTGTTCTTCCTCGTCGTGATCACCTTCAGCATGATCGTGGGCCGCCGCCGGCGCTGCGCTCCCTTGTAGCGGAGCGACCTGGCGCGCCAGCAACACACCCAGCCCCAGGCCCAACAACAAGGCCGCGATCAGCAGCGTTGCCGATTTCTTGTTCATGCAGACTCCTTAGCATTCACCGCTGAACGCGGCGACGATCAAAGATGGAGAGAAACGATCAGGGCTTAGCGACTGGCCAGGCTCAGGTCGCCAAAAATCCGTTCCAGGCGTACCCGCGCTTCACTGCGCTGGGCCTGGGCCTGGAGGTACTGCAGGCGGGCGGCAACCAGGGTGCGCTGGGCATCGAGCACATCGAGAAAGGCAAACTTGCCGCGCTCGAAGCCGCGTGTGGCGGCGTCCACCGCCTGTTGCGCCGACGGCAGGATCGAGCGGTCGAAGTCCCGCACTTCCTGGGCCGCCGTACTCCATTGAGCCAGGGCCTGGACCACTTCACTGCGCAGACGCAGTTCGGCGCCGTTGCGCTGGTCGCGGGCCTGATCGGCGCGGCGCGCTGCGGCCAGGATGTTGCCCTGATTGCGGTCGAACAGCGGAATCGGCAACGACAGCCCAACCACATTGACGCGCTCGCGCTCGGTTTCGCTGTACTGGCTACCGACACTCACGGTCAGGTCGGGAATCCGTTGCGTGCGCGCAAGGTTCAGGGCGGCATCTGTCTGGTCGATCTGCGTGCGCGCCAGACGCATGTCCGGCGTTTGCTCCAGACGTGCAAGCAGCTGGGTGCGGCTCGGCACCTCGGGCTCCTTGTTGCCAACGCTGTCGACTCGGCTGAACTCAGCCACGGGGGCTCCGGTCGCCGCTGCCAATTGCTGGTAGGCAACGGTCAGCGCTTGTTCGGCACGCCCGAGTTCCAGGCGCACTTCAGACAGTTGCACCTGTGCCCGCGTCGCCTCCACTGGCGAGGCACTGCCGGCCTTGACCCGCCCCTGTACCACTTGCAAAGCCCGCTCGCTCAGACGCAGTGACTGTTCGGCCAGTTGCAGGCCTTCCTGGGCCTGCACCGCCGCCTCGAAGGCGCCGATCACTTCAGCACGCAGGGCATTGCCCTGGCGTTCAAGCTCCAGCCCCGCCAGTTCCGAATCACGTCCGGCCACGCCCAGCCGCGCGCCGCGCTTGCCGCCCAGCTCGAACATCTGGCTGACGCTGACCGTGGTGGTCTGCGAGCCGTTGCGGGTGTCTTCAACTTCCCAACTCAGCTCGGGGTTGGGCAGCACCCCCGCCTGGCGTCGTTCACCTTCGGCGATATCGATGCCCCAGCGTGCGACCGCCAGCTCGGGGTTGTTGGCCTGGGCGGTTTGCAGGGCGTTGTCGAGGGTCAGCACAGGGCCTTGGGCCAACGCCAGCGAAGGCAAAGCCAGCAACACCAGCGTGAGCAAAATGCGGCCACGGCCTGGGCCGGGCCTGTCCAGGGTGCAAAACATGACGGACTCCTGCGCCTTTTTTGGAGCCCGCACTGTAGTAATCGGGGTTTATCCCCAAGATGACTCGAAAATTACAAATCTGTAATCCAGCCATTGCCATACACAAGATGACTTAGTATCCGCCGCTTGATGCCCCTCAGCCCTTGACCTTCCAGCTACTTCAGGGTTGAGAATCACCGCCTTTCACATCACCGGGTCACTTCATGCGTTTACTGATTATCGAGGACGAGCTTCGCACCGCCGATTACCTGCAGCAGGGTCTGAGCGAAAACGGCTACATCGTCGATTGTGCCCACAGCGGTGCCGACGGTTTGCACCTGGCCCGTCAGCAGGCCTACGACCTGATCATTCTCGACGTCAACCTGCCCGAGCTCGATGGCTGGACTGTGCTGCAGCGCCTGCGCGCCGAGTCCAGCACGCGAATCATGATGCTCACTGCCCACGGGCGCCTTTCGGATCGCGTCAAGGGCCTGGACCTGGGTGCCGACGACTACATGCTCAAGCCCTTCGAGTTCCCGGAACTGCTGGCGCGTATTCGCAGCCTGTTGCGCCGCAACGACCAGGCCTTGCAACCGAGCACCCTGAAAGTGGCCGATCTGGAGCTGGACCCGGGCCGCCACCGGGCTTACCGCAGCGGCCAGCGTATTGACCTGACGGCCAAGGAGTTCGCCCTGCTGCACCTGTTGATGCGCCAGAGCGGCGAAGTGTTATCGCGTACACAGATCATTTCACTGGTCTGGGACATGAACTTCGATTGCGACACCAACGTGGTTGAAGTCTCGATCCGCCGCTTGCGGGCCAAGATCGATGACCCCTTCGAGGACAAGCTGATCCACACCCTGCGCGGCGTCGGCTACGTGCTCGAGGCCCGCGAATGAAACCGGCGCGGCTTTCCCTGCGCCTGGGCCTGAGCGTCAGCCTGATGGGCGCGGCGCTGGTCCTGCTGATGGCCTGCCTGGCGGTACTGGCCCTTGACCATGAACTGGACAGTCGTGCACGCAAAAGCCTGAGCGCCAAGATGGCGCAGATCGAACACGGCCTGAGCATCGACCTCAAGTCGGGAGACCTGCAAACGTCGGCACATCCACTGCTGGATGTAGTGATGGGGCATGACAACCTGAGCCTGAGCGTGATCGCCCTTACCGGCCGGCATTCGGCCCTGCTGACCCTAGGTCCCGGGCTCGACGCCGAAGCCCTGATGCAGATTCCCGGCAGCCCGCAACTGGCCTTCCGGCAATGGCGCGACAGCGATGACAATCACCTGCTGACCGCCTCGCGGCTGATGCGCTTGCAGGACGGCACGGAGGTGCGGGTACTGCTTACCATCAACCTTGCCGACGACCATAGCCTGTTGCAGGCCTACCTGCGCTCGACGCTGCTGGCTCTGCCGTTGCTGGTGCTGTTGATCGGTTTTGCGGCCTGGAAGCTGGTGCAGCGCGGTCTGCGGCCGTTACGCCGGTTCAGCCAGATCGCCGAGCAGGTTTCCGCCCAGCAACTGGCCCTGCGCTTGCCACTGGATGACCTGCCCGAAGAGCTGAACGAGCTGGCCAATGCCATGAATGTCATGCTCGACCGTCTCGACGGCGGCGTGCAGCAACTGTCGCAGTTCTCCGACGACCTCGCCCATGAACTGCGCACGCCCATCGGCAACCTGATGGGCAAGGCTCAGGTGACCCTGAGCCGCGAGCGCCCGGTCGAGCAGTACAAGGACGTGCTGGAGGCCAGTATCGAGGAACTGACCCGGCTCAACCGGATCATCAATGACATGCTGTTTCTCGCCCAGGTCAGTCAGCCCCATACCCAGGTGCCGTTCAAAGCGGTGAACCTGGCCGATGAAGCCAAGCGTGTCAGTGAGCTGTTCGAGTTCAGCAGTGAACAGAAAGGCATCAGCCTGCGCCTGCACGGTTGGGGCACGATCATGGCTGATCGCCTGATGGTGCAGCGGGCGCTGTCGAATCTGTTGAGCAATGCCATACGCCATAGCCCCGAGGGGCTGCCGATTGATATTGCGGTCGAGCGCTGTGGCGATGAGGTCCGCCTGTCGGTGGAGAACCAGGGGCCAGGTATTGAGCAGGCCCATCTGCCACGCCTGTTCGAACGCTTTTACCGGGCGGGATCAGGACGTTCGCGGCTTGAGGGCGGGACCGGCTTGGGGTTGGCGATTGTGAAGTCGATCATGCAAGTGCATGGCGGGCGGGTTGAGGTGAGCAGTGAATTGAATGGTTTGACCCGGTTCAGTCTGGTCTTTGCACAGACCTCTTGACTGTAGGAGCGGATTCATCCGCGATGGACTGCGTAGCAGGCCCATCTTTTGGGGCCGCGATGCGCCCCATCGCGGATAAATCCGCTCCTACAACAGGCTGATCAGTGGCGGCTTGCCGCCATGATCAGGGCCTTCATCTCCGCCACTGCCGACTTGAAGCCGACAAACAGCGCATGCGCCACCAGCGCATGACCAATGTTCAATTCGTTGATGCCCTTGATCGCGGCAACGGCTTCAACGTTGTGATAGTGCAAGCCATGACCGGCGTTGACGATCAGCCCCTGGGCCAAGCCAAACGCCACACCGTCGGCAACGCGCTTGAGCTCTTCGGCAACATCCGTCGGGCTTTCGGCATCGGCATAACGACCGGTGTGCAGCTCAATCGCCGGTGCGCCCACGCGGCGCGATGCTTCGATCTGGCGCTCGTCGGCATCGATGAACAGCGACACTTCCGAGCCCATGCGTGATAGGCGTTCAACTGCAGCCTTG
>JAVXRI010000097.1:0-21337 GCA_036643775.1 Pseudomonas sp. | reverse complement strand
CCGTGCGCCAGGACATGGACATGAGCCAGTTCGATGCCTGCACGCAGAAGTCGGCGGTGGACTTCAAAGAGGCTGAACAGGGTGATGGCCTGCAGCCGAGCATGGCCCACAACATGGCGACGACCCTGGCGGTGCAGGGGGCGATCTTCGATGTGGTCAGCAACTTCCTCAATGACCCGAAAGCGGATCCCGCGACGGCGGTCAAACAGCTGAATTCGGCGATCAAGTCGGCCAAGTGATGGGCTAGGCACTGACTCCGTGGGGCCACATCGCCGGCTCCCACAGGGGCGCTGTGCACATTCCACTGTGGGAGCTGGCCTTGCCAGCGATGCGGCGCATAGCGCCGCCCTCAAACCGAGATTTTTCTGATGAGCACTGTTGCCACCCTCAACAAGGCCTCGCCCTTCGACGCCTTGCAACGCTGGCTACCGAAACTGGTACTGGCGCCGAGCATGCTGATCGTCCTGGTAGGCTTTTACGGCTACATCCTCTGGACTTTCATCCTGTCCTTCACCAACTCCAGTTTCATGCCCAGCTACAAGTGGGTGGGCCTGGCGCAGTACGCACGGCTGATGGAGAACGACCGCTGGTGGGTCGCGAGCAAGAACCTGCTGGTATTCGGTGGCCTGTTCATCGGCATCAGCCTGGTGATCGGCGTGCTGCTGGCAGTGTTGCTCGACCAGCGCATTCGCCGCGAAGGCTTTATCCGCACGGTTTACCTGTACCCCATGGCGCTGTCGATGATCGTCACCGGCACGGCCTGGAAGTGGCTGCTCAACCCTGGCCTGGGCCTGGACAAGATGCTTCGTGACTGGGGCTGGGAAGGCTTTCGCCTGGACTGGCTGGTGGACCCGGACCGGGTTGTCTATTGCCTGGTGATCGCCGCGGTGTGGCAAGCCTCCGGCTTTGTCATGGCGCTGTTCCTGGCGGGGTTGCGCAGCGTCGATCAGTCGATCATTCGCGCCGCGCAGGTCGATGGCGCCAGCCTGCCGAGCATCTATCTGCGCATCGTGTTGCCGAGCCTGCGCCCGGTGTTCTTCAGTGCCCTGATGATCCTTGCCCACATCGCAATCAAGAGTTTCGACCTGGTCGCGGCGATGACCGCAGGGGGCCCGGGATACGCCTCGGACCTGCCGGCGATGTTCATGTATTCCTTCACCTTCAGCCGCGGGCAGATGGGCATGGGTTCGGCCAGTGCGATCCTGATGCTCGGCGCGATTCTGTCGATCCTGGTGCCCTACCTGTATTCGGAACTGAGGAACAAGCGCCATGACTAGTACCCTGGCTGCGCGCCGCTTCAACTTCAGCCGGATGGCCATCTATGCCACCTTGCTGCTGGCCTGCGCGCTGTATCTGATTCCCTTGATCGTGATGCTGCTGACCAGCTTCAAATCGCCGGATGACATCCGCACCGGCAACCTGTTGAGCTGGCCCGAGGTGATTACCGGCATCGGCTGGATCAAAGCCTGGGACACGGTCGGCGGCTACTTCTGGAACTCGGTGAAGATCACCCTTCCGGCAGTGCTGATCTCGACGCTGCTCGGGGCGCTCAACGGTTATGTCCTGTCGATGTGGCGCTTTCGCGGCTCGCAACTGTTCTTCGGCTTGTTGCTGTTTGGCTGCTTCCTGCCGTTCCAGACCGTGTTGCTGCCAGCGTCTTTCACCCTCGGCAAGCTCGGCCTGGCCAGCACCACCACCGGCCTGGTGCTGGTGCACATCGTCTACGGCCTGGCGTTCACCACGCTGTTTTTCCGCAACTACTACTGCAGCGTGCCGGATGCTCTGGTGCGTGCGGCGCGGCTGGACGGTGCGGGGTTCTTCACCATCTTCGGGCGCATCCTGCTGCCGATGTCGGTGCCGATCATCATGGTCTGTCTGATCTGGCAGTTCACCCAGATCTGGAACGACTTCCTCTTCGGTGTGGTGTTCGCCAGCGGCGACGCGCAACCGATCACCGTGGCCCTGAACAACCTGGTCAACACCAGCACCGGGGTCAAGGAATACAACGTCGACATGGCGGCGGCGATGATCGCCGGATTACCGACCCTGTTGGTCTATGTGCTGGCTGGCAAGTATTTCCTGCGCGGGCTTACGGCCGGCGCGGTCAAGGGGTGAAACAACATGGCAACGCTTGAACTGCGCAACGTCAACAAGACCTACGGCAGCGGTCTGCCGGATACCCTGAAACATATCGGCCTGGCGATCGACTCCGGGGAGTTCCTGATTCTCGTCGGACCTTCCGGCTGCGGTAAGTCGACCCTGATGAACTGCATTGCCGGCCTTGAACAGATCACCGGCGGCGCAATCCTGGTGGACGATGCCGACATCAGCGGCATGAGCCCCAAGGATCGCGACATCGCCATGGTCTTTCAGTCTTATGCGCTGTACCCGACCATGAACGTGCGCGACAACATCGCCTTCGGTCTGAAGATGCGCAAGATGCCAACGGCGGCTATCGATGAAGAGGTGGCGCGGGTGGCCAAGCTGTTGCAGATCGAGCATCTGCTGACGCGCAAACCCGGTCAGCTTTCCGGTGGTCAGCAGCAGCGTGTGGCCATGGGCCGGGCGCTGGCGCGACGGCCGAAGATCTACCTGTTCGACGAGCCGCTGTCCAACCTCGACGCCAAGCTGCGGGTGGAGATGCGCACCGAGATCAAGCTGATGCACCAGCGCCTGAAGACCACCACGGTGTATGTCACCCACGACCAGATCGAAGCCATGACCCTGGGCGACAAGGTGGCGGTGATGAAGGATGGTCTGATCCAGCAGTTCGGCACGCCGCAGCAGATCTACAACGATCCGGCCAATCTGTTTGTCGCAAGCTTCATTGGCTCGCCGCCGATGAACTTCATTCCTCTGCGCTTACAGCGCAAGGACGGACGTTTGCACGCCTTGCTCGACAGTGGCCAGGCCCGATGCGAACTACCCTTGGGGATCAGTGATGCCGGGCTTGAAGACCGTGAAGTGATCCTCGGTATTCGTCCTGAACAGATCTCTCTGGCGCCACCCCAGGTCAACGGCCTGCCGAGCATTCGTGCCGAGGTGCAGATCACCGAGCCGACGGGGCCGGACCTGCTGGTGTTCATCACCCTCAACCAGACCAAGGTCTGCTGCCGTCTGGCGCCGGATGTAGCGACCCGGGTGGGCGACACCCTGAACCTGCAGTTCGATCCGGCACGGGTGCTGTTGTTCGATGCCGTCAGCGGTGAGCGCCTGGGTGTGGAGGTCACGCCGCAGCAGTCCGGCAAGGACAATGTCGCGCAATTCAAGGGCCGCTGAATTCGTTGCAAGTCGTACACGCCCATCAAGAACAATAAAACGAGGACACAAGGGATGGATCACTTAAAACGCATCAAGCCACTGGTTCCGCTGAGTCTGCTGGCGGCCCTCGGGGTCAGTTGCGGGGCACAGGCGGCTGGCGCCTTCGCCCCGGAGTCGCAATGGATGACCGGCGACTGGGGCGGTACCCGTACCGAACTGCTGGAGAAGGGCGTCGACATCAAAATCGACTACGTTGGTGAAGTTGGCGCAAACCTCGATGGCGGCTTCAACGATGACAAGACTGCACGCTACAGCGACCAGTTCGGCCTGGGGGCCGCGCTGGATCTGCAAAAGCTGCTGGGCTGGGCCAACACCCAGGCCAAGATTCAGCTGACCAACCGTAACGGCGAGAACATTTCCAATGACCGCATTGGCGACCCGCGTGCCGGCACCCTGAGCTCATCGCAGGAAGTCTACGGCCGGGGGCATATGGTGCGTCTGACCCAGCTGTGGATTCAGCATCAGTTCTTCGACAACAAACTCGACATCAAGGCCGGTTACTTCGGCGAAGGCGAAGATTTCAACACCTTCCCGTGCGATTTCCAGAACTTGGCGTTCTGTGGCTCCCAGGTGGGTAACTGGGCCACTAACATCTGGTACAACTGGCCGGTCAGCCAGGCGGCGATCCGCTTCAAGTACAACATCAACGATGAACTCTATGCGCAAGTCGGGGCGTACAACCAGAACCCCTCTCAGCTGGAGCACGGCAACGGCTTCAAACTCAGCGGCAGTGGTACCGCCGGTACGGTTTTGCCGGTCGAGCTGGTCTGGTCACCGAAAATCAACAGCCTGCCGGGCGAATACCGTGTGGGTTACTACAAGAGTACGGCCGACGCCGATGATGTGCGTGAGGATGACAACGGCCAGGATGCGGCGACCACGGGTAACAGTTATCGCGTGCATGACAGCAAGCATGGCTACTGGTTTGTCGCGCAACAGCAACTCACCCGCCATAACGGCGATGCCAGCCGTGGCCTGAACATCGCGGCAAACGCCACCTTCCATGACAAGGACACCAACTTCATCGACAACTACCAGTCGTTGATGTTTGTCTACAAAGGCCCGTTCGATGCGCGTCCGAAGGATGACATCGGCATCGGTTTTGCCCGTATCCATGTCAACGACGACGTGAAGAAAAACGCCGAGTTGCTCAATGCCGCCAACGGTGTGGGCAATTACCAAGATCCGTTGTTCTCGCCGCTGCGCACCACCGAATACAACTACGAGCTCAACTACGGTTTCCACGTGACCAATTGGCTGACTGTTCGTCCGAACCTGCAGTACATCACCCACCCGGGAGGGGTGGACGAAGTGGACAACGCGCTGGTCGCGGGTTTGAAGATTCAGTCGTCGTTCTGAGGCAATATGTTGTAAATTTACGCCATATTGCGACCGCTTTGCGGTCGATCGCCGGCAAGGCCGGCTCCCACAGGTTTCAAATACCTCGTTTTGGGAGCCGGCCTTGCCGGCGATGAGGTCCTCACTAACAACAAGAGTTTCCAACCATGCCCGAGCACCCGCTACAACGTTTCTTCACCTCGCAGAGGCCGCGACCGACCTTCGAGTGGGAGCGTTATCAGCAGCGCGATGTGCTGATCATCGATCACCCCCAGTGCCAGGCCGTATTCAGCCGCCAGGGTGCGCAGTTGTTGCACTTCCAGCCCACGGGTGACCGGCCCTGGCTGTGGTGCGCCGCACAGTGGCCGCAGGTCGGCGCCATTCGTGGCGGTGTTCCCGTGTGCTGGCCCTGGTACGGTCGCCACCCCAGCGAAGACATGTGGCCCGCTCACGGCTGGGCGCGTTTGCTCGACTGGAAGCTGATCGACAGCAGTGAAGACGAAGCGGGCGTGACGCTCAAATGGCGTCTGCAGCTGTGCGACTGGCAGGTCGACCTGGTGGCCAGGTTGGGCAAGCGCATGGAGTTGCAGCTCAGTACCGAACATCAGGACAGCCAACCTTGTCAGCTGAGTCATGCTCTGCTGGCTTACTGGCGTATTAGTGACGTTTCAGAGATAGCGCTATCTGGGCTAGAAAACATTGAGGGTTATGACCGTTTGAACCGTCAGGCCTGCCGCCAGAAAGGCGCCTTAAAGGTCCACGGCGGCTGTCAGCGGGTGTTCCCCAATGCGGCGACCGTGCAACTGCACGATCCAGCCTGGCAACGACAGCTGAGCATCGATACCGGTGATAGCGAGGACACCATCGTCTGGCATCCGGGCAGTCGCCCCTTGATGGGCGTCAGCAGCAGTGAAACCCTGGGTTTCGTCTGCGTCGAAGCGGCCAGTGGCAGCAGCGACAGCCTGAGCCTGGCACCGGGTGAACAGGCACACCTGCGGTTGCAGGCGCACCTGCTCAGTTGAGTTCGTCGTCGATCGGGTAGCGGCTGGCGTTGAGGCTTTCCTTGATCTTGCGCAGGTGTGGCTGGAAGTCCACGCCACGGCGCAAGGTCATGCCGGTGGCGAGGACGTCGAGTACGGTCAGCTGAATGATCCGCGAGGTCATCGGCATGTAAATATCGGTGTCTTCTGGCAGCGGTATGTTCAGGCTCAGGCTGCTGGCCTTGGCCAGGGGCGAATCTGCAGCGGTCAGGCCGAGCACCGAGGCACCGTTTTCCCGGGCCAGGCGCGCGACTTCGACCAGCTCGCGGGTACGCCCGGTGTAGGAGATGATGACAAACAGCTCGCCGGTGTGGGCCACCGAGGCCAGCATGCGTTGCATCAGGACATCGGCGTGGGCCGAGACGGCCAGGTTGAAGCGGAAGAACTTGTGCTGGGCGTCCAGTGCCACCGGAGCTGAAGCACCGAGGCCGAAGAAGTGGATCTGCCGGGCCTGGATCAGCATGTCGACGGCGCGGCTGATCAACTGCGGATCCAGCTGCTGACAGGCGCTGTCCAACGAGGCAATGGCGCTGCCGAAGATCTTCTGGGTATAGGAGGCCGGATCATCATCGGCTTCAACCGCCCGGCTGACGTAGGCAGCGCCGCTGGCCAGGCTTTGCGCCAGCTGCAGCTTGAGTTCGGGGTAGCCGCTGACGCCAAACGAACGGCAGAAGCGGTTCACCGTCGGCTCGCTGACCTTGGCCGCCTGGGCGAGGGCAGCGATGCTGAAACGAGTGGCTTGCTGGGGGTTGAGCAGGATGACTTCGGCGACTTTGCGCTCAGCCTTGTTCAGCTCTTCGAGGCGGCCCTGGATCTGCTCCAGGAGGTTTCGCACGCGGTCCATGGGTATGTGTCCTTGGGTCGATGAGGCAGCCCGCTACCGGTGGTAGTGGGCTTTTGACGCGGTGGCCTATCGTACTGATGGCATGGGGGGCACACCACTTGAATCTGTGTATCGGATAAAATGTTGTGGTTTTTACTACATTATTCCTTGAAAACTCCGATTGAAACCGGTATTTCTACGTCAACTTGATAAAAGAACCAACATCATGGCATCGATCAGCGTTGAACCTTGCACCTTTGCCCTGTTTGGCGCCCTCGGCGACCTGGCGTTGCGCAAGCTGTTTCCGGCGCTCTACCAGCTTGACCGCGCCGACTTGCTGCACGCCGATACGCGGGTATTGGCGCTGGCTCGCGAAGCGGGCAGCGTCGGCGAGCACCTGGCGTCGATCGAGGCGCACCTGCGCGAGTTCGTCCCGGAAGGGCAGATCGAAAGCCTGGTGTTGCAGCGTTTTCTCGAGCGCTTGAGCTATCTGCATGTGGACTTCCTCAAGGCCGAGGACTACCAGGCATTGGCCGAGCAGGTCGGGGGCGACAGCCAGCTGATTGCTTACTTCGCCACGCCTGCTGCGGTCTATGGCGGCATTTGCGAGAACCTCGACAGCGTCGGCCTCAGTGCGCGGACCCGCGTGGTGCTGGAAAAACCCATCGGCCATGACCTGGACTCTTCGCGTCGGGTCAATGATGCGGTGGCGCAGTACTTTCCGGAAAACCGTGTCTATCGCATCGACCATTACCTGGGCAAGGAAACCGTCCAGAACCTCATTGCCCTGCGCTTTGCTAACAGCCTGTTCGAAACCCAATGGAACCAGAACTCGATCTCCCATGTGGAAATCACCGTGGCCGAGAAGGTCGGGATCGAAGGGCGCTGGGGCTATTTCGACAAGGCCGGGCAGTTGCGCGACATGATCCAGAACCACTTGCTTCAGTTGCTCTGCCTGATTGCCATGGACCCGCCCAGCGACCTCTCTGCCGACAGCATCCGCAACGAGAAGGTCAAGGTGCTCAAGGCCCTGGCGCCGATCACCGGCGAAGGCCTGAGCACTCACGTGGTGCGTGGCCAATACATCGCCGGCTACAGCGAAGGCAAGTCGGTGCCCGGCTACCTGGAAGAAGACAACGCCAACGCCCAGAGCGACACCGAAACCTTTGTCGCCCTGCGCGCCGACATCCGCAACTGGCGCTGGGCCGGTGTGCCGTTCTACCTGCGTACCGGCAAGCGCATGCCGCAGAAGCTGTCGCAGATCGTCATTCATTTCAAGGAAACCCCGCACTACATCTTCGCCCCGGAACAGCGTTTGCAGATCGGTAACAAACTGATCATTCGCCTGCAGCCGGACGAAGGTATCTCGCTGCGGGTGATGACCAAGGAGCAAGGGCTGGATAAAGGTATGCAGTTGCGCAGTGGCCCGTTGCAGCTGAATTTTTCCGACACCTGGCGCAGCGCGCGGATTCCCGATGCCTATGAGCGTCTGTTGCTGGAAGTGATGCGTGGCAACCAGAACCTGTTTGTGCGCAAGGATGAAATCGAATTCGCGTGGAAGTGGTGCGATCAGCTGATTGCCGGCTGGAAGAATAGCGGCGACGCGCCCAAGCCTTATGCCGCTGGCTCCTGGGGGCCGATGAGCTCGATTGCATTGATTACCCGTGATGGGAGGTCTTGGTATGGCGATATCTGAACTGCAACTGCCGGCTAATGTGACGGCTCGTGACTTCAACGACACCGCGCAGCTGGCCAACGGCTTGGCCAGGGATGTAGCAACGCGCCTGAATGCCGCGATAGCTGCAAACGGTCAGGCGACCTTGGTGGTGTCCGGTGGGCGTAGCCCCGTGGCGTTTTTTCAGGCACTGATCCAGCAGCCGCTGGACTGGTCCAGGGTGCTTGTCACGCTTGCCGATGAGCGTTGGGTGCCGGTCGAGCATAGCGACAGCAATGCCGGTTTGCTCAAGCGCCATCTATTGACTGGCAAAGCGGCCAAGGCGCGTTTCCTCAGCCTCTATCGCGCTGCCGCCAGCCTTGATGCCGCCGCGCTGGAAGCCGATCAGGCCCTGGCCGAGCTGCCGGGTATCGACGTGCTGGTACTGGGCATGGGCGATGACGGGCATACGGCTTCACTCTTCCCCGACAGTCCGAACCTGGCCGAAGGCCTTGATCCGCACAGCGCGCGCCGCTGCTTGCCGATGCTGGCGCCGACGGTGCCGCATCAGCGTCTGAGCATGACCCGCGCGTTGCTGGCGACTGCCGGTTTCACTGCGTTGTCCGTGCAAGGCCCGGGCAAACTCGCTACCCTGCGCGCCGCGCTGGCTGGCGATGACCTGAGCGAAATGCCGATTCGCGCCTTCTTACAAGACCCTCTGGATATTTACTGGTGCCCATGAGCCAAGGATCCGCCGTTATGACCACGCATGAACTGAAACAGCCGGGAGTTTCGATGACCGACAAGATTGCCCGGATCGATCAGATCTGCACCCAGGCGCGCATTCTGCCGGTGATCACCATCGCCCGCGAAGAAGACATCCTGCCGTTGGCCGATGCCCTGGCTGCCGGTGGTATCAAAACGCTCGAAGTGACCCTGCGTTCGGCGCACGGCTTGAAGGCCATACAGGTCCTGCGTGAGCAGCGGCCGGAACTGTGCGTCGGCGCCGGTACCGTGCTGGATCGCAAAATGTTCGCTGCAGTGCAAGCCACTGGCGCGCAGTTTGTGGTGACCCCGGGGATCACACAGGACATTCTCGAGGCGGGTGTGCAAAGTGACATTCCGTTGTTGCCAGGTATCAGCACACCGTCGGAAATCATGATGGGCTATACCCTCGGTTACCGGCGCTTCAAGCTGTTCCCCGCCGAGATCAGCGGCGGTGTGGCGGCGATCAAGGCCTTTGCCGGCCCGTTCGGTGATGCGCGTTTCTGCCCTACCGGCGGGGTAAATCCCGGCAACGTGAAGAGCTACATAGCACTACCCAACGTGATGTGCGTGGGCGGCACCTGGATGCTCGACAGCGGCTGGATCAAGAATCGCGAATGGTCGCGGATTACCGAGTGCAGCGCCGAGGCACTGGCGCTGCTGGATTGAACTGAATCGTTGTGTGCTACACGGCTTTACGGTGCGCTTGGTCGGCGCACCGTTTTTTTTCGTCGGTCAGAAATTGTCGGTACTACACCGACCACCTGTGTCGAGTTTGCTGGTCGTGAATATCAGGCGGCTTTACTCAACAGCGCGGCAAACTTGCGCTTGGCGTCTTCGACCGCTTCGGCGATATCGCGTGAGGCATTGCTTGATTCGGCCCGATAGGTCTCGGTCAGGCTATTCATGTCGTTCTGGAATGACAGGGTGGCATCGGCCAGGGCACGCACCGAATCAACCTTGATGGTCGAGCCGTAACTGGCCTTTACCGCGGCTTCAAGTTGCTGGTTGCCAGCGCTGCCCAGGGCTTCCAGGCCCTTGTTGATACCGTCGGTAGTGGCATTCAGTGTGTGGGTGGCTTCGGCCAGGCCGCTGTTGCTGGTGAACGATACGGCCAGACCGGTCAGCACCACTTCGTTGGTAGCGAAGAACGAGACCATGCGCTGGTACTGGCGCTCCTTGATCGCATGCACCTGGTTGATCCGGGCGAAGACCATCTCGGCGGTGTTGTAGCCCACTTTCAGGTCATCGGCGATGTCCTTGACGATCTGATAGCGCTTGTCTTCGTCCTGCAGGGCGCGCACGGCTTCATCGCGGCGCAGTTCCAGGGTCGCTCGCTGGGCTGGCTCGATGTTTTCGGCGGCGGCCACTGCGTTGCTCGCCTCGTTCAGGGCCTGGGTGCGTTGCTCCAGGATTTTGCCGGCCAGGGCAAGCACTTCCTGTGCCTCTATCTCGGCAGCCTTCATGGCCATGCGAAAGTCCAGGTACGATTCCAGGATCACGTTTTCCCGGGCAATCTGATCGTTGGCCGACTTGCAGACGTGCAGGTAGTTTTCGCGGATGTCGTTGAAGCGGTCGGGAATAGAACCACGGCGCAGGCTCATCCAGCTCAGCTTGAGTTTTTCCACGGTGTCCAGGCGGCCGTCATCCATCCAGCCGGCCATTGCGGCGGCATCTTCACGGATCGTGGTGAAACTCTGGGTGATGTCCATGAAGCGCGTGGAGATGTCCATGCCTTCGATCTGTTCACGGACCATGCTGTTGAACGCGGTTGCCTGCTGCAGCACCGAGGCGATGGAGGTGACCTTGGTGGTGTCGTACTGAGCCACGCGGTCCAGCAACACCAGTACCGGGGCTGCCTGGGTCGGCTGGAGGAGGGTGATACCGATACTGCGCAAGCCATTGAGTGCGCGATCGAGGTAGTTGCTCATGGTGTGTCCTTACGAGTGGGTTCAGCCGCAGGCGGCGTAGATGGATTTACCACGTCAGGATCAGGTCGGCGTTTTTCACCACCCGATTGTTGAATGTCAGGCTCAGTGCATTGGGCGCTTTGTAGCCCATTCTCCGGTTATCGATCTGCCCGTCGCTGAGTCGGTCTTCTTTGATTTTCAGGTATTCACCACGACTGATCTGGATACCGAAAAGCTTATGTGAGTCCCATTGACCGGTTGTCGGGTCGATGATCGAGGTGTAGACCTGCTCACCGAGCGCATTGCGAGCCTGGACGATTGCATACCAGCGTTTACCCTGCGTCGAGTCGTCGTCCAGGTTGCAGGCTGTCTGCTCGGCGCAGCGTTCGATGGCTGGTCTGACACCGTCCACATCGACAATGTCGAGTGTCAGAGGCTGCTCAGCGAATTTCACCGTATTCTCGAACCGATTCAGCAGACGCTGAGCGTCATCTGCGGAGAACGCACCAACAGCGCTGGAGACCTGCATGGACTGTGTCTCCAATTGCCGGGTGTCCTGGACGTTCAGTTGCATCTGGCGTGCTCGGCGATCAAGCGTGGCATGCGTCTTGATGACATTCTGCAGCCACTTCGCCTGATCCAGTACTTGCTTGAGCTGTTTGATCGCTTCGTCTGCCGGGCCTTTGCCCTGCGTGTCGATTGCTTCGATGGCCTGGTTGGCTTTCTCGGTCTGTTGTTTGAGTACAGCAAACTGCCAAACAGCTTTCTCGTAAGCCGGTTGCTCGACAATTTCTACCAACTCCAGGCGAGCGCTGAAGATGTCTTTGATCTCGGCAAGGTTCTGCTCGATATGCTGCAGTATAGTTTCGACGTGTTGCAGTTTTTGCTTATCGTCCGGCAAGTCGTTCCCTGCGTCCCGGAGTTGATTGAAGTCATTGTGTTTGGACGCCTTCAGGCCAAGTAAATCCGCTACTTGCTGGTGTTGCGTCAGACTGTTTGACAATTGCTGGCTGACAGGCACTTGCGGATGTTCCTGGTGCCACTGCTGATATCTGCTCAGCGTCCGACTGACGGAGTCAAATGTCGAAACGGCCTGGTCGCCCTTGATACTGTCACTGAGATAATCCACACAGCGTGCCATCGACAGCACAATGCTGATGATCACCGCCGCCCGGAACAGTCGTCGGCTTTTTACTTTCCAGTCCCCAGACCACCAGCTGTTGGTGTGCTGTTCGACGTACTCCGGCGATGCGCGCTCGGGCTTGTCGCGCCTCAGCAGCCACCGACACAGTATTCTGTCGAACCAGCTCAGGGCCGGCTGTTCGAACACCAGGCGTTGAGAGAAGAACTCGCGCACGCCCTGGTCAATCACCTCGTCATCGAAGGCAATGTCATGGCTCTGATAGTAAGTGCGGATGCTGGCGGCGATTTCGGCGCGACGCTTGGGCAGGTCCAGGTGTTCCTGAACTTCCATCTGCTGGCGGCGCAGTTCATCGACCATGCCCATGGCACCGATCTTCTCGGACAGTGGCACCTTTTTCATGATCTGCTGCGCCGGCTGTTCAATGTCTGGTTACGCGCCTGCATCGCCAGCAGCATCAATTCATTCTGGCGATTGGCCCTGTAGTTGATGCGCCTGGCCAGCAGGTCATCAAGCCAGCGCTGGAAAAAGTTGTAGCGGTACTCATCGGTGCCATAGCCACGATTGCGCAGGAACACATAAGCCTGGTTTTCGTTGTAAGCGCGAAGTTTTTCCCGGCATTCCTGATGGATTTCGTAGTAGTCCCGACCGGGGCTTTGCATGCTGGTCATCCAGTATCCTTTCCTGATGTGTACCGCTTGAAGCGCACAGGAAGTATACCGGGGAGCCAAAAGAAAATGCCCGCCTCATGTGAGGCGGGCATTTTCAGGTACGGCGTTCGAGCAGTCGGCGGATCAGGCCGCTTTGCTGGATGCCTGTTGCGTCAGCGAGCGGTTCAGGGCACTGAACAGCGCCTTGAAGCTGGCAGTGGTGATGTTCTCGTCAATACCCACACCATGCACCGGACGGCCACCGGCTACCCGCAGTTCGATGTAGGCCGCAGCCTTGGCGTTGGTACCTGCACCGATGGCGTGCTCGTTGTAGTCCATGATTTCCACGGCTACCGGCAATCCGGCTACCAGGGCTTCCAGGGCGCCATTGCCCTTGCCGCGCCAGTGCAGGGTGGTTTCACCTTCACCGGCGACTTCCACTTCCACCGCACTGTGGCCGTTCTCTTCCTGCAGGCGATGGCTGACCAGCGCGTACGGCGAGTTGGCTTGCAGGTATTCGCGGTGCAACAGGTTGTAGATCTGCTGGGCAGACATTTCCAGGCCCAGGCGGTCGGTTTCACCCTGCACCACCTGGCTGAACTCGATCTGCATGCGGCGCGGCAGGCTGATGCCGTATTCCTGTTCGAGCAGGTAGGTGATACCGCCTTTGCCCGACTGGCTGTTGACGCGGATCACCGCCTCGTAGCTGCGGCCGATGTCGGCCGGGTCGATCGGCAGGTACGGCACTTCCCACTTGGCATCGTCTTTCTGCTGGGTGAAGCCCTTGCGGATAGCGTCCTGGTGCGAGCCGGAGAAAGCGGTGTGAACCAGGTCACCGACATACGGATGACGTGGGTGCACCGGAATCTGGTTGCACTCCTCGACCACCTTGCGCACGCCATCGATGTCGGAGAAGTCCAGCTGTGGGTCCAGGCCCTGGGTGTAGAGGTTCAAAGCCAGGGTCACCAGGTCGACGTTACCGGTACGCTCGCCGTTGCCGAACAGGCAGCCTTCGACGCGGTCGGCGCCGGCCATCAGGCCCAACTCGGTGGCGGCTACGCCGGTGCCACGGTCGTTGTGGGTGTGCAGGCTGATGATCACGCTGTCGCGACGGTTGACGTTGCGGCCAAACCACTCGATCTGGTCGGCGTAGATGTTCGGCGTCGAGACTTCGACGGTAGCCGGCAGGTTGAGGATGATCTTGTGCTCAGGCGTCGGGTTCCACACCTCGATCACCGCATCACAGACTTCCTTGGCGAATTCCAGCTCGGTGGCGCTGAAGGTCTCCGGCGAGTACTGGAAGGTCCACTGGGTGTCCGGTTGTTGGGCAGCGTATTTGACGAACAATTTGGCCGCATTCACCGCGATGTCTTTCACGCCTTGCTTGTCCTGGTTGAAGACGATGCGGCGGAACGACGGGCTGGTGGCGTTGTACAGGTGGACGATGGCCTTTTTAGCACCGCGCAGCGATTCGAAGGTACGGGCGATCAAGTCTTCACGGGCCTGGGTCAGCACCTGGATGGTGGTGTCGTCAGGAATGTGGCCGTCTTCGATCAGGGTGCGAACGAAGTCGAAATCGGTTTGCGACGCCGAGGGGAACGAGGCTTCGATCTCTTTCACGCCGACGCTGACCAGGGTTTTCCAGAAACGCAGCTTCTTCACCGCATCCATTGGCTCGATCAACGACTGGTTGCCATCACGCAGGTCGGAGCTGCACCAGATTGGGGTCTGGGTGATGGTCTTCGATGGCCAGGTACGGTCAGGCAAGTTGACGGTAGGGAAGGCGCTGTATTTTTTCGAAGGGTCTTTGAGCATGGTCATGAAAAGCAATCCTTGTTGTGCGGCCTGGAAAGGTGGCCTGCCGAACGAAAACGAGATGAAAAGGCGAGGCGACGCGATTCAGCTTGGTAGTCGTGCACTGACCAGGCAGAGGCTGCGATGTTGACGAAGCAGGATGAGGGTCTGAAAGGTTTTCATGGCTTCAACCCTACCCAGTGGGGTTAAAGATGGCAAGCCTTGAGAGAAAATTGATAGAAATGCTTAAAAAGTGACTTTTGTCGAGATTTTATAGCGGCTTGCAAATGAAAAGACCGCGCCAGTTGCGCGGTCTTTTTGATTGGCGCAAGTGAAGCGTCAGGGTTGGAACGCTCCGATGAAAATTGCCGGATCCACCCGCGCATCGTTGAGGCTGACGTTCCAGTGCATGTGCGGACCGGTGGCGCGGCCGGTTGCGCCAACCCGGCCAACGACGGCGCCGCGGCTGAGTTGCTGGCCGGGCTTAACGTCGATTTTCGACATGTGGCAGAACATGCTGATAAAGCCCTGGCCATGGTCGACGAAGACTGTGTTGCCGTTGAAGAAGTAGTTGCCCACCAGAATCACCTTGCCGTTGGCCGGGGTCTTGATCGGGGTTCCCGCAGGCACGGCGAAATCCAGGCCGGCGTGGGGATTGCGTTCTTCACCATTGAAGAAGCGGCGCACGCCGAACTTGCTCGACAGCGGACCATTGACCGGCTTGTCGAGGATCAGGTTGCTCGGCAGGGCGGGGCTGAAGCTGCGGTATGCCTTGATCTGTTCGGCTAGCTCGGCATCGATGCGCTTGAGGTCGGCCGGGTCGGGGTTGACCTGGCGCTTGTTCTTCAAGGTGATGCGTTGCTCCGGGTATTTCTTGCTGCCGACATTGAAGGTGAGCGTGCGCGCGCCTTGGGTGAGCTTCACCTGGCCAGGCTTTTGCGTCAGCGGCAGGCCGACGATGGCCAGCCAGTTGTCCTGTTCCCTGACCACCAGAACCGGTTTGCCGTCGAAGTGGGCGCTGGGTGCCTGGGCCGCCGGGCCGAGATTGATGACCGCGACGCCACCGGGTACCGGTTTGTTCAGTTGACGGGTGATGTAGCTGGCCTGGGCGCTGCTGGCGAACATCAGGCACAGCAGCAACAGCGGGGCAAACAGACGGGGCATGGTTCAGTCCAGTAATGAAAGCGTGACCGGAGTCAGGTGGTTGTCTTCGACCCGCACTTGCAGTTCGCCTTCGCCCAGGCGCGCGACCAGGCGCTGGCCGTTGTGGGTCTGGGCAGCAGTGCGGATGGCTTTGCCGCGCTCGTCGAGGAGGATGCTGTAACCGCGTCCCAGGGTTGCCAGGGGGCTGACTACTTGCAGCGTCTGCACTTGCGCCTGGAGGCGCTGACGGCGGTCCTTGAGCGTTTCACGCATGGCCCGAGGCAAGCGTTCGGCGAGGCTGTCCAGGCGCTGCTTGAGCAGGGCCAGGGTACGTCCGGGGTGTTGCGCTGCCAGACGTGTGTCGAGCCGGGCGAGGCGTTCGCGGCGCTGGTTCAGGCGTTGTTCGAAAGCGCGGCGCAGACGCATATCCAGGTCGTCCAGGCGCTGGGCCTGTTGGCGCAGGCGCTCGCCGGGGTGACGCAGGCGCCGGGTCAGGCTGTCCAGGCGCAGGCGATCATGGGTCAGGCGGCTCTGGATACGCAGCAGAAGGCGCCGTTTGAGGCTGTCGATACGCCGTTGCAGGTCACTGCTGTCCGGGGCCAGCAACTCGGCGGCGGCCGAAGGCGTGGGGGCACGCACGTCGGCGACAAAGTCACTGATCGAGACGTCGGTTTCATGACCGACAGCGCTGACAATCGGGGTTACACAGGCAGCGATAGCCCGGGCTACGGCTTCTTCGTTGAAGCACCAGAGGTCTTCCAGCGAGCCACCGCCGCGGGCCAGGATCAGCGCGTCGAAGCCGCGGCTGTCGGCCTGCTGCAGGGCGCGAACGATCTGGTTGATCGCTTCGCGGCCTTGTACGGCGGTCGGGATCAGGGTCAGTTCAACCTGCGGGGCGCGGCGGCGAAACACGCTGATAATGTCGCGGATCACTGCGCCGGTGGGCGAGCTGACAATGCCGATGCGTTGCGGGTGGGCGGGCAGGGCTATCTTGTTCTCGGCGCTGAACAGACCTTCGGCGCCGAGCTTTTCCTTGAGTGCTTCGAATGCCAGGCGCAGTGCGCCATCGCCAGCGGGTTCGACGGTGTCGAGGATAAGCTGATAGTCGCCACGGCCTTCAAACAGCGAGACCTTGCCGCGCACCTTGACCGCCAGGCCATCGCGCAGGGCCTGGCGAACGCGCACGGCGTTCTGCCGGAACAGCGCGCAACGCACTTGGGCGCCGCTGTCCTTGAGGGTGAAATAGACATGGCCGGAAGCCGGGCGGGCGAGGTTGGAGATCTCGCCTTCGACCCAGACATTGCGGAACACGTCTTCAAGCAGCACCCGGGCGCGGCCGTTGAGCTGGCTGACGGTCAGGACTTCGCGGTCCAGGCCGAGTCTTTCGAAGGGGTCTTTGATCATGGGCTGCATCATAAAGGATTGTGGCTATGGGGTGTCAGTAGCTCGGTGGTGCCTTCATCGCTGGCAAGGCCAGCTCCCACAGGTGTCTGGCAGATATCCCTGTGGGAGTCGGCCTTGCCGGCGATGGGCTGCGCAGCAGCCCCCATGTGCCTGATGAATTGCTGCACGAGCGGGCCAGCATCACGACGATAAGCCAATGCCACCGTGCTGCTGCACCCCTCATCTGCCAAAGCAATGAACTTCAGTGACGGCGGCGCGATTTCCTGCATGCACTGCGGTAGCAGTGCCACACCAAAACCTGCCTGGATCAACTGTAACTGAGTGGTCTTGCGCGACACGACCCGTGCGGCTTTCGGAAAGAACCCAGCCCCCATGCACAGTTCGGCAGACAGGTAGCTCAAACCGCCACGCTGGCGATGGGGGATGGAAATAAAGGACTCTTCACGTAGCTGTGCCAGACCAACGCTGGTTTCGCTCGCGAGTGGATGATCTGCTGCCACCGCCAGCAGCAGAGGCTCCTCGAACAGTGGCAGAACGCACACTCCCTCATGCTGGCGGAGCACCGGTAAACGCAACAGGCCCACTTCCAAATGGCCTTCAGCCAGTCCTGCAAGCTGTGCTTCAGAGGACTGTTGGGCAATTTCCATGGAGACATCCTGGTGCTCCCGCAGGTAGTCGCTGAGCCGGGTCAGCAACTGTCCGGTAAGTGGCACGGTGCTGGAGTGGTTGAGTCGCAGGGTGCCGCACAGGCCGTGGCCGACTTCCCGGGCCAGGCGCTCGGCCTTCTCCAGGTCTGTCAGCAAGGCACGTGCACGCGGCAGGAACGCCTGCCCTGCGGCAGTCATGCGTGGCTGGCGGGCAGTACGTTCGAACAGCAAGGTATCGAGGTGCTGTTCAAGTTCCTTGATCTGCCGGCTCAAGGCCGACTGGGCGACATAAAGGTGCTCGGCTGCAGTGCTGAAGCTGCCACGTTCGGCGATTTCGACGAAGTAGCGCAGCTGACGGATTGAAATCATTGCTGGTATGCCGTTTTGAGATGACTTCAGACGAAATTGCATATTAGTCGGCATGGCTCATGTCTGGCTAAAGTTTCGCTGTGTTTCCTCAAGGCACCGCTCACCATGCTCTCGACACTCATTGCACAACTGCCTTTTTCCTCCTTCGACTGGCTATTGATTCTGCTTGGCGTCGGGGCGGCCTACATCGTCTTCGGCATTGCCGGTTTCGGCACGGCGCTGGTGGCCGGGCCGATACTGATAAACTTCATGCCGCTGTCGCGGATCATTCCGTTGCTGGTACTGCTGGATTTTGTCGCCGCCTTCGGTAACTGGCTGCCCACGCGCAAGAAGGTGGCGCGTGCGGAACTGCTGCGGCTGCTACCGTGCATGGCGGTGGGCTGCACCCTTGGTGTGATGTTCCTGCTTAACCTGAAGTCCGATCTGTTGTTGTTACTGATGGGGCTCTTCATTACGCTCTACGCCCTCTACAGTCTGGCGGTGAAGGTCAAGCCTGCCCAACTGGCCGCCACGTGGTCCGTGCCGGTAGGCACCGCTGGCGGATTGTTCGGCGCCTTGTTCGGCAGTGGCGGCTTTCTCTACGCGATCTACCTCAATGCGCGCTTGTCGGATAAAAACCAGGCCAGAGCCACCCAGAGCGCGCTGATCAGTTGCAGTACCGTGGTACGCCTGAGCCTGTTCCTGCTGGCCGGTGTCTATGCCGACTTGCCGTTGTTGATGCTGGCCCTGTGTTTGCTGCCGATGATGCTGGTGGGGTCATACCTGGGGCGGCGCCTGACCCTGAATATGTCTCGTGAGGCCTTCGTGCGCCTTGTCACCTGGCTGGTGCTGGCCAGCGGCATTGCCCTGATCGGTCGTTACTTGAGTGGGGTAAACTGGCAGCTTTGAGCATGTTTGGCTGCCGTCATGATTACCCAGAGCATTATTGTCCCGAAGATCTCCACCGTTCCTGTGCATGAGCCGCGGGCACGGGCAATTCTGCGCTGGCTGGTGCGCGAAAAGGTCATCGAGGAGCAGCTCAGCACCTGTGGGCGTACCGGCAACCGCATGGCCTACGCCATCGCCGAGGGTGCGCGTAAAGTGGTCGAGCGTCCGCAGCTTTTGCCTTACGGCCAGCCGGTGAATGGCCTGGAAGTCATCACCAAGCGCTGCATCTATACCCCGACCCGGGGCTTTCTCGAAGAAGCCGGCTGCGCCGAGTGTCGCAGGGAAGTGGGCGTCGAGCTGTTCGCCAGCCTGGAAGAGTGGATGCCCAACCAGAGCGATAACTTCACCTGCCCACGCTGCGGCCATGAAGACGACATCAACGGCTTCCTGTTCCTGCAGCCGTGCGCATTTTCCAACCTTGGATTCATTTTCAACAACTGGGCGGCGGCCGGCTTCAAGGCCTCATTTATCGCCGACTTTGCCGATTGGTTGGACCAGCCAGTGGCGGTGGTGCAGGTCGAGTTGGACGACAACTGACCGAAGGCCCATCTTTGCATTGAGTGAAGGGCTCTGGATGAGTATAATGGCGCGCTTCCATTTTTCCCGCCCGGGAGCCCCCGCGATGCTGCGTATCAGCCAAGAAGCCCTGACCTTCGACGACATTCTCCTAGTACCTGGTTATTCAGAGGTGCTACCCAATGAAGTCAGTCTCAAGACCCGTTTGACCCGTGGCATCGAGCTGAATATTCCGTTGGTTTCCGCCGATGGACACCGTCACCGAGGGCGACCTCGCCATCGCGCTGGCCCAGGAAGGCGGCATCGGCATCATCCACAAGAACATGACCATCGAGCAGCAAGCTGCCGAAGTGCGCAAGGTCAAGAAGTTCGAAGCCGGCGTGGTCAAGGACCCGATCACCATCGAAGCCGATGCTACCGTGCGTGACCTGCTCGAACTGACCCGCCTGCACAACATCTCCGGTGTTCCGGTGCTGCATGATGGCGACCTGGTCGGCATCGTCACTTCCCGTGACATTCGCTTCGAAAACCGTCTGGATGCCACTGTCCGTGAAGTGATGACGCCTAAAGAGCGCCTGGTCACGGTCATGGAAGGTGCCGACAAGAACGAAGCGCGTGAGCTGCTGCACAAGCACCGCATCGAGCGCGTGCTGATCGTCGACGACAAGTTCGCCCTCAAGGGCATGATGACCGTCAACGACATCGAGAAGGCCAAGGCCTACCCGCTGGCGAGCAAGGACGACCAGGGTCGTCTGCGTGTTGGTGCTGCAGTCGGTACCGGTAAAGACACCGGTGATCGCGTCTCCGCCCTCGTTGCTGCCGGCGTTGACGTGGTGGTGGTCGACACTGCTCACGGTCACTCCAAAGGCGTGATCGATCGCGTTCGCTGGGTAAAAGAGAACTTCCCGCAGGTTCAGGTCATCGGTGGCAACATCGCTACCGGCGCTGCTGCCAAGGCCCTGGCCGAAGCCGGCGCTGACGCGGTCAAGGTCGGTATCGGCCCTGGCTCGATCTGCACCACCCGTATCGTCGCCGGTGTTGGTGTGCCGCAGATCAGCGCCATTGCCAATGTTGCCGCAGCCCTTGAAGGCACCGGTATCCCGCTGATCGCCGACGGTGGCATCCGCTTCTCCGGTGACCTGTCCAAGGCCATCGTTGCCGGTGCCTCGGCCGTGATGATGGGCTCGATGTTCGCCGGTACTGAAGAAGCGCCGGGCGAGATCGAACTGTTCCAGGGTCGTTCCTACAAGGCTTACCGCGGCATGGGTTCGCTGGGCGCCATGTCCCAGGCTCAGGGTTCCTCGGACCGTTACTTCCAGGACTCCTCGGCGGGTGCCGAGAAGCTGGTACCGGAAGGTATCGAAGGTCGCGTGCCGTACAAGGGCACCCTGACCGCGATCATCCACCAACTGATGGGTGGCCTGCGTTCCTCGATGGGTTACACCGGCAGCGCCAACATCGAAGAAATGCGTACCAAGCCTGAGTTCGTGCGTATCACCGGTGCCGGCATGGCCGAGTCCCACGTGCATGACGTACAGATCACCAAAGAAGCGCCAAACTACCGCGTAGGTTGATGCTTCTGGCAACACTTGCAAGCGGGGCTGTTATCGACAGCCCCGCGTCGTTTCCGATTTCCACTGACGAGATTTGAGTCATGGCCCTCGACATTCACGCTCACCGCATCCTGATCCTCGACTTCGGTTCCCAGTACACCCAGCTGATCGCCCGCCGCGTGCGCGATTTAGGCGTGTATTCCGAAATCGTTCCCTGCGACATCACCGCCGAAGAGGTGCGCGCAGAAAACCCGGCCGCCCTCATCTTGTCGGGGGGACCGGCCAGCGTGTATGCCGAAGACGCGCCGTCAATCGACGCGGGCATCTTCGAGTTGGGCATCC
>JAVXRI010000096.1:0-21457 GCA_036643775.1 Pseudomonas sp. | reverse complement strand
GTGAGAGTAGGTCATCGTCAAGATTAAATTCCGAAACCCCTATCTGCGTACGCAGGTAGGGGTTTTGTCTTTTCCGGGTTGTGAACGGGCAGCTGGTTATTACCGATCCCTGTGGGAGCTGGCCTTGCCAGCGATACCGACACCGCGCAAACACTGACACCCCAGCGCTGCCATCGCCGGCAAGGCCGGCTCCCACACTCCCGGCACAACAAACCATCGCGCAAAAAACACCTCACAGGGTGGCTTCATTCGCAGATAACTATGTAATGCCAACTAGTATATTTTTCTCGCCAATCTCGACTCTCCAACCTCTCCTGGAGATCTCGAACCATGACCATCGGCTCTACTTATAATCATCCCGCCTACGTAGCGGCCAACTTGGCAACCCCGAGCAAATGGGCCGCCCGTTTCCCAAACCCTCCTGACCTGTGTTTCGACTACCGCAAGCTGCTTGAGCAAACAGGTGGCATTGCCCAGGCCAGACTCACGGATCACCGAATTTGCATCGTCGGTGCTGGCGTCACCGGCTTGACAGCTGCGCGCGAATTGCTGCGCTGCGGCTTCACCCAAATCACTCTGATCGAACAATCTCAACGCATTGGTGGCCGCCATCTAACTGTGGTGGACAAGCACCAAGCTTTGGCTGCGCCTTCGACTCCTTTTGAAATGGGGGCTATGCGCATGCCGTTCTTCAACCGAACAGGTGAAGCGCCTAAGGACGGCCGCTCGCTGATGGCTTATTACGCCAAGCTTTTTGAGTTGCATATTTCAGATTTCCCGAACCCAGGCACTCCTTGGGTGGCATCCACAGGGATCTACCTACAAGAGGGAGAGCTGGAGGGGCAGGGTGAACCGACGCTGCTGGTATGGAGCAATCCTGATGGTGCTACCCCGCCCCCGACAGCGGCACTGCAGCAGGTATATGACAAATGGCACTGCTTTGCTGCACGAATGACTGAACAGATTGCGGCAATCTATGGTTCCGAAGGCTGGGAGGTGCTCTGGGCTGCAATCGTAGAGCGCTATCAAGCGTTGTCATTTCGCGATCTGGTCAGTCTTCCTGCCGTCACTAGCCGGGATAAAAGCCTGCCCGGTGACTTTGGTGGCCTTGGCATGAGCCCGGAGGAGTCAGCGATTTTCTATGCCATTGGTATTGGCGATGGAAGCTGGGGTGCATTTTACGATGTGTGCTGCCTGTACCCATTACGCACTGCCATCTTCGGTTTCAGCAGCCACCTACAACTGGTTCATGGTCGGGTGGACGAGCAGGGGAATCCACTCGAAGCCCCTTACCAGGCGGCAGAGGAGGTTTATGACAGTAAAGGTTTGAAGTTCGCTGCGCCTACCTACCTTGGCTTGGCAGCGTTGGATGAATGCCTGCTTTTCATGAATATTGATGGCACTGGACAGTCACCCTACAGTCACTGTCTTGACCGTCAAAATGGCTTGCTCACCGATAGTCCAGTTACTGGCTTGAGCAAACTGCCTAATGGGAAAATCCGTGTTCAGTACCAGTGGAATGCCAGTAATCCTCGTTCAACAGCTGCCTTGAGCGAAGATTTCGATTCTGTGATCGTTACTTTGCCGTCCTGGTTGCTCGAAACCAACGTCCGTCTGGAGCATTTCACTCCTGCGATGTTGCCGGCCAAGATCACCAATGCCTATAAGACCGCCCACTGGGAGACCAGCTGTAAGGTCTACGCGCCGCTGAAAAAGAGCTTTTTGAGCAAGTATCAGCTTATACCGCAAATTCTTGTTACCGACAGCTTCGTACACGATGTGTATACCTATCGGTACCACGACAGCTACGCATACGACTGCATTCTGCTCAGTTACACCTGGGAGGACGACGCAACCAAATTGGCGTCTTTCGACGATGAGCAGCTGGTCAAAAAATGTGTCAAAGAGCTGGATCGGATCCTGCAGCGCTGCAGCAACATCCAGCAGCCGATTTCACCCTATATAGACACCGATAATGCCCGCGTTCAGCGCTGGATAACCGACAAAAATGCACTGGGTTGCGCCAAGCTCTACCGTGCAGGCACTTACTACGATGCTGTCAGCCTGATGAAATACAACCGGGACTTTAGTGAGCACTCTGGTCTTTACCTGGCTGGCGAGTCGTTTTCGGTCGACGCTGGCTGGACGGAACCGTGCTTCAGAACTGCTGTGGATGCAGTGATTAATATCTGTCAGAAAACGGAAGCGGTCTTCAACGGAGACTTCTCCATGGATGACTATCCGCATTACCAAGTGAAGGCCTGAAATTGCGGTGAGAAGGGCAGACAGTATGATTGCCCTTTCCGCCGCTTAGGAGCTTTCGCACGTTCGTTGCAGAGTTGTCTGACTGTCTTGTCTAACAGAGTGTCCGCTTAACTGGCGTCCCTCCAACAATGATAAGAAGGCCGTCGCCCATGACTGTAAACACTGCTCCCGTGAGTCCCGTCCGAGTCGCCGTCATCCAGTTCGACCCGCAAGTCGGTGTTGAGCACTGCGATAACAACTTGTGCCAAGGGCTCCGACTCGCTGAACAAGCTGCCCGCGAAGGGGCCAATCTGATTGTCCTGCCTGAGTTGGCCAACACCGGCTACACCTTCAGCACCCGCGATGAAGCCTACGCTCATGCCGAAACTCTGGCGGGTGGCTCAAGCCTGAAAACATGGGCGGCATTCGCTCGTGAACACCAGGTCTACCTGGTTGCCGGATTTGCCGAGCGCGACGGCTTGAAGCTTTACGACAGCGCTGTGCTCTTCGGCCCAGAGGGCTTGCTTGGTCATTACCGCAAAGCCCACCTGTGGAACCAGGAAAAGCTCTGGTTCACCCCTGGCGATCTGGGCTTTCCGGTGTTCGAGACTCCGATCGGCCGTATTGGTCTGTTGATCTGCTGGGACATCTGGTTCCCTGAAGTGCCGCGCCTGTTAGCTCTGCAAGGCGCCGATATCATCTGTAGCCTGAACAACTGGGTGTGGACACCACCCCCGCTGTTTGATGCCAACGACAGGTGCATGGCGTCATACCTGACCATGACAGCCGCCCACGTCAACAATGTCCACATCGCCGCCGCCAATCGTATCGGCAGCGAGCGTGGCGGACGCTTTCTCGGTTGTTCGCTGATTACTGGAACCAATGGCTGGCCAATCGGTGAAGTGGCAGGGGCCGAAAACGAATGCATTCTCTACGCCGATCTTGACCTCTCCAGCGCGCGCAGCGCACCGATTTGGAACAACCTCAACGATCTGCCGCGCGACCGGCGTACAGACCTCTATGGTTCGATGCTTGGCTATGGCCTGCATCCGGCATTACCGCGCTGAAGGGGGCAAGTATGAACAATTCATTCGAAGAGCCTCGTAGCAGTTTCATTCCTTTGTTGCTGATGTGCATCGCCATATCGGTGATTGCCAGTGTGAGCATTGAATTGCTCAGTGGACGCGCCGAAGCTTGGCTTGGTCTTTGGCCGGATTATGCGCACATGCTTGCCAATCTCCAGGAACCTTTGGCAAGGGTGCGCTGGATTGTCGGCGATATCAGTGAAGTGGCTTTTTACAAGCATGAGATGCCAGCGCTGGGGTTGCTCGCTGGTGCGGCCTTGGCACATTGGGCCAATCGCAATGGCATGCGTTGGCAGGGATTTGCCATCTGCTACGGCACCGGTCTGTGGCCGTGGCTGGTGAGCAGTTCGTTGCTGGGTTTGCTGTTCAGTCATGCTCTGTGGGGCTGGACGTTGAACAGTGGGATGTGGCAGCCAACCTTCGTTGCCTTTGTGTCGTTACCGGCGGCGATGGTGCTGTTGTTTGGCCCAGGCTGGAAAGTGGCAATCAACGGAGCACTGCTGGGGGCGCTGCTGGTGACCCCAGCGAGCCTGCTTCTAGTCAACTACCTTTGTTATCCGCTGGAGTTGCCAGTGGTGATCGGCAATGTTGGCGGCATGGCAGTCGCCAGTGTGCTGGTGTTTATCCTATGTCGACACTTTCCGAAGCTAGTCTCTTCGGCACCTGCTGTCGGAGCGCGGCAAGTAGTACCAGCAGCGCAAGCCAAGGCTGACTATGGTGTTGTCTGGACGTTGCGCCGGGTGCTGGCAGACTTCAGTGAGGCGCCATTCTTTGGCAATGAGCTGGCCAGCCTGGGCCTGATTCTCGGAGCGCTGTTAGCCTATTGCATTTCTCCGAGCGGCCCTGCCTATGGTTCGCATCTGCTGCTGGAGATTCTCGCAGGGCAAGCGTTGGCCTCCTTCATCGGTGTGCTGTGCTGGCGTAGTCAGTGGCAGCGTTTGGGCTGGTATCCCACCTACATTCCGATCGTCTCAGTGGTTCCTGCTGCGGTCCTCATGCTCGGCGGCAGCTGGCAGGTAATTTTGCTCAGTTCATCCCTTGGAGCACTTATGGCACCGCCTCTGGCCCACGCTATCAGTCAGCGACTGCCGAGCCACATGCATAGGTATATCGGCAATGTCCTGTCCATGGCGATCTGCACCTTGGTTATCATCCCCGTTATCCGGCTGATCACTGGAGTTTCTCCATGAGCGAAGTCCTGCAGCTCCCACGAATCGCAATTGGCGCCTTGGGTGGAACCGTAAGTATGCAGGTCAATGCACCCGGCGAGGGGGTGACTCCGAGTTTGAGTAGCGAAACCCTGTTGGCAGGCTTACCGCAGTTAGAAGACCTAGCCCATATAACAGCCCAAACTCTGCAGCTTTTACCTAGTGCATCATTGACCTTCATTCAATTGATCGATGTCCTGCAATGGGCCAAGGCCCAGGCTGAGCAGGGTGTTCAGGGTATCGTGCTGACCCAGGGAACCGACACGCTTGAAGAGGTTGCGTATTTTTTTGACCTGCTCTGGCCGTACCAGACACCGTTGATTCTCACCGGTGCAATGCGCTCCCCCAACCAAGCCGGCGCCGACGGCCCGGCGAATCTCCTGGCGGCGGTACAGGTAGCGTTGGCAGTTGAGAGCCAAGGAAGGGGGGCGTTAGTGGTCATCAACGACCAGGTTCATGCTGCTGAGCATGTGCGTAAAGTCGATAGCCTGGCGATGGCAGCCTTCAGCTCTCCTCACTTCGGGCCTGAAGGTTTGTTGGTAGAAGGGCGAGTGCGCTATTTGAAGGCACCGAAGCCGCGCTACTCACTGCCTGCGCCTGAACATCTGGATCATCGCGTAGCATTACTCGAAGCCAGTCTCGCGGCGGATACCTTGCTATTGGAAGAGGTGGCAGGATTGGGCTACGAAGGTCTGGTGATCGCCGGTTTTGGCGCTGGGCACGTCTCGCAGGAGTGGGCCCGCTGCGTGGGGCAACTCAGCCACTGGATGCCTGTCATCATTGCCTCGCGTACTGGTGCCGGAGCCACAGCGCTGCGCTCATATGGGTTTATGGGTGGCGAGATGGACCTGCAGCGCAAGGGTGCGCAAATGGGGGGGTTCCTCTGTCCACGCAAATGCCGGGTGCTGTTATGGGTGCTGATCGGTTGTGGCTTGGAGGGCGAGCTGAGTCGTTGGCTGGCGGGGCGATAAAGCGCGAATTACATCGGGGATGAATCGCGCGGGAGCCTTGCCCAGGCTCCCGCGCAGGTTTATACGAAAGCCTGCGGCGCTACACCGCGAGGCAAGCGGCAGCGATCAGGCTGGGCAGCCAGACGTACTCGCCAGTTGGCCTTGAAGCAGTACTGGGCGGCTTTCACCTGGCTGGCCTGGCGCTGCTTGCGCAGTTCTGCCAACGATGGAGTGGCCTTCTTTACCGGGGCGGCATCAGTCTTGACCAGCGTGCGCTGGCACGACTTGCAATCGACCTTGTCGGCTTCAGAAGTGCTGCTGAGGTTATTGCCATTGCGACCGCAAGCGACCGCGTCGCTGCTGATTGAGTAGTGCATTACCAAAACTGTACATCTCCACACATATGAACAAAAGCGCCGCTATTTTCGCATAGGTTGGCGGCAGATGCGGCGTCGTCTTCAATCCGATGCTGTCCGGCGTTTCAATACATGTAAATAATGATTATCATTAGCGATTATTTCTCATGTCTGATTGATCATGAATAGCAAGGATGTAGTCGTCAGCCTCTACCAGGATCACTGCGGCTGGCTCAAGGGATGGTTGCAACAACGCTTGGGGTGTTCCAGCGACGCCGCTGACCTGGCGCATGACATCTTCGTCAAGGTGCTGCACAGGAACCTCGAGGATCTACGCGAGCCTCGTGCCTTCCTCAGGACCATTGCTCACGGCCTGATGGTTGACAAGGTGCGCCGCAAAGAGCTTGAGCGCGCTTATCTGACAACCCTGCAACAGATGCCCGAGGCCCTGGTGGCCTCGCCTGAATTGACCTGCTCAATCCTTGAAACGCTGTACGCGCTGGATCGGATGTTGGCCAGTTTGCCGACGAAGGTGCGCCAGGCGTTCCTGCTCTGCCAGGTGGACGGGCTCAAATACGCTGAAGCCGCTGAACGTCTGGGTGTCACTGTCAGTTCAATCAAGAAGTACATGCACACCGCGCTGCTGCGCTGCCTGGAGCTGGAACTGGAGCTGGGGATATGACGGCACCGCGCGACGAACAGCAGAGCCTGAGTGAAGCGCTGAACTGGCTCATCGAATTGCGTGAAGCGCAGGACGGCGACTCTCGCTATCGCCACTGGCAAGCCTGGCTGGCGGTCAGCGGCCAGAATCGTCAGGCCTGGCAGCGTGTCGAGACGCTGGGGCAACGGCTATCGGGTGCCCAGGGCCGGTTGCTGCTCCGCTCGCTGCGGGCAACCCCCGCCCAGGCCTCACGTCGTGCTTTCGTCGGCAAGCTCTGCCTGTTGCTCGGCGGTGCCGGGACCCTTGCCTACAGTGGACAGCGTCTGGTGTGGCCGGAGCTGAGCGCGGGCTACCACACCGGTACAGGCGAATTGCGCAACCTGGCACTGGACAACCACCTGCAACTGACCCTGAACACCGCAACAGCACTCGATGTTCAGCATGACGGCCAGAATACCCTCATCGGCTTGTTGAAAGGCGAGATCATGGTCGACTCGCGTCAGGTCGTGTCCGCATCAACCCAGGTGCAGTTGCCCGAGGCGCGGATCTTGGCGGGCCAGGCACGCTTCTCGGTTCGTGCGCTGGAGGGTGAGCCTCAACGTGTGTGTGTCTATCAGGGCCAGCTCAACATCAACCTCGGTGCCCAGGAGCACCAGCTCGTTGCCGGTCAGCAGTTGCTGTTCTCGCCCAGTGATATTCGGCGCGAGGAATTGCCCCTGGCCTCGGGCGCCTGGACTCGCGGTCTGTTGATCACCGACGGCATGCCCTTGGCGTTGTTCACCCGCGAGCTGGACCGCTACCGCAGCGGCCGCTTGCACTGCGACCCGCACGTCGCAGCGCTGCGGGTCTCGGGGGCCTTCGACCTGAAGCACCCGGAGCAGGTCCTGGCTACGCTCAGCCAGGTCCTGCCGGTCAAGGTGCAGTACCGCACCCGCTACTGGGCGACGGTGGTTGCGGCGGCCTGAGTGTCAGCGTTGCCGGGCGCCAGGACGAATAGTTTGGGGTGGCGCCCCAGCAACTCCCGGCACAATGCATTGATTCTGGAGAGTTCCAGCTCGCGCAGGTGGTTCGGTGCCTCTGCCAGGCTGCCGAAGTCATCGTCGACCATCGCCACCTGGGCAAGTGCTTGCGTCCAGTAGACAGCGCTTCGGCGTTGCTGGGCCAGTTCGTTGAGCTGTGCCTGACGGGCCTGGTGTAATTCATTCTGGCTGATACCTTGTTCAGCCAGCTTGGCCACCACCTTCTGCGCTTCAGCGGTCAACGCCTCGGCGCGTTCGGGTGAAGCGGTGAAGTTCAGCCGCGCCAGGTAATAGGCTGACGGCAAGCGTGTCAGCAACTGGCTGAAGCCGATGGCATAAACCCCGGAAGCCTCCTCACGGATCGCTTGACGCAAACGCTGGTTGGCCACTTTATCCACCAGGCCCAATGCCAGGACATCCTCCGCACGCCAAGCCGCAGGGCTGCTGTAGAGCAGGTTGACCATGGTTTTCGGGCTACTGGACCAGAGGTATTTGTGCTGCATGCTCTGCTGTAGCGGCTGCACACCGAGATCAAGCCAGTGGGGTGCCGGCCCGGGCGTTGCCGGCAAACTTGCCAGCCATGTGCGGGAAAGTGCCTGTACGCGGTCGGCATCCATCGCGCCGGTCACCACCAGGGTCATTCCCTGGCGTACGGCGAACAACTCGCGATAGGCCTGCTGCAATTGTTCAACTTCAAAATTGCGCCAAGGGCCCTGGGCATCGCTGACCAGGCGCTGGCCGTTGCTGTAGGCAGTGCGATTGATCGCATCCATGAAGCGCCGCTCGGCCGGTACGCCGTCCAGGCTGGCGATATAGCGTTGGCGCATCTCGTCCAACCGTGCGCTGTCAAAGCGCGGCGCCGAGAGTTTCAGGTGCAGCAGTTTGAACAGCGTTTCCAGTTCATCGGCCGGCGCCGTGCCGCGCATACCGTGGAACAGGCTTTCGCTGAAAGGCTTCAACTGCACCTGGCTGGCCTGGCCCAGACGGGCCAGCTGCAATGCCGAGTAATCACCGTAGCCACTGCGTTCGGCCAGGCCCGTGGACCAGTTGGAGAGTCCGGCCTGTTGCGCTGGCTCAAGTGATGTACCACCGTACTGACGCAGCTCCAGATGTACGTTGTCCTGAAGTGAAGGGTCGGCCTTGACGATGATCCGCAGGCCATTGCTCAGGCGCCACTGCAAAGCGCCAACGTCCTTCAGTGTTGGCAGCTCGGTCAGGCTGCCCGGGGCAGGCGCTGCAAGTTTCAGCGCCTGGGTCGCTGCGGCATGGGTGAAGGGGCCGGGTTGACTGGCGCGGGCTTGCTTCCAGAGTGCTGTCCATTGCCCATCGTTCAGCGTCGAGGCGTCGCGCTTTGGGCCTACCAGTGCCAGACGCGGTGAGGCCTCAGCCAGCAGCTCGCTGACTGCCGCCTGCAGATGGAGCACGCCGATAGTCGGCAGCCACGCTTGGGTGATCTGCCATTGCTGACGCTTGTCGAACAGTGGCATCTGGAACTCGACCGCCTGCGCCAGGCCGTCGGCCAGCACCAAATTGGCATAGCGTTGCTGGCCGTTGGCCTGGTTTTCCAGTTTTTCCGCAAGACGCTGCTTGGCGGCGTCCAGTTCCTGTTCGCTGACGGGCTGGCTGGCCATGCGCTGCAGTTCGGTGAACAGCAGCTCGCTGGCCCTGGCATAGTTGTCATCGCGTGGATGCAGCACGATCCGGTACTGGGCGCGCCGGGCATCGAGCAGAATCGCGCGCTCGGCAACGCCGGCCTGGCTGAACAGCCCTTGCTCGACCAACAGGTCCAGGCGTTCGTCGAGCACGCTCAACCACAAGGCATCAATCAGGTCACGCCATTGACCATTCTGGCTGTCCAGCGCGGCGGGCAGGTTACGCTGCAAGACCAGCTGTACCAGGCGCTGCCCCTGTTCGGCATCGAACACCGAAGCAACGCGCAACGCTTGCCCTTGAGCAAATTGTGCAGCGCTTGATTGCGCCGCGGTACCGCGTGGCCGGATGCCGAACAAGGCTTCGATACGGCCGCGTAGCTGGGCTTGGTCAAAGCGCCCGACCAGCAGCAAGGTCATGCGTTGCGGTTGGTACCAGTCGCGATAGTAGGCCTGTGCCTGTTCAAGCGGTGCATGACGGATGACCTCAAGGTCGCCGATGGGGCTGCGGTCCTGGTAGTCGCTGTCCTGGTAGAGCAAGTCGTCGAGACGCTGATTGATACGCTGGCCGACACCTTGACGCAGCCGCCATTCCTCGACGATGACCTCGCGCTCGGCTTCGAATGCCGCCGGGTCAAAGCTCAGGTTGGAGGCCCAGTCGGCCATCAGGCGCAGGGCAAGGTCAGCATGGGTGCTGTCATTGTCCGCCAGGGAGATCTTGTACAACGTGCTGTTGAAGCTGGTTGCCGCGTTGATATCCGGCCCCAGGCTGATGCCCAGACGCTCTAGGGCTGCCAGGCCGGCCTTGCCGGGGAAGTGCTGGCTACCCTTGAACGCCATGTGCTCGACAAAGTGCGCCAGCCCGCGCTGTTGCGGGCTTTCCTGCAGTGAGCCGCTGCCCACCAGCAGGCGCAGCTCCAGGCCATCGGTCTCACGCGGCACCAGCATTACCCGCAGGCCGTTGGCCAGGTGGTAATCGCGTAGTTCAGGCCTTGCCGGTAGCTCCGCACGCGGCGCGTCCGCTGCAGGCGCGGCATCTTGGGGCACTACTGCTGTGCCACAGGCCGTCAGTAACAGCAGCGCACACAGCGTCAGAAGAGGTCTAGCATTCATGAGCAAAGCGTTCCTCGCTAGGGTGAAACAGGGTGTCGAGATCGAGTACATGATCGGCCTGAACCGCAAGATGGGGCTGATGGCTGACCAGCAGAATGGCGCTGCTGCGCAAGTGGCGACGCAGCACCTCCAGCAGGGCAGTGGCTGCTGGCGGGTCAAGCGCCGAAACGGTTTCGTCGAGCAGCAACAGGGCAGGGCGGTTGAGTAAAAGGCGGGCGATCAACAGGCGTTGGCGTTCACCGCCGGACAAGCGCAGTTGCCAATCAGCGCGATGGCCCAGTTGATCGCACCACTGCCCCATCCCCACTTCATCCAGTGCCCAGTGCAATTGGCTCGTGCTGAATGAGCCCGCCAGGCTCGGATACGTCAGCAACTCGGCCAGCGAGCCGTCTCCCAGGTAGGAATCCTGAGGCACCCAAAACACTGTCGTGCGCCGCGCCAGGCGGCCTTGAAAGTGCGGCCAGAAGCCTGCGAGGGTCCGCAGCAACGTTGATTTCCCCAACCCGGAGCGTCCACTCAGCAAGGTCAGGGTGCCAGGCTCCAGGCGCAGCGTCAGTTGCGGCAGCAGGGGCGAGCCATCGCTACGCTGGATCGACAGCGTAGCCTCCAGCAGGGCCTTGCCCGCGGGCGTTGGCAATGTCACGGGCGTATGCAACGGTTCGTCCAGCTTTTCTACAAAACCATGCAAGCGCTCGACGCAGGCGGCCCAGGCGGCGATGTCGCGGTAGGCGTAGATAAACCAGCTGAGCGCGCCCGCTACCTGGCCAAACGCCGACTGAATACGCATCAGCCCGCCAAGCTGCAGCTCCCCCGAGAGAAACTTCGGTAGCGCGAAAAAAAACGGGGCGAGCAGGGTCGCCTGCTGGTAGCCGACGGTGAAAAATGCCAGGTTGCGTTCAGCGCGCATCAATCGGTACCAGTTGCCGATTACTTCACTGAAGCGCGTACGCAAGGCTTCACGATCCTGCGCTTGGCCCTGGTGGCCGGCGATCGCATCGGCATGGCGGCGACGAAAGATCAGCGCGCTGCGGTAGTCGGCCTCGCGCTGTTGCTGGCCGACGTTCAGGCCCTGCAGCGCGCCGCCGATCCAGTGGGCCAGGGCAATACCGGCCAGGGTGTAGGCCAGGCAGGTCCAGACCATGTAGCCCGGCAGGTGGTACGTCGTTCCTGCGAGGTTGAAGCTGAAGGCCCCCGACAAGGTCCAGAGGATGCTGACGAAAGAAATCAGCGTGACCACCGAGCGAGTGAAGGACAACAGCAGCTTTAGCGAGTGCTCGACCATCAGCCGCACGTCATCGGCGATGCGTTGATCCGGGTTATCCGGTTCGAGTTTCTGCAACTGCAGGCGATAGTGCTGACCGTCTGCCGAAAGCCAGCGGCTGCACAGCTGCTCGGTCAGCCAGGCACGCCAGCGGATCTGCAGTTGCTTGCGCAGGTAGTCGGCATACACCACCACCAGAATCATTGCCGCCACCAGCCCGGCAAAGCTGTACAACAGCGGGTACAGCGCCTTGCCGTCCAGTGCTTGCAGGGCATTGTAGAAGTCGCCGTTCCACTGGTTCATACGCACGCTGAACCACACGCCCAGCAGCGTCAGGGCAATCACCGTGGCAAGTAGCAGCCAGGCCGGCAATGCCGCGCGCGAGCGCCAGAAAGGGCCGGTGATGGCCCAGAATTGTCGAAGTCGTTTCATCAGGATCCACGGCCCTGACCGGGCCGCTCCACAAAGGAAAGGCGCGGCCCTTGTGGGCCGCGGCGGCTCAGAAGTCGTAGGTCAGCCCCAGCCAGACCTGACGGCCCGGCTGATAGATCTTGTAGGTGCCGCCGTTCCACGACATCGTGTCGCTCTGGTTTTTGTTGTTGAGCAGGTTATTGACCTGGGCGTTGAAGCCCAGACCATGGGCAAACGCCGGCTTCCACTGCACGTTGGTGTCCCAGCGCCAGAGCGAGCCGATCCGGGCCGAGCTGTACTTGCGTACGCGCAGGTCGCTGTCGGGTAGTGGGTAGTAGCCGTCTACGCCGGTGTCATGTTTGTACACCTGGTCCCGGCTGCTCTCCCAGGTCAGGCGGTTGAACAGCGAGATGCCGTAGTCCTGCCAGTCGGCCTGCCAATCCAGGTTGAGTTTCCAGGGCGCATTGAAGTCGCTGGCCGGCAGGTCCTTGGCGTCGATCACCTTACCTTCGAACCAGGCCTTGCTCGGGTCCAGCTTCATGCTCATATCGATGTCGCTGTAACCCAGTTCCAGCGCTGTATCGCTGCGGGTCCGCTGCCAGGCCAGGGCTGCACTGAAGCGGTGCTCCGCATGCAAACCGCGCAACGGTTCGATCATGCTCACGCTCAGGTAGACGTTATCGCTGTCGGTTTTGCTGTCGTTGACGAATTCCTTGATGCTGCGTTCATTCGACGCCCGGCTGTCCGGGTACTTGGGGCGACTGCGCACTTCATTGCGGTGTTTGCGGTTGACGTACTGCACGGCCCACAAACTATTGCCCCAGCGCTGGTCCAGGCCGAGCATCAACTCATCGCTGTAGGGCGTCTTCAGGTTGTCCAGCCCTTCGTAGTCAGGGGTGGCATCCCAGGTGCCGTCGCCTGTGTCGATGATCGGGAAGCAGTCAAACGTGCAGTGCTTCAGGCCGCCATTCTGTGCGCCATATAGCGCGTAAGTGAGCATGGAACTGCCGTAGTAGCGGTTGGCGCCTGCCTTGAGCACCGTAGCGCCGTTGCCAAAGGCATCCAGAGACACGGACAGACGCGGCGCCAGGTTGTTGCGGTCGATGAAATCGTCGCGGTCCATGCGCAGACCTGGTCGAACGGTCAGGCGCCCCCAGTCCATCTCATCCTCGGCAAACAGGTGGTAACTGGTGTAGCGGGTGCTCGCGGAGCCTGCGAAGAAAGCATCCATCTGTCGCATGTTGATGTAATCGCCGAACAGGTCGAAGTTGGCGGTGTAATAGGTGTTCTCGCGTTCGAACTCGGCATCCACTTGATTGACACCGCCACCGACGGTGAAACGGTGTCCCAGACCTGCGGCGAAGATGCGGTCAAAGGCAAACTGTCCGGACAACTCTACGGTGTCCTGGTAGCTGTTCAGGCTACCGGGGCCGCCGTAACTGTACGTTGTGGGATTGCGCCAATCGCTGTAGTCGCCCAATGACACCCGGTAGTCGGTGTCGCTGTCGCGAATATCGGTCAGGTGCCGATAGCTGGCATTGAGTTCCAGTTGCCCGAGCGAGGTCAGGTGCTCCAGCTTGAGGATACTGGCCAGACCATCATGGCTGTTCTGGTAGCCGGAGTTGGCCACCGTGTTCTGGAACATCTGCTCCTCATACCCGGAATACAGCACCGTCCAGTGCACCGTGGTCTCCGGGGTGGCGTACCAGCTGAACTTGCTCGACAGGTTGTCGGACTGGCGCCGTTGCATGCGGTTGCTCGCCGGGTGATTGAAGGCGATCAGTGTCTCGCCATCGATATCGATGCCGGGTCCACCGAGATCACGCATGGGAATTTTCGAATCCCGACGCGATGCGCTGACCACCACCCCGAGGTTTTCTGCCAGCTGCGTTTCACCCCAGAAGCCGTAGTCGCTCTTCTGGTAGCTGGGCTGAAAGCGCGAGGGGTGCGACATGCTGTTGTTGGCGCTGTCGAAATCCAGGCTGTCGTCGGTGAACGTCCGGTTCCAGTCGGCGTCGGTGTGGCGGTAATACAGCTGACCGGCCTGGCCGCCGCGCCAGCTACGCGAGGTCGCCTCGACCACGCCCCCGGTGAAGCCGCTGTAGCGCGCGGAAATGTTCGAGTCATGTACTTCCAGGCTGTCGATCAGGCGGCTGTCGAGGTAGAAGCCCTGCTCGCTGGAAGAGCCCGAAGCCAGGGTTACGCCGTTACCCGCGTCGGCCGGATCGAGGTCATTGTTCATGCGCATGCCGTCAAGGCTGAACAAGCCCTGGTAAGGGCGCGAGCCATGGATGGAAATCGAGTCCGGCTTGATCTCGCCCTGGCTCATACCGTTCTGGCTGCTGTTGGAAAACTGCACCAGCGGGTGACTGCGCAGCAGATCGGTAAGGTTGCTGTTGGCCTGGGGGCGCTGCTCGATCTGTTCGGCAGACAGCTTGAACGGGCGGGCGAAACGGTTTTCCTCCTGCAGTGCCTGGCTGGTCACGGCAGTACTCGGCAGTTGCACGCTGTCCTGGCGCAAGCCTTTTTGCGCCTTGATCAGGTAACCGCCATCGACCGCTTCATAGGTCAGCCCGGTGCCGTCCAGCAACAAGCGCAAGCCGGACACGGGGCTGAAAGTGCCCTCCAGTGGTTGAGCCTGAAGCTTGTCGACCAGGCGCGCATCGAACGCCAGGCGAATCCCTGCGCGTTCGGCAAAACGGGCAAGGCTCAGGCCCAGTGGCGCGGCCGGTAGTGAAAAATGGCGCTTTTCAGCGGACTGCTCAGCCTGCGCCGCGGGCACAGCAGCTAGCAACAATGAAGCACAAAGCAACGACGGAAGGTGTGGGTGATGACGGAACATCAATCGGGGATCCTATGCGGTCTCGATGCAACTCCACCGAAGTGGAAATCATTATCGATTGCTATGCCGACCCAGATTGAAAAAGGGACAAAGCCTTACCGCACATTTTTGCTGGCGGTTGCGCACACCTCCCCTTGTAGGCGCTGGCGGCAGCCTGCGATCGAGCGCACAGCGCTCGCCCTTCAGGCACCACCGTATGTATTGACTGCCGAAACATGGCATTGAGGCGGACGTTGCAAGATCAAGGGATGCTGATCCTGACCAACCTACTGCAGAGGAGGGCTCAATCGTCCATCCAATGCAAACCGCTCCTGCAGGACCTCCTCGTAGAGGCCAGCAGCCAGCAGAGGGTTCATCAACAGATTCCAGCTATGGGGCGACACACAGGAAGGAATCAGCACGAAGGGGTGCTGTTCCAGCAGCCGGGCACCAAAGGCTTGCTGGCTGCGACTGGGAGTTCCCGGCCTCAGCCAGTTGAGGTTGGGCACATCCTTTCGCTCGACCTTGTACACCTTGGACGTGTCCATCACCCGTGCCGCCGTCAGCGTGTGTGCAACGCAGTCGAGTGTCTGGAAGCCTTTATGCACCGCCACTTCAAGAATGGCCGTAGCAGCATCCAGGCTTGCATAGACCACCTGGACCCCTTTGGGATTCCAGCGCCCGCCGCTCGCTTCCGCACCAATGCCGCTGTTCCATGAAGCGGCGTGCCTGGATTGGTCCAGACGCCAGATATGAAGGTCCTGGGCCAGAGGGTCCGTCACCATCAGTAGACCCCGTAATCCAGTCGATTCAAGAAATCGGTGACCAGCTCATAGCCGACCGGATTGGACAGCAGGTCGATGGGTGACTCACCGTCCAGCCCGAGCGCCGGCCGGGTCATCCACTCTTCGGCAAGGGCCCGGGTGCCGAACACCTCCTGCGCTTTCTCCAGTACTTCTGCGTAATACAGCGCCCTGGCACTTTGTTCAGGGCTCAGGGCTTCATCCTTGTTCTTCATCCGGCGGGCGAGGGTGCGCTCAGACAGGCCAACGATCTTCGCCAGTACGTTGTGCCGCTTGAAGGTTTCAACGGATTCGACCAGCTGGATGACGGAGCTGAGCGGAAATCCGCTCTGCGTGGCCTTGAACACCTCCATGCGGTCGTCGGTGTTGGTGTCGGGCAGTAGCAGGTCGACAATCGCCATGCCGCTAGCACTCGTGGTGGACACACGGGCAGTGCCATAGGCTTTTGACGCTGGCGATTCGTTCACCCTGTGGACTGCCGCTTCAGTGCCCGTTGTGACTATTGATCCGGCGCCGGCAGATTTTGCTTTTCCAGGCTTTTTGGAGGACTTTTTGGCCTCCGTGCTTTCCGCAGTAGCAGACATGATCGGCGCTCCACTCTGGACAGATGGCATTGAGTGTACTGCCAATTGGCGTGGCTGCGAGAAAAGATATACGACATTGTGTGGCCAACAGTGCGGAGGGGCAGCCGCAGGCCTGACTTGGTTGCTCTGGTGTTTTTGAGACCGCGCGCCGCCCACGCGGCGCTCGATCTCATAGGCGCCGAAAGTCCCAAGACAAGCGCCTGTTAGCCCCGATACATTCGAATGCCCACAAAAAAGGCCGCCTTGCGGCAGCCTTTTGTAGAACACGAGCGAGGACTCAGTCCCAGCTCAACGCCCCACCCGTCTGATACTCAATAACCCGAGTCTCAAAGAAGTTCTTCTCCTTCTTCAAGTCCATGATCTCGCTCATCCACGGGAACGGGTTAGTAGTCCCCGGATACTCTTCCTTCAAGCCGATCTGCGACAGGCGACGGTTGGCGATGAACTTGAGGTAGTCCTCCATCATCGCTGCGTTCATGCCCAGTACGCCGCGCGGCATGGTATCGCGAGCGTATTCGATTTCCAGCTGGGTGCCCTGCAGGATCATCTGCGAGGCTTCTTCCTTCATTTCGGCATCCCACAGGTGCGGGTTTTCGATCTTGATCTGGTTGATCACGTCGATACCGAAGTTCAGGTGCATGGACTCGTCACGCAGGATGTACTGGAACTGCTCGGCAACGCCGGTCATCTTGTTGCGGCGACCCATGGACAGGATCTGGGTGAAGCCGCAGTAGAAGAAGATGCCTTCCAGAACGCAGTAGTAGGCGATCAGGTTGCGCAGCAGTTCTTTGTCGGTCTCGACGGTGCCGGTGTTGAACTCCGGGTCGGAGATCGCGCGGGTGTAGCTCAGGCCCCAGGCGGCTTTCTTCGCAACCGACGGGATCTCGTGGTACATGTTGAAGATCTCGCCTTCATCCATGCCCAGCGATTCGATGCAGTACTGGTAGGCGTGGGTGTGGATCGCCTCTTCGAACGCCTGGCGCAGGATGTACTGGCGGCATTCCGGGTTGGTGATCAGGCGGTACACGGCCAGGGCCAGGTTGTTGGCAACCAGCGAGTCGGCGGTGGAGAAGAAGCCGAGGTTACGCATGACGATGCGGCGCTCGTCGTCGGTCAGGCCTTCCGGGCTCTTCCACAGGGCGATGTCCGCGGTCATGTTGACCTCTTGCGGCATCCAGTGGTTGGCGCAACCGTCCAGGTACTTCTGCCAGGCCCAGTCATACTTGAACGGCACCAGCTGGTTGAGGTCGGCGCGGCAGTTGATCATGCGCTTTTCGTCAACGGCGACACGGGCAGCGGAACCTTCCAGCTCAGCCAGGCCTTCGGCGATGTCGAGTTGGTCCAAGGCAGCCTTGGCACGCTTGACTGCTTCGGAGTCATCGGCAGTTACGGCGCGAGCTTCCAGAGCAGCAACACCGCCGGCGTTGTCCAGCTTGTCGATGCCTGCGGCAGCAGCTTGAGTGGCGGTTGCACCCTTGGTGGCTTCCTCGCCTTCGTCTTTGTCGAATTCGTCCCAGCTCAGCATGATGATGAGGCTCCTGCATGAGGGTCGCCCTGAAGGCAACCACTTGGATTTTAATAAGGTGATGCACTCACTACGCAAACCACGAAGGCAATACGACAGCTCGGGAGGCGCACCCCCCACACATCTATAAGTTATTCAGGTTTCGTATCTGGCCAGACCTGGTCGAGGGGCCATGACACGAGAAACGGTGCCAAAACAGGTTCAGGTTTTGCCCTATTTTTGGGGGGTCGGAGTATACCGGAAATTACGTCCGGTCGGGGCCTCGAAACCTCCGAATGTATCTAATTTTGACCGAATCTCTGCGTAGCCGTTCATACCGGCTCGCTTGCTAATCCGGTGTGAGAGTTTAGACGAAAAATCCTACATTTGGTGGCGTGCACTCAAAAAAAACACAGGATACGGTGTTTTGCTCAAAAAGCCATGAGCCAGATCACGGTCTGGTTTTTTTCAGAACGTCTTGAAAAGGCCGGTGTTGACGGGGTGCAGCGAGGGAATAGAGGGGGGGAAGCGCCGACGGCCCAAGAGCAATCGGGGCTCGTCTTTCGCTTACGCTTTTACAGCGTTTCAACGATGTGCGTCCCGGGGTGCTTGCGTACCGTTCAGACCGGGTTTCTTGCTTCTATCTGCAGCGGCCTCTAATACCCCGGAAACACAAAGGCCGAGATAAAAATCCCGGCCTTTGCTGATTACAGTTGGCGCTTAAACAACTCGCCCTTTACTGCTTATTGGCAAGCTTCGCAATCCGGCTCGTCGATGGCGCAAGCCTTCGGCACTGGCGCTGGGCCCGCTGCCTGGATCGGCGCACTGTCGCCACCGCTGGATACGGCGTTGAGCTTGCCGGTGTTGATGGTCGACTTCTCGGTGCTGGTCGCAGCCAGGGCACGGAGGTAGTAGGTGGTTTTCAGACCACGGTACCAGGCCATGCGGTAGGTGACGTCGAGCTTCTTGCCCGAAGCACCAGCGATGTACAGGTTCAGCGACTGGGCCTGGTCGATCCACTTCTGACGGCGGCTGGCGGCGTCGACGATCCACTTGGTTTCCACTTCGAACGCGGTGGCGTACAGGTCTTTGAGTTCCTGCGGGATGCGCTCGATCTGCTGTACCGAACCGTCGTAGTACTTCAGGTCGTTGATCATGACCGAGTCCCACAGGCCACGGGCCTTGAGGTCGTGAACCAGGTACGGGTTGATCACGGTGAATTCGCCCGAGAGGTTCGATTTCACGTACAGGTTCTGGTAGGTCGGCTCGATGGACTGCGATACGCCAGTGATGTTGGCGATGGTCGCGGTCGGCGCGATGGCCATGATGTTCGAGTTACGAATACCTTTCTGTACGCGAGCACGCACCGGTGCCCAGTCGAGGGTTTCGTTCAGGTCGACGTCGATGTACTTCTGGCCACGGGCTTCGATCAGGATCTGTTGCGAATCCAGCGGCAGGATGCCTTTGGACCACAGCGAACCCTGGAAGGTCTCGTAGGCACCACGCTCGTCAGCCAGGTCACAGGAGGCCTGGATGGCGAAGTAGCTGACCGCTTCCATCGACTTGTCGGCGAACTCGACGGCAGCGTCGGAACCGTAGGCGATGTGCTGCAGGTACAGTGCGTCCTGCAGGCCCATGCAGCCCAGGCCGACCGGGCGCCAGCGCAGGTTGCCACGGCGTGCGGTTTCGATCGGGTAGAAGTTCAGGTCGATCACGCGGTCGAGCTGGCGCACGGCCAGGCGCACGGTTTCGGCCAGCTTCTCGAAATCGAAATCGCCATGTGCATCGAGGTGGTTGCCGAGGTTGATCGAGCCCAGGTTGCAGACCGCGGTCTCGTCCTTGTTGGTGTTCAGGGTGATCTCGGTGCACAGGTTCGAGCTGTGGACCACGCCCACGTGCTGCTGCGGCGAACGCAGGTTGCACGGATCCTTGAAGGTCAACCATGGGTGGCCGGTCTCGAACAGCATCGAGAGCATCTTGCGCCACAGGTCTTTGGCCTGGATGGTCTTGAACACCTTGATCTTGTTGTACTCGGTCAGGGCTTCGTAGTACTCGTAGCGCTCTTCGAAGGCCTTGCCGGTCAGGTCGTGCAGATCAGGTACTTCGTTCGGCGAGAACAGGGTCCATTTGCCGTCATCGAAGACACGCTTCATGAACAGGTCAGGGATCCAGTTGGCGGTGTTCATGTCGTGGGTACGACGACGGTCATCACCGGTGTTCTTGCGCAGTTCGATGAATTCTTCGATGTCCAGGTGCCAGGTTTCCAGGTAGGCACAGACAGCGCCTTTGCGCTTGCCGCCCTGGTTGACCGCAACGGCGGTGTCGTTGACCACTTTCAGGAAGGGTACGACGCCCTGGGATTTACCGTTGGTGCCCTTGATGTAGGAACCCAGTGCACGCACAGGGGTCCAGTCGTTGCCCAGGCCACCGGCGAATTTCGACAGCATGGCGTTGTCGTGGATCGCGTGGTAGATGCCCGACAGGTCATCCGGAACGGTGGTCAGGTAGCAGCTCGACAGCTGTGGACGCAGGGTACCGGCGTTGAACAGGGTCGGGGTCGAAGCCATGTAGTCGAAGGACGACAACAGGTTGTAGAACTCGATCGCACGGGCTTCTTTGTTTTTCTCTTCCAGCGCCAGGCCCATGGCCACACGCATGAAGAACACCTGAGGCAGCTCGAAGCGCACGCCATCCTTGTGGATGAAGTAACGGTCGTACAGGGTCTGCAGGCCCAGGTAGGTGAACTGCTGGTCGCGCTCGTGGTTGATCGCCTTGCCCAGTTTTTCCAGGTCGAAGTCGGCCAGGGCCGGGTTCAGCAGTTCGAACTCGACGCCTTTGGCGACGTAGGCCGGCAGGGCCTTGGCGTACAGCTCGGCCATTTCGTGGTGGGTGGCGCTGTCGGCCACGCCGAGGAAGCCCAGGCCTTCGGCGCGCAGGGTGTCCATCAGCAGGCGGGCGGTGACGAACGAGTAGTTCGGCTCGCGCTCAACCAGGGTACGGGCGGTCATCACCAGGGCGGTGTTGACGTCCTTGATGGCCACGCCGTCGTAGAGGTTCTTCAGGGTTTCGCGCTGGATCAGCTCGCCATCGACTTCGGCCAGGCCTTCGCAGGCCTCGGTGATGATGGTGTTCAGGCGGTTCATGTCCAGTGGCGCGAAGCTGCCGTCGGCCAGGGTGATGCGGATGCTCGGGTGCGGCTGTACGCTGGCGTCTTCAGCGTGAACGCGGGTAGCACGCTCTTTGGCGCGCTGGTCGCGGTAGATCACGTAGTCGCGGGCAACTTTCTGCTCGCCGGCACGCATCAGGGCCAGTTCGACCTGGTCCTGGATTTCTTCGATGTGGATGGTGCCGCCCGATGGCATGCGACGCTTGAAGGTCGCAGTAACCTGTTCGGTCAGACGGGCAACGGTGTCGTGGATACGCGACGAGGCGGCGGCGGTGCCGCCTTCAACTGCGAGGAACGCCTTGGTGATAGCCACGGTGATCTTGTCGTCGGTGTAGGCGACGACGGTGCCGTTGCGCTTGATCACACGCAGTTGGCCTGGGGCGGTAGCAGCCAGATCCTGGTTCGAATCAGCGGCCTGCGGCGCCTTGGCCTGCGGGTTCTCGCGAGTTGTGTCGGTTTGCATGGGTGTCTCCACGTTCTCTATGTTTGTTTAGGCGCTTTGTGGGCGCCAGCCGTTCCGTCCGAAAGCTCAACAACCGACGCTGACGACACACGGGAACACGACGTTCCGGCATGCCGGACAGGCCGGGCATACTCACTTCGGGACAGATCAGGAAAAAAG